>JADFXH010000003.1 GCA_015233675.1 Candidatus Omnitrophota bacterium
GTTGTTCAGGTATTTCAACAACTCAACCCAGTCTTCCCGGTACCGGCATTGGTTGTGGCAGTGGAACAGGTACTGGGACTGGCACCGGCACTGGGACTGGTACCGGTAGCGGTACGGGGACCGGTAGCGGTACGGGGACCGGCAGTGGAACGGGGACTGGTACCGGTAGCGGTACGGGGACTGGCACTGGTACTGGTACAGGGGGGACTGGAACCGGCGGTACGGGGACTGGTACTGGTACAGGTACAGGGGGAACTGGAACCGGCGGTACGGGAACAGGCACGGGTACAGGTGGCAGTGGAACTGGTGGAACAGGAACGGGGACAGGAACTGGCAGTACTTGCGGTAGCGATGGGCAACAGTGTTGCGCTGGCGGCACATGTCCTGGCGTAACAATCTACTACTCTTCCCCCGACCATTATCAGCCTGGTCCGTGTGAGGGTAACATGTGCTATTGTATGGCTAAGCTTCGTGGATATTGTGATTGCAACTGGCAGACTCTGCCAGACCCTAAAAATCCTGGCACATGCATTTGTGCTGCTATGGCTCAGGGATACTGCGACTGCGCTGGGACGACTGTGCCAGACCCTAATAATCCTGGCACATGCGTTTGTCAGTATAAGGCCTGGGGATACTGTGATTGCGCTGGGAATGTGACAAACCCAAAGGATCCTACCGGACCATGCGTTTGTTTTCCCATGGCGTATGGAGCTTGTGATTGCAATTGGGATTCTAACTCTGACTATTGTGGAACTTGCGGCGGGTCTTGTCAAGCCCCTGCTGCCAGAGGATGCCCATCAGGGGCCTGTCAATGTAGCTCTGGTTATGCTTTCGTTGGTGGAGAATGTGTCAACACACAGTGTGGCAGCACCTATGTTAATTTTCAGAACGACAATCACAATTGCGGTGATTGCGGGGTGGACTGTGGTTCACATGGGACATGCGTGGATTGGTCTTGTTCCTGCTCAACAGGATATGTGTTTACTTTCCCTGATTTAACATGTGTCCCTTGCGGCGCCGTTGGTGAACCGTGCTGCAATGGTGTTTGTAATGACGGGTCGTCGGTTTGCTCCGGCGAGTTTTTTGGTCCAAATCTTTGCTGTCCCCAAGGACAAAATATGAATTCTGAGGGTACTGGGTGTAGCTAATTATAATAGTGTCTATAACAGTGGCAGTTCTCCCGTATTCACCCCCACCTGTCCTCCCCCGTCAAGGGGGAGGAAAATGAATAAGCGATAGTAACGAAGGGTCTTAAGAAGTCTGAAGATCCTTTGCCCTTCGGGTTCAGGATGACATTGTTTATTCTTTTTGAACGTTAAACAATTGCCTTCTTTAACGGGCGGACACAAGGTCCGCCACTACCGACTCTTATTCCTTTCTTGAGAAAAATTGGTCGCCTTGACACTCGTCGTTGTGGATGTTATACTTTCGCAATAGCGTTGAGGCAGGAGCCCCAACAGCTGATTATTGAAAGATGTTTCTTAAGTTATTGAAAAATAATAAGTTGTGTTCTTATGAAAAAAATTATTTTTGCGCTTCTTTTATGTCTATCTGCAGCAGGGACGTCTTTTGCCCAGAATAATATGGAAGCGATGAGATTTTTGACCATCAATGCCTTGATGCAGTATGGGCAAAAACTTTATGATCGCGGAGATTTTAATGAGGCGTGCAGTGTTTTTAATCATGTTTTAGATTACGATGGCCATCAGGCGCAGGCTTTGCAATATCTTAAAGATATGGGCCGTTTACCTGCCATAAGGCATGTTCCTATTTTGCAGGCAAAGGCGCCCCAGCCCGTTGACATTTGGGATACACAAAGCCTGAAAAAAGCCATTGAAATCAAAAAGTTGAAAATAGAAAAGTTGCGAACTCAAATAATGCAGTTGCGGGCAAACATTGCTTCCCAATCCGAGACTTAAAGAGTCCAAGGTCAAGGAATGTGAAGGGGAATACTAAAATCAAGGATGTTTTTATGAATAGAAAGTTTGGTATTGGCGTTTTGGTCGCTTGTTTTAGTCTGTCCAGTGTCAATGTGAGCTTAGCTGTCCAGGCCACAGAGGTTTCGCCGATTGTTGTTCAACCTTGTGAACTGCGTGAATTGAATCAGCAGATGCTTGAGCAAGACAGATTAAACCGTGACCAGGAATTGGCGATTAGAGGCATTATTGATGATAATCAAAAACTTACTGATACGGCTTTGGCCCGTAAACAGGATGCCACTCTTGAGAAAATTAATCAAACAATGATTAATTACCGCGATTCACTTTTGTCCCGCGACCGGACGCGGATCATGACTAACAGCCAGAGAACTTCTCAATATGATGATTTAATAAAATTGACTGAAGATGTCAATGACATGAAAAGTATCGGGCAGACTTTAGTGCTAAAAAGGGACGTGATCGAGGAAAAATATAAAATCCTCAGCGATCTCAAGGATGAGATGATTGCTGTGAACGAAAAACTTAAAAAGGAACTGTTTAATAAAGATTATTTTAAAATCAGCCGGTTGCAAGAAGCCAAAATCCAGCTGCTTACCCAAGAATTGGCTGAAATGGACACAAAGACTGCCCGTTTCGATGAGATTTTGGCCCAAAAAGATAGACAAATCGCGATTTTAAAAAGTAATTTAGCCGCTGTTCAAAATGAGTCCGCGGCCAAAGATGAAATGATTAAAGAGAAGAAAGGGCAGTTGGAGTTGTTAAAAACAGAACTTGAGAAGAAAATCACCGAAATTCAAAGCGGGTCTGCCTCCAAAGATGAATTGATCAAAGAGAAGATAGGCCAGGTGGAGTTGTTAAAAGCAGAACTCGAAAAGAAAATCGCTGAAGTTCAAAACGGGTCCGCAATCAAAGATGCAATTATTAAAGAGAAACAGGGACAGACGGATTTGTTAAAGGCAGAACTTGAGAAGAGGATTACTCAAGAAAACAGTAATGGCCAACTGGAAGCGCGGATACAGCAGCAAGCGGCTGAGCTCAAAATCAAGAATGATTCGATCCGTTGGTTAAACCAGGTCGCAGCTGCTGCTAAAGCTAAGGCAGAATATTATAAACTGACTTCCCTGCAGGACCAAATGACGGTGAATCAAATTCAGGGGGAAGTACAGAAAATTAAGGATGATTTTGCAGAGCATTTTAAGAATTTCGGCCATTTTGAAAATACTATTGTTTTATTAAACGCTAAGGTGGGACGGCTTGGCCAGCAATTATCTTTGAAACAGCAAGAAGTGGATTCATTAAAATCAGAACTTAGAAATAAAATAAATCAGGAAGGCCAACAGGAATCAAAAATACAGCAGGACTTAAAAGTCCAGCTTCAGGATAAAGAAAACCAAATTGCTAAAATGAAAGCCGATATCCTGGCGATTTTGCAGGCCAGGGAGAATAAAGAAATATTTCTCCGTAATGCGTCTGCCCGGCTGAAAGACCATCTCAATCTGGCTAAACAGTTGATTGATTTGCAGGGACAGGAAACAACTTTGTTAGATGAGAAAGATAAGCTTGAGGCCATTCAAAATGCCGTCTTTGAAAAGCATGCCATGGCCCTTGAGAAAACAATCAGGACTCTGTTGGCAAATCAACAAATGCAGACCGAAGATTTGAAAAGCCGTATGGAAGAATTGAAAAACGAATTGAACCAAAAACAACAACAGGCGGATTCTTTAAAATCAGAATTAGAGAATAATATTTCAGAGCAGAAGAATCAGAACATTCTTTCAGCGCAAATTCAGGAGTTAAAAACCCAGCTTCAGTATAAAGAGGGCCAAATAACCGCCATGAAGGCCGAAATTCGGTCAGGGAAAGAAAATCAGGTACAAGTAGATATTTTAAAGCAACAATCAGCCGACCAACAAAATAAAGTGGAGTTATTAAAGCAAGAATTAGACGGTAAAATTACCCAATCCGATAAAATGACTGAAATGATAGGAGAGTACCAGAAAAAACTGGAGTCTAAGGATAGCGCCTTCAATGAACAGTTAGGAAAATTAATGGTTTCCAAAAATTATCAGGCCCTGATGGAAAAGAAAATCGCGGATTTAAATATCCAACTGCAAGATAAGGAAGCGCAGGTTGTCAGGATTAAGATGGATATGTATGATTTGCAAAAATTGACTAGTAATAGGCTCAGAGATATGCAAACTCGTGATTTAAGCCTTTCCACGGTCCAGAAGAAAATGATGGATAAACAAATCACGGAATATCAGGGCAAAGTAAATGGATTGCAGGGGATCAGTGACAGGCAGCTGGAGCAGTTAAAAAGCCTTAAGACTGAATTGTCCCTGGCCTATCAAAAGCTTAAGGACATGCCCGGCAGTGATGAGATTGATTTTCTTAAAGCCGGCCTTTTGAAAGCCACTGTTGAGTTAAAGCAAAAAAATGAAACGATCCTTAAAACCAGAGCTAACGCTGACGAGTATGAAAAAGAATTTAAAAAACAGATCAAGGAATTCCAAAGCCTGACGGAGCAATTCTTAAATGCCCGGCGGGAAATTGATCGCAAGGACGAAGATTTGAGGTATAAAAACATGGAAATAGCCCGTCTTAAAGAGCGGGCCAAAACCCGTGAGGGCATTTTGAAATCTCAAGTTATGGCATTAACCCGGGAACTGGAGTCTTCCCAAAAAGAACTCACGAGTAAAGCAAAAAGAGATGTTCTTCAAGAAAAATTAAAGCAGGCTTTAAAAGAAATTGATGAACAAGACAAGGTGATTAATGTATTAGTGCAGAAATTGCGTGACGCAGGGCAGAATGTAAATCTCACAAAGTATTTTGGCAAGCAGTAAAAGATCTTCTCAAGACGCAAGGACAGCTTGAATCTTATCCAACAATTCCTGGGGGGCAAGAGGTTTCAGGAGGTAGTCCTTAACGCCATGACGTATAAAAAGCGGTTCGGTCTTTGCTATGGCGGAAAGGACAACAACCGGCACCTTAGCAAGCACAGGATCATTTGATTTTTCTAAAATAAACGTATAACCGTCCATCGTTGGCATTTGAACATCTAATAATATCAGGTCAGGAACCCTTTTTTTTCAGCGATTGCAAAGCTTCTTGCCCGTCTTGGGCTATAATTATTTCGTACCCGTTATTTTGAAGCACATTTTTGGCAATAGCAATAGAAACCCGGTCATCATCAACAATCAGAATGCATTTAGGCATTAGTTTTTCATTCTTTCTTATATGCTCTTATTGTATATATGTTATTTTTTAATAAATTGCCAGATTTGTCAATGATTATTAATGACGTTTGTTTAGGGCATTTTTAAAATGGAGGGCGTTGGCCCGACCTAATCAATGGAAAGGTAGTGAAATTCTAAGGAAGGGCGTTGGCCCGACCTAATCAATGGAAAGGTAGTGGAATTTTAAGGAAGGGCGTTGGCCCGACCTAATCAGTGGAAAAACTTAGTGGAATTTTATGGAAGGGCGTTGGCCCGACCTAATCAGTGGAAAAACTTAGTGGAATTTTATGGAAGGGCGGTTGGCCCGACCTAATTAGTGGAAAGTCTCGTGGAACTTTAAGGAAGGGGTTTTGGATGAATAAGAAAATATTAGTTGTGGATGATCAGCTTGATATTATTAAAGTTCTCAAGGCAATTCTTGAATCTCATAATTATACAGTTATTTCGGCTAATGATGGAGAGGAAGCCCTTCAAATCGTAAAAACAAATAAACCAGATTTAATTATTATGGATATTATGATGCCTAAGCTCCAGGGGGGAGATGCTGTCAGGATATTAAAATCTGATGTGATAACAAAACATATTCCTGTCATATTTTTAACTTCTGTAATGTCGGATATGAACCCAGATGAAGAAAAAGCTATTAATGTGGATGGTCAGTTTTATACTGCCTTCTCTAAGTCTTTTAAACCAGAAAGATTATTATTTGAAATTAAAAAATTAATTTCAACTATAAAACCCCCTGTTGACAATAAGGGTTGACATTGTCTTTTTTTGGAGGTATACTTTAATCGTATCCAGGAGAAGTCACATTTTTGCTGACGCCAGAACATGCCCTGCTGGCATCACACCCTAAGGGTGGAGATATAGAGGAAGGATGACGGGCCACCTCCAGCAAAATTAAGAACTTCTCCTCTTTTTTTTGCCCGCCTGCTTTAAATCCTGCCATACATGACTTGTAAGGGAAGTTTTGAGCTTAGAGCTTATAAAGATTGAATAAAAGTGGATTCACTTTCTATTTTTGATATATTTAATTTTGGCAGAAGAATCTCAAGGTGCTTTGAGATCCTTCGGCCTGAGGGCCTCAAGATGACAGCGTTGCGAAAAAAGAGTTGATGCCCTGTCAGCTTGCTGCATGGTAATTTATTTATGATAAAAATTTCGTGTGCTATTTTCATTAGCGCTTTCTTTTTGCTTAGGCCTTTTACAATGCAAAGTACAGGGTTATGGTACTCAGGCGATGATCAGAATTATTTTGCCCGGGCCTCTGCGTTGAGTTTTGGACAATTCCCTTCATATAAAAAAGAATATTACCCTGGTTTTAACGGGGGCATGCAATCGATAGGTCCGGGGATATTTGCGGCGCCCTTTGTCTTTGTTTTTTCTTATCTCGATAGGGCTGAAGGATCTGATATATCCAAAGAAAGGAGTGAAAAGAATATTGTAGGGAGCTGGTCTCAGTTTGGTTTTGTGTTTTCAAGCGTTTTTTATTTTTGTTTGGCCTGCGCGTTATTGTACCGGGTGCTTAGCTCTATAGTGGGTTCTTCTGCGGCTGTTTGGGCTGTGATTTTAATGGTTATTTGTCAGGGGATGCCGCTTTATGCATTTCGACGTCCTATTTTTAGTCATATGGCGGAGTTTGCTTTGCAAAGTATTTTTATCTGTGTTTTTTTAAAAAATGAGATGACATCCGGCGGGTATATTAAACAATGGTGGTCCTATGCATTGTTAGGGATAGGGGCATCGCTAATTTTTCTAACAAGATACAATAACATTTTATTCGCGGTGGCATGGCCGCTTTTCTTTATTATTAGAGATATGGGAAGGGGAAAAATCGGCCTTATGATTAAACGGCTATTTTATGTTTTTATCCCCTTTATCTTGGTAGTTGCCATATTTGAATTATGGCCGGAAATTTATAACCAGCGGACCCCTTATGGCTATGGGACCGCTATTAGTTTCTTGGCTGTAGATGCTGCTTGGCAGAATATTTTGAATAGGATTGTATATGTTTTCAACGGACCAGACTGGGGATTGTTTTATACGGCCCCTTTTTTGTTAATCGGGATTATAAGTTTGGTGTTTTTAAAGGTTCCCTGGAAAAGACGCCTGGTCTTTGTGTCCATGCCGTTACTCGTTAATTTTTATATTATTATCGTTTCTGGTTTTCAGGGCGATTGGTATGGCTACAGATATTTTATTGCTTCAGCGTTTCCTTTATTTGTATTTCCTTTGGCTTTTTTATTGGACCGGATGGATAAACATGGATGGGGGGCATGGAAATGGGGCTTGATGTTGCTGGCATTATTACCGGTCATGTCCATGTGGTGCTTTGAAGAATATAATACAAATTTATCGTTATTGCCCTCATTCTTTGGGCGGGTGGTTTGGGGAAATCCAACATATCAATTAATAGTTTGGAAAACATTGATTGCTCAGAAAGGATGGTTTTTTGCCTTATATCAGGGAGGAGTCCAGTATTTCTGTTATCTTTTTTATAAGACACTTATGTTTTTAAACATACCTATGAGCCATAGTTTGAATTACGATGATTTCTTTTTTCAAACCCAAATTCTTGCTTTAACTTTGCCATTTAAATTAAAGATTCTTATCAGGGTCCTTCTTATCTATTCATTGCCCTTTTTAACAGGATGGTTTTTTAGTAAAAACGCAGTGGCGCATATAAAAAACCGCCCTGCCTAAGGACCTGCAACTCGCCGCCTTGATTCCTTAAACAAAAAGAGATGTTTGTATTATTAAATTATTTTTATTATTTTTCTTGTATCCTTATTTATTAACTTTAATATACAAATATGCCCTTATTCAGGACATTTTGTGTCTTTTCTTTATTCATTCTCCTCTCAATGACTGCTGCCCATGCAGCAAATCAGCGCGATTTAGTTATCCAGCAAACGATGGATTGTTTTTCCCAACATTTACAGCAAAGTAATGGCATAACGTGGAATGATGTTTGTGATGTCTCCGGACCTAATTTGCGGCAGCACATGGAAATTGTTAATCAGCAAATGGATCAGGCGCAAGGGAAACCCGCATTGGAAAATACGTCACAGGATGTTTCTGTGTATTTTCAAATGCCACAGGGTGTTTCTAAGAATTTTCAAATGCCTCAAAAAGAATCCGAATGGGTATACGCTATTACTCCCGAAATATCTTATATCAGGTATCATGAGCCTGGCTTAATGAAAGAATCAGGCTCCATGTTCGGGATTAATGGCAGTTATGCTTATCATCCTGCTGTAGGAAGTCCATTAAAAACGGAAATGACAGACATGTACCGGCTTGAAGGAAGATTTAGTTACGGAAAAGTGGATTATCAAGGGTCTGTTCAAAATAGCGCCGATGGCAGCAGCATACCTGATAATTTTAATGGTATTAATGACTATTTGATGGAGGCCAGAATTCTCACAGGAAAAGACTATATCTTTAATAACCAATCGATATTATTTACGCCTTATTTTGGCCTAGGGTATCGATTTTTATTTGACGCTTTGTATGAGAATAAGCCCTATGGGTATAATCAGCTTATCCAATATTTATATTTTCCAGTAGGAGCTGAGATAGCAACAAAACTCGGCGATGGATGGTCAATAGGCGCTGATATGGAATATGACTTTTTTTTGGGTGGATTAGTAGATAGTTATTTAGCGGAAGTAGGTGGAACCGATACAAGTTATGTGCAGAGGAATGGATTTGGACTGAGAGGCTCTGTTAAACTGATTAAAAAAAGTAAACGTTATAATTTTATTTTGGAGCCATTTTTCCGCTATTGGAGTATCCGCGCTTCAAGGGTTGAACCAAGTGAGCCTATTTCCATTAATGGCCTATCCATTGCTTTTTTGGGGGAGGTGCCGCCCAATGATTCTTTGGAAATAGGGGGGAAATTAGGGATAGAATTTTAATTGGATTCTTTAGGCGGCAAGACAAAACCAATGGGAGTTTTTGGTTTTTGCGGCGGATCAATCAGTTTTCGCAGAGCGTCAAAAACGATTTTGAACTGCGCGTTGCACTTCTTTTCTAATTCCTCAATCTTTATCCTCAGATCCTTGTGAACCAGCATCAATTCCCTTAATTTGGTGAATGTGCGCATGATCTGGATGTTGACTTCAATGGCCTTGTCGTTGTTGAGGACGCTGGAGAGCATGAGGATCCCGTGTTCGGTAAAAGCATAGGGGAGATGTCCACCGAGGCGCTGGATGGATGGTATCGCATTTTGCGATACCATCATATGAACTTCTTCCTCATTGAGTTGAAACATAAAATCAGGGGGAAATCTTTTGATGTTTCTTTTGACCTGTTCTCTAAGGCGGATGGGTTTAACATCATACAGTTCGGCCAGGTCTTTATCTAACATTATTCTTTTGTCACGGATAATGAAGATTTTTTGTGCAATTCTTTCTTGGGTGATTAAGCTTAATTGTTGGTTCATTTGTCCTTTCTTAAAAAGATTGCCTGTCCAAAGACCTATACCCCACCGCCTCGGCGATATGCTCCGCTCCGATCGACTCGCTTCCTGCTAAGTCGCTGATTGTCCTGGCCACCTTGAGTATTTTATCGTGTGCTCTCGCTGAGAATTTTAATTCTTCCATCGCCCCGACCAAAATCCCTTTGGCTTCTTTTGATAAGGCGCAAAAATTACGCAAGTGCGAACTTTCCATATGGGCATTGCATAAGACCGGCTGGCCCTTAAAGCGTTGCCATTGTGCTTGCCTTGCTTTGGTGGTCCGTTCTTTGATGGCTGAGGAAGATTCTTCCAGAGGCACATCGACGAGTTCTCGGGTCTTCAAAGGCAGGGCGTGAAGGTGGATGTCGATGCGATCCAAGAGCGGTCCGGAAATTTTCTGCCGGTAACGCTCGACCTGTAAAGAAGAACAGCGGCAAACTTTTCCCGGCACATCCTTCCATCCGCACGGGCATGGATTCATTGCCGCGATAAGCATAAAGCGGGTTGGAAAACGAAGGCTTCCCCTGGAGCGTGCGATGCTGACATACCCATCTTCTAAAGGTTGTCGTAAAACTTCAAGCACATGGCGGTTGAATTCAAGGAATTCATCCAGAAATAAAACGCCGTTATGGGCCAAGGTCACTTCGCCGGGACGAGGGCCGCTGCCGCCCCCAATAATGGCTATATCGGAGGCGGTATGGTGAGGGGCCCTAAATGGCCGTTGGGTGATAATACCGTCAGTATTTTTAAGCATCCCGGCCACTGAATGAATTTGGGTGGTTTGCAGCACTTCAGCAGGTGTCATATCCGGAAGTATGGTGGCAAGACGCTTGGCCAGCATGGTTTTACCGCTACCGGGGGCGCCGATGAGCAGGACATTATGACCGCCGGCGGCTGCCACTTCAAGGCCTCGTTTAATGTATTGCTGTGCTTTTACTTCACTAAAATCCAAACGGCTGTGAACGGAATTCTTAAGCAGAAATTCAAAATCTATTTTAACTGCGCTTAGTGTCTGCGGGGCCATTAAAAATGCCACCACTTCGGTTAAATGCCGGGCAGGAAAAACCGGACAACCGGCCAGGGCCGCTTCTTTGGCATTCTCAAAAGGGACAATAAGGCCTTGACAATTACTGCTTGCCGCGGCCAGAGCAATAGATAAAGCCCCTTGAATGGGCTGGATCCGTCCGTCTAAAGAAAGTTCTCCCAGAAAAGCATAGGGACGTAATGTTTCCACAGATATAAGGCCTTGGGCTGCCAAGACTCCTAAGGCAATGGCTAAATCATAACAAGGCCCTTGCTTTTTGGTGTCCGCGGGGGCTAGATTGATCGTGATCCTTTGAGCAGGAAATTCAAAACCACTGTTTTTTATTGCCGCGCGTATACGCTCACGGCTTTCTTTAACCGCATTGTCAGGAAGGCCAACTACTGTGATAGCCGGTAATCCAGAACTTATATCTGTTTCAATAGCAACAGGATAGGCTTCCAGGCCGCAAAGACCAAACGAAGAGATTCTAGCTAGCATATATATTCCAGTATGATTTGGGGGGGTTAGAGGCTTGGCTTTGTTTGCCACGTTAGTTAACAGGCGCTTGGCTTTGTGGGGAAAAGCAAGCTTAGTTGCCGTAACGTGGTTTTTAAAGAAGAAAAATCAGAATATCCTGCCAGTACAAATAATTATATACTTTTTTAATCAGCAAGATATAATGGATCCTAACATAAAGAGGATTATCCGTCAATATTTCCCATGTCAGGACTATATCCACATTCGTTTTTTCCGGAAATTTTCCAAAACCGGATTTTTTTGATCACTGTTGCTGTTTGGTGTTTAGCCCAAACGATCAAGGTTGTGTTGGGAATATTTAAGGAAAAACGGTTTAATTTTCTCTGGTTCATCGGGACCGGAGGTATGCCTTCCAGCCATGCGGCTGGTGCGTCGGCTTTGGCAACTTCAGTGGGGTTGGAATATGGTTTTAACAGCCCTTTGTTTGCCGTATCAGCTGTCTTTGCAATGGTAACGATGTTTGATGCTCAAGGAGTTCGCCGAGCGACAGGGTTCCAGGCCGCCATCCTTAATAAAATGATGGATGATATTTACTGGAAGGGCCAGATTGAAGAGAAAAAACTGAAGGAATTAGTGGGGCATACTCCCATCCAGGTGCTTGCAGGGTTTATTTTTGGCGTGATTTGTGCCATGATTTTATATTAAACAGGAGTTATTTATGAATCAGAAGATTTTAATTGTTATTATAGCGGCCATTGTATTAATCGCGGGCAGTGTCGTCGTTATTCGGAATCACAAAGCAGCTTTTGCTTCCAAGGATTCCGAAGAAACAAATGTTCCTGTTAATCAGCTTTTAGCCCAAGCATCCAAGTATGAGGAGCAGGGAGATAAACTTAAGGCCAAGGAAGCTTATGATCAGATTATCAGCAATTATCCGGATTATGATAAAATTGAAGATGTTCAAGACAAGCTGGGGAAATTAAATATTGAACTTATTTTTTCTCCCGCTCAAATGCCTCAAACGATATCTTATGAGATCGTCCCCGGTGATTCTTTAGGGAAGCTGGCCCGGAAATATAAGACTACTCCCCAGCTTATTAAAAGGGCCAATGGATTAAAAAGCGATGTAATACGCACCGGAGAGAAGCTGCGAATATGGTCAGCGCCGTTTAATGTTTTGGTCAACAAATCACAAAACGTGCTGTTTTTAAAATCAGGCCAAGAGGTGCTTAAAATTTATCACGTGTCGACGGGGAAAGACAACATAACGCCGGTGGGAAGCTTTAAGATCGCTTCAAAGATAGAAAATCCGGTATGGTTTAGAAACGGAGGCCCTCCTATCCCTTCCGAAAGCCCTGAGAATGAATTAGGCAGCCGTTGGATGGGGTTTGATACGGATTCGCATTACGGCATCCATGGTACCCTTCATCCCGAATCTATCGGCCAGCAGGTGACGGCGGGTTGTGTGCGCATGAAAAATGCAGATGTTGAAGAATTGTTTGACATCATTCCCGGCGGGACTGAAGTGGTCATTCAAAATTAAAGGAAAAAATACCTATGGCAGTACTGGACTTTGAAAAACCGATTCTCGACCTTGAACATAAAATTAATGATTTGCGCCAGATGGGTTCTAAGCGGGTGACTCTTGAACCTGAGATCAAGCGCTTGGAGTCTAAGCTCGAAAAGCTAAAGAACGATATTTATAACAATATGAATCCTTGGCAGCGTGTGCAGATCGCGCGTCATCCTAAACGGCCGTATACGCTGGATTATATCCGGATGATGACGGATGAGTTCTTAGAACTACATGGCGACAGGCTTTTTTCCGACGATAACGCTATGATCGGCGGCTTTGCTAAAATCGATGGCCAAAAAGTGATGATCATGGGACATCAAAAGGGCCGTGACGTCAAAGAAAATGTTTTACGCAATTTCGGTTGTGCTCACCCGGAAGGCTATCGCAAGGCCATGCGGCTAATGCGTTTGGCGGCCAAGTTTCACGTGCCGATCATTTGCCTGATTGATACTCCCGGAGCGTATCCCGGCATTGGAGCAGAAGAGCGCGGGCAGGCCCAGGCTATTGCTGAAAATTTGCGAGATATGGCGGGGATCAAAACGCCCATCGCGTCAGTGATCATAGGCGAGGGAGGCAGCGGAGGGGCATTGGGGATAGGGGTGGCTGATTATGTTTTTATTTTGCAGCACGCATACTATTCTGTTATCTCGCCTGAGGGCTGCGCGTCCATTCTTTGGCGTAGTTCTTTGAAAGCACCGCAAGCCGCGGAAGCTTTGAAGCTGCACGGGGAAGAGTTAATAAAATTTAATATCGTGGATGAAATCATCCCTGAGCCTTTGGGCGGAGCTCATCGCAACCCGGAAGAAGTGGCCATTAATTTAAAGGCAGCTCTCATGAAATTCTTCAAGAAAGCATCCGTTTTAAGTAAGCAAGAGCTTTTGGATGCCCGCTACAAAAAATACCGCGACATCGGTGAATTCGTCGAGAAAAAATGACCTCCCAACCGGATATCCGTGATTTGTCTTTGGAAGAACTGTCGGCTTATTTGAAATCCATCCCCGCAGAACCTTTTCGCGCCGGGCAGATCTTTCAATGGATTTATCAAAAAGGAGCATGGGGGTTTGATGCGATGAGCAATATCCCTAAGGAGTTAAGGGATCGCTTGACGATAGATTTTAACCTAAAACCTTATAAGATTGTTCAAAAGTTGATTTCAGATGACGGTACCATCAAATTTCTTTTTGATTTGTACGATCATGAAAAAATTGAGAGCGTGTTAATCCCGACTCAGTCCAGAATAACTGTCTGTATTTCAACCCAGGCCGGCTGTAAATTTGGCTGTAAATTCTGCGCTAGCGGTATAGACGCCTGGAAGAGGGACCTTAATTGTGCTGAGATTGTGACGCAAGTTTTACATGTCAAAGAAGAAGCTTTAAAACATAAACGGCCTTTATCTAATATCGTTTTTATGGGTACGGGGGAACCCCTGACTACAGTAAAGTACAACAAATCTTGGATTTCTTGGAAGCAGTTTATTTTTAATTAAGTATATGAAAATCAGAAATTTACAACAAAAGCAGGACATCCGAAACCTTACTTATGAAGAGCTAGTTCAATATCTTGAGGGTATTGGAGAGAAGTCTTTCCGGGCTACCCAAGTTTTTGAATGGATCTATAAGAAGGGGGCTTGGGGTTTTGAGGATATGAAGAATTTGTCCAAGGAGCTTCAGGATCGTTTAGCCCAGGATTTTGAGTTAAAACCCAATACAATCGCCCAAAAGCTGGTTGCGGAGGATACCACCACCAAATTCCTTTTTGACCTTTATGACCATGAGAAAATTGAAAGCGTTCTGATACCTACTGCAACACGGACAACAGCCTGTATTTCCAGCCAAGCGGGATGTAAATTTGGTTGTAAATTCTGTGCCAGCGGTATTGGCGGATGGTCACGAAATTTGACATGTGCTGAGATTGTTACACAAGTATTGCATGTTAAAGAGGAGGCATTGAAGCATAAGCGTCCTTTGTCCAATATAGTTATGATGGGGACCGGAGAAAACTTTGATAATTATGAGAACCTTCTCAAAGCCCTACGCATCATTAATTCTGATAAAGGAATTAATATAGGCGCACGGCATATCACCATTTCAACAGTTGGGGTAATTCCTGGAATTCAACAGTTAGCTAAGGAAGATTTTCAGGTGGAATTAGCCATTTCTTTGCATGGGTATGATAATCCTTCCCGTAATGTTTTGATGCCGGTCAATCGTAAGTATCCATTCGATGAACTTATTGCTGCTTGTAGGGAATATTCCAAAACCACTAAACGGCAAATCACATTTGAATATATCCTTATTAAAGATGTAACCTGTACTGAGAATGCTGTTCAGGCTTTAAAAAAGGCATTCAAAGGTATTATCTGTAAAATGAATCTAATTCCATACAATCCTGTCTCCGAATTCGATCACAAGACACCCTCTGGCAAAGAAATGATGGCCTTTAGGGATAGTTTGGAAGATGCAGGTATTCATGCCACTATCCGTACCCCAAGAGGAAGAGATGTTGGGGCGGCGTGTGGTCAGTTAAGGCATTCAGCACAAGTCTGAATTTTGAGCAAGATTCTAATAAAGCCAGTTACGAATTAGCGTAGCTGGTTTTTTTGCTTTATGTAAGAGGAGACTGTTCATTATGAAATGAGAAAAGGACTCCTAGAGGCTTTAGCGCTTAAATGAAGAGTATTGAAAAAAATTGTGCCGTAAGAAATACAAAACCCTCTTGGAATTAAAGAGGGCTTTGTATGCTAAAACAAATTACGGTGAATTATTTCTTTTTAGCTGTTTTCTTTTTGGCAGCTTTTTTCTTGGTAGCCATAATAAGGTCCCCTTTCATGAGTCTGAGAATTCTGTTGAACAAAATATTAACACAAGGCAGAGGACACTGAGAGAAAAATATGAAAATTTGGTATTTTCATTATAGAATATCCTAACCATGATAGATTTGACCGGGGAGATATAAACATGAATAACTCTTTTTTTGTTAATGAAAATCAATTGCAAGATTGGGTCACTGCCTCAGAAGGCATAAGAGATCAATTTGGCATTGAGAAGGCTTTGGGTTATGTGATCGGAGAAAAATTTTATGGGCTGCTTAGAGTGGTAGCTTCTTATCAGGATTGCATAGAGACCATTGAAGAAGAAAGACGTAAACCGAATTATAATCCGATTCGTAAATATTCATTGGGTAAATATGGCGAATCTGTTGAGAACCGTGATGAAACCTATGAGAAGAACAAAAAATTGGTTTTAGAAAGCAAAGATATAATCGAAGATTTTACCAGATTGATAGAAACAACATTTGCACGACATGAAATTAATGCGTATTTTGATTCCCATCCCCGATTAGGATCAACTGGCCATATCGCTTCAGAAGAAGAACATGCCTTTATGGTTGAAAAGGGAATGGTTGAACGATCTGTTGATACGGAAGTAAGAGATGCGCTGGTATTTGATGAAATGAAGAAATATTTCAATCGCTAATGATAAGGTAGATTAAAAGGATCTTATTCTTCAGGAGTAGCCATGCTTTTACGATGCACACAAAAATTCCTCACTGAGCTTCGCCTAAAAAAATCAGAAATTGCTGAACTTCCTGGAGTTTTGCATCCACTGGATGAATGGTATGCACATGTTTTTTTCTTGTATCCTCGCAGGAAATGCGCGATTTTCATGCACGCCAATACAGGGTTTTGTTTTTTTGCCTTTGATCGAACACGAAATCAGTTGAATGATATTAGAGGCTTATTCCGTAAATGTCTTGGCCGAGCCCTGTTTGATGAGCATTATCCTGGTTCAGTCATCAAGCTGTTTAATGAGCGCCTTGAAGATATTAAAATTGGGCAGACCATTGATCGAAAAATCGTGTCTTTGATAAACCGACGCCTTTGGGAATTGGGTTATATGAGTGATTATTCCCCTGACGATCAACGGGTACATGATGAGTTTCTGGCAGGATTGGATTTTCGTAGAGAAATAACACTTAAAGATTACCGTTATCCGATTGAGCGAATGAGGGATCTTCTGGCAGACTTGGAAGAATTAAAAGGAACGGAGATTCCTATGGCAAAGAAGAAACATGAGGTTCTGGAAGCTTTTTTTGAAACGCTCAGACAGGGTAGACAGCTAGAGAAAAATATGACAAATTGATGTTTTTTAGTATAGTATATGCCGATCATGATTAGATTCGACACATATATTTTAAACCTGGCAAACATTTACAGACATGAGTGAGTTAGACAAAAGTGACAATTTTTTTATTCTGAATCTTTCGTCGGATGATGATTGGACAAATTTCGGGAATAATTTAGGCTTTGACATTAGTAAAGCCTATTTGAAGAAAATCCGGGAGTATTTGAAGCCGGTGGTTAAGAGTGTTATCGTCGAATATAAATATGAATGTAAGGATTATAAGAATTCCTACCATAATTTTTATTCAAAGAAATTCACAGAATATAATCGAAAATGTTCCAGGGCTCATTTTTTTAATGTAGAAATGGATCTTGAGAATATTTGGGCTATTGACGATAAGTATAAAGATAATTATATCGGCTATATTGTTTTAAGACCCTTGGACAGGTTCTCAATTGGAAGGACCATGTTGGACCCTTCTTTGGTTGGTGTTAAAGACGCTACTCTTTTTACTTGCAGCAATGAAGTAAATTTATTGGGGTCTACTCTTCAAGTTCAAGCATTCCCATTTATAGGACAGGATACTGACGTAACCGTCTGTGCTCACGCAGCCATTTGGATGATCTTAAGATATTTCTCTCAGAAGTATAATTATTATCCTGAAATTAAGCCTTTTGAGATTGCTCAGTTAACAAAAGATGTGTCCCTGGGAAGACTATTGCCCTCCAAGGGGCTAACGATGTCACAAATATCCGAAATAATTTCTAATTACGGAATGCACCCCGATTTGTACATAAAGGATTACTCCAAGGCCAATTTTGACAAGATATTGTATTACTATATTGAATCCGGTATTCCCATCATTGCTAGTGTGGACAACAGGCACGCTCTGGCCATTTTTGGGCATTGTACCGAATTAAATTTTCAGTCATTGGTGGAATATGATTACAAGGGTTTCAAATATTTTAATTCCGCAGATTTGATCAACGGCTTTATTGTCAATGATGATAATTATTTACCGTATAGATACCTATTGAAGAAAAAAGTTGCTGGGGATAAGGTCTCCGAATATAGCCATTCCCAAGTAGATTCGTTTATAGCACCATTAAATGAAAAAATTTATTTGTCAGCAGAAGAGATGGAGACCTTGGCGCTTTCAGTTATTTCTGATCCAAACCTGGGTTTTAAGAAACACACAAAGAAATTCCAGGACGACAAAATAATACTGCGTATGTTTCTGACATCTTCCAGGAAATACAAACATTTCCGAAGAAGAAATCCAATGTATGTCGGGTTAGAGAAATTTTATATTGAACAACCTATGCCAAGATTTATTTGGGTTGTGGAAATATCCACCGTCGATAAATATAAGGAAGGTAAGGTTATAGGAGAGATCATATTTGACTCCACGGCTAATAAACATGACATGTTTTCTTTTATGTATATTCATTATCCAGGATTCTTTTTGGTTAATGACAGAAATGAAATTGGGGATGCGCCATCGAGATTTAAAGTTTCCGAGATAGCGCTTGAAAACATCACCGAATATAGTATATTTATAAGTAACCTGAGGAGAGTGTAATGCCTATCTTAGGAATTGAAAAAAATCCCTTCCTGAAGACAAAATCAATATTCAATTCATCCGACGACGTACAAAAAACAAGATTAGAGCTTGAGAAGAGTACAGAGGCCAGGTTTAAGGAAATAGACAGAAATAAATCCTTGGCCATTGATGAATCCAGGAAGAAGTATTTAGATTAATTTTGAAATGTTTGAAAATGCGTTTACAAAGGCAGCTTAATTATAGCTGCCTTTTTTTATAGGATTTCTTGGACAAAACTTCTTGATTTCTTTGAGGGTATTAAGAGGACGAATATTTGATAGGAATTATTAAAAATATGAAGGGCGCATTCATAACTCTCGTCCCGTCTGTCCTTAATGGAGATTCTGCGGGTGGTATCCAGCTTTGTGAATCGAAGAAGCCGTCCCAGAGGTTCATCGCTGGAGCAAGAAACAGGGAGATTAAGCACACCAAATTGTTTTAAAAATGACTCGGAATGAAAAGGCTCTCTTCTTAAAATAAAACCGTTTTGAACCAATGGATCGATTTCGTATACTGCAAGTGCAATATGGGAGAAGTGGGTCTG
Source organism: Candidatus Omnitrophota bacterium (assembly GCA_015233675.1). Classification (GTDB taxonomy): domain Bacteria; phylum Omnitrophota; class Gorgyraeia; order Zapsychrales; family Fredricksoniimonadaceae; genus JABDGZ01. Next base: position 18,987 of record JADFXH010000003.1, read on the forward strand.
GACATACCGCCGCATACTTGCATAAACAGAGCTTCCAAATTTTTTGGAAAGATCCATTGGCGTCTTGATTGATATCTCATAATCCGCTGCAATTTTTGCGTATTCATCCAGTTGAAACAAGACCTCCGATGCAAAATTATTGGCTTCACGTTCGAGAAGGTCATCAATATACGGGTCCAATTCGACCTCACCATCTTCCATGACTTCAAAGAATTTCTTATGATGGGGAATAAAGCTGTGACCAGCCTCATGTAATTTGACGAAGGTCTTTTTATTTTTATGCAGGGAGTAGTTTAGAATAATCTCGCCGGAAGGTACGTGCAAAAGACCAAACAATTTTTTTATGTTTGATACAGGTAGTCTGGCCTTCTTCCGTAGTTCTGATCCAAATTTTGCAAGCAATCCAGGCGCATGTTCCAATGAAATTTCCTGATTGACAAATAAATCTGCAGTCTCCAAAATTCTTTCCACAGGAGTTGGAAATTGTCGCATAGCATCGGCTTTATTTAATAAAACCTGTGCATAAGCACGAACGTTTTCCAACTCAACGGGCTCAAGAAAGCAATCATTCTTTTTCATGTTTATATTTACCCTTTTTAGCACGGATAAATTGAAGGTAATCTAATAGTTCCCTTTTCTCTTCTTCAGTGACATCTTGCTGATTAAAGAAAGCGATGCCATGTCCCCTTCCTTTTTTTTCTCCAATTGCTGGTTTAATGTATCCGGCTGTGGTCAAAAGGTCTTTGTAATCCACTTCATAAACTTCAGCTAAATGGTTTAAAATATGAGGGGAAGGTTGTTTTATCTTGCCCGATTCAATCTGGCTTAAATAAGCATTGGATACCATATTTTGAGTGGCTTTCTCTACATCTCTCAAACTCCACTCTTTAAGTAGTCGCAGTTCTTTTAATTTTAAGCCCACAGTAGATTCTGGTGTATTCATAGGTCTCCTTTCTTAGGATTTATGAAAATAGTATAGCATTTTAGTGCTTGATAAGTCAAGCTGCTATTTATTGCTTGACATAACTAGCAGCATTATGTATCATGCGATTAATTGGGAAGAAAGGCTTCTCATGCGACGTATTAAAAAATAGGAGGTAACAAATGGACAAAGTTATTGAACAAGAATTTCGTGGGATCGGAAAAATCATCGAGTCTTTGGACATGGAAGAAGGGTTGCCGGAGGAAATACTGAAGATTTCTGAACAAGAAATCCTTGGGTTAAAGATACCATTCAAAGTCAACATCCTCCCCAATGATGAGTTTAAGGTTATAGTGATCAACTTATCTGATTCTGTAAAAGAAGTCATGAACATTATCGCCCAAGAGTTTCACCAAAAGCTTTTACCACCCGAACCCGAACAACCATTAGATCAGTTGTTTTATTACGACCGTCATAACAACATAATGGGGCCAATAGTGGACTTGGCTGCCCCAATATGGAGAGTAATAACCCAACATCATGCCAGGCTAAAGCTCAGTTTGAAATTATCTCTCAGCATTCAGGTCAATGCTAACTGGAAAATAGCGCCCAAAGAAGAAATGACACCCCGTGCAATACTGCAATTGTTTGATTTAGATGCCGCTCAGTATTCATTATATCATTTGGATGGCAGCGAGCCATTGCCCATTGACACTTTAGTAAAGCTTCATCGAGGTGAGCGTTTCGTCGCTTTAAAAGATGGAAAATACGGAGACAAATAATGGAACAATCGCTTATTTTAAAACAATTATCAGAGGCGGTCGCAGGTGGATTTAATGCCTGCGACCGTATGGAGAATGGCCAATTATATATGTTGGTCAATGGTGTGCCTACATTAAATAAGGATTGGACCATTGCTACCGTCGATATACTGGTTTCGGTTCCTAATACTTATCCCGTGGGGGGATTGGATGCTTTTTATGTAGATAGTGCCCTGATGTTACATAACGGTCAGAAGCATTCGAGGGTACAGCCAGCGCCCAACATATTGGGAAAGTCCTGGGGGGTAGTTTCATGGCATTATAATAAACCTTGGTCCTTCTCAGACACGTTTTTAACGCACATCTACCATTGCCAAGACTTCTTGAGAAAAGGTTCGAGGTCAAATTGAGGAATATATATGATAATCAGAACAAGTGAAATTGTTTGGACACAGATTGATCAGATTTTAAATCGGTCGTTTAACCAAAATAAGACTTTAGAGTGGGGGATAATTGGTATTGTTGAGAAATTATGTGATGAAGTTCTTCTAATAAGAGAAGTTTTCCCACCAACATCACAGGACTTGAATCAGTCAGAAGGAGGGTTGGTATTTTTGTCCCCCTATATCAGACGGGCACAGCTTTATGCACAGCGACAAGGCAAGAGCGGATTGACATTCTTTCATACACACCCTTTGGCTGATGATCATGTTTCTTTTTCCATATTCGATGATGCCCAAGAACCTTTGTTAATGAAAAATCTCCAGGAGGTATGGCCAGGTTCAGAACACATTAGTATCGTCGTTGGTAAAAATTCCCATAAAGGGAGGGTCTATTTAAAAGGCAAACAAGTCCAAGATTTAATGAAATTGTATGTCATTGGGCGAACTATAAAGGTCTTTTCATTGCTTGGGAATAGTGCCCAAGTGCCAATGCCTTCACATATTTTTGATCGTGCGAAAGAAGTGACATCAGCGGGAGCACTCCAGATTTTAAAAGATATGAAGATCGCAATTATCGGTGCCGGAGGCACGGGCTGCCTGATGGTTGAACTGTTGAGAAGAGCAGGCTGTGGAAGCCTAGTATTGATCGACGATGATATTGTAGAGGATACAAATCTCAATAGACTCCTGTTTGCCTCATCAACTGATGTGGAAGATAAAAATAAAAAGGTGTCGGTTGCTTTGAGGGGCAATGATCAATGCGCTTTAGGAAATAAATTAGAAATCATAGACGGGAATGTGACCAGTTCCACAGTCCTTCATAAATTAAATGGTATTGATTTATTGATTGGCTGTATCGATAAAGATTATCCAAGGTATGTTTTAAACGATTTTGCCGTGAAATATTTTGTGCCCTATGTAGATTTAGGCACCGAAATAGGTATTGCTGGAAATAAATTACAAACTTTGGACGCCCGCGTTACCTATGTTTATCCTGGTGGCCCATGTTTAAATTGCCGAGGGTTAATTGACCACGAAAGAATAAGGCTGGAAGGGCTTGAGCCACAAGAAAGAAGAAGGCATATTGGATTAGGTTATTGTCAAGATATTGATATCAAACAACCTGCTGTGATGGAACTGAACATGCGGGCCACAAGCTTTGCTGCTTTGTTTATAAGGCATCTAGTTCAGCCTTTTTTGGATCAGAGTGGGGAGATGGATTTTAGAGAGTCTGTAACATCCATGACTTTTAAGAAAATTAGTTTTAAGAAACAAGAATTAAGGTGTGAAATTTGTGGATACAAGAAGCAATAAGCGTTATCCTTATATAGGAATCTTTTGGGACCGTAAACAGGGTTGATAAAACCGCAAGGGTTATTCATCTAATAATTTTGACATTTTGATATTTAAAGCTTTAGCAATCTTTTGAAGATTGATTAGACCTAGATTTTTTTCGCCGCGTTCAATTTGCCCAATGTAGGCTCTGTGTAAATTGGCTTCAAACGCAAACGCTTCCTGAGTCAAATGTATTTTCTCACGAAATAAACGAATTCTTCTACCAACATCCTTATTAATATCGGCCAAAGTAACACCCCCCAACAATTTATTTTATTGGGATGCTACTTATCAGTCGACTACCCAAAGGTAGCATTTATCTATTTTTATTAGTTTTAATTATGGCAAGCTTTCAGATAAGGTGTTATATTTAATAAAATTAACGAAAATCAGGTGCAAATTATAATAGGTGTGTTTTAATATAAATAGATAATGGAGAAAATATGTCGGACGTAACTCTCTTTGCATTACTTATACTTATTATCGTTGTTTTTGGAGTGGTCGTTTATTTTATATTACGTGAAGATAAAAAACAAAATTCACCAGGGGCGACTTTAAGAAACCAGGAGGGATCAATGGAGCAAAAATTAAAATGTTCACAATGTGGTTTAGATTTTCCTGCTTCTGAAATGATAACATATGAGAATCGTTATGTTTGTGGAGGATGCAAAACGTCGTTTGTCCAAAGACTCAGGGAAGGCGTGAGCCTTTCTGCTACGACACATTTTGGCGGATTTTGGATTCGTTTGGGAGCCGAATTTATTGATATTATTCTTATACTTATCATTGATTGGGGTATTAAATTAATTATAAATTTATTTTTGCCAGTTATGGTTCAAGCTCACGGAAAGCCAGCTTTTGGGCCTGGGTATTGGATATATATGCTTGTTAATTTATCTTTGTCTTTTTTCTATTTTACTTGGTTTATTGCGAAATATGGCGCAACACTTGGGAAGATGGCATGTGGAATAAAAGTTGTTGGCGCGGATGGTTCTAATATTGGCTACGGTAGGGCAGTAGGTCGATATTTTAGTAAATTCTTGAGTGGAATTATTCTGTGTATAGGGTATTTTATGATCGGTTCTGACAGTGAAAAAAGAGCTTTACATGATCGTATCTGTAATACCAGGGTTGTGTATAAATAAAGCATTTTTATTTCATTTATGATTGAATGTCCTCAATGCCACTCTATTCTTAAAAAAGAATTTATAAATAATTCTGATTTTCTTTCCTGTCTTCAATGTCATCAGTTAATACAGGTTGTTGCCTTTCCAGTCTTATTTCAAAAACCCAAAGTCTCAGAAGCAGCACAACCGTTGATAATTGATGATCAATCTAACTGTTTTTATCACCCTGATAAAAAAGCCATCATTCTCTGTTCTTCCTGTGGACGTTTTCTTTGCTCACTTTGTGACATCGAATTTGACAAACAGCATCTTTGCCCGGCCTGTCTTCAATCGGGAACTAGAAAAAAAAGAATCCACAATATTGATAACGACATTGTCTGTTATGACAAAATAGCATTTGCCGTAGCTGTTTACCCAATTATTACTTTCATTTTTACTTTAATCACAGCTCCTATAGCTGTTTACCTGTCGATTCGTTATTGGAATACTAAATCTTTGACAGGGTCAAAGGCCCGTTTCGTCTTTGCTATTTTAATAGGTTTAGCTCAAATTATTGGGTGGTACTTTTTATTCACACATGGTTTTAGACATCCGAGACATCATCATGGATAAAAAAGAATATCGAAAATTTGGTGGAAGGGTGGGTAATTTAACCAGTTATACTTCCTTTTGGTTGGCTGACGATCATATGCTTGTTTGTGAGGACAGCGGATTTCTTGAAAAATATAAGAGATTTTATTTTAAAGATATTCAAGCAGTGGTCGTAAAAAAGACCAACAATGGGATTATTACCACACTTGTAGTGTTTGTTTTAGCGATGATTTGCCTTTGGTTCTTGGGCCATGCTACAAAAGGATGGAATATTTTTTGGGACATACTGACTGGGTTTTTATTTCTTATTTTGGTGATAAATATTTTTAAAGGTCAGACTTGTAATACTTACATTCAAACAGCGGTTCAAAAAGACAAACTCAACGGGCTTAATAGAGTTAAGAAATTTGACAGTTTTTTAAGTATACTTAAACCTTTAATTCAATCATTTCAAGGCGAAATGGATACTCTGATTCTACAGACACAGTATGAAGAAGCACTAGGGAAAATGGCTGTGACACAAAGGGATCAATCACAACAAATAGAACAAGAAAGTTTGCTTCATACGGTCTTATTTTTGTTATTTATTATTTGGTCGTTTTTAGTAGGTATGGGTTACCGTCTTAATAATGAACCGTTTTATTATCTTATTCTCTTCATTTATTTAGCATTAGCAATTGGTAACATTATGGCTGTAGTTAAACAGCTCAAGATCAACCTTAAACCAGCCATTAAGAATTGGGCTTGGGTTTCGCTTGTTTTTATGGGTTTGCTTTTATTAATGGGATATGTCTCGGTAATTGCTTTAAGTATTGGTATGGCTAAAGCGCATCCCCACGCTAAAGATTTTTCAAGTATGAATTTCTTAACAGCCATTCCTGGAAATCATTTTATGAAGGGAATCTTTTTGTTTGCCATCTTTGTATCATTTCTTATAGGGAGTGTGGGGTTGATTTTATCAGCAAAACCACGGTCTGAAGAAAGTAAGCCTTAACCGGTATGAATAAATATGAAGAATTGGCCCAAAAGCGCTGTAAGAATCATCCAAATCGCGAAGCTGTGGCCCGGTGCCCCGAATGCGTTAAATTTTTCTGCCGGGAATGTATTACTGAACACGATGATCGTGTTCTATGTACTGCCTGTTTAAAGAATATACTGCTCCGGCAACCCTTGTTTTCTTCTCACCTTAGATTTCCATTTACGATAGTACAGTTTTTAATTGGATTTTGTGTTATTTGGCTGCTCTTTTATTATTTTGGGCATATGTTACTGTTGATTCCTTCTTCTTTCCATGAAGGCACATTTTGGCAGGGGAAACTGTGAGAGTAAAAAACACGATCAGTAATCTTCATAACGGTAGAGGAGCCATTAATGTGCTGGAAGAGGCCATGTATATTTTAAGACTCTTCCCGGAAACATTATTTATTTACTATATTGGTAGCTTGCCATTTGTATTGGGGTTACTTTATTTTTGGGCAGATATGAGCCAAAATGCCTATGATGGGCACCATGTTGTGGGGGCAGCTTTTTGTCTCAGTGTACTATTTATCTGGATGAAGCTTACACAAGTTTTTTTTGCCGAGAATATTTATAATCGGATCTGCGAACAAGTTTTACCAGAACGTAGCCTAAAAGATTATTTTTTTATTTTATCAACTCAAACGGCAATTCATTGCACAGGTTTCTTTATTTGGCCAGTTTCATTAATACTGGGGTTGCCGTTTGCCTGGGTATTTGCTTTTTATCACTACAGTGCAATTAACCAAGGTGATTCAAATGATATCAAGATGATATGGGATAAATCGTGGGGTTATGCGAACCATTGGCCGAAACAGAACCATATTTTAATTTTATTATTCTTTTTGTTATATATTGTCACTTTTATTAATGTCTCGATCGCGCTATTTCTTATTCCCCAACTGTTAAAGAACTTTTTTGACATTGATTCTGTTTTTGTATTGAGCGGCACTCACTTCTTTAATACGACATTTTTAGCCATAACGTGTAGCTTGACCTATCTTCTTGTGAATCCCGTCATTAAAACAGCGTATGTCATTCGTTATTTTGATGGAAACTCTATTCGATTTGGTAATGACATAAAAACAGATTTACATTTTCTTAAATCACTAAAGCCAACAGTTTTGATGACCATCATTATTGTTTTTGTAACAATAACCAATCTTTGGCTATCATGCCCGGCATTCGCAGTAGTTCCAGCAGGCGAGATGCCTGATGTCAGTGTAGAGAAAACATATCAGTCTTTTACAGCGGAAGCCTTCACTAAATCTATTGATCGAGTATTATCCGAGCGGGAATTTGCCTGGCGTATGCCCCGCACAGTAGCGCCAGAAGTAGAGAAAAAAGAATCATTAAACAAAAATTTACAATGGTTATATAAACAAATTGAAAAAATGCGTCCTGCTATGGAGAAAATGGTCAATAAATTTAAGAAATGGTTGAAAAAATTATTTTTTCAAAATCAATCCAATGAGTCACCAAACTCAAAATGGAAACCATTAAAGATGACTAAGATGCTTTATATTCTTATTTTCTCGATGATAGCCATTCTGGGAGCTGTCTTCATAGTGATATGGAAAATGAAGAGAAGAAAAAAGATTATAGAGATAGAGAAGCCTACCGGTCTTCCTGATATTACTTCTGATACAGTAAAAGCTGATGATTTGTTGGCAGAGGAATGGTTGAATATGGCAAATAATCTTTTGAGCCAGGGAGATTTACGACATGCTGTCCGGGCATTTTATTTAGGGACGCTTTCTCATTTAGCAAAGGCCCAAATAATTACTATTAAGAGGTACAAGTCCAATTATGATTATGAAATCGAAATTAAAAGACATGCTCGCGACAAACGTCAACTATGTGGGATTTTTTCACAGACTATTCTTTTTTTAAACAGTGTTTGGTATGGAAACAAAAGTCTTGAAACTCAAGATGTATTAGAATTTTCCAGACAACAAAAGAAAATCATTGAATTAGCCAATGCGTAAGTCTATCTATAAATATATTTTTATTATTATCCTAGCTGTCTTTTTGACTGGCTTGATGGAACTTTTTAATCTTCGTTTTCAAAAAGGGGATATTTATCCAGCCTATTCTAGTTTACGCACAGATCCATTAGGCTCAAAAGTCCTTTTTAGAAGCCTCAGTTATTTTAAGAATCTTTCTGTGAGACGAAATTACCAATCATTTGAGAGATTGGAGGGGAATCCTGATTCAATTTTATTATATTTTGGTGCTGGGAGTAAAGATTTTCAGCTACGGGAAAAAGGGTTCTTTCAGTCGCTTGACCAATATGTCATTCAGGGAGGACGGGTAGTAATTTCCTTTTTACCATCACAGCAAACGTCTGCTCAAGTTAAAGCAATACCGGAAAAGAAGGAGAAGAAATCAGAATCACCGAACCATGATCAAGATGAAAAAGATAGAAATTTTGATTCAATGGAAAAACATTGGGGAATTGTTTTGACTTATGAAAATCTAATTTTTAAGAAAAATGGAGAGTTTGTGGCAAAGAAATTCTTTCTGACACAGAAACCTTTTAATAACTTTCAGAAACAACTACCACTCAGTATACCTTGGCATTCTACTATGTCCTTTAAATATTCAAATGATTCCTGGCATACGTTGTATACATTTAATGAAAAACCAGTCATGGTTGAGAAGAACTTAGGCCGAGGGAGTATTGTATTAATGACCGACTCGTTCTTCTTTAGCAATGAAGCTCTCTTAAAGGACAGGCAGGTTCCTTTATTAAGCACGTTATTTCAAGGCCGAAAAGAAATTATTTTTGATGAATACCACTTAGGAGTTATTAGTCAGCATGGAATTATTGACTTAATTGTGCAATACCGACTGCATTTCTTTCTTTTATCTTTATTTTGTGTTTTTGTGCTGTTGGTCTGGAAAAATTCTTCACTTGCCTTTCAAGATCAGCAAAACAATGCTACGGTACAATTAATAGAGACCAAGAAAGATTATTTTGAGGGATTGAGCAGCCTTTTACGTAAGAACATATTAATTAAGAATATTTTAGCAGTCTGTGTTGAGGAATGGTATCAAGGTAGGGCAATAAAGTCAGATCAAGAAATCAAAATATATATTGATGACATAGTATCTTCAGAAAACAAAGACCCCGTCCGTGGGTATCAGCTTATTTATAAAAAGTTAACAGAGAGGAAAAGATATGAATGAGAAACTCGAAATTTTTAAGAACACATTAACTCAGATTAAGACGGAAATTGCAAAGGTAATCATCGGTCAAGAAGATGTGGTGGATAAAACTTTAATTGTTATCCTAACAGGTAATCATGCGTTGATTGAAGGTGTCCCTGGGATTGCCAAGACGTTATTGGTCCGTACTTTATCACAGGTTTTAGGATGTGATTTTGGACGTATCCAGTTTACACCAGATTTGATGCCTGCTGATATTACGGGGACCAATGTTTTTAATATAAAGAACAATGAATTTAATCTTGTTAAAGGGCCTGTTTTTACGGCATTTTTATTAGCAGATGAGATTAATCGTGCGCCAGCAAAGACCCAATCGGCCCTGCTCCAAGCGATGCAGGAACGGAATGTGACCATTGATTGCACAACATATAATCTTTCACCTTATTTTACGGTGTTTGCAACGCAAAACCCAATAGAATTTGAAGGGACCTATCCGTTGCCCGAAGCACAAAAAGATCGGTTCATGTTAAAAATAACTATGAGAACTCCGACAATGGAACAAGAGTTGGAGTTGGCGAAAAGGATGGTAAGTAATAATGCCCCTGAACAGGTGCTTGCGAGTCATGCGGTCAAATCCATTTTAACCCAGGACATGTTAGCTGCCTTTCGAGAGGCTTTGAAAGCAGTCCTTATAAGAGAAGAGCTTGTGCGCTATCTTGTGGAAATAGTGAGAAAGACACGAGAGCATCAGGGTATCCTAATTGGCGCTGGCCCGCGAGCAACGCAATCGCTCATTTTGGGTTCTATTTGTTTCGCGGCTATTCAAGGACGTGACTTTGTAATTCCAGATGATATTAAGGTCATGGCACCTTCTGTTTTGGAACATAGACTGATTTTACGGCCTGAATATGAGATTGAAGGTTTAAGTATTAATGAGGTCATTAATGAAATCTTACAAGATGTCTCAGTGCCCAGATAACGCAGTCACTATTGCACCTACAGATAGATTGATATTCTGGAGCAGTGTCATTTTTTTGCCTTTATCATTATTAGCAGCCATTAACCCGGTATTTATTCTTTGGGTTATGGGTATAAGCGTCGGGTTTTGTTTGCTCAATATTATTGATGTACTTGTATCGCAATCAAAACTTAAAATGATTCAGGTAATTCTACCAGAGGTATTACGTCTTTCTAAAGATAGACCAAGGGCATATAAGATGCTTGTATTAAATGAAGGTAAATTATTGTCTTTTTTGAAGATAAGCTTCCATCTTCCTGATGGGTTCTCAACTCATGACAACGATAAAATTCTTAAAGAGGTAAAAAAAGGGAATCGGTATTCTTTAAATTGGTCGCTTGAGGGTCGAGTTTTAGGCAATTATGAAATAAAACATTGTTATTTAGAAACTGTATCTGTAGGAGGATTTTGGTCTGTGCACAGCAGGTACAAAATTTCAAGCCAAATACGAGTGTATCCCAATCTTATTTCAGCCCAAATAGAATTAGCCAGTTTATTTTTAAATAGAAGTTTGGGGATACATTCGCGTTCGTTGGTCGGTAAAGGAAGAGAATTTGAACAATTAAGGGAGTATATTCCTGGTGATAATTATGAAGACATTCATTGGAGGGCCACAGCGAAACGAAACCATCCGATCACAAAAACTTACCAGTTGGAAAGAACGCAGAGTATTTATCTGATTATTGATGCCTCTAGGCTTAGTGCTAGAAGATTAAATAAGACCGAAGAACCGCAAGAAAATGAAAGAAGTACAACGATTCTGGAAAAATATATTTCAGCAGCACTCATGATGGGGATGGTCTCTGCCCGTCAAGGAGACCATTTTGGTGTTTTGACCTTTTCTAACCGTGTGTTGAATTTTTTTAAAGCTAATTCTGGTCAAACTCATTTTAATGCTGTCCGTGACGCATTGTTTACTCTTAAGCCACAAGTGGTCTCACCAGATTTCTCAGAATTGTTTACTTTTATTGGGACAAAAATCAGACACAGGGCTTTACTGATCTTTTTAACAAATTTAGATGATCCTGTTTTGAGTGAGAGTTTTATTCAAAAAGTATCCATTATTAACAAAAAACATCTTCTATTGGTTAATGCTATCACCCCTAGAGGATGTGGTGAGCTTTTTTCTACGCAGGTGACGGGATCAACGGATGATATATATGAGCGTTTGGCAGGCCACATGATCTGGGATACCGCTTATAAGACTAAAAAAATACTAAAAAGTCACAATGTTGATTATTCTCTCTTTGATAAAGAGCATCTGATAGTGGACATAGTTACACAGTATATGGACGTGAAACAAAGGCAAATTTTGTGATTAAAAGGCCCAATTGCTGCGACATCGTAAGGTTGGGCATTAGAGGTATGTATGATCATTGACGTTAAGAATTTTATTGCTCAGGAGCAGAAGTATTGGGATGAGCTAGATCAACTATTGAATGAGTTTGAGAGCGAACCTGTGGGTATTGGTAATTTGGGGAAATTAAAGAGATTGCATTATCTTTATCAACGTGCCAGTGCTGATTTAGCCAGGATCATGTCTTTTTCTTCTGAAAGATTATTAAAAGAGAATTTGGAATCTTTGGTCTCTAGGGCTTATGGGGAGATTCATGAGACCAGGCCAGTCATAAATATTTTATCATTCTTTCAGAAATTCTTTTTAGACGTGCCTATTGTATTTCAGAAGTACCAAATTAATTTTGTCTTAAGTTGTCTTATTTTTATATCAGGTTCGATTTTTGGTGGATTGGCCGTAAGCCTGGACCCTGGTGCCAAAGAGGTTTTGATGCCTTTTTACCAGCTACAACAATCTCCTCAAGAGAGGGTGGCGTGGGAAGAAAAGAGAACAACAGATCCCTTACAGGGGCATAAAGACACATTCTCTTCTTTTCTTTGGGTACATAATACACAAGTTGCGATAATGATTATTGCTTTTGGAATAACATGGGGAATCGGTACGGTATTAATGGTTTTTTATAATGGGATTATATTAGGAGCGGTTGCTATTGATTATTTCAACGCGGGCCAAGTAAAATTTCTCTTGGGGTGGCTTTTACCGCATGGTGTTATTGAAATCCCAGCATTTTTAATAGCTGGACAGGTAGGATTAATTTTCGGAAATGCCATGATAGGATGGGGAGATACAACATCTTTACAACAGCGGCTTCGTCGGATTTCTGGCGATATGATGGTTTTATCTTTGACGGTCGCATTGATGCTCAGTTGGGCGGGATTTGTTGAGGCTTTTATTTCCCAATACCATTGGCCAGTAATTTCCTATAACGTAAAGATTGGATTTGGAATTTTGGAGTTGATAGTGTTGATTTCTTTTCTTTATCAGGGAGTGTCATCATCAAATGAATTACAAAAGAAGAAAACAACTAACAATTAGGACGCCAGAAGGAGTAGAATTTTCCTTCCTTTTGGCTGGTCCTGTCTCGCGGTGCTTGGCTCTCACAATTGATTTTTTTGTAAAAATTGTAATAATGAATGTCGCTGCTACAATCAGCAATATATTCAAAATTATCAGTATTGACTTTTCAGCCAGTTTTTTGATTATTAGTTATTTTATTGTTTCCATATGTTACTCGATAACTCTTGAATGGTGTTGGCAAGGTCAGACGCTCGGTAAACGTCTTTTTCGATTGAGGGTGATTGATGCTCAAGGGTTGCGTTTACATTTTAGTCAGGTGGTCATTCGTAATTTACTGCATGTCATAGATATGTTGCCCGTTTTTTATCTGGTTGGCGGTTTATCCTGTATTTTAAGTAACAAGGCACAACGATTAGGTGATTTGGCGGCCAATACAATTGTTATCTATGTCCCTAAAATAGAGCAGCCAGAATTGGATCAATTATTGAAGGGTAAATACAATTCATTGAGACGCTATCCACACCTTTGCTCCCGTTTGAGACAGAATGTTTCACCTGACGAAGCAGAGATCGCCATGCAAGCCATTATTAGAAGGGATGATTTTGACCCATCGGAAAGAATTAAACTTTTTGAAGAAATAGCACAATATTTTAAAACTAAAGTTATTTTTCCTGATGAAGATATTGAAAATGTTTCAGATGAGCAATATGTCAGAAATGTTGTTGATATTCTTTTTAGTAGTACACAAAGAGAATGGGCGGAGTCAAAAGTTCAAGTATAAGATTAATAAAAATGGGAGGTGGTTATGGCCGTACCGGTTCTATTAGCTTCTAAGGTCAATAATGAAACATACGCAGGTGTCACCTATCATATTGAAGGCGAATTAGTCCCTGTTTTGCATATCGAATTGAGCCAAATGCCTGTTTATTTTGAGCATCATGTATTGCTTTGGAAAGACCCTGCTATCAATATTTCTATTAAGCCATTACAAGGAGCCTTCAAACGTATGATGGCAGGTATGGATGTTTTTGTCACACAAACCCAAGGCATCGGACGAATTGCTTTTAGTCGAGATGGGGCTGGTCATGTATTTGCGATTCATTTAAACGAGAATCAAAAGGTCGATGTGAGGGAGCATCAATTCTTGGCAGCTACGGATAATGTTGATTATACCTTTAATCGGGTCAAAGGCGTTGCCAACATGCTTTTGGGAGGTACCGGATTCTTTATAGATACTTTTACCTGTAAGGGAAGAGAAGGTATTTTATGGCTTCATGGTTACGGGAACGTTTTTGAAATAGAATTAAAACCTGGTGAACAAATTGATATGGAACCCGGAAGCTGGATTTACAAAGATACAACAGTTACAATGGAGACGCTTTTTCAAAAACTTTCCGCTGGATTTCTAGCCAGTTCGACTTGTCAATTAGTTTGGAATCGTTTTAAAGGGCCCGGCAAGATCGGATTGCAGTCTATGTCCTTATTTGCTGGTTAATCAGACTTACCTTCTTTTCCAAAAATGGTCCTATATAAAAATGGGGTGCCCCACTTTTTTTTAGAAATGACCATTTGGCAATTCAGACCCCAGGGGGATATCTTCATCCCCGAGGGCTTTATAACAATAGAGTCTTTCAGGCACGTAGATTTTAATTTTTGCATTTTGCGCCCCTCCCCCCGTCAGGATTCTACAACAATGATTATTAGATTTTTTAAATCTCCGACGGAAAAATGTAAAATATTTTATGATCCGCCCTTGACTATGTATTCTCAATGTGCTATATTTAAAGTAAGGAGGCAACATGGAAACTAAAGAAAAGTATCTTCACATAAGAATCAGAGAGAGCGAAAAGAAGGAAATACTAATTGACGCCAAAAGGCAAGGTTTCGAGACCTTAACAGATTTTGTTATGTGGCTTTATAGGCAATGGAAAAATAAGAAGTAATTGTTCTTTAATTTTTTTTAGGTTATGTATTCCCAATGGGCATACATATAATAAAATGAATACACAGAATAACAAATTATCGACGGAAGGAAGGGGGGCAGAAGAAAACGCCAATTTTTTTTTGGATAAATGTATTCTCAATGGGAATACTAATAAGAATACAATGAATAACAAACATCATCCAATAGAGAATTTGTTTAGGAAAGATACAGCGGTTCAATACCGACGGGTAAGGCGCATATTAAGAGAAGCTAAAAGGTCTTTATCCGTTCCAAAGCCGAAAGTGAGGACATTATGCGAGAACTTGTTATCTATTGCAGGACTTCAATGAGTGACCAGAACACGGAAACGCAACGCCTGGCCCTAAAAGAGTATTGCCAGCGCATGAATTACAAAATTACCGACGAGTATATTGATAACGGATGGAGCGGTAAAAATGAACACAGGCCACAATTTGAGCGTCTATTGGCTGATGTGAGGGCTGGAAAGGTGTCTTGTGTCCTTGTCACCCGTCTTGACCGTGTAGGACGTTCTCTACAGCATTTAATCAGCCTTTTTGCCGAGTTTAAGAACAGGGACATTGAGTTTATAAGCCTTTCCGAGAACATCAACACGCAAACACCCGAAGGGAAGATGTTCTGGCAGTTGTTAGGCGTCTTTGCCGAGTACGAGCGGGAATTGATTGTAAGCAGGACAAGGGCAGGATTAGCAAGAGCCAGGGCAGAGGGGAAGCGGTTAGGACGGCCAAAGGGAAGAAAAGATTCAAAACCCAGGGTAAGGAGAGGACATTTAAGACAATGTGTACGCTAAAATCCTCCCCCTCGGGGCTTCATAAAGGGTCATTTTTAAAAACGGTGGTTTTTAGCAGACGGGAAACGGGGTATAAAAACCGCTTCCCCGACGGCGGGGCGCGGGCAAGGGCAAAAAAGTCGTCTATATGGCTCCCATTTTACTTTCAATAAGGGCCAATATAAAGGAGGGAAGTAAATATGATATTCAACTTAGATGATGGCATGAAAAGAATTGATGTACCGGAAAACCACGCCAAAAACAATTTGCCTATAGGCACGGTTTTACAGCTTAACGGCTATGATAATCCAAAGTTTTGCATTATCAAAAACTTGGGCTTGACGCCTGGCTTTGAGGGCCACGGCGCAAAATATGAGGTCATAAAAATTGAGGACGGCTGCAGGTCAATCAAAAACACCTTGGGGCTGGACCATATCAGCACCAAGAAGGATGACCGCATAGCCTTGTATTATACGGACGCGGTTTTAAGTGCTGATGAAATCATGGACTTAATCAAGATGGCCGAGCAGAAGCAGGCTGCCGACATTAAAGCTAAATCAGATGCAGACCAGGCCCGGGCCAAAGAACTGGACGACTTAAAGCGGGATTATAAACATTTGGAACAGGCGGGAGAAAGCGGGAAATCTTCTTTAGTGATCGCTGCCAGGAATATCCGCAAGGAATTAAAAACCGCCTTTCTTGGTGTTAAATTCTCCGTCAGAAGCGAAAGCTATTCAATGGGCTGCAGTATTCATATTGGCTGGACAGATGGCCCTTTGACGGATGAAGTCGAAGCTGTAGTCAATAAATATGAGTATGGCACTTTTGACAGCATGACCGACTGTGCTGGCAGTATTGACAGCCAGTTTATTGACCTTTACGGCGGGGCCAGGTTTGTTTCTCCTTCCCGTGGTGTATCGGATGAAGCCTTTAACAAGGTGGCCGTCAAGATGGGTTATTCCCAAGCTGTCTTTAATCCGAAGTCGGGTCAATTTGACGGCATTGACTACGACATCAACGAAATGATTAAACGTGAGGCATGGAAAACAAAATTTTAAAGAAAGGGGCGGTCACATGGAAACAATGACGGTACAAACAGACAGAAGAAAGGAAGGACAGACAAGGGAACTGATTGACTTCCTTTTGTATATTACTGATGCCGAATATACCCGCCGTTATTGGCTTAATGCTTTGGTAAGGCAAGGCAGGCTTTCAGAAAGCAGGGCGGGAAAATTATTGGTCATTATGGGATTAGTCTAATGGCAAGCATTAAACGAAAGGATATATATGATACGCGCGGTCGAATATCTGTTAAAGACGGAAATCGTTTAAACGTAGACGAGGAAGGCGTCTATATGCTTTAAAAATTACTTTCACTTTTGATTCAGGCACCCGCTGGAAATGGCCCCACAAGGCCCATAAATGACCTATATGGCCTCGTTGTTAGTTTTATCAGGTTCTTCTTCAATTACGGCAATTTCTTTTCAATCGACGGTGTTTGAGGTCTAAGTCATCCATTCCTGATCATTTAAAAAGTAGGATATAGCGAAACAACGACGGAGTGGCTGCAAAGGGCGTATGTGTATTACCAGCCCCCTCAAATATTTTCAGAAGTCCGCGTGGGGCGGTGATACTGTTTGGTAATACACCATTTTAAGCTTGCCGGCGGGATTCCCAATAGCCGCAAACTCAAAGCCGTCATTCCTGGGGGTGGTATTATATTACTTTTTTGACCTATTTTTGTAATTTTTAGGGGTAAAAGTTCATTTTAGAGGTCATTTTCGAGAGTTTTGGATAGCAATTTTTGTCTTAAATCTGTCATAATTCCATCTCCAAGTCTTAAATTGAACGTAAATATATTCGACAGGGTGTATTATATGCAAAATTCTTGCGAAATATGGCCGCGAGGGGTGACATTTATGGATGATTTTATACACCCTTCAGATAGTTTTAATTGTTTTTAGGTTAAATTGAAAAATATTTTCTGCAAAACAGTTATATATACCTATGGAATAGCGGATAACTTGTCGGTCAAGATAATGGATGTTATACTAAAATCAAGGGGTAAATTTCGACTTACCTCTGAATCATGGATGTGAATATTTTTTGATGAAGCCAAGCCATTGTTCAAATCCGTCAGCGGTTACACCTACTTCCTCTTTTTCTTGCCTAAGACCTTCCACATCCAACCTTACAGTAATGAACGAACCTGCTGTAACCAACAAGTAGTACCAATTTATCAAAGAGGTTAATCCCCACCTCGGCAACGAAGCTTCTTTTGAAAGGATCTTCAAAGGCCATAGTGCATCTTCTCTAAGTTAAAAATCTGTTTGTTTATAACAGATTTACCAAAGGACTCTACCCACAATCAAGAAAGGCTGGAAATGGACAATAACCAATTTTTTCAAGCATTGTTTGGTAATTCTTTAAATCAAAATGGCGGGTTTATTGAATTAGAGCGGTTTAAACCTTATGCCCAGGTGTTTTGTCGATCAATAGATGAAACCATCAATAATTTAGATAATTTTAAAGTAAATGGGCATTTTGGCGTCTGCCCTCGCAAGGAGCTTTCTGGTAAAAAAGAGGCCGTTTCGCATGTCGTGGCATTGTGGGCCGATATTGATTACGGCGAGGAAGGTCATAAGGGCAAAACTAAATTTGAAACCCATGAGGAGGCTTTTGCCGCAATAGATCAGTTTGAGTTTAGGCCTTCCATTATTGTTTCATCAGGACATGGTTTCCAGGTGTATTGGCTATTGGATCAGCCGGTGGCAGTAGAGCAAGGCAATGTCGCAAAAATCGAGGGCATTTTAAAAGGTATACATGCGACCATTGGTAGTGATGCTGTCCATGATTTATCTCGTGTTTTTAAAATCCCTGGCACTATTAATCAAAAATTGGATAAGGATGGTAAAACTCAACTCGAACCCTGGACTGTTGTCATAATCAAATTGGAGCCAGATTTAAAGTATAGCCTCGATACTTTTGCCAAATTCCAGGTTGAAACCAATCTGGAAGCCAAGAGTCCCGAGGTATCTTCTACCGAGGATGTTGTAGAAGTAGACGTTGAGACTTTAAATATCAGCCAGGAAACAAAAAATCTGATTTTGACAGGCAAAGTACCAGGAGACAGATATAAGTCCGAAAGTGAAGCTGACTTTAGGGTAATTTGTGATCTTCTTAAGGCAAGCTATGATGACGCTCTTATTGTAAAGATATTCCAGAAATACCCCATTGGTGCAAAATTTAAACGTCAGGGGATGCCCTATCTTGATCACTCGATTAAAAAAGCCCAAGGGTTAATCACCGTTCATCCACGGCCCTTATTTCCCGTAATCACCGCTGACGAGTTATGTGATGTTTTGGGGCTTACGATCAAAGAGGATAACGCTAACAAGCTGATAACATTTTTGGGTATGTTAGCGGCATATACCGATAGCTGTCAATTTAACGTCAGCTTTAATTCGCCTTCTTCGACTGGTAAAAGTTATATTCCCATTGAACTAAAGAATTTATTCCCAGCAGAGGATGTACAGGTTCATGGGTATTGCTCACCCACAGGCTTCTTCCATGACGTTACTAATGTGGATGATGCCACGAAGATGTTAATGGCAGATTTAAGCAGAAAAATTTTGATATTCACCGATCAACCGCATAATCTGCTTTTGGAGTACTTGAGGCCGCTTTTATCGCATGACCAAAAAGAAATGTTTGTCAAAATTACGGACAAGACCAAAGGGGCGGGGTTACGCACAAAGAACGTCTCAATTAAAGGTTTCCCATCAGTATTCTTCTGCTCCGCTGGTTTACGGTTCGATGAGCAGGAAGTGACCAGGTTCTTTTTGTTAAGTCCAGAAATCAATCAAAGCAAAATACAAAAATCCATCGAGGAGAAAATTAGAAGGGAATCAAATCCTCAAGCGTATCTGGACGAATTGGAGAGAAATCCAGCACGTAATAATCTTAAAGCCAGAATAAAGGCAATCAAGAACGAGAAAATCCGTGATGTGATACTCATTGACACTGCGCCAGTAGCGAAGGTTTTTCTTTCGCATAACAAAAAATTGAAATCAAGGAGTACCAGGGATGTGGGGCGTTTTATCAACCTGGTTAAAGCCTCTGCCTTACTTAACCTTTGGTCTCGGGAAAGAATGGCTGACGGCACTATATTTGCCAACGAGGACGATATTGAGCAGGCCACAAAGCTTTGGCAGACCATATCCGAAGCTCAGGAATTTAACCTTCCTGTCTATGTTTTCAATGTTTATAAAGACGTAATCCTTCCTCTTTTGAAGGCCAGGGATGGCAGTACAAGGCAAGAAATTGTCCGTGAATACAGATCAGTGTACGGCAATTCCATTGCTGATACGCAATTACAAAAGACCATTCTTCCTATGTTGGAGTCGGCCAATCTTATATTTCAAGCTAAAGATCAAAAAGATAACAGGAATATGCTGGTTTACTTGGTTAAATGATATGAAAAATAATATAGATTGGATGGTGTATGTATTCCTCTCTCTTTGTATACACTACACATTCTATATCTAAGTTAAAGGATAAAAAATAATATAGATTTGATGGTGTATACCTCTCTTCTTCTTTGTATATACACTACCTATTCTATATTTCCAAATAATGCACGGTGTTTTACCAACCGCTTTGACCGTGCTCCTACCAGGAAGTGTTATGAATAACGAAATATGGCTTTTCCAAAAGGGGATGTACGCGGTCCACATAATGGATGCAAAGCTAAAGACGAAATTCGATTTTCTAAAGAATTTCAAGTTGGTCGCTAAATACAAGTATCCGAATGGCGTCAGAGGATGGGATTATTTAATACCCTCCGAGCTATACAACAAGGCGATTAAGTTGATTAAAAGGGGAAGCCCAAAATGCTAACTTTTCAACAAATAAGAGGGGAGGGTTTACGAAGAAAACAATAGTCAGTCAATCTAACTCAATGATCAACATAGTACAAAAAGGAGATGATTAAAATGTTTAGAAAAGATGAAAGGATTCTACCGTATAAAGTAGGGTTTGAGAAAGGAGTTTCTCTATATATCCAGAATGGAGGCGTGGTTTTAACACATGAGGACAAGCGGTTGATTGCAAAAATAGGTATAGATAAGCAATCAGGCAAAGAGTCTCTTGTCTATTATCCTGTGAATAGTATGAAACGCGTCAATGATGGGTGGAAAATTGATGTTGATGAAGAACATCAAATTTCTGAACAGGCGGGTATTGACCTTATGTACGGAACAAAACCAAAACATGGCGTCCATTCACTACCTGTGTCCATGCGGTCGAAAACAGGAGAATTAATCATAGGTATTACTATAGCCAAATGGGAAATTGGCAGTAAGCCAAAGCTTGTACCCCTTCCATCGGCACCGATACCAGTAGCGGCTTACGAAGAAAGTCTTAAAAAGAATAAGGTAAGCACTAGAACGCCACAGATTTTATCCAATGTGTACATACCACACCCCGAAATGAAGTAATCAGATGAATTAAAGGGGCTAATAATGCAAGAAATGCTACTGAAATTTAAGGAATATCTTAAAGAGGAAGGTTTATCAAAAGAATCCATCCGCAAGGCGATAAGCCATGTAGGATCCTTGGGTATGATCAGGGATTCTTCAGCTTTGAGCAAGGGCATGATTATAGAACTGATTAATGCAAGAAAATGCTCGGAATCAACAAGAAATCAAATCATCTGGTCAGTACGGAACTATCTGCGCTTCATGTGCAGAACCGACATTTGCCTCCCGAAAGAAAAACATGTCCACAATAGGAAAATATGTCTAATCACGAAAGAAGACCTACGTGAAATTCTGGACAGATTATATTCCTCGTATCAAAGATGGGAAGTGAACTGGAAGAATAAATTAAGAATCAAATCCATACTGATTTTCATGTACGAACTTGGGCTTACGGTAAAAGAGTTCTTGGAACTTCGCCATGAAGATTTTCAGATGGAGCATGATCAATTTTCCGTAGTTATTTCAACTAATGGATCCAGGAGAGAGTTTTTCTTGGACAAAGACACGTATGCTGTGTGGTTAGACTATTATCAATTTTTTGGAGGGCATGATAACAACGCTTTTGATTTGAATGTCAGAAAATTTAAGAGGTTATTTGCAAAATTAAGAAGGCTTGATGCGCTGTTAGGCAAAGAGATAAGTCCACGATCACTGCGGCACAGCTTTGCTTACAACTGCTTGCAAAAAGGCAAGAGTGTTGAAAGCATTAGCCACTTGCTCGGGCAAAATATTAAAAAAACAAAGAGATACCTAAAGGCCATTTCCCTTACAGTTAGCAAGGCTGCTGACGAGGAAAAGCAACCAAAAGATAAACAAGAGTAAAGAAAGGAAATATTATGCTTCAATTTTCAACCAAACCAGATAAAGTTTTTACCGAAATTGTTTCAAATGCTATTTATTTGGCAATACCTACACTCAAGTATGGTGGTCAAGACGTTTTAAAAAATGTTTTGCCTAATGCGTCAAGGGTCTTTGATTTGGAGACGGCCATAGAGACTTTAGAAAGGCTTGATCATTACCATAAAAGCCTATTCGTTTACGAATTGAATGATTACCACTTCATTCTGATTTATGACTTGCTTGAAGGTTATTGTGAATTATTTAATGAAGATGAATTGAAGTGCATGAGTATCAAGGGAACTAAAATTACCAAGATTGATTTTGACAGTCTGAGTAGCCTTTATTTTTTCGATGAGGATTTTCTTACTCCGAAAAGAAGAATTTTAGACCCCAAAATTATAAATTTTCTTCATTTCACATTGGAATCTATTGGAGTAATCATGGGCTTGAAACCAAGTCCTCGTAACTTGGAAAACAGGTTAATTCCATTAGGGGAGCATGTCTTTCCAAAGGAAGATGCGCCGTTTTATCGGCCAGAATCCACGGAATATCCTGACTATTCAATCTTGGATGAAATGGAGCGGGAAGAAGCTCGACGGGCCGGGCCGCCTTCTTCCAAACTTCAAAAGATATTAAATGAAAAGCCGTGGGAAAATCTTGGACTTCCCGAAGAATTTGAAGATTAAAAATAAGGCAATCCTCACCAAAACACCTACAGGCGGCATAGTTCTTGCTCCCTTTGCTGGAAGCGGGACGACGGGACTTGCAGCCAAAAGCACCAACCGCAACTTTATCTTGATCGAAAAAGAAGCCGAATACGTCGAAATAGCTCAAAAACGATTAAGTATGTAATTGTTCCCTAAAGATAGGTCAGACATTTGGGACCTGACGGACCGCATTTTTTGCGGCATACTTTAGAAAGGATCAAGTTATGAAGTGCACACTTGAAACTCAATGAATGATGAAAAAAATGACGCTTCATTGCGAAAAGCAGAAGCGGATCAAAGGCTCAAGAGATTCTTGGAGCTTTTGGTAGATGCAGATTTAAAAGTAATGGAAGAGTCAATGGGATCTAAAAATGGAAAATAGAATGAAAGTTGCTATATACATCCGTGTTTCCACTGATGAGCAAGCCCATGAAGGATACTCCTTGGAAGTCCAAGAAGAATTCTTGAGGAAGTATGCTCAGAACAATGGTTGGAAATTGTATTGCCCAAAAAATGATGAGATATATAGAGACGATGAATCGGGATATTCATTAAATAGACCTGCTTTACGACAACTCCTCACAGATGCTTCTCAGAAAAAGTTTGATATTGTTCTTGTTTATAAAGTAGATCGCTGTAGTCGCCGCCTTCAAGATCTATTAAATCTAGTTGATGAGCTTGAGTCCTATGGAATTGCCCTAAAATCTGCGACTGAACCATACGATACCACTACTTCTGCAGGAAAACTTATGTTTCAGCAATTGGGTAGTTTTGCCGAATTTGAAAGAAATCGTATTATTGAGCGTGTCATTCCGGGCATGAAAAAAAGCCTTGAGAAAGGAAATTGGCTTGGAGGCTATACGCCTTATGGATACACACGCAATAAGGAACAGAAGAGCCTTGATGTGAATCCTAAAGAGGCTGAAGTTATAAAATTAATTTTCTCTCAATATATACAAAATAAGACTGTCTCGTACATAGCTGGTTATTTAACTGAGAAAGGCTATAAAAGCAGATTAAATGGTAAATTTTATCCCTCTCTGGTATGCGACATCTTGAAAAATAAACTTTATATGGGAATTTTAGAATGGGGAAGACGGACAGTTGATAAAGCTGAAAAGAAAAAAACGGGTCGTACAAGAATTATTTTGGGTGATCCAAGAAATATTATATTAACAAAAGGAAAACACGAGCCTCTTATTTCACAAGAGGATTTTGATTTGGTGCAAGAGAAACTGGTGGAAAACCGAAAAGGCAGAAAGGTTAGGAGTAACAATGCGGGTTATCCTCTCACGGGAATTCTGTATTGTGGAGAATGTAACCATCGTTTTAGGGGCGCAAATGTTCTAGCTGGTAGAAATACCACAAAAAGAATACGATATTATAGGTGTTGCGGCAATAGTGATCATGATGCTAATTGTAAAAATCTCTCTATTCGATCCCAATATGTCGAATCAGTTGTTTACGAAATTTTGGAACGGATTGTCCAGCATTCTAAAGTCAAAAAGGGTAGAGCAAAGGATATTTTGAGGCGTAATGTTGATCACACAAACCATAATTATTTTGAGGAAGCAAAAGTCTTAAAGGGAAGACTGAAAGAGAATAAAGATAAACAAAAACAATTATGGAGATCGCATTCGGATGGGCTAATGTCTTACGAGGTCTATAAGGATGAAAGCATAACCGTTAGGGCAGAAGAACAAGAAATAAACAAAGCGTTGGCCAAACTTGATATGCTAATGATCAAAAAGGAAAGGTCAGATGAATATAGGAACAATTTAAGAAAAATAATTTCTCAATTTGGCAGATCCAAGGATAAAATGGATTTAAGGAATTTCAGAGATTGTCTACAAATGGTTTTTAAGGGCATCTTTGTAACAGATAAGAGAATAGTAAAAATAGATTTGTATGAACCTTTTGACGAGATTCTAGCCGAGGAGGGATTTGATACAAATGCTGTCATTTCGGTTAAATGGGAAAATAAAGCCGTGGTCCGTACTGGATGTCGGGAGATGGGAGCCCCTTGATAATTATTCGAATTTGATGAAAGCGATCCGTATCATTAATTCGAATAAAGGGATCAATATCGGAGCAAGGCATATTACGATTTCTACCGTTGGGGTTGTTCCGAAAATCAAGGAGCTGGCCCAAGAGGGGCTTCAAGTTGAGCTGGCCGTTTCTTTGCACGGGTATGATAATCCATCAAGGGATGTGTTAATGCCGGTGAATAAGAAATATCCGTTTGATGAGCTAATTGCGGCATGCAGGGAATATGTCCGCAAAACCAACCGTCAGATCACCTTTGAGTATATTCTCATTAAAGATGTCACGTGTACGCCACGTGCTGTAGCGAATTTAAAAAAAGCTTTTAAAGGCATCATTTGCAAAATGAATCTTATCCCCTATAATCCCGTATCGGAGTTTGACTATAAAACTCCTTCAAAAGAAGAAATGCTTTTTTTTAGAAATCGTCTGGAAGAAGCCGGTATTCTCGCGACTATCCGTACGGCCCGTGGCAAAGATGTAAACGCCGCTTGCGGGCAGTTGAGACATTCACACAAGAGTAGTTTGGAAGGTATTCTTTTAAAAAAATATGGCGGTTTTTGATACGAGAAATTTGAGCTGCGAAGAGAAGGTGTTTATTGCTGCTGCCCAGCCGCCAGCTTTTGCAGTAATGCCTGCATTTTGGGATTGGTCATCAGCGCCTGGATTTTGGGATTGTTTTTTACAGCCTGATAATCATGGGAAGTGACGGCTTGAACTACCGCAGGGTCTGAGAGAGCTTGCATAATTTCAGGGTCTTGCGCTATTTGCTGAAGATCAGCCATGGCCTGAGGGTTAGCCATCAACCTTTGTTGATTGGCCGCAACTTGCTGATCCATGTTGGAAGTAACATCCGAGGATTGACCGGGGAAAGCCGCATTGTTTGTTGAGGGGGCGGCAACAGGAACATTGCCATTGGTAATGCTGGCCACATCACCGGCCGCTACATGCACATCTCCGATAATCGGAGTTTTAACGGTGTATATGCCATTATCGATTCCGGCAAGGGTCCCTTTGATTTGTGAGCCATCTTTGAGCGTGATTACTTGTTCGGCTTGATCGGCAAAAGAAGCTGTGTTGGCGGATAGAATCAAAATAGCAATGATAAAAATAACTTTGTGCATAATGGAAGTTTAACATTTATTCTGGTTTCTGGCAAGCTGGAGTCTGTTTAAATTTTAAATAATGGGGGGGGCTCATTTTTACCGCTCACAATGATATCCGTCGGACTGTTCTCAGGAGCCAAGATAAAACGAAGCTTTTGACAAAAGGGTTCAGGGATGATATATTGGCTTCTTCTTAAGGCGCTTTAAGATCCTTCGGCCTGAGGGCCTCAGGATGACAGCCGTTGCGAAAAAGAGATTTAATACTCGCTGGGTAATTCATTTAGATATAGTTTTTGAAATCAGGGGTTGTAGCTCAGTTTGGGAGAGCGCCTGCATGGCATGCAGGAGGTCAGGGGTTCAATCCCCCTCAACTCCACTTTGATTCCTAAGCCAAGGTGGCGGAACTGGTATACGCGCTGGTCTCAAAAACCAGTGGTCTCACGGCCGTGAGGGTTCAACTCCCTCCCTTGGCATTTTTATTGTAAACTTCAATTGCCATCGCAGTTGACAATCCTCCCGTTGTTGGCTATCATAATCAATCTATGCAGGAAAAAATAATCCAATTTTTAAAAGAAAGCGATGGGTATATTTCCGGCGAGGAGATCAGCCAGAGATTGAATATGTCCCGGGCTGCCATCTGGAAGTATATGCAGGAATTACGTTCTCAGGGCTATGAGATCGCCGCGGTGCCTCACCTGGGCTATCAGCTGGTGATGTGTCCTGATAAACTCTTGAGTTATGAAATTCAGGCGGGCCTGAACACCAAGATCATAGGCAAAAAAATTGTTGTCATGGATATGGCGGCTTCCACGATGGATGAAGCTTTCCGATTAGGAATGGAAGGCTGTCCTGAAGGATTGGTGGTTTGCGCGGAGGCCCAATCCAAAGGACGCGGCCGTCTGGGGCGAGTATGGACGTCCCCTAAATCTAAAGGATTGTATTTTTCTTTTGTATTGCGTCCTGATTTACCGCTAAACAGGCTGGCACAATTAACATTGATGTCGGCAGTGGCTTTGGCAGAAGCGATTGAAAGCGTCAGTGATCTTAGGCCTTTGATCAAATGGCCGAATGATATTCTCCTGGAAGGTCAAAAGTTGGCGGGTATTTTGACAGAATTGCGAGCGGAATCCGATCAGGTCAAATTTGTCGTTGTTGGGATAGGGCTTAATGTAAACACAGCGTCCAATCAATTGCCCCCAGGGGCAAGTTCTTTAAAAGTTGCCGAGGGGCGTAGTTTCAACAGGACTGAAATATTTCAGACTATTTTACGTTCGCTGGAGAAGGGATACTTGAAGCTTCTACACCACGAATTTGCCGAGATTATGGATGAATGGAAAAAACGCAGTGCTACGCTTAATAAGTGGGTGAGGATAACTGATTCTGCCGGTATTATCGAGGGGGAAGCTATTGATCTTGATGAAGACGGCGCCCTTTTGATCCGTAAGAATAATGGTCTTATCATCAAGAAATCCGCAGGGGATGTTTTTTTGCTGAGATGAAAACAAGTTATTTACAACAAGATCTGCAAGCCTTGGAAGGTTTGGGGGGATACCGGTCACTAAAGACGCTTGATTCGCCTCAAGGAAAGGAAATCATCCTTGATAATAAGCGGGTATTGAATTTTTCTTCTAATGATTATTTGGGGCTGGCCAATGACGCGCGCATCAAGAGAGCGGCTATAGAGGCCATAGAAGAGTATGGTTTTGGCACGGGGGCCTCAAGATTAATTTGCGGGAACATGAGCCCCCACGATAAATTTGAGGCAGATTTGGCTCAGTTTAAAAATACCGAAAATGCGCTGGTGTATTCCAGCGGGTATATGGCCAATACAGGTATTATATCCGCACTGATGGATCGTCACGGTGTTGTGCTCAGCGACAGATTAAACCATGCTTCGATTATTGACGGTATTATTTTGAGCCGTGCAAAGCTTTTACGTTATCCTCATGCGGATATGCAGGCTTTGCGGGAAATTTTGAAAAAACTCCCGGTTACAGGACGTAAATTGATTGTCACGGACACGGTTTTTAGTATGGACGGAGATAGGGCTCCCCTCAAGGAGATTGTTGATCTGGCCAGCCGTTATGAGGCCATGGTCATGGTGGATGAGGCCCATGCTTTCGGTGTGCTTGGAAAACGCGGCAGTGGATTAGTCGAAGAGCTTGCCCTTGAGGGCCGAGCTGATATTCAGATGGGCACTTTGTCGAAGGCCGCGGGATGTTTTGGGGCCTACGTATGCGGGACAAAGATTTTACGGGAGTATTTGATCAATAAAAGCCGAAGTTTCATTTACACGACGGCAATGCCGCCGGCATTATGCCAGGCCGCACGTGCTGCTTTACAAATTATCCTTAAGGCAGATCAACTGCGCCGTAATTTACAACAGAATTCGGATTATCTTCGCGCCAAACTTCAGGCTATGGGATTTGACTGGATGAATTCGAGTAGCGCCATCATCCCTGTTTTGGTCAAAGATTCTTTGCAAGCGGTGGAGATGTCCAAACGATTATTAAAGAAGGGTATTTTCGTGCAGGCCATACGACCGCCTACGGTCCCTGCAGGTACGGCTAGATTAAGACTTACAGTGACGGCCACTCATACGCAGGAAGATCTGGACCGTCTGTTAAATGCATTCAAGATCATGTGAGTTCCCTTATAGGGAAAAGAACAAGGTCATGAGTAAGGAATTATCACCTTCCACACGGAATATTCTTGCCGTCTGCTAAGGGGATAATCCCTTACTCATGACTCGAGTGATTTTTCAAAATGGAGGATTTGCCCTTTCAATATTTAATGGAGCCGATTTATTTATGTCATATTTTAAAACACATAAGGGGCTTAACTGGCATTATGAAGTTTCCGGTTCTGGGGACGCAATAGTTATGATTCACGGACTAGGAGCTTCAGGCCGTTTTTGGCAGGCCCAAAAGGATTTTTTGTGTACGGATTTTCAAGTGGTTACACTAGACTTACCCGGTCATGGCAAAAGCTCCTGGATGCCGGTGAGTTTAGCAGAAATAACTGTTGATATCCGTCAAATTTTAAACAGCCTGGGGATCCTGCAGTTTTCTTTGCTTGCCTCTTCCATGGGAGGCCTGGTGGCATTAGAGCTTTATCGCATGATCCCTCAGGATATCATGCGCGTTTCGCTGGTGGGAGCTATTCCTAAATTTACTAAAGCGCCGAATTATCCCGCAGGCCTTGACATAGATAAGATCCGAACCCTTAGCCGGCAATTTGACGGGGATTATGCTGCGGTACTGGATATTTTTTTTCGCTCTCTATTTACCATGAAAGAACGCGAAGGGGATCGTTTTAAATGGGTTAAGCAAATGCGCGCAAGGGAGCCGCTGCCTCAACGGGAGGCTCTGAAATATTTCTTAGATATTTTGGAAAAGACGGATTTGCGCGGCCGTATTGCCTCAGTGATCTGTCCATTACAGTTTATCACCGGGACCAAGGATTACATTTGTCCGCGTGCGGTCATGGATTGGCTGGCCAGCTGTGCCCATAATGCCAGATTCGATTTTATCGACGGATGCGGGCATTTGCCTTTTCTGGTGGAGACCAAAGAGTATAACCGTTTACTGGAAGATTTTTTGATTCACTAGCGGAGCGAAGGGTATCGGTAATGGCTGAATTTATTGCTTCTCGCTCCTAGGTCATTTTCATGACTAAAAATGACGAATAACAATGAGTGTCCGGCATGAGGACCAAGTCGCTTCGAACCAATAAATTCAACCGTTACCGATGCGTACAATCATTATAAATTTTTAAATAATTTTGGAATGGCTTGGTTATGCAAAGACAAAACATCAATAATAAAATTCAACGGGCGTTTAGTCAATCAGCCGGCCAGTATGATTTGCACTCCAGTTTGCACAGGGAAATAGCAGATAAGCTTTTTTCTCAAGTTATACAAGAGTCCAAGCCCTCGGCGCTCCTGGATGTGGGATGCGGTACCGGCTATTTGACGGGTAAGCTTAAGGATTTTTTCCCGCAGAGTCTTGTCATCGGCCTTGATTTTGCGCAAGGGATGTTGGAAGCCTCCCGCTTAAAGCATGAAAACATTACTTGGATCCTGGCTGATGGCAATAACTTGCCATTCTCCAAGGGGCGTTTTGATATTGTAGTCTCCAATCTGGCTTATCAATGGGCTGAAGATTTGTCTCATGCGTTTTCTGAAGCAAAAAGAGTGTTGGCCTCAAACGGAGTGTTTGCATGTACGCTTTTTGGATACAATACATGCCATGAATTATTTCAATCCCTGGATGAGGCCAGCGGGGGAGCGTTACAATTTTTACGATTGCCTGATCAGGGTAAAGTTCGTAAGGCGCTTGCTGATAGCGGATTTAAAAATCCAAAAGTTGATTGCGAGCATGTTAAAATTGAGTTTAAAGACATGCATGAATTGATAACCTGGTTTAAATCTATCGGAGCCCCTCATCTTCCGCGTGAAGGCTACCTTGGGGCTGGGGCTGTATCCAGGGCCGCCTCTATTTATCGCGAGAAATTTTTTTATTTGCAGGGCGTTGGGGCTACATTTGAGGTGATACGGGTTTATGCAAAAGAGTAAGGTTGTTTTTATTACAGCAACGGATACAGCGGCGGGAAAGACAGTTGTGACTTATGTTTTAGGCGTTTTGTTTGATGCCCGGGGGTTGAATGTGGGTGTAATGAAGCCCGTTCAATGTGCTGGCAGGGACGCCCAATTTTTAAAAAAAGCACTTGGGATTCAAGATAATTTAAAAGTGATAAATCCGTTTTTTGCTCCGGAACCTGTATCGCCACATCTGGCTTTTCGCCGTTCGAAGATCAAATTTGATAAACGGCGGGTGCAGGATTGTTTGAAAAAATTACGCGCGCGCCACGATGTAGTTTTAGTGGAAGGAGCAGGGGGGCTGATGGTGCCTTTAACAAATTCTTATTATAATGCGGATTTGATCGCTGATTTAAAGGCGGAGGTGATCATCGTTGCCCGTTTAGGGCTGGGGACAATCAATCATACCCTGCTGACTATCAATGAACTTAAAAGACGGGGATTGAAGATCAGGGGTCTTGTATTTTGCCAGACTAAGCCGGTAAACAAAACCCTGCCGGAAAGCACCAACTCCCGGGAAATAGAAAAATTATCCGGTGTAAAGGTCTTGGGAATAGTCCCTTATTTAAAACCATTGAACAAAAAGAATATTTTACGCCGATGTCAAAATTTTAAGTTAGCGTAGCGGGCATTCTTTTTTGGTGACGAAGGCATTGTAACGATAATCTTAATAGCTGTTCATCCCGCGCATATGACCAATTAAGGGAAGGTAGTTATGTCTCAATACACCAGACGATTAAAACAGTGGGATAAAGAGTATATTTGGCATCCGTTTACCCAGATGAGGGATTGGGTCAAGGATGATCCATTGGTGATCGATTCCGCTAAGGGCATTTACCTTAAAGATATTGACGGGAATATCTACATGGATGGGGTTTCCTCTTTGTGGGTCAATGTCCATGGCCATCGCCATGCGCATGTGGACGCGGCGCTCAAGAAACAAATCGACAAGCTGAGCCATTCAACGCTTTTGGGGTTATCTAATACGCCATCAATAGAATTGGCCAAACGTTTGATAGATTTGGCTCCCAAAGGTTTAAAAAAAGTATTTTATTCGGACAACGGTTCAACTGCCGTTGAAATCGCCATCAAGATGGCGTATCAATATTGGCAAAATACCGGCAAGAACAAGAAAACTAACATTGTCCATTTGAGCAACTCTTATCACGGAGACACTTTAGGCTCAGTGAGTGTTGGCGGAATTGATTTATTTCATAA
Organism: Candidatus Omnitrophota bacterium; assembly: GCA_015233675.1. Lineage (GTDB taxonomy): Bacteria > Omnitrophota > Gorgyraeia > Zapsychrales > Fredricksoniimonadaceae > JABDGZ01. The sequence continues at coordinate 50,532 of JADFXH010000003.1, forward strand.
GGTTTATCGTCGATTGATTTTTAAAACGATCGCCCTTGAAGGGCACGGATGGGAAGCGCTGGAGGGGCTGGAAAAATTACTTGAAGCCCGAAGTGACAGTATCGCGGCTTTGGTAGTTGAGCCATTGGTGCAGGGTGCGGCAGGCATGCTTGTATGGCCACAGGGCACCCTTAAAAGAATGCGTGAGTTGACCCAAAAATATAATGTTTTTCTCATTGCCGATGAGGTGGCGACAGGATTTGGCCGTACGGGAAAAATGTTCGCCTGTCAGCATGAAGGCGTTGTTCCTGATTTTTTGTGCTTGGCCAAGGGGCTTACCGGCGGGTACTTGCCTTTAGCGGCAACCTTGACTACTCAAAAAATTTATGAAGGGTTTCTTTTTGACTATAAAGAACAGAAAACTTTTTTTCATGGCCATACATATACTGGTAACCCTTTAGCCTGCGCGGCGGCATTGGCCAATCTTGAAATTTTTCAAAAAGAACGTACCTTAAAAAAGCTTGTTCCTAAGATAGAATTTTTGGCCAAAAAACTTAAAATGTTTTATAATCTGCCTTCTGTCATCGATGTTCGTCATAAGGGGTTTATGGCCGGCATTGAGCTCAAAGGCCGCCCGGATGACCGTTTGGGAGCGAAAGCCTGTCAAGCCGTACGTAAATACGGGGTTATTTTAAGGCCTTTGGGCAATGTGATCGTCCTGATGCCGCCTTTGAGCATATCCAAAGAGGAGCTGGATTTCCTTCTGACGGCAACGTACAGGGCCATAGAAGAAACCCTCAATGGTTCAGGTGCTCACATTTATCGGGTGTCTCGGAGTTGATGTTAAGGAGCGGACGGTAACTGATGAGATGGCGTTTAAGGGAAACAACCGTCCTATAAGGCTGTGACGTACGCATTTCAATCAGGAGCACCTTAACAGCAAGTCCGAGACAGGACTCGCTGGATTAAGAGATCGCTGAATATTGATATGAAGAACAATAAAGGCATAACGGTTTATGTTGCTATGAGCGGCGGGGTTGATTCCTCGGTGGCGGCCGCGCTTATTAAAGAGGCGGGCTTCAACACTATAGGAGTGACAATGTCTTTTAACATCATGCGCAATGACTGTAAAGCTTCCTGTTGCGGCATTGACGGCATTGTCGATGCCCAGCGCGCGGCAGATATACTGGCTATCCCGCATTATGTATTTAATTTTGAACATGACATTAACGCATTCATCATGGATAATTTTACCGATGAGTATTTAAAAGGACGTACACCTAACCCGTGTGTGCGCTGCAACCAGTATTTAAAATTCGGCACCCTTTATCAAAAAGTAAAATCCTTAAGGGGAGATTTTTTAGCCACCGGTCATTACGGCAAAATAGAATTTAATTCAGGGCGTAATTGTCACGAATTAAAAAAAGCAGCCGATCCCAAAAAAGACCAGTCTTATTTTTTATACAGCATGAAAAGGGAGACATTGCCGTCAGTGATGTTTCCGTTAGGCGGCTTGAACAAACTTCAGGTGCGCGAGCTTGCCCGTAAATTCAACCTTAATACCGCTGAGAAACCCGAAAGTCAGGATATTTGTTTTGTGTCTGCCGGCGGGTACAAAAAATTTATTGAAGACAGGATAGGCCCTAAATCGATGGCTCCGGGGCCATTTATAGATGAAAACGGGAAGGTCATAGGACAGCATAAAGGTTTGCCGAATTACACCATAGGCCAGCGGGACAAACTGGGGATAGCCTTGGGCTATCCGGTTTATGTTTACAAAATGGATAATACGACTAATTCTGTTCATATCGGTAATCTCAGGCGGCTATATTCAGGCGGGTTGAGGGCCAGCGCTATGAATTGGGTGAGCATAGAAATTCCTCAAGAAACCATAGAAGTGAGCGCCAAAATCCGCTATAATTCTCCTGAAGTCAAAGCTTATTTAACGCCTGAGGGGACTGATTCTGTCCGTGTTGAGTTTAAACAGCCGCAAAAGTCTGTAACACCCGGGCAATCGGTGGTTTTTTATGACGGTGATGTGGTTTTGGGTGGGGCTGTTATCGATGAAGCTATTGAACTTTCGGATGAAGCATTAGCGTTGGTTGATATAAAATTATGACATTGCGAAGGAGAACTTAACATGAAAATTTTTCTTGGCCTGCTGGCAGTACTGATGATTGCGGCGCCGTTATCTTTTTCTCAGACAATTAATCCCGCCCGCATGTATGAGCAGCAAAGGGGTACACAATCTCCGGTTGAAGGGGTATGGCATGTGTATGACCGGCAGGGCCGCTTATTAAGAGAGGAAAACTATCATAACTACAGGCTTGACGGTCAAATGAAAATTTTTTATCCTTCAGGGGCCCTTAAAGAATTATTGTATTATTCGGATGGTCTTCGCGAAGGGAACGACAAATCTTATTATGAAAGCGGCGGTCTGGAAAGCGCAGATACTTATGTGAACAATGATCTTGAGGGGACAAGCGTGCATTATTACGATACCGGTGAAGTGAGAAGCCGTGAGCATTATACCAATGGCAAATTAGACGGACAGAAAAACATTCTTTACAAGAGCGGGATTCTAAAACAAAGTATGTATTATCTGCACGGCCTGCTTGACGGGGTGTCTTCTACATATGCAGAAGACGGGAAGATCATCATAGAAGAGCATTATACCCATGGTAATTTAATCAGCCATAATGAATACGGTGATAAAACGACTTATGTGGCCAAGAATGATGCCGCCGCTAATTCCGCGGCTCCAACCCCCAATAATGCTCCTGCCCCGGCAGATATGCCCACTAAATTATGATCTCCCTCAATACAGATTATCTTAAGGGTTTTGTATCGGCAGATGAGCTTAACGGCATCTTTCCCTTGGTGCGCGCGGCCCATGAAAATTTGCATACGGCACAGGGCCCTGGCGCTGAGTTTACCGGGTGGCTAGATTTGCCTTCCCGCATTCCGGATACATTAATCAAAGAAATCACTTCTTTAGCAGGTGAAGTGCATAAGAATTCCGATTGCATTGTCTCTATCGGTATCGGAGGTTCGTATTTGGGCATTCGTGCCACCGTCGATTTTCTAGGCGGCGGAAAGCTTCCGGTATATTACGCGGGACACAACATTAGCAGTGACTATTTGCACCAGCTATTAAATATCCTAGCGCCTAAGCGTATTACGGCAGTGGTTATTTCAAAATCGGGGACAACTACCGAGCCTGCCATTGCTTTTCGAGTCATTAAAAAACTTATGGAAAGTAAATACCAGGGCGAAGAATTAAAAAAGAGGATTATTTGCGTAACAGATGAGAAAAAAGGAGCTTTGCGCAAGATCGCTGACAAGGCGGGGTACCGTTCTTTTATTATTCCCGATGATGTTGGGGGGCGTTTTTCGATATTGACGCCGGTGGGGCTGGTTCCTTTGGCCCTTGCGGGTGTGGATATTCAGAGTTTAGTGGATGGGGCCAGAAAAGCCCAGGACGAATACGCTGTTTGTGACTTAGGTAAAAATATTTGTTATCGTTACGCGGCATTGCGCAATATACTTTATGGCAAGGGCAAAAAAATTGAAGTGTTGTCTTCTTTTTATCCTAATGTTTTTTATGTGGCTGAGTGGTTCAAGCAGCTCTTTGGTGAAAGCGAAGGCAAGCAAGGCAAGGGCATTTTTCCTGCATCTTTGATAATGTCTACGGATTTGCATTCGTTGGGCCAGTGGATGCAGGAAGCAGAGCGCACAGTGTTTGAGACGTTCGTACAAATTGATAAACCCCACCATGACGTGATTATCCCTTATGACAAGGAAGATTTGGACGGCTTCAATTATGTCGCGGATAAGGGCTTTGATTTTGTCAACAAAAAAGCGTATGAGGCCACTTCCGCGGCACATTTTGAGGGCGGAGTGCCGAATATGACCATCAATTTATCTACAGCTGATGCCATGCATCTGGGGCAATTATATTATTTTTTTGAGAAAGCCTGCGGGATTTCCGGATATATTTTGGGCGTCAATCCTTTTGACCAGCCCGGGGTAGAAGCTTACAAAAAGAAAATGTTCGCACTGCTAGGTAAGCGTTAAAAATGCAAAACCCACGGTAGTTGACGCCGTAGGTTTTGTAAGGGGATAGGCCTTAGTATTGCTTTCGCTATCCTTGGGACCCTCCTTAACTACATCTTAACTATACTATTAATTTTTTAAAAAAGCAAATTTATTAGGATGACGCAGGTGCTTGTATCGCTATAGGTTATGAGAGAAACGAAAAATACTTTTGAAATTGTTCTTGCCGCGCGCGGTCTATGTAAAACGTATCGTGATACGCAAAGCAAAGGCGTCATCAAAGCGTTGGATCATTTAGATCTAGAAGTGCGTGAAGGTGAGATTTTAGGTATCCTGGGGCCTAACGGCGCGGGGAAGACCACGTTTTTAAATACCTTGGCGACCTTATTATTACCGGATTCCGGAGAAATCGAAATTTTCGGGCTCAAGTCAGTCCCTGCGAATTTTAACATTGTACGCAGTTGGATTAACATGTCTTCCGGTTATCCTAATTATGCATTTAGCCTTACCGTCGAAGAAAATCTAAAGTTTTACGGGCGCCTTTATGGGTTGAAGGGAGCTTTTTTGCAGCGCAAGGTTGATGAGGTTGCCTCCATGTTTGATTTGCGCTCGTATGCCAATCGCCGTTTCGATGAATTATCTTCAGGCACCAAGCAGCGCCTGTCCTTGGCCAAGTCGCTGTTAAATGATCCGAAGATCCTTTTTTTAGATGAGCCCACCATCGGGCTTGACCCGGATGTGTCCCTGAAAACCCGCGCAATAGTGCTTGATATCTTACGGCAGCGCCGGATGACGGTGTTGTTGACCAGTCACAACATGGATGAAGTGGAAAGCATGTGCGAGAGGGTCGCGTTTATTCGAAAGGGGCGCATTATTAAATTAGCCTCAGTGGATGAGCTCAAGCGCCTGCATCACACGGACGATCTGGAAGAAATATTTATCCAGTTGGCCCATCAGACCGAGGGGCCTTCGGGGCAAGAAGGAATTTCGGGTAGCTCAACGACAAAAACACTGCCTGTGCCACAAGGGGGTGGATGGACTGCCCCACTTATAAAAGTGCAGGCGTGGATTAATCGGGCTTTTGCTTTTACAATCCGCAGCGCTATTTTTGCCGTGCGTAATTTATTTGTGATGACGGACGTGTTTTTTTGGCCGATGATTTCAGTGGTCTCTATCGGACTTATGGCCAAGTTCGTTAATTTGGGCCCTCAAACCATCGGCTTTGTGATGACAGGGACCTTGGCCGCGGGTGTTCTGCAGATTACTCAGCTGGATGTCGGCTATACCGTGCTTTATGAATTATGGTCGAAAAGTTTCAAGCATACATTATTAACACCCGTCGGTGTTTCCGAAGGTGTGGCAGGGACATGGATTATCGGAATGTTCAGGGGATTTATTGCCTTTGTTCTTTTGGCCACGGCCGCCTCATGGGGCTTTGGTTTTCATCTGCCGGGTCTTTTTATCACAGCATTATTTTTATTCGGGCTTTTTGCCTGTGCATTTATTTTGGGGATTATGGTCAATATCCTTATATTGTCTTTTGGCCAGAAAGTAGAGATTACCGCATGGATGTTTGCGCAATTATTTATGATCATTTGCGGTATTTATTATCCTGTAGGTATCCTCCCTAAGATTTTTCAATATTTGGCCTTAATGATCCCTATTACTCACTTTTTGGAATTCTTCCGCCAGTCGTACGGTTTTAAGGCCCATACGGCGTATCCGCTGCTTACAGGATTTGCCCTGACTCTTCTCTATATTATCCTTTTCTTGTGGTTTTTGGGCCACGCCTACACCAGGGCACGCAAAAAAGGCATCATTATCCGCTTGTCGGAATAAGTTTTGTATTAGAGGATTTATTTCTTCCTTTGGAACATTTTTACTGTAAATCCTAGCCAACTTTTAGCGAAAAATCCCTGAATGTTTCGCAAACAATATCTCTTCTCATGCATAACACGCAATCCTTGCGCAGGCCTACGGCACTCAGGCATCGAATTTGCAATAGTATAAGCTCGGTTAGGGAGCGGGATCATTGACAAGGACAGCCATTATTAGCACCCTGTCCCATTAGTAACGCAAATGGGGCATCCGGGCGAGCCAGGAGTGCATGAAGTGGGGGGGCCGTTACCTGTTTGACAGGAAGCATGACCACTGGAATCTACGGTACACTCAGACCATACTTGGCTTGCTGGTCCTACGGAATAAATAACATAATATTGTGCGCCGCTAATAAAATCTGGCCCATAATATCCGTATTCATTATCATTGAAGCCACAGTATAAAGATGCTGAAGGACAAAAAGGATCATAGAGATAAGTAGAAATTATTTGCGGAGAGGCATTAATTAAAGCAGGTTGTGCGTTAAGTTCAGAGTAGGGATAAGCATGCGGCGTAGAAAACATATAATACGACTCGACAGCAGACTGAAGCGTTGCCAATTCGTGTCTGACTTTGGCTAAGTTTGCGGCATCCTGCATGCCCTTCATGCGGGGAATAGCAATGCCTATCAAAATAACCAGCACTGAAATAACAATCACCAGCTCAATGATCGTAAAAGCTTGTTTTTGCATAAATTTTAATTTAATCTAGTGTAGTGTTAAATTAGTTCTTAAAGGATTGTTTTTTCACGGTACGCTAGCCCCCCTATCCCCCCAAACGCGGCGCATCGTGGCCACTCTTCATAAACGGCCCCGATACGCCTGGGGGAGTAACGACACCTTATCAAAAACAATCCTTTAAGAACTAATTTAACAAAACACTAGTCGTTGATGTTAAAGTAATTATAACAAGAATAACTTCTAATTCTTTTTTTTTTTTGGATATTTTTGAGTTGCTTTCCTTCCTTCATCAACAGACTGTGCCATATGAAGGGTTGGTTTATAAAAGTGGATCCCCGCTTGCGGGGAAATGACAAGGAATGTTGCAAAAATGTGAGGGGGTTTTATAAACATAAAACCCTCTGAGTACTACATCAAAGGGCTCTATGAAAATGCATGAAAAACAGCAGTTATTTCTTTTTAGCTGTTTTCTTTTTTGCTTTTTTCTTGGTAGCCATTTTGTAGCTCCTTTCTTAAAGATTGATTTGTTACTAAGATATTAACACCAAATTGTTTATATGCAAAAAAATTTTTTATAATTTTTTATGGATACAACTTCATTATATATTCATATTCCGTTTTGCAGCCGTAAATGTTTGTTCTGCTCCTTCGTAATGGCGGCGGGCCAAGAGCACCGGCGGGAAGAGTATGTGAACGCTCTTATCCGCGAGATGAAAAATGAAGCGGGAAAAAAACTTAAATCCATATATTTTGGCGGAGGAACTCCCAGCATGCTTGATGAAAAACATCTGGATACTTTAATGGATGCAATTAGAAATGATTTTTCATATCAAAATGATATCGAAATTACTATTGAAGTAAATCCTGAAAGTATAAATTATCAAAAGGCCGCACTTTTAAAAAGAAACGGATTTAATCGCGTCAGTCTTGGGGTGCAATCGATGAATGACCGGTATTTAAAATTTTTAGGAAGAGGGCATGATGTGAGTGCTGCCCAAAATGCATTTTATGTTTTGCGTGAGGCAGGGTTTGATAATATCAATTTGGATTTGATGTACGCGTTTCCGGGACAGACACAGGAGGAGTTAGAAGAAGATGTCCGCGCCGTCTCTCTTATGGGCAGTGAACATTTGTCTTTGTATACCTTGACCATTGAACCCAAAAGCCGGTTTTTTGCCGCTCAAATGAAGCTGGATGATGATGAAAAATTAGCCGAGCATTATCTTTTGATTTCGCATATTTTAAATGAGTATGGGTTTAAGCAGTATGAAGTAAGTAATTTTTCTAAACCCGGATTTGAGTCAGAACATAACAGGAATTATTGGCGGGGTTATCCTTACATTGGCTTGGGAGTGGGCGCTCATGGTTTTACAGGCCGTCGGAGATATTGGAACACATCTCGTTTGCAGGATTACCTTGACCTCATGGCTCAAGGGAAGGATGTGATCGAGGGGTATGAGGATTTAACGGATGACCAGCTTATTATGGAAAAAGTGTTATTTGGTTTAAGGATGAATGAGGGGATTCCCTGGACCTTGGTCCCTCCAGCCAAGGCAGAGTTGATTCAAATATGGATTCATGGCGGTTTTTTATCAATTGAAAAAGGATATTTGAAAACCACCGATCGCGGCAGGCTTTTGTTAGACGAATTATCCTCCCGATTGATATAAGTCGGCAATTTTTTGCGAATGCCTGAAAAGTCTTAAAAGAGAGTCTTTAAGCAGATTGCGGTATTTTTCATTCATGTTTAAAGTATTGAGGATTTTTTGTGCTTCGCTCAGACGTGTTTGGATGGCGTTAAGCGCATAGTCTAAGCTTTTGGTTGCCGCGAAGATATTTTTAACAGTTTCCAGGTCTTTGAGGGTTTTAGTTTTCTGGGTAAATATTTTTAAGAATTTTTGTTTGGATTTTCCCCGCAGCACGCTAAAGGCATGGGTTACAAGAAGAGTCTTTTTGCTTTCCGCTAAATCAGAGAGAATAGATTTGCCAATATTAGCTTCCGTTTCAAAGATCCCGATAATATCATCCTGAACCTGAAATGCCTGGCCGATGAGAATCCCAAAGCGTGATATTTTTTTGATTTCTTTGTTGTTGGCGCCTGCAAGAATGGCTCCGGTGACCATGGGACAGTCAAAAGTGTATCGCGCAGTCTTAAGTGTGTAATTAAGATAAACCTCTTTTTCATCCACGTCTTTGACGGGCTTGACTCCGCTGACAGTGTCGATGAACTCTCCCATAGCGGTAAAAGCCGCGGTTTGGATAAAGTATTTAAGGGCGCGCTCTTTGCGTTCGCTAGGCGCATCAATAGATAAGAACGCGTCGATGGCCAGCGCGTAAACGATATCTCCGGCAATGATTCCCAAATCAATCCCTAATTTATTAGGATTTTTGGTTTTGACCGTATGCGCCAGGATTTTATGCATGGTAGGTTTTCCCCGGCGAAGATCGGAACGGTCGATAATATCATCATGGATCAGCATGAAGTTATGCAGGAATTCCATGCAGGTGGATGCATTATAAAGGTTGCGGGAAATTCTTTTGGATGAAGGCGAGTATCCTTTGTAGGTTAAAATCAAGAGCAATGGTCTCAGGCGTTTGCCTTCCCTGAGGGTAAACTCGTTGATGCTTTTAAATAATAAAGGCGAGACCAAATGCAGTTTATAATCTTTTTTGACCGTGTTGAGAAATGAGGACAGGCTTTTATCGATATTTTTTCTTATTTGATCAATCATGGTCGATAGTGTATCATACACATAGTCTTATCTCAAATGTTCCTTAAATTTATGTAAATATTTAAAGAAAGAGGGCTTTATGCGTAATTTAGGATTGATGGCTGTAATGATCTTTTTTGTTTCAGGAGCGGCCTTTGCAGCGATGGTAAATCTTACGGATGGGCGTGTTGTGCAGGGCGATATAATCAAACAAAATAATAAGAGCCTTCAAATTAACGTGAATGGCATTGCTATGACGTATTATGCGGATGAAATTAAAGAAATTGACGGGAAGCCTTTTTTGGCGGCGCAAGCACAGCCTGCTGACCATGCGGTCTTGTCTGTACCGCTGACAGATGCGGTTAGTGCGCCGGCAGTAACCCCCGCGAAAGAAGGCTTTACAGAAGATAAAAAAGCTTTGATATTGAAATTTATCGATGTTTTTGGTACCCGCCAGGCATTGACTAAAAATTTTGAAGTGATGCTTAAGCAAATCGAAAAAGATAAACCGGACGAAGCCCAAAAGCTCCGCGAGCGGGTCAATCTTGATGAAATCATTGAACGCCTCCTTCCAATTTATGATCGCAATTTTACGTCTGAAGACTTGAAGGCCTTTATTGCTTTTTATGAATCTCCTGCAGGGAAAAAATTAATAACAACCATTCCTGAGCTTATGAAAGAAAGCGTTAAAGAGAGCGTAAAATATATGGAAGAAAAATTTCCAGAGGCCAAGCAGGGGCAGTAATGTTTCTTTCGTAACTACATATATTTCAATAAGTTATGTTCATTCTGGCATTTTTTAAGTTGACCGCATAATTATTCTCTGCTATAGTTATTCCGCTTGTGAAATTCCCTGTCCAAGGCATGTGAACAATTGATAATTTTTACCAAATATTAAGTTTAAACCCTGCGTAGGCTTTGTGGCCAATCAGCAGGATCCACAAGGAGAGAGTTCATGATTGACCGCTATTCCCTTTCTAAGATGAGCCGTATATGGTCCGATGAGCATAAAATGGAAATTATGCTTAAAATCGAAGTGTTATCTTGTGAAGCTATGACTAAGTTAGGGGTTATTCCTAAAGCTGCCATGGAAAAAATCCGCAAGAATGCTAAATTCGATTTGGAAGAGGTCCGCCGTCTTGAAGAACGAACCAAACATGATGTGGTGGCTTTTATTCAAAGCGTTGGCCAGAGTCTGGGACCGGAAGCGCAGTATTTGCATATGGGAATGACTTCATCGGATCTCTTGGATACATCTTTGTCTTTGCAATGTGTGGAAGCCGGTGAAATTCTAATTGCCGATATAAAAAAGCTTTTAGTGGCACTTAAAGAGAAAGCAAAAAAATATAAAGACGCGGTATGTATAGCCCGTACCCATGGCGTACATGCGGAGCCGACGACTTTTGGTTTGAAGGTGGCCATCTGGTACGATGAGATGAATCGTAATTTAATACGCCTCCAAGAAGCTTGCGAAGGTATGCGTTTAGGCAAACTTTCAGGCGCGGTGGGCACTTATGCGAACATTGACCCTTCCGTGGAAGAGTATGTTTGTCAGCAGCTGAATTTAAAGCCGGCTAACGTGGCCACCCAAATTATTCAACGCGATCCACATGCCCATTTTATCATGGTACTGGCCATCATTGGCTGTTCCCTGGAAAAATTTGCGACAGAGATCAGGGCTTTGCAAAAAACAGAACTCCTTGAGGTCGAAGAGCCGTTTTTTAAAGGGCAGATAGGTTCATCCGCCATGCCGCATAAACGTAATCCTGTGACTTGCGAACGTATTTGCGGTTTGTCACGTATTTTGCGTGCCAATTCTATCGTTGCCATGGAAAACATGAATCTCTGGCATGAGCGGGACATCAGTCATTCCTCAGCGGAGCGCGTCATTTTACCCGATTCGACGATAGCTCTTAATTACATGCTTAATAAATTTATCCCGATTATCGAAGGTCTTTTGGTCTATCCTAAAAATATGATTACCAATCTTTCCAAGACCCGCGGGCTTATTTACTCCCAGCGTATTCTTTTGGAATTGATGAAAAAAGGCCTGACGCGCGATGCCGCTTATGAGATCATCCAGGCTGCAGCCATGCAGGTTTGGCAGGAAAGTTCAGAATTTAAAGATGTTCTCTATAGAGACCGCCGGGTGCGCAAGTACTTGTCTCAAAACGAGATTAATGCCTGTTTTGATATCAAATATTATATCCGTCATCGGGACCGGATTTTTAAACAAGCCGGGATAAAGTAATATCAGTATCAGCCTGCGCAAGGATCGGATGAAAACATGGATTAGCGGGTGTCCTTAGTCTCAATGTTAAGGCGCGCACGGCACCTGCTCAAGTGGGCGGTTTAGGGATAATCATCGTCGGGGCTGCTATTAAGATTGCCACGCCTTAAGGAGCACCTTAACGTCGAGACTAAGGACAGGCCCCGCGTCATCTGGAAGCGGAATTTTGACAGAACCAGGAATGAGGGAAGGATAGGGTGTATGACTAAACTTGAGAAAATATACGAAGGCAAGGCGAAGATTCTATACACTACAGAAGATCCGGATTTGTTGATCCAATATTTCAAAGATGATGCCACGGCGTTCAATGCTCAGAAAAAGGGGACTATCGCCGAAAAAGGCATTATGAATAACCATATTGCCGCCAAGATTTTTAAACATCTGGCAGCTGAGGGGATCGAGAGTCATTTTGTTGAGTTGTTAAATGACCGCGAGATGTTAGTCAAGCGTGTTCAAATCGTTCCTCTGGAAATTATTATCCGCAACCGTGCCGCAGGTTCTTTGTGCCGTTTGCTGGGATTGACCGAAGGGATGACGTTGGCAAGCCCCACACTGGAATTCTGTTACAAGGACGATGCCTTGGGGGATCCGCAGGTCAATGAATATCATATCCGCGCCTTAAAGTGGGCCAGCGATGATGAAATCCGGAGCATCACGACAGAGGCTTTTAGGATCAATGAGGTTTTAAAAAAGTTTTTTCTGAATTTAAAGATTGAGTTGATTGATTTCAAATTAGAATTCGGCCGCGTCCAGAACCGCATTATCCTGGCGGACGAAATTTCTCCTGACACCTGCAGGTTGTGGGAAATTGGAACGGGCAATAAGCTGGATAAAGACCGTTTTCGTCGAGATTTAGGGCATGTTGAACAAGCTTATCAGGAAGTATTACGCAGAGTCTCCCAATGATCTGGCGAGTTGAAGTTAAACAAAAAGATGGGATTTTTGACCCTATTGGAAAATCCATTGCCCGTGATATTAATGATTTGAAGTTAGGTGAAGTTACAGATGTTCGGGTAGTGTCTGTTTTTCTTCTGGAAGGTTCAGTCAGCCGAGAGGAAGTCAAACGTATCGGCGATGAACTTCTGATTGACCCTATTGTTGAGCAGTATAGTTTTGACCTCAAAGGGCCCCTGCAATCTGCCGCCTGCCACGTCGTTGAAATTGCTTATAATCCGGGCGTTATGGACCCTGTAGAGGCCTCTACGATCAAGGGGATCCGCGATTTGGGAGTTACAGGCATCAGCGCTGTACGTACTGCCAGGCAATATCATATTTACGGCAGACTTTCTACCAAACAATTAGAATCTATCACCAGCCGTGTCTTGATGAATAAGCTCATCCAGCACGTGGTCCTTGATCCTTCTTGCGTCCCCACGACGCTTAGCATGGCGGGTCCATCGTTATCTAAATTCCAAGTGATAACCGTAGCATTGACAGATGCCAACGATAAAAAACTATCTGAAATATCCAATAGCGGGCAGTTGTACTTAAATTTGAATGAAATGAAGGCCATACAAGATCATTTTAAAAAAGAAGGGCGCAACCCGACAGATGTAGAGTTAGAAACTATCGCCCAGACCTGGAGCGAACATTGCGGACATAAAACTTTTCGCGGGCTGATCCGTTACCGGGAAGGCAGGAATGCGAAGCCTAAGATTATTCGCAGTCTTTTTAAGACAACCATTGCCGCGGCTACTTTGAAGTTAAATAAGAAGTGGTGTATTTCTGTTTTTCACGACAATGCCGGAGTCATCGCTTTTGATAAAGAGTACCATGTCTGTTTTAAAGTCGAAACCCACAACCATCCCTCGGCTTTGGAGCCTTTTGGCGGGGCCAATACCGGTGTCGGGGGAGTCATCAGGGATACTTTAGGCACGGGTATGGCCGCTAAGCCATTATGTAATACCGACGTATTTTGTTTTGCTCGGCCTGATACGTCCTTGGCAAGTCTGCCGACAGGCACTTTGCACCCTAAACGGGTCATGAAGGGGGTTATAGCAGGAGTGCGTGATTATGGCAATAAAATGGGCATACCGACGGTCAATGGAGCTATTATTTTTAATAAAGATTTTGTAGGCAACCCGTTGGTCTTTTGCGGCAATATCGGCCTGATCCCTAAGGGGCAGGAGGCCAAACGAGTGAACAAAGGCGATTTGATTGTGGCTGTGGGCGGACGTACCGGGCGCGATGGCATTCATGGAGCCACTTTTTCATCGGGAGAGTTGACCAGTGAATCAGAGACCGTATCTTCTGGTGCTGTGCAAATCGGCAACCCCATTGAAGAGAAAAAAGTTCTGGATGCCTTGCTCAAAGCGCGGGATGCTAATTTGTATTCGGCCATCACCGATTGCGGGGCAGGAGGATTTTCTTCTGCTGTCGGGGAAATGGGGCAGAAGACGGGAGCCAGGGTCCATTTAGACCGGGCGCCGCTTAAATATCAGGGCCTTAAATATCATGAGATTTGGATCTCAGAGTCCCAGGAGCGCATGGTTCTCTCAGTACCCGAGTGCAATATCGAGGCGTTTTTAAAGATTTTTGCTGATGAAAACGTGGAAGTTGCGGTTTTAGGTGAGTTTGACGGATCGGGCCGGCTGCAATTGTTTTTTTACGGCAAGCAGGTTGCTGATTTGGATATGTCATTTGTGCATGACGGGTTGCCTCAAATAACTAAAGAGGCTGTTTATCATAAACCTGTTTTAAAAAAAGAAAAATTGTCTAAGTCCCGATCGGCGGACTTGACAGAAGATTTGTGTAAAGCTTTAAGCCACTATAATGTCGCGTCTAAGGAAAGTGTCATCCGCATTTATGACCATGAGGTGCAGGGGGCGAGCGTAGTTAAGCCTTTGGTCGGCAGTTCTTGTGATGGGCCATCCGATGCCGCAGTGATAAGAGGACGGCTTGACTCTAACCGCGGCATTGCGGTTTCCAATGGTATCAATGTGCGCTATGGAATGATCGATCCTTTTTGGATGGCGGCTTCCTGCATTGATGAGGCCATACGCCAGATTATCGCTGTGGGCGGAGATTTAGGATCGATTGCTTTGCTGGATAATTTTTGTTGGGGAAATCCGGATAAGGCTGACCGATTGGGATCCTTGGTGCGTTGTGCCCAAGGTTGTTATAAAGCCGCAGTGGCTTTTGGTACTCCGTTTATTTCCGGCAAAGACAGTTTGTACAACGAATATACTCAAAACGGCAAGAGCCTGGCTATTCCGGGGACTGTTTTAATTTCTGCTATTGGCATCATTGATGATGTTCGTCGTTGTGTGACCATGGATTTTAAAAAAGCCGGCAACAGTATTTATGTGATTGGGATGACGCTTAATGAAATGGGGGGATCGATTTACCTGGAAAATTTGGAACAACTGGGTTCAGGAGTGCCGCAAGTTAATTTTAAAAGGGCAATCAAGACATACCAGGCCATTGAAAAAGCTGTCAAGTCGGGGCTGATGATGTCATTGCACGACTGCTCCGAGGGAGGATTGGCAGTGGCTTTGGCGGAAATGGCCATGGCCGGTGGTGTGGGCGCAACGGTGTTATTGAAAAAAGTTCTTTATCAAGGGGTATCCAAACGTGACGATATTCTGCTTTTCTCAGAAAGCAATTCGCGTTTTATTGCCGAGGTGTCCCCGGCACATGAAAAAACACTGGCCAAAATTTTTAAAGGAATCCCTATGGTCCGAGTCGGCACGGTTGAAGCAAGTCCGGAGTTTGTTGTCTACGGAGTTAAAGACCGGCCGGTTATTAATGCCCGTATGGATGCACTTAAAGAAATTTGGAAAGCCCCGTTAAAATGACGTTCAACGAAACGTTGGACGCCATCCTGAGGCCAACAGCCGAAGGATCTCATAAGAGGAGCATATGACAAAAACAAAAAAACGTTCCCAGGCCCCTGATTTGGAGATGATGGAAGACCCCTGGCGCATATTCCGCATTATGGCGGAATTTGTTGACGGATTTGAAGAACTCAAAGACATCGGGCCGGCGGTGACCATATTTGGATCTTCGCGCATCCATAACGCGCATTCCTATTATCATGCGGCGAGTAAAACATCTGAACTGTTGGTCAAAGCCGGTTACGCTGTCATCACCGGCGGGGGGCCCAGCATCATGGAGGCGAGTAACAAAGGAGCTGCCGCGGGGGGAGGCAAGTCTGTCGGGTTAAATATCGACTTGCCATTTGAGCAGAAGCCAAATCCCTATATTAATCATTTGATCAGTTTTCATTACTTTTTTTGCCGCAAGGTGTGCTTTGTTAAATATGCCAAGGCTTTTGTCATTTTTCCCGGAGGGTATGGCACTTTGGATGAGTTATTCGAAAGTATTACTCTTATCCAGACTAAACGTATGGAGAAATTTCCGGTGGTCCTTTTTGGGGGCAAGTATTGGAAAGGGCTTTTGGACTGGATTAAAGGGACAGTCCTTGAGGAAGGCTGCATAGATGCTAATGATTTAGACATAATACAAGTGGCTGATAAGCCGGAAGATGTGGTCAGGATAATCAAGAAATTCTACGCTAAGAAAAGAAAATAATTTATGTCACAAAGTGTTAAAGTCATAGTTTTGCGTACTGCGGGGACCAATTGCAATGAGGAAACCGCTTTTGCCTTCAGCCGGTCTGGCGCCGAGGTAGAGCAGGTCCATGTGAATGCGTTGGTATCCGGTGTTAAAAAATTAAGTGATTTTCATATACTGGCGTTGCCCGGAGGCTTTAGTTACGGTGATGATATTGCTTCCGGCCGTATTTTGGCCAATGAATTGCGTTTAAAATTAGGGGAAGATATTAAAAATTTTATCCGCGACGGCAAATTAATTATCGGTATATGTAACGGATTTCAGATTTTGGTTAAAGCAGGGATATTGCCGGGCCTGGGTTGGCAGATGGGGCAGGAAGCGACATTGTTTTATAATGATTCGGCTAAATTCGAGGCTCGCTGGGTGCACTTGAAAATTGAAGGCCGCTCTGTGTGGACCAAGGGCATGACTGGCAATATTTATTTGCCTGTGGCTCACGGTGAGGGTAAATTTATCCCGCGTGATACTAAAGTTCTTGAAGCTCTTTCGGCCAACGATCAGGTGGTGTTTCGTTATTGCACGCCAGACGCAAGTAAGCCTTCCTATCCTGACAATCCCAACGGGTCGGTTGAGGATATCGCCGGTATTTGTGATCCAACCGGACGGGTTTTGGGCCTGATGCCGCATCCGGAACGCCATTTTTTATTTGAACAGCATCCATTCTGGACCCGATTGAAACACCCCTCTGTCATTCCCGCGAAAGCGGGAATCCAGAACCAAACTCTCGGCGATGGAGCGAAAATATTTGAAAACGGCGTTAATTACGTAAAGGAAAATTTATTTTGTCATTCCCGCGAAAGCGGGAATCCATAAGTGCAATATTATGTATACATATTAGCCAGCAAGAAAAACGGAACATTGTATATAGGGGTAACAAATGATTTGATAAAGCGGGCTTATGAACACAAGAATGATTTAGCTGAAGGGTTTACCAAGAAATACGGTGTTCATCAACTAGTTTATTTCGAGCAGACGAGCGATATAAACAGTGCAATTATTAAAGAAAAACAAATAAAGAAATGGCGCAGACAGTGGAAAATCGAATTGATTGAAGAGAAAAATCCAGAATGGATAGATTTATATATTGAATTGGTTAAGTAAATTTTTGGAAAAAAAGCAAAGATTAGAATTAGAAACATATTGATTTAATATTATTTTGGATTCCCGCTTTCGCGGGAATGACATGGAACATGAGCGGGAATGACATGGAACATGAGCGGGAATGATATGGAACATGAGCGGGAATGACATGGAACATGAGCGGGAATGACATGGAACATGAGCGGGAATGACATGGAACATGAGCGGGAATGACATGGAACATGAGCGGGAATGACATGGGGCATGAACGGGAATGACATGGGGCATGAACGGGAATGACATTGGTATCAAATACAGGGGATGTTTATGGCTCAACAATTAACTTATAAAAAAGCAGGTGTTGATATTGCCAAGGCCAATCGGTTTGTGGACACGATCAAACAGATGTCAGGGGCAACAATGAGCCGTGGCGTCATTAATCGTCCGGGTTCCTTTGGGGCCTTGTTTGATTTGAGTTTTTTTAAATATAAAAATCCGGTGTTGGTGTCTTCCACTGATGGCGTTGGAACAAAATTATTGATTGCTAATTTGGCAAAGAAACATGATACCGTTGGCATTGACCTGGTTGCGATGAACGTTAATGATATCCTGTGCACAGGGGCCAGGCCTTTGTTCTTTTTGGATTATATAGCTACCGGAAAACTTAATTCGACCATCATGAATAGTGTGATGAAAGGCATTATCGCCGGATGCAAGCTGGCGGGATGCGCGTTGATCGGCGGCGAAACAGCGGAAATGCCTGATATGTACAAGGGCGAGGACTATGATTTGGCGGGCTTTACGGTCGGGGCGGTGGAGGCTCAAGGTATCATTGACGGAGCGGGGATTAAATGCAACGATGTGCTCATTGGCCTGCCGTCTTCAGGGCTGCATTCTAACGGCTATTCGCTTGCCCGCAAGGCGTTAAGCACAAAAGAACAAAAGCTCTACGCGCAAATATTGCTTAAGCCGACCATTATTTATGTTAAACCGGTATTGGCCTTGATTGAGAAAATCAGGGTCAAGGGCATGGCACACATGACGGGCGGTGCCTGGTATGAAAAATTGACCAAGGTTTTGCCTAAGGGATTGTGTTTTTCTGTTAACAAAGGAAACTGGCCTGTCCCAAGGATATTTAAACTTATCCAGGATAAAGGCCGCATCCCGGAGCATGAGATGTATCATACTTTTAATATGGGCATTGGTTTCTGCCTGGTTGTTGCTCCTGAAAATGTTGTCGCGGCCCAATCCTTTTTGCGTGTTCATAAAGTCGAGTCGTTTGTAATAGGTGAAGTGATCCAGGATTCAAAGCATAAGGTTATTTTTTCGTGATCATATATGAACGTCTTCGTTGGTCTGATGGAAGTGCTTGGTCATGAGTAAAGGATTATTACCTTCCACACGGAATATTTTTGCCGTCTGCTTCGGTTTATGGCAACAATGTTCTAAAGATTCTCTTTATTTGGAACATTCTTGCCATAAATCCTCGCAGACATTTGGCAAAAAATTCCTGAATGTGTGGAAGGTAATAATCCTTTACTCATGACCAAGCAATTTTACTGTTTGTCTCAATGGGCATTGCGATAGTACGCATCGGTAATGGATAAATTTGTTGTTTCGAAGCGACTTGTCATTTTTAGTTAAAAGATTTCTGTGCATAGGAAAGAAAGACACAATGAACGTTTTAGTCATAGGCTCCGGCGGGCGGGAACATGCGCTGTGCTGGAAAATCAAACAGTCCCCTAAGGTCAAGAGGCTTTATTGTGCGCCCGGCAATGGCGGCATCGCCCGGATCGCTGAATGTGTCGGTATTGCTGCAGATGACGTGCAGGGGCTTTTACAATTTGCGCTGAGCAAAAAAATTGATCTGACTATTGTAGGCCCCGAAGCCTCCTTAGTTGCCGGTGTCGTAGATATTTTTGTTCAAAAGGGATTGAAAATTTTCGGACCTTCGCAAGCAGCCTCACAGCTAGAGGGCAGTAAGGTCTTTGCCAAAGAATTCATGCAGCGCCGCCATATCCCAACCGCCGTTTATAAAGTTTTTAATGATCCTGCTCTGGCCGTAACATATTTACAACAGGCGAAATTCCCTTTGGTTGTCAAGGCTGACGGGATTGCTGCCGGTAAAGGCGTTTATGTTTGCGCTGACATTAAAGCGGCAAAAAAGGCCATTGAGGAGATCATGGTCCAAAAGATATTTGCCGTCGCGGGAGACAGGATAGTTATCGAAGAGTGCCTGCAGGGCCCTGAGGTGTCTCTTTTAGCTGTTTGTGACGGTAAACACTTTTTAGTTTTGCCCACGTCCCAGGACCATAAACGTATTTTTGATGATGATTTAGGACCCAATACCGGCGGTATGGGGGCATTTTCGCCTAGTCCGTTGGTAACTGTTGAGGTTTTAGATCAAATCATCGCTCGCATCATCGAACCAACCATCCGCGGGATGTATCAGGAAGGCAATCCCTTTAAAGGCGTTCTATTCGCGGGGTTGATGTTGACCAGCGACGGACCAAAGGCTTTGGAGTTCAATGTTCGTTTTGGCGATCCTGAGACCCAAAGCATTCTGCCGCGGCTCCAATCGGATATCGTGGAATTGTTTTTAGCAGCCTGCGACGGCAGGCTTCATGAAATTAAAGTTAAATGGGACGAGTCTTCCTGCGTGTGCATTGTAATTGCCTCAGGAGGGTATCCCGGCAAATATCAAAACGGGTTTGTCATCAACGGCTTGGATGGGGTCAAGGAAGAAGACGCGGTTGTTTTTCATGCAGGCACTAAAAACGACGGGGGAACGCTGGTCACCAATGGGGGCAGGGTCTTATCAGTGGTGTCTTTAGGCAGAAACCTTGAAGCTGCTGCCGTAAAGGCGTATAATAACGTCAGTAAAATTGAGTTTGACCATATGTTTTTTCGCCGAGACATTGCAGTGAAAATAGGAAAATAGGGCGCTGTCCCTAATAAATATAGTTTATGGGCGCCACTAGGGTATTAAAAGTCAATTCGGCTTTGCCGGAACCTGAGAAAATTGCTGAGGCGGCCAGCATCGTCCGCCAGGGCGGTTTGGTCATTTTTCCGACTGAAACCGTTTACGGTATTGCCGCGGATTCCAATAACCCAAAAGCGATGGATCGTCTGCGTGCGGTCAAACGCCGGACTGACGGGAAGCTTTTTTCTATTTTAGTGGCCCAAAGGGGAATCATTGATAATTATTCGACGTACACTCATCCTCATTTATACAAGGTGATTGATAAATATTGGCCGGGGCCACTGACGGTAATTGTGCCGGCGAGGCATGAAGGCGAAACAATTGGAATACGCATGCCGGACCATACGGTGGCCTTGCGTCTGGTGGAAGAAAGCGGATGCACGATCGCGGCCCCTTCGGCGAACCTGGAGGGGAAAAAAGCCCCGACTAATTGTCAGGAAGCCTTAGAAGATCTGGATGGACAGGTGGACTTGGCTTTAGACGGCGGTCCTGTGGATTTCGGGATTTCTTCAACGATTGTTGATTTTACAAAGACGCATCCGACAGTCACCCGTGATGGCGTGATCACTCAGCCGGATGTTGACCGTACTATTAATAAGAAATGTGTTTTATTCGTTTGTACAGGCAATAGCTGCCGTTCGGTCATGGCGGAATATTTGCTTAAAAGTAAATTGATCGCCCGTGAAGACGTGGAAATTCACTCAGCAGGGACCAGTGTTTTCTTTAAATCCACGGCAAGCCAGGAAACGATCGCGGTTTTAAGGGAACGAGGGATCAATGCGGCGGCGCATATTTCAAGGCCGTTGGGGAGCATTATGCTTAAAAAATCAGATTTAATCTTTGCTATGACCCGCGCTCACCGCGCGCAAATTCTGGAGCGTGTTCCCTCGGTTGAAAAAAGAGTGTATCTCCTCAAGGAGTTTGGCAATACTCATCGCGGCTTTGAAGGTGATTTAGATGTGCCGGATCCGATCGGCCAGCCGCACAGCGCCTACCAGGAATGTCTTTTGACAATTGATGAGGCGGTTGAAAAGATTGAAAGGTTGCTTTGATGAAAATATTTGTCGGTTCAGACCATCGTGGTTTTCAATTAAAGAAAAAAGTAGATGAAATTCTTAGAGGCATGGGCCATGAAGTGGTGGATGTGGGAACGCATACGGAAGGGGTAGACTGTGATTATCCTCAAATTTCGTATAAGGTGGGCACACAGGTTGTGCGTAACTTTGGCAGCCGCGGAATCCTTTTATGCATGACGGGTATTGGACACTCCATCGCCGCGAACAAAGTGCCCGGAGTATATGCAACGTTGGTTTACAACAAGGAAGCGGCCCAGCTTTCCCGTAAACACAATGACAGCAATGTTTTGGTTTTGGGGACTAAATTTTTAGATCAGGAAAACATTCCGGAGATTATTAAAATTTGGTTAACAACCGAGTTTGAAGGCGGACGGCATTTGCGCCGCAAAGAACAGATCCAAAATATAGAAAGGGAGTTTTTAAAATGAAGCATTTAGAGTCCGTTGATCCTCAGATTTTTCAGGCTATACAAAATGAGCTAAGGCGTCAAAAAAATAATCTGGAATTAATAGCTTCAGAGAATATCGTATCTCCCGCGGTCCTGGAAGCCGCGGGAAGTGTGCTCACCAATAAATATGCCGAAGGCTATTGCAAAGCCCGCTGGTACAACGGTTGTGAATTTGTTGATGAGGCTGAAAGTTTAGCTATCCAGCGGGCCCGTGAGCTCTTCGGAGGAGATCATGTTAATGTGCAGGCGCATTCCGGTTCGCAGGCAAATACGGCAGTGTACTTGTCTGTGTTAAATCCCGGAGACACGGTTATGGGTTTGGATTTGGCTTGCGGGGGGCATTTGACCCATGGGCTCAAGATCAATATTTCCGGGCGGCTGTATCATTTTGTTTCTTATAAGGTTGATCCAAAAACCGAGCTCATTGACATGAATGAGGTTGAGCGTCTGGCAATGGAACATAAGCCCAAAATGATTGTGGCGGGGTACTCGGCGTATTCCAGGGTTTTAGACTTTTCCCGTTTTCGTGCGATCGCAGACAAAGTTGGCGCTTATTTATTTGTGGATATGGCTCATTTTGCGGGCTTGGTTGCCGCTGGGATTCATCCGAACCCTGTGCCGTACGCTCATTTTGTGACTACTACTACCCATAAGACTTTACGCGGGCCCCGGGGAGGGATGATCATATGTAAGGCAGAATTTGCCAAGAAAATTGACAGTGCTATTTTTCCCGGCATTCAGGGAGGGCCTTTGATGCATATTATCGCGGCCAAAGCAGTGGCTTTCAAAGAAGCGCTGTCACCGGAGTTTAAGCAATACCAAAAACAAATCGTTGCCAATGCCAAAGCCTTTAGCGCTGCTTTGGCGGATCGTGGCTTTCGGATTGTTACCGGGGGCACTGATAACCATTTGTTCATGGTGGATTTACGTCCTAAAGAAATTACCGGTAAAGATGCGGCAACTCTTTTAGATCGTGTACAGATTACCGTTAATAAAAATTTAATCCCGTTTGATGCCCAATCTCCGATGGTAACAAGCGGTATTCGTGTTGGGACTCCGGCTGTAACGACACGAGGCATGAAAGAGGCCCAGATGCTTGCAATCGCGGATTTGATCGATCGCGCAGTGCTTAGCAGGGATAACGAGTTGGAATTAGAAAAGATCCGCAGCCAGGTTGAATCATTGGCCCAAGAATTTCAAATTTATAGTCATTTATAAAATATGCGTTGCCCCTCCTGCTCTCATAAAGATACCAATGTCATGGATTCGCGCGTTAACAGCGATGGGACATCCATTCGCCGTCGCCGTAAATGCCCCAAGTGTGAAGAGCGGTTTACTACCTACGAGTATGTTGAGGCAGTGCCTTTGATGGTTGTCAAGCGTGATGGCCGCCGCCAGGCCTTTGACCGTACGCGTGTCCTTAACGGATTGATCAAGGCTTGCGAAAAGAGACCGATTGGTGTTGAGCAAATTGAAACCATGGTTGATGACATTGAGCACACCATCCGCAAGAAATACGACCGTGAGATTTTTTCTAAAGATATCGGTGAGATGGTCATGGCGCGCTTGTCTGATTTAGATGAAGTGGCTTATGTGCGTTTTGCCTCAGTTTATCGTCAATTTCGCGATGTTAATCAGTTCATGAATGAATTGCAGATGATTTTGTCAAAAAATAAAATTAAAAAACTTAAAAAACAGAAAGCGCGGGTTTCTAAATGAACATTAAGGGAACACCGCGGCGTTGGGCCGTTAAAGGAAGGCGATAATATGATTCAGGTTGAATTATCAAGGATCATCATTGATGAGAAGCGCCAGGACCAGGTGATTGTTCTAAAAGAAAAAGACGGGGACCGACAAATTCCGATCGTCATCGGTTTTATGGAGGCCTCCAGTATCAAGATCAAGGTTTCAGGTGTTGACGTCCCTCGTCCAATGACCCATGACCTTTTGGTCGATGTCATGCAGGTTTTAGGGGGGCGGCTGGAACGCGTGGTTATTGATAAGCTTGTGAACAATACCTTTCATGCTAAATTAGAAATTAAGACCAAAGAAGGAGAGATGAAGACGGTAGATTCCCGTCCTTCTGACAGTATTGCCTTAGCCGTGCGCCTTAAGGCTCTCATTTTCGTAGCTGATGAAGTCCTGCAAAAATCATCATTGACCCAATCTTAATGTCTTTGTTGACTTATTACCCTCAATTATCTTTAGTCCGTGACGCGCTTAAAGGCCGAGGCCAGCGAGTATTTTTAGTGGGAGGAGCGTTAAGGGACCATTATTTAAAGCGTCGCGGGACTGATTTTGATTTTGCCGTTGATCAAGGGGCTGTAACTTTGTCCAGGCAGCTTGCCCGCCGGATAAAAGGGACGTTTGTTCTTTTGGATCGTCAGCATGGCTGTGCGCGTGTCGTTAAAAAAATAGATGGAGAAATTTGGACTTTTGATCTGACCGATTGGAGGGGGCCAAGCATCCAGAAAGACCTGAGTTTAAGGGATTTTACCATTAACACATTGGCGATGGATATTTTTGGCGAAGACCCCGCATCCTTAAAAGTTTTGGAAGTCAAAGGGGCCCGGCGCGATTTAAAAGCAGGTGTGGTGCGGATGGTAAACGCTAAGGTTTTCAAAGAAGACCCTTTGAGGCTATTACGTGCTTTTGCTTTGCAGGCCGCCCTTGGTTTTAAAATAGATGTTCTTACCCGGGAGCAAATCAAAAAAGACGCACATTTGATTTCAAAAGTAGCCGCGGAAAGGATACGCGAGGAAATTTTTAAAATATTAGCTTCTTGCCGCGCGTATGAAATATTATCCGGCATGGACAAGATCGGACTTTTGGCTTATGTCATCCCGCAGATTACCGTCATGTATGGGGTAGCTCAAGGAGGTTATCATCATTTGGATGTATGGAAACACACTTTGGAGGCACTCGCTCAAGTGGAGAGGATTATCGATGAGATGAGCCGCAGCGAAAAGATAAACATTTATTTGCAGGAACGTATCGCAGGGGGACACTCGCGGCTGGCATTGTTGAAAATGGCGATCATTTTACATGACATAGGAAAACCAGAAACCCGCCGTCGTGAAGGGGGGCGTATGACCTTTCACGGCCATGAGCACGCGGGAGAGGGCATTACCCGGCAGATTGCCAGGCAATTGAAATTATCCGTTAAAGAACGGTTCTTTTTAGAAGATGCGGTACGCATGCATTTAAGGCCGGGGTATCTATCAAATTTCAAACGGCCAAGTGAAAAGGCCATATTCCGGTATTTGCGGGACACTAAGGATGAGGCGGCGAGTTTCGCGATTTTGGGGTTGGCAGACCAGGCCGCCACCTGCGGGAGCTTGTCCACAGAAGCAAAACATAAGCATCATGCTAAAATTTGTCGTATGCTTATCGATCGTTATTTTGAACAAAAAGAGCAAAAGCCCAGACAGCGTCTTCTTACGGGGCATGATCTGATCAAGGTTTTAAAATTAAAACCTTCAGAGCTGTTTGGAAGAATTCTTTCCGGCGTTGAAGAAGCCGCGGCTTTAGGCAAGATTAAGACAAAGCAAGAAGCATTGGCTATGGCAAGCAAGATAAAATAAAGGCAAATATTGGTGGGCAGCATTTTTAAATTTAAAAAGTCCGGCGCCTTTTTTTATGCTAAGCTTTATAATGTTTAGGGCAGCCATAATATTTCTTTTTTAGCGTTCAGAGAGACTCGATGGGGGCATCCTGAGCCCTCAGGGCGAAGGATCTTAAGACGTCTTAAGATTCTTCGTCGCTATCGCTCCTCAGAATGACAAATTTTTCTCTACGCGCTAAACTATTACCATTGCGAGCTTATTTATGTTCCCTTCAGTACTCTGTGAATTCTTTCTATTAGTATTTCTTCCTTTTATCGTTTGGGTGACAGCTTGGTGGGGGCACATTTCCGGGAAATACGGCCTCATGGGCGACGCTTTTAACTATTATTGGGATAGCAGGTTTTTTTTGGACAATATCAGCCATGGGATTTATCCCTTATGGAACCCTGATTATTCCGGCGGCGTTGTGTGGAATTTCTTTTTAAGGAGAATGGGCGAGTTCAATCCATTCTACTGGATCATCAGCGGGCTTAAGGTTTTTGGCCTAGGCGCAATAGAGGCGCACCTCGTATTCCTTGTTCTCTATTATTTCCTTGGCCTTGTCGGGTTTTGGCTTTTGGCGAGGTTGTTTTTAAAAGATCGCCTGACTTCGACGGGCGCTTACCTGCTTCTCCTGTTTTGTTGGGGAGGACAGCTTTTTTATTGTTTTGATGTTTTACAATTTGTCCCCCTTGTATGGTTTTTTTATTTTCTTTTTGTTTTTGCCCTGGAAGCAAAAAAGCATTCTTTTTTGGGGGTATGCTTTACCCTGGCCCTGATTGTCACGACTTATGTGCCTTTTTTCCCATTGACAGTTATTGGTTCCTTTTTATTTTTCGTGTTCCTGTTTTATATGAAGGAGTCCCTATGTTTTTTTGGGACTGCCAAGAATTTTATGCGTGCGCATAAATTTTTCACGGTAATGTCGCTAGGTTTTTTACTTTTGGCTTGTAGTCTTCCTGTAAACTTTTACTTTGAGTCCAGGGGAGGCGGTTTTGTCTTACCAAATCGCCATTTGGGGGCAACAGATAAGTCCGAGGTCGCGTTGACGACTAATGTCAGTAACAACGAGAAGGGCATTACTTATGCCAATAAAGTATGGGACATCATAGCGTACGGAAATTTTGACAAGGTGTTTTCAAACCAGAAGGATATGACGATCAGTAACTTTAATATCGCGTATCTCTTTTTTATTGTACCGTTGTTGGCCATCATCAATCCTGTTTCCCGCCGGAGCGCCCTGCTGCTTGTCTCATGGGTCTTTTTGATTTTAATAAATATTACAAACGGGCGGCTTTACCTTTTTGTTTTGGAACATGTGTTTTTCTATCGCTACATGAGGATGTTGCAACTGTTTTTATGGCTGGCGGTCGTCCCTATGGCGATTTTGATGGTAATGGAACAGATGCGTGTTTTTATGCGGAATCATGAGGGCCGCAAGGATATCAAGGTTATGCTCTATGTCATTGCTGTGCATGTTCTTTTTTTTGCCGGACTATTGACGCAGCAGGGGGCCTCCTGGAGTTCCTGTCTGTCTGTGGCGATGTCACTGGTGTTTTTCATACTGGCTATTATGGGATACCGGGCCCGAGGGGCGATGGCCGTGATGCTTTGGTTTAGCCTGATGATTCAACCGATCACTTTCGCGTATTACATAGACCGGAATTGTCTTGGGTGTAGCCCGTCTTTGCTTCACGATCACGCGTCTTTTTATCAAACGCATTTTTTATTGCCGCAAAGAACGTCTGTGATGCCGGGCGGGGGTGTGAATACAAGCATTGCGGACCAAAGGGGAGATCTCGACTACTATGCAAATCCTTGGGTCAGCGGTCTTCAGCAAAATATCGGGCAAGTTAATTACAGGCAGTTTATCTTTAATAAGCTTTTACTATTTGATAACACGATACCGGAAGATCATTTTTCTCCCGATAAATTTTCTTCTAAACTTTCGACACTTTTAAGCTCACGTAAAAACTGTGTTTTATTACCACAGGCGGCAAGCCTTCCGGAGGACTTTCGGTCTTTGGCCCCGCGTGTTTTGAAAGCTCAAGCGGTTTATGACGATACGCCTGAAGTGAAGGTGCTGTTATTTGATGCGAACACACTCCAACTTCAGACATCTCTTGACCATCCCCGGTTTTTATTGTGGACCAACGGGTATCATCCGGGATGGAAGGTCACCATTGATGGCCATGAAAACCGGCTGCTGCGTGCCGACTGTGCGTTTAAAGGAGTTTGGGTCCCCCAAGGTATTCATAAGATTATTTTCCGGTTTGGGACCCCTTTGCAGTATGCCGCGGATTATATATTATTGATCGGATTTATCGTAACGGTAATCATGGTTTTGATTTTGGGTATTAAAGAAGGCTTCATGGTTGAGAAGGGGACAGGCATTGAAAATTAACAGGTTTTTTATTCGTTATCGTTGGTTATTCCTGAGGGAAGGATTTCTCTATGCGCTTGTTTTAGGGGTGGTTTTTATGTGCGTGAATGTGTCCGATGTTGTCCGGTCTGTTAAAATCCGCCAGCTTAATGACGCGTCTGCGGGTATTAATATGTCACAGCTGTATGCCTTTTCTAAAGGGGAGATTCCGGTATCAGCCGTTGATTGGCAGAGATTGTCTGCATATTTTCGCCTGATTATGAAGTTTTTTCCATCTCAGGAAGATGCGGAGATGTTTTTGGGGTACTGTGAATATTATGGTCTTGGCGATAAAGAAGCTGCCTTCGAGCATTTTCGTCACTCTGCAGATAATGTGCCGTATTATTTCTGGAACCTTTATGATACCGGGATTCTTCTTTTTCAGGAAGGCGATATGGATCATGCGGTCCTTTATCTTGAAATGGCGTTGCTTTTACCAAGTGAGAAAGGCCTTTTCACCATTGCAAATTCCATTCTTTATCGGCAGTTTTTCGAAGGCGGATTGAACCCGGATTTGTTGGTTCGTTGGAACCAAGCCCGTGAAAGGATTGTTCTTTTATTGTCGGCGGCTTATTATTTTAAAGGGGACTATGGCATGGCAGAGATATTTGCCATGAAGGGCGTGACTGAAAAAGGCATATCGAACAGGGAACCGTTTTATTTTTTTGCAGGAGCTATCGCAAAGGCCCAAAAAAATTACGGCGAAGCAGCATCTTTTTTTGATCAGGCCATGAAGGAAAAGTCCAGGAATCCTTTAGTCTACCTTTATGCGGCGGAAGTTATGAAGAATACAGGGAGAGCGCAAGAGGCGCAAAAAATCTTACCAATAGGGCAGGCGTTAAAGAAAGGCGTTGATTCGGCCGAGTTTTCTTATCCTGGCTATTTAAGGCTGGAAATCTTTTAAGTTGATTTATTTCCTCACCCTTGCCTCATCGGCAATAACTCGCTATAATTATGAATATGAGATTTTATAAATTTATTATTATATTATTGTTTTTATTCTGGGGAATTGATGCAGGGGCCCAAGTCCCCGCAGAACTATCATCTATGCCCCAGCGATGGCAAATGACTTTGGATCTGATCAAATCTAAAGCGCAGAAATTAATGATTGAAAATAACAGATTAAAGGTTGAATACAGGCAATTAATAGGGCAAGTGGAAAAATTACAGCAATCAATTGCTGATCAGCATAGTAAAAATGAACAGGTGGAGCTTTTTCTAAAAGAAAGGCATGGCCGGACAGATCAGCAGCTGCGTATTGAGGAGTTGGCGCAGGCTATTAAAATAAAAAAGCCCAGGGACAGGGCATTAGATGAGCAATTTCTAAATTTGAAGAAAAAACAGGAGGCACTCGACCATAAGATTCAACTGTTGAATAAAACAATTTTAGATACAGGGATGCATCAGCAGGAAGGCAAAGAAAAGTCCCAAGCTGTTCAAAACAGGGCACCCCTTCAGATCGATGACCGTCTGACACAATGGCGCAAGCAGCTTGAAGATGAGAATAAACAAGAAGTCCTTCTGGCAAATGAATTGGAAGGATTAAAAGCCAGCGATAAAACACCAAATTTAAATGTGGATGCTATCGTCGAAGAGAATAAACGGCTTGAAGCTCATTTGGATATTTTACGCTTACAAAGATCTCAGCATGAAAAGAATTTTCCGGATACCCAGCAAGCACAGGCAAATGTGCGTAAGTATGATATGCTAAAAAAGCGCAAAGACCAGCTGGAAGCCGATATTAACGCGTATGAAACACGTTTGGATGAATTAAAAGAAACCTCTTTGATGGCATTATCATGGCCGTTAAAGAAAAAGAAATTGATTCACGAAATGGTCCAGGCGGATGCCCGCAATAATCAGATGCGCGATAAGATAAAGCAATTGCGTGAGGATATTGATGTGTTAAGAGACCAGGTGGGCAGATTAGAGCACCGGGTGGATTTTGTACAGGGGAAAGATGCAAAGCAATAATATTTAAAATGTTTGTGTTAGGTAGTTTTACAAGAATATGAAAGCGCGTGGACGGCTGACACCGATATGTTGTTTTGGCTAAAATCCGTAGTATGCCCCCTATTACTTGCTCGGCAGAAGTAATCTTCAATGTGGAGGGGGTTATCATAGAGGTCCCAAGATTTGGTCACGCGGTTGGCCCGACCTAATCAATGGAAAGGCCTAATGGAATTTAATGGGAGGAGTTTATATGGTTAAATCTAAGCAAGGTTCTTCAACGACGGTAAGGGCTTTGATTGAGGTGTCAATCACTCCTCAAAAAGACGTAGGGTTTGACAGCATTGCCGAGAGGATCTACAGTTATCCCCAGGTTAAGAGCTGTTACTTGCTTTCCGGCGGGTTTGATTTGTTGGTGATTGTCGAAGGGGAAAGCATACATACAGTCGCAGATTTTGTCGCCGCGAAACTTTCATCCATGGCCAATGTGCGTCAGACAGCCACCCATTTTTTATTGCGGAAATATAAAGAAGAGGGGCAGATATTTAAACAGCCCAAAGATGAACGCAGGCAGAATATTTCGTATTAAAGAAAACAAGGAATCTCATGAGAATTTCTAAACGTGTTGACCAAGTAGTCCCCTCTGGAATCAGGGCTTTTTTTGATTTAGTATTAGGCATGCAAGACGTCATCTCCCTAGGCGTGGGAGAGCCGGATTTCGTGACGCCTTGGCATGTGCGGGCACGGGCCATCGAATCCCTTGAACAAGGGTATACTTCATATACTTCTAATAAGGGCATGATTGAGCTGCGCCGTGATATTGCCGCATTTTTGAAAAAACGCCATCAGATTGAATATGATCCTGAAGAGGAAATTTTAATTACTGTCGGAGTCAGTGAGGCCTTGGATCTGGCGATGCGCTCGATTCTTAATCCCGGCGAAAAAATATTAATCCCTGAGCCTTGTTATGTGGCGTATGGCCCGGTGGTGGAATTAGCGGGCGGTGAACCGGTGTTCTTAGAAACTTCCATAGAAAATGGCTTCAAAGTAAGTCCTCAACAGATTGATGAGGCGGCAGGCCGTGGTGTGCGCGGTATCTTGTTTGGTTATCCATGTAATCCTACAGGCACCTCTTATTCAAAGAAAGAACTGGAAGCTATTGCCAAAGTTATCAAAAAACATGATATGCTGATCATTAGTGATGAGCTTTATGATGAATTAACGTATGACTTCGAACATACGCCGATGGCAGCCTTGCCGCAGATGCGCAACAGGGTGATTTATCTTAATGGCTTTTCTAAAAGTTATGCGATGACGGGTTTTCGTATCGGCTATGTTTGTGGACCATCGGACATTGTTGGGGCGATGACCAAGATCCATCAGTACACCATGTTGTGCGCCCCTATCACCGGTCAGATGGCAGCCATTGAGGCGTTAAAGGATTCTGCCGGGGATGTTTATGCCATGAAAAAGGAATATGACCGCCGGCGTCGTTTTATTGTCGGGGCGTTAAATGATATCGGGTTGACCTGCCATATGCCTCAAGGGGCCTTTTATGCATTCCCTTCGATAAAAGCGTCTGGTGAGAACTCGATGGATTTTGCCAAAAATCTATTATTGCAGCAAAAAGTAGCTGTGGTGCCAGGGGTCGCTTTTGGACAAAGCTGTGCCCAACATGTACGGATTTCGTATGCCTCAAATTACGATAATTTAAAGGAAGCTGTTTCTCGTATAGAAAAATATTTAAAAAGGCCGAATTTCTGATGTGTATTAGAGCAAACGGGAGCTTTTTTGAATTATTATAAAAAGTAATGTTACGGAAGGAAAGGACAATTCATGCGCAAAGAGCACGCGCCAAAGATTTCTCGTAAAAAAGAAGATATCGATTTTGAAATCGCTTTTTATGAGGACATACTCAAAAGTACGCCTAATTTTATTGAGGCGTTAAGCGCAATCGGGGACCTGTATACCAAGGCAGGGCTGTGGCAAAAGGGCCTGGAGGTGGATATTAAACTTTCGCTCCTGCGGCCGGAGGATGCGGTCGTGTTTTATAATTTAGCCTGTTCGTATGCTTTGCTTAACCAAACCCGTGCGGCCTTGGGAGCTTTGACCAAGGCCATTGACTTTGGTTATGATGATTTTGAGCATTTAAAAGGCGATACGGATTTGGACAACCTTCTTAAAGATGAGCATTTTCAGCAATATATCAAGAAGTTGGAAAGAAAGAAAAAACCGGCCAAACACGTATAATTATTCCGAATCAGCCCCCTTTTGATATGAAACATTATCGCCAAGAACTATGGTTTCACGCTAAGACCCGTCGGGCGTATATCAATATTACGGACCAGGTGCAGGCGGTCATTGATAAAAGCGGTATTCAAGAGGGCTTATGCCTGGTAAACGCCATGCATATCTCTGCCAGTGTCTATATCAATGATGATGAAAGCGGGCTTTTGCAGGATTATGATGCCTGGCTAGAAAAATTAGCGCCTTATGCGCCTGTTTCACAGTACAGGCATAATGATACGGGAGAAGATAATGCGGACGCGCATTTAAAACGTCAGGTGATGGGCCGCGAAGTTATCGTCGCCATTACCAGGGGAAAATTGGACTTTGGTCCATGGGAGCAGATTTTTTACGGCGAATTCGACGGCCGGCGGGACAAGAGAGTTTTAGTCAAGATAATCGGGGAATAATTTTGACAGAACCTAATTTTAAGGAGGGCAGTATGAGTGTGGGTGTTTTAGGGACAGTGGCGTTGGATCATGTGAAGACTCCTTCAGGTATTAAAAAGGACATGTTAGGCGGCTCTGCCGCTCATTTTGCCATGTCCGCCCGCCTTTTTACGGATGTGCATATGGTCGCGGTGGTAGGCAAGGATTTCCCTTGCAAACATCTTGATTTTTTAAAGCGCAAAGGCATTGATCTTTCGTCGCTTAAAATCAGCAGCGGCAAAACTTTTCGTTGGAGAGGGGAATATAAAAAAGGAGATTTAAATACGGCAGTAACATTAGCGACAGAACTGGGGGTTTTACAGACCTATGTCCCAGAATTGCAAAAGCAGCAACAAAATTTATCCAATATTTTCTTGGCCAATTTTGATCCGGATTTACAGCTGCAACTATTTAAGTATTTGAAGAGCCCGCGCTTGATTGGTTTAGACAGCATGAATTTATGGATCACCCACAAGAGAAAATCTTTACGCCGTTTAATGAAGATGGTCCATTTGTTCGTGGCCAATGATGGTGAGGCCAGGGCCCTTTCGGGAGAGAATAATTTGATCAAGGCCGCCAAGTGCCTTCGGACGATGGGACCGCGCATGATTGTCATTAAAAAAGGCGAGCATGGGGCATTATTCTATAGTGATCAGGTAATGTTTTCCTTCCCTGCTTATCCGGTTGATAAAGTTGTTGATCCAACGGGTGCGGGCGATACCTTTGCCGGCGGACTCATGGGTTATTTAAGCAAGGCAAACAAACTTGATGATAAAACTTTACGCAAGGCCCTGTTGTATGCCTCGACCGTTGCCTCTTTTAATGTAGAGGGCTTTGGCATGGGCAGAACAGCATCGCTTACCATGCGTGAGGTCGAAGAACGAATGAAGGGGTTTGTCAGATTCTTTGCGCTGACATAAAGGGGCGGTTGGCCCGACCTAATCAATGGAAAATCTCGTGGAATTATATGGAAGGGCACTAGATGAAAACAATCGGGTTTTGGGCGGCAGTTATTTTGCCTTTATGGGACATCCCGTTGATGCTTCGCGTTGTCCAAAGGAAATCTTCACAGGATATTTCTATGGTTTGGGCCGTTGGTATTTGGACTACGGCCGTCTTAATGGCTCCCAGCGCTTTTATATCCGGAGATAAAATATCCATTGGATTTAACATAATGAATGTGATTATGTTAACGGGTGTTTTGATTGTGGTAATTATATATCGTAAAGGAAAGGTATGAACATACTGAAAAATATAGGTCTAGTGGCTGCTATCGTTATGCCGCTGTTTAATATCCCTTTGATCGTCAGGATCATCCGTCGCCATTCTTCGGCGGATATATCGACAAGTTGGGTCATGGGGGTATGGGTATGCGCTCTTTTGATGGCGCCTTCGGGTTTTACATCCAAGGACTTGGTGTGGCGCTGTTATAATATCGTCAATTTAGTCTTATTTTCTGGAGTGGTGATCGCTGTTTGGAGGTATCGAAAATAATATGGATAAAAAACTTAAAAGCGGTATGGTTGCCATTATAGGAAGGCCCAATGTAGGCAAATCTACCCTGCTCAATAGCATTTTGGGCGAAAAGGTATCTATTGTTTCTGATGTGCCTCAAACAACACGCCATCAGATCAGGGGGATATACACTGATGAGCGTGGGCAGATCGTTTTTATCGATACACCGGGTATACATGCAGGCAAAGACAAGCTTGATAAGTACATGAGCCGTGCTTCTTTAGGGAGCATTGATTCTGTTGATGCTGTTATCCACATGGTGGATGCCAGTGAAAAAACAGGCCTGGAAGAACAACATGTGATCAGCCGTCTTAATAAATGCGCAAAGCCAATCATTGTGGGCTTAAACAAGATCGATATTACCAAGGGTAAATTTGTTCCGGAGTATATTAAACTTTGGGAAGATGTCCGCGGGGTGCCTATGCAGGAAATGAACGATTTGGTTTTATTTCCTCTTTCCGCTCTTAAAGGTACTAATGTCAAAAAATTGATAGAAATTTTATTTGAAAAAATGCCCTTTGGTCCCCTTCTTTATCCTGAAGACGCAATAACGGATTTTCCAAAGCGTATGGCCATGGCTGATTTGATCCGGGAAAAATTATTCCTGTTGATGCGAGAAGAAATACCCCATTCGATTGCCGTGATCATCGAGGGGGTACAGCCTAAACGCGGCAAAGTCCTGCATATTCGGGCGGCAATTTTAGTTGAGCGTGAATCCCAAAAAGAAATCGTCATCGGCAAAGCAGGGGCTATCTTAAAACAAGCCGGCACCGAGGCGCGCAAGGACCTAGAAGAGCTCCTCGAGAGCAAGGTGTTCCTTGAACTTTTTGTGAAGGCCAGTTCGAATTGGCGCGAAGACTACGCCACTCTTGAAGACATGGGATTTGTTTTTAGCGATCTATAAATGTCCAATGGCTCACATGCATGCGTGAAGGATGAACAGCTATTATGTATTCGGCACGGGAATATTTTCGCCGTCTGCTACGGTTTACAGATTGGCTGCTATCGCGATAAATCATTCGCGGCATCCAATCTGGAAAACCTTGCAGACTTTTGGCGAAAAATTCCTGAAAGTGCCGAATACATAATAGCTGTTCATCCTTCCTAATCGTGCTCCAGAAAATAATTCGCTTACGAACGCGTGCATTATAAGGGCTAAATTTGTTCTTTGAAGCGACTGTGTCATTTTTAGTCAAAAAACTTATGATGACGAGGGCACTTAAGACCTCAGTCTTAAATGGTCAAACTTGCTTGAGCTCTTTATTTCCAGAGAAATAAAGAGCGAGTTGTTTGACCACCGAGTCAGCATAAGTTTTTTGGCGTTAAGAAAATGACCCCAGGAGCAAAAAGAATAAATTTAGCCCTTATAATGCCTGCATACACTAGAGATGCATGGCTGTTCATCTTTCACGCGTCTTAGGGAAAATTGAAAATGTCCGATGTGAAACTCTTAGATAATAAGCAGGTTGCGCGGGGGAAAAGGACTGATCTTGTGGACATCGCAAAGGTGATCAGGCTTTTGAGGTTTGCTATTCGGGATTTGCCTGACCCTTCTGTGACCTTGGTCGGTAAAAAATTCAAAAGCCCGTTTTTGGTGCTTATCTCCTGTTTGTTGAGCCTGCGGACCCGTGATGAAACAACTTTGGGCGCCTGCGAGCGTCTCTTTGCCCGCGCGGATACCGTACAGGGGATGCTTAAAATTCCCATTATTGAAATTCAAAAATTGATCTATCCGGTGGGTTTTTATAAAACCAAGGCTGTCCGGATCCATGATATTTGTGGAGATTTGATTCATCGCTTCGGGGCCCGCGTTCCGGATGACCTCGAGATGCTTTTAACGCTTAAAGGCGTGGGGCGTAAAACCGCAAACCTGGTTTTGACCGAAGGGTTTGGCAAGCCGGGCATATGTGTCGACACTCATGTACACCGGATTTCCAATCGGCTGGGTTATATAACGACAGGGACCCCCGAAGAAACAGAATTTGCTTTAAGGAAAAAATTGCCACCAAAGTATTGGATTGAGTTTAATGCCCTGCTTGTGACCTGGGGACAGAATGTTTGCAAACCCATTTCACCCCTGTGTTCCGTATGTCCGGTCAACGGTATTTGCAAGAGGGTGAATGTCGGCGTCAACCGTTAAGATCAAGTATGTTATGGCGGGGGCAGATGAATAAAAATAATAATGCTTTCTTGACGGCTATTTATCTTTTTGCCGGAGCATTTCTTTTTTCTTTATTCTTTATTAATGAGGGATTGTTTCATTGCGACAGCGTGGCTTTGGCAAGGGCTGTCGAAGATTTCTACAGGACAGGGCATCTTTATTCTGCTGTCAAGGGCCGCTATGGCGCGGTCATCATTAACGCGATTCTTTATTTTCCTTTCTATTTTTCCGGCCAGAACGCTGATTTTTTAACGCGTCTTTCGAGCGTCCTTTTTTATTCATTATCCATTTCTGTTTTTTTCCTTTTTATTAATGCATTGTTTCAAGACCTTATCCAGGGATTGTTTGCGGCTGTCTTATTGGCATTGACGCCGTTTTATTTGGGCCCTAACACATACGGCAAAGAACACGGGATGAGCATGTTTTTTTTCCTTTGTTCCATGATCCTGGTCAACAAGGGAAGAGATCAAAAGCGGCCGTTAACCCTTGCGTTGGGCAGTTTGTGTTTTATGGTCTCTTTGTTCGTTAGGGAGTCGATGTTAATGATGGTCCCGTTTTATTTTTGGATTTATTTTAAGCCCGCAGTCGTGTTTCGGCCGTTTGAGATCAATATCCAAAAAGAAAGATTGAATGGCCGGCTTTTGGTCCCTTTTTTTGTGCCGTTTGTGATCTCTTTTGGTTTTATGATGGTTGTTTATTTGGGAGCGCTCATTCAAAGGTCATTTACTGGGGATGAATTATCTGTCCCGCATTTTTGCGGATTCTTTTCAGGGCTGCTTCTGTGTGTTTTCAGGGATATAAAGAATTCATTCCCGGCGTTTTTTGTTCTTTAGTTGTTTTGGGGGCGGTATTGGTCTGGAAAGACCGGCGATACTTCTTGTTATTGTTCTTCCTGGGGTTGGCGTGTCTGGTTTTCGTCTATGGGAATTTTGATGGTTATGCGGCGAGGCATCTGGATATGCCTGTCCTTGCTTTGCACGCATTCGTTTCTTATTCTCTGGCCTGGCTTTACCGCCAGTTTCGTGTTTCGGCAATTTTTATTTTTGTTTTGTTGATTACAATTCAATTGCTGCATATATATCCCATGCTTGAATTTAGACGACACTACGATGGAACTCTGCGGCTGGGTACTTTTGTCAAATCAATATCTCCCGAGAATGCTGTTTTTTTAACAGGGGATGAGGCCCCTTTTATCGAATATTACGGCAAAAGAAAGACGATGGGTTATCCTATCGGTCATTGGGGAAAACTGGATGGGGTTTTTGATGAGATCGAAAGATTGATGAACAGGCATATCCCCGTTTATGTAATTCCCACGTGGTACGAACTAGATGGAGGAACTGTCGCGAAATCAAAATTTTTTGAAGTCGGTTTAAATGGGGGCGCTATTTTAAACCGGTTGATCCAAAAAGGCGTTGTGGAAGATATTTCCAGCACAGAAGTGAGTTTTCAATTAAGCAATGACCTGAAAATAAATGCTATTAGGGAAATCGCAAAAGGTGATTGTAAAAAGATTTTGGGCATTTTTACACGGGCCGGCGGGCAATTTGACTCGAAATTGAGGCAACGATTTAATGTTTTATTGGCGGGGGATATATTATATGAGGATTTTCATCACCCTGAATTGAGTATGCGGCCTTATATGCTGCATGTCTTTAAGCTGCAACTCAAATCTTATGGAGAGGCAAAAAGATAAAATAATTTCGATTTGAAGATTTTTATGGTATTTTGGCGGATTTTTGATAAATTGGAGGCCGATTTTCTAAAATTAGAGATTCCGGGAAATCCTGAATTATTTAAAAATAGTTTTTATGGAACATAAGAATATGGGTAAAATAATAGGTATTACATATGACTTAAAGAGCGACTGGCAGAACTCGCAGGACGACCCTGTTGACGCGGCAGCAGAACTTGACGGGCATAAGACGATAGAAGGCCTTAAAACAGCCCTTGAATCAGCGGGGCACAAGGTTGTCCTAATTGGCGGGGCCCGCCAATTGATCAATCGCATGATCAGCGGTGATTTTAAGGCGGACATTGTATTTAATATTTCTGAAGGTTTTAAAGGGCGTAACCGCGAGAGTCAGGTGCCCGCTATTTTGGATCTGTATAATATTCCTTTTGTCGGCGCTGACGCGTTGACTTTAGGGGTCACTTTAGATAAAGTGGTAGCGAAAAAATGTTTTATTGCGGATGGTATTCCTACGGCACGTTATTTTAAAGCCACTAGCACGGATAATTTGATTGAATTAAATACCATTGGTTTTCCTTTGTTCGTTAAGACCCTGCATGAGGGGACATCTAAAGGGATCACCCAAAGTTCGAGGGTAGAAAATTTTCAACAGCTCAAAGTCCAGGTGGACCACATCTGCCGCCATTATAAGCAGCCGGCATTGGTTGAGGAATTTATTAAAGGCACTGAGTTTACCGTAGCTGTGATAGGGAATAATCCGCCGGAGCCTATGCCGGTGGTGCAATACGCGATTGCCGGAAAGACAGCCTTGGGCAATGAGTTTTATTCTTATCGTCATGTAGCCCAGAAACTGGTAGAACATATTTGTCCGGCGCCCATTGATGAGAAATTGTTTTTTTGCCTTCAGGAAATGGCAGTACGTGCTTATAAGGCGGTAGACTGCCGTGATTTTGGACGTGTTGATTTTCGCGTGGATGAAGCCGGAAAGCCGTATGTGTTAGAAATTAATCCTTTACCGAATTTAAGTCCTGATGATGTGTTCGTAATTTTTGGCAAGGTCAAAGGGATGTCGTATAACCAGATTATTAATAGAATCATGGATGAAGCCCTGACGCGCTTAAGGGTTATACCAGAGGAAGCCTGCAAAAAATGAATCCTGTTACGGCGGTGATCAAAGAAGAAAAAACCACATCTTCCGGGGGGCCGAATATCCCGTTATCTGCCCAAGAACAACGGGTTATTAAACTCTTTGAAGGTGCAACTTTAGCTGATTGGGAAGATTGGCGTTGGCAGGTTAGGAATCGTTTCCGCACCCTTGGGCAGATATCCATGCTTATGAAATTAACACCGCATGAAGAAAGCGGGGTTAAGGGCACGGGGGACAAGTTGACCATGTCCATACCTCCTTATTTTGCCTCCCTTATTGATGAAAATGATCCCGGATGCCCTATTCGTTTGCAATCGGTCCCTCTGGATTATGAATTTGAGACTGCTCCTGAAGAAATGCTCGATCCTTGCGGGGAAGACAAGAGTTCCGTAGTGCATGGTCTGGTGCACCGTTATCCCGACCGGGTGCTTTTTTTAGTCAATGAAATGTGTGCGATGTACTGCCGTTATTGCACTCGTTCACGCATGGTTGGCGATGACAACCATACGCTTAACACCTCAACCTATGACGCGGCGCTTAATTATATCCGTGCGCATAAAGAGGTCCGTGATGTATTAATTTCCGGAGGGGATCCGTTGACCTTAGGAGACCGGATGCTGGAATATTTGATTTCTTCCGTTAAAGCCATACCCCATGTGGAATTTGTGCGTATCGGGACCCGTGTCCCAGCGACCTTGCCCCAGAGGATAACTCCGGAATTGATCGCAATGTTAAAAAAATATTCACCGTTGTGGATGAGCGTCCATTTTAATCATGCCAAAGAAGTGACCCCGCGCGTTAAGCATGCTTGCGACATGATCGCTGATGCGGGCATTCCCATGGGCAGTCAGACGGTGCTTTTGCGCGGCATTAATGATTCTCCCTCAGTGATGAAAAAACTTTTTCATGAGCTTTTGAAAATCCGTATCAGGCCGTATTATATTTACCAGTGCGATCCTATAGTCGGCTCAAGGCATTTCCGTACGACTGTTGAAACAGGTATTAATATCATTCAAAATCTGCGCGGTCATACTTCCGGCTATGCGGTGCCGACCTATGTGATTGACGGCCCCGGCGGCGGGGGGAAAATCCCTGTTAACCCGGACTATATGGTCTCCAAGGGAAATGGCAGGTATACGCTGCGTAATTTCGCGGGAGAATTATATACCTATATCGACCCTACGTATTAAAACGTTGTTTTTCGGGATAGCTTGGGCTGGACTTTGTACAACAGGCATGGCCCAAGACTATGGGACACTCACCACTCCCGACAGAACCGCTGTTATCAATGCCGCTTTAAATTCAATAGAGTCCTCATCGGCTCAAACGGACCATCCTTCTTCACCTCAAGCGCTACCGCCGTCTGCGCCCCCAGTTTCACCGCCCTCTTCTTGGGACAATAATTTTAAGATCAGCGGGGATGCCCGCACCTCTATGGGGATTTATTCCAACGGGACCGCGGTATTTACCCGGGCCAACGCGGATCTCAATGAGAAGAATTGGCGGGTACTTTCATCTGCCGGGCTTAACGACAACATCAATACCTATGACCCCGCGCTTTATTCCCGCTTGAAGGTGGTGATGGATGCGTCTGTCGCGGCAGCGGTGGTGTCCGTACATTTGAATATCAGTGTCGATCCGTGGAGTTATACGGGTAAAAGCAATACCCAGCTCGTCACTTCTGAATGGGGAGATACCGCTAAAATTCAATATTTATTTTGGGGCAATACCGGATATACGGTCAATTCCATTGTGAATACATTGGGATACGGAGGTTCCGTTGCCCTGCCTGAAGTAAAAACCAAAGGCAATAGGGTACCGGCGATCAGTGTTCCCAGCAGTATTCAAGATCCATGGGGAGATACGGACATATTCAATATTCCTGCTGCAAAAATAAATTATACCTTCCAGCCTGTGAGAGAAGCGTGGGTGGATCTTAAGCCTACGGATGAAATAAAGTTGCGTATTTTTCCGATGGGGTTTGAAGACCAGGCCTTGTCTACGGATGATCCTTTAAAACTTTCCAATAATAAGGAGTGGTATGCCGAAAGTCCATGGATTGACGGCTGGCAGGGGGGCAATTTAAATACAGGGGTCCCTCCCGTGACTTTTACCAAAGGCCAATGGGACAAGAGCCTGTCTTTTTTTACCAAAGATAGCGACGGTCAGCGTTTGACCTCCTTGAGGGGAGTGTCTTTGGAAGCACCACCCACCGATGAGACATCTCTTAAGGCAACCATTGCCGCTCCCAAGACCCTTTGGCAGGATTACGGGGACATCACAGCTTTACCGGCCAGTGCGCGGCTTAAGCAATTTATTGGAGATTTGTTTTATATAGGCACCGTGGCGGATGTTCATCAGGGTTATGTCAACGGGCAAAAAGATGCCGAAAATTATACAGGCGGTGTGGACACAGGGTTTATGCCTATGAAATGGCTGAAAGCCAGCGCCGAATATGCCACGTCCAGAAGCCGTTATGATGAAACCACTCCGGATTATGCCACTAAGTATAGCGGCAAAGCCTATTATGTGTCCCTGGAAGCGGCTTCGAATCCTGAGGGGATGCTCAAAAAAGATTATTACAATTTTAACCCTATCGAGAAAACCGATATTTTTTTCAAGAGCAGGGTTTATTTTGCCAGGATGGACCAGGGTTTTGAGTCGAGCCTCTCTGATTATAATTCAACTCGTCAAGACAGTTTCTGGGGGGAACACTTGTCCTTTTATCCCTCAGAGTACCGCTATTTACCTGGTATCTCGCCCGGCATGTCCCAATATGATCTGGAACCGTTTAGTATAGGCAACGGCATTGATTATGGCCGTTCAGTCGTTGCTTGGCGGGGGGACACGAATTTGCTGGAGGGAAAACTTCATGGCCTTGCAGATGCCAGGCATGTCGCGGACAATAATGATGATAATATAGAGAATGTCTTGCGCACGGCATGGACGCTTGAGCCGACCGATCAGTTGACCACAAAACTTCTTTTATTGTGGCATGACTTGCCTAAGACAACAGCAGGGGTGGATCCTTTTTTAATTGAGGACAATACCGCTGCAGAGCGCTTCGCTAATACCTCGGTTGAAGGAGGGAAAGACCCCAGTTTGACAACAGAATCTTTGGGGGCTCGCTATGCGCTTAGCCCATGGGCTGCG
This sequence comes from Candidatus Omnitrophota bacterium, assembly GCA_015233675.1. GTDB lineage: Bacteria > Omnitrophota > Gorgyraeia > Zapsychrales > Fredricksoniimonadaceae > JABDGZ01. The sequence goes on from JADFXH010000003.1 coordinate 92,648, forward strand.
CTTAACGGTGTTTGGGAATTCACCAATGACGTGACTTTGGCTACTAATGATTTTCCTCAGGGGGATTTAAATAGCACCTATTTCTCTACCTATACCCAAAATGGAAAAATTTATACAACAGAGGTGCCTCAGCTTTACGACCAGAGCTATTTTGAGCAGGCGCCGTATCTCTACCATAATATTTTTAAAACCGGTTTGGAATTGACCCCGACACAAGCCTGGCATGTTTATCTGGATTATACCCGCAACCCCAATAAATTCGCTGGAAATATTGATGATAATATGAGCCATTACGGCATTGAAACCAGTTATGTGCCTACTTCTAAAATAGGTTTTTTCGCACGTTATACATTCTCCGAGGGGTATGATACCAATCGTTTAGTTAATGATAAGGAGATGGATTATCGGGACTATAATAATTTCTTTTTTGAAACGCGCATGATTTTGCCTAAAGATGTGACGATGTCCATCCAGTACGGCGTGGGGTCGGCCTACAATATTATCACTTCTAATACGAATCCCAGCTTGACATTTTATGCCACGACTGTCGTGGAAACCCAGCATGTTGTCCGCATTGTCTTTGATAAAAAGTTCTAGCATCTAGCATTGAATTGTTTGACAATAATCAAACATATATTATAATACAACCTTTCAAGCCAATGAAACCATTAAGGATTAAGGAGCAGTGATTAGTAATGTTAGAAGTTAAGGTTAATGACAAGAACAGTTTTGAAAAAGCGATGCGCTTATTCAAGAAGCAGTGCCAAAAAGACGGATTTTTAGTCGAGCTTAAGGACCGCCGTTTTTATTGTAAGCCCTCTGAACGCAAACGTAAAAAGGGCAAGAGGTAAATCGTTTTATTAAGTTTTAATGATTGCTTCGTCTTAAACAGCAGGCCTCGAAATGACAGAGGGATCGATTAAGACACCGTTCGCGGTGTCTTCTTTATTCCCTGGTTTGTTATGATCAAAGTCAAACGCGCATTAATTTCCGTTTCCGACAAAACCGGCTTGGTAGAATTTGCCAAGGGTTTGCAGAAGCTGGGTGTAGAAATTATCTCTACCGGCGGCACCGCAGCGCTTTTACGTTCAGCCAACCTTAAGGTCCAGGAAGTTTCGGAGTATACCGGTTTTCCTGAAATGCTGGATGGCCGCGTTAAGACCCTGCATCCTAAAATCCACGCCGGTCTTCTGGCTTTGCGTGATAATCCCCAACACATGAAACAGATGGCCAGCCACGAGATCGGCCTGATTGATATGGTGGTGGTTAATCTTTATCCTTTCGAGAAGGCGATCCAGAAAAAGAACATCTCCCTGGAAGATGCCATTGAGAATATAGATATCGGCGGCCCTTCCATGCTGCGTTCGGCGGCCAAGAATTATAAAAATGTTGCGGTCATATGTGATCCTGAGCGTTATAACGAAGTGCTCAATGAGCTTAATAATAATAGCGGCATTTTATCAGATAAGGTTCTGACTAAGCTGGCCATTGAGGTTTTTGAGCGTACTTGCCGCTATGACGCCGCTATTCATGAGTTTTTGAATAACCGATTTAAGGCAGATAATTCTTTCTCCTCTTTCCCTAAAGAGTTTACTTTTTCTTTTAGTAAATTACAGGATTTGCGTTACGGCGAAAATCCTCATCAGGCCGCGGCTTTTTATAAGGACAGCACTGTGCAGCACGGCCTGGCAGGTCTTCAACAACTGCAGGGTAAGGAACTTTCCTTTAATAACATTCTTGATCTGAATGCCGCCGTAGACATCATCCGTGAATTTGATGCGCCGGCGGCAGTCATTATTAAGCATAATAATCCCTGCGGCGTTGCCCAGGATAAAAGTATCGATAAGGCGTATCATAAGGCATACAAATGCGATCCTCTTTCTGCTTTCGGCGGCATTATCGGGTTTAACCGCCCGGTGGACGCAAAAACCGCCGCCGCTGTCATTAAAAGCGGATTTATGGAATGCGTCATAGCTCCCGGGTTTGACGATGATGCGAAGGGGATTTTCTCAGTTAAGAAAAATTTGCGTTTACTTGTGTTGGATGTTTATGGAGAAGATCTGGAGCCTTTTGACTTTAAGAAAGTATCAGGCGGGCTATTATTGCAGGAAAAGGATAACCGCAGCCTTAAGCCGGAAGAATTAAAAATAGTCAGTAAGATCAAGCCTACTAAATTACAAATGGATGCTATGATTTTTGGATGGAAATTGATTAAGCATGTTAAAAGCAATGCCATTGTCCTGATCAAAGGGACGCAGACTTTAGGTATTGGCTGTGGACAGACCAGTCGCGTGGATTCCGCGATCCATGCCATTCGTCGAGCGGGGAAAGCGGCTCAAGGGAGCGTTTTAATTTCCGACGCCTTTTTACCTAAGCCCGACACCGTCACTATTGCCGCGAAGGCAGGCATTAAAGCCATTATCCAGACCGGCGGCTCTATCATGGATGAAGCCGTTATTAAAGAAGCCGACAAAAAAAAGATAGCCATGGTTACAACAGGCATCAGGCACTTTAAACATTAAATATTCCCTGCTCCTTAGGCCTTGGCAGGGTTGCCTCGATATGAACTCTTCAGAGGTGCATACTTATTTAAATTCTTTTACCAATTTTGAATCCCAGCTTCATAAACTGCTCCCCGAAGATTTTAATCTCAACCGCATCCAAAAATTTTTGGATTTAGCAGGTAACCCTGCAAAGAATTTAAAAATTATCCATGTGGCAGGCACTAAAGGTAAAGGTTCGACTTGTGCGTTTTTAGCCAGTATTTTGCAGGAGGCGGGCTTCAAAGTCGGGCTATACACATCGCCCCATCTGCACAGGGTCAATGAACGTATCCGTATTTTAAATACGGAAAATATCCGATCAAAAGATAATTTCAGCGGATCTATCGGCGAGGAGGAGTTAGCATGCGTGCTGACAGATTTGCGTCCTTTTGCTGCTGCCATCCAAAACGAAGGAAATATCCTTACTTTTTTTGAAGTCCTGACAGTGGCGGCCTTGTATTATTTTGCCAGAAGCCAAGTGGATATTGTTATTCTGGAAACCGGTTTGGGCGGACGACTGGATGCGACTAACGCAGTGGATTCTTCTATTGCTGTGATTACTCCGGTGAGTCTGGACCATGCCCGGATTTTAGGTTCTACGTTGAGCCAAATAGCATCTGAGAAGGCCGGTATTATTAAGAATTCCAACCAGAAAGTCGTGATAGCTCCTCAAGAAAAGCAAGCGATGGATGTTATTCTCAACCGCTGCCGGGAATTTGGCATTCAGCCCATACTTGTGTGTCCGGATAAATATGAAAATTTAAGGATAGGACTCAAGGGCAAGCATCAAATGATGAACGCTGCGCTGGCCGTTGAAACGTTGACAGTTTTAAAAACGATGGGATTTAAAATCAGCGATGAAGCGGTGAGTGAAGGATTAAAGCATGTCCGTTGGCCCGGCAGGTTTGAATTGTTGCAAGAGAGTCCGGATGTGATTGTCGATTGTGCGCATAATGGGGCCTCCGCTCAAGCATTGTCCCGGGCCTTGAAGGAGGTTTATCATCATCGACGATTGATTTTAGTGCTGGGGATATCCCAGGACAAAGACATAGCGGCCATTTGTTATCATTTAAAAGACAATGCGGCACGCATTATTTTGACCAAGGCCCAACATCCCCGGGCGCATCTGTTTACACAAGCAGAGTGTAATGATTATTTCGGTGATAAGCCTTTTGAAATCATAGAGAGTTTGTCTCAAGCCCTAAAAAAAGCTTTACAAATAGCCCACGTGCAGGATGTTGTTGTAGTGACGGGTTCAATTTTTGTAGTCGCAGAGGCCATTGATTGTTTAGTCAATAAAGAGCGCGGGCAGGGATAAATTTGGTCTTTGCGTTGACTCTGATTTGGCGCATTAGCATGGATGAACAGGTATTATGTATTCGGCACGGAATATTTTTGCCGTCTGCTTCGGTTTACGACAATTTTGTTCTAAAGATTCTCTTCATTTGGAACAAAATTGTCATAAATCCTCGCAGACTTTTGGCAAAAAATTCCCGAATGTGCCGAATACATAATACCTATTCATCCATGAAGCAACAAATCAGCCAGGAGCAAAAAGAATAAATTCATCCCTTATAATGCATTCATGCGCTAAGGAGTTGAAATTATGTATCAGTATAAAGGCTTGGAAGACACGATCGCGGCGATTGCTACCCCGGCAGGACAAGGGGGTATTGGCATTGTGCGTATCAGCGGCAAAGATGCTGTTACAGTGGCCGATGCGGTTCTTCGCCTTCAAGGCAAGAAGACATTAGTCCAAAGCAAAAGTCATACGCTGCAGCACGGATGGGTCATCAGTACTAAAAGCAAAGAAATCATTGACGAAGTCTTAGTGACGCTGATGCGGGAGCCTAAAAGTTACACTACCGAGGATGTCGTTGAAATTAATTGTCATGGCGGTACGACTGTCTTGCGCGCGGTCCTCCATGCGGTGTTAGACGCGGGGGCCCGTCTGGCAACCCCCGGAGAATTTACCAAACGGGCATTCCTGCATGGCCGCATGGACTTGACCCAGGCGGAAGCGGTGATTGATGTCATCAATGCTAAGACAGAAACATTTTTACGTCAGAGCCATCATCAATTAAAAGGGGAATTGTCAGATGAGCTTAAAGCTATCCGGGAAGAGTTAATAAAAATATATATGATAATGGAAGCCTTGATTAACTTCCCGGAAGATGACATTGACGCTCAAGGCCGTCAGCAAATATTAGACCGCATCGGTAATCAAGAGAAGCTCGCAGCCAAACTTTTGGGGTCTTCTAAGAGCGGACGAATCCTTAAAGATGGAGTGCGTATTGTCTTATGCGGCAAGTCCAATGTCGGCAAGTCATCATTACTTAACGCATTGCTCAAAGAGCAGCGGGCCATTGTTACCGATATTGCCGGTACCACCCGGGATGTGCTGGAAGAGTCAGCACAGCTTAAAGGCATCCCTGTTTCGTTGGTGGACACCGCAGGCATATTGGAACCAAGAGATTTGATTGAAGAGGAAGCGGTTAAGCGCAGTCATCTTTATATTAAAAGCGCTGATTTGGTGCTTTTAGTTTTGGACCATAGCCGTCCTTTAGAAGAGCTGGACATGCTGCTTTTGGAACAATTAAAATCTGCTCAAGTTTTAGCGGTGGTTAATAAAATGGATTTAGACGGGCAGATAGACATGTCAGTCCCTGAAGGGATATTTGGCAGGGAACATGTTTTAAAAATTTCTGCGCTTGAAGCCAGATCAATTTCGCAACTGGAGGCAAAAATTGTTGACTTGATTTGCAAGGACAAAAATTTTGATGCTCACGGCATTTTTATCAGCAATATCCGGCATATTAAGGCTTTAGAGGAAGCTCAAAAGAATTTGCAAGACGCCTGCCGTTTAATGATTGAAAATGTTTCCTGGGAATTCATTTCTGAAGAAATTAAAGCTGCAGTTAATCAAATGGACGCCATCACCGGCCGCAACATCGATGAAGACTTGTTAGACCGTATTTTTTCCGAATTTTGTATAGGCAAGTGAGCTTAATAGGACAGATAATCAGATTGGATCCCCGCTTTCGCGGGGATGACGTAATAGATTCTGGGATGACGTAATAGATTCTGGGATGACGTAATAGATTCTGGGATGACGTAATAGATTTGGGTATGACGTAATAGATTCTGGGATGACGTAATAGATTCTGGGATGACAGAATAGATTTTGTTATTAATTAGCGGTTTTCTGCTGCGCTTGGCTTTTGTAGACAGCCATGACTTTTTTCATTGTTGCGGGGTCGCTCATGATTTGCTGGGTTAATTCCATCATTTTGGGGTTGCGCATCAGTTTCACAAGGTCATGGTCTTCGATTTCTTTTTGGATTTCAGGGTCCTGCAGGATTTTTTGGAAACGGGGATCTTCTGCTAATGTTTTTGTGTCAGGGGTTGGGGAACTTGTGTTTACAGAGGGGCTGTTTTTTAAGGGAGCAAAAAGAACATCTTCAAAGGGTTTAGAGAGAATGTAAGACGCGGACTGCAGCACATCATTGTGTACGGCGGTCAATGTTTTTCCTGCAGGCGGTATTACAGACAATAGGATTAAGGATAAGATAATAAACACCCATCCCCAGATCAAAGTCAGGATGGACCCTGCCAGGCGGCTTAGGACAGTTGGTTTTATATCTGTATTGGTGATATCTGTCCACGTTTTTAGAAGAAATTTTAAAAGCAGATGCAAAAGTAAAGGGCCGATCAGTCCTATGGCCAGGCTTACTATCATGTTCTTGGTGCTTTGATAATAAATGATGCTGATGATAGTGGCAACTATAATAGAGAAAGGACCTAATAGGGATTGCACAAAACCGCGTGAGGCCCCGCGGCTAAGCAAGAATAAACTTAGAAAAAATGTGATAAAGTCTGTTATAGCCATTTAATGTTCTGTCACAAAGCGCAGCTGTGCAAGATAATAGATAATAAGGAACACGCAATAGGCCAGAGGAATGATAAAACAGGCCTTGATGATCCATGGAAAACTTAGCTTAAGTTTAGACTTAGCTAATTTTTCCTTGATTTTGTTGTATTCTTCTATGGAAAGTTGCTTAGCTTTTTGGGAATTTTTAGTATTTTGCAACATATTGACGATAGTATAACATTGGTGTAAATAGGCTGCAATAAAAAGTAGACAAATTTTTACCTGATTTGGAGGAATTGGGTTAAAACATTGCCATTTTTAAGGTTTGGGCTATAATTTTGAGAGAAAGTTAATTGATCCTTTAGATGTTATTTATTTATAAATTTTTAATTAAAATTCGTTTTGTTTCATAAGTCTATTGTTCTTCGTATTTTATGGTATTAAATAATTTCCTATTTTGATTTGATTTTTAGTAAATATGGTTTAAACTATTACTAGAGAAAGCGTTTTCATCTTGTAATCCTATATTAATCATAAACAATAAGGTATGTGTATGAGTGCTGTTGTTAATCAACGTTCCGAACCCAGGCATAATTGTTTTGTTCCCATAGAAGGGAAAGACGGTTGCGAATTTGATCAAACAAAAACATTTGATATAAGCCGGCATGGGATTGGATTTCTTTCTTCGCATCCTATTGGCTTAAACCAGAAAATAGCTCTGGAAATTGTTCTAAAACCAAACACAGAGCCTGTTATGGTTATTGGGGTTGTGAAATGGGTGCGTAAGCTCGGAGTCTTGGAGCAATACCGTGTTGGCATGGTTTTTTCAGAAATTATTTCAGGATCTCCCACTCGTCTGGATAAATATTTTAATTCAAAACGATGGGAAAGTAGTAGCTTTTGATCAAATGGATGGTGATCAGCTATGTCAACGGCCGTAGAGACTACAGATGATCGAAGGGTATTTGAGCGGTTTTCAGCCCGTTTTCCTGTAAAGTTTAAGGACGCGCGTGAGGATTACGGAACTGATGTGTTTTTACGTGACGCTTCCGCCGAAGGTGTGCGTATTTTAACTAAGGAACGATTCTTTTTAGATGATCAGCTTGCTTTGGAAGTCGAATTACCGGATGGCGGGGAACCGATGGTTTTAAGCGGTCGTGTAAGGTGGGTAAAATTCTTGGATTTATCTTTGTGGGACATAGGAGTTCAATTCCCTCAGGTGAAATTTCTAAAAATGCAACGTCTTTTTAAACTCACCGAAAATAGCGCCTTGTAAACACCAGCCAAAAGTTTTATGTCCACTGATTTGTTTTATAAATATCTAGCTGATGGAGTGAGTTTCTCCTCAAAGCAAGCGGCTGCCATCAGGACCATCTACGCGCCTTTATGCGGCACAGATGCCTCGAGTATTAAGTCTGCCATTACCCCTTTTTTAAGCGGGGACATTAAAATTGATAAATTTCATTATCTGACTAAACCTGCATCCCGCGAAGATTTGCGCGGCCCTTTGCGGGAATTCTTTGTTTTTATAAAAGACAAAGGGGTTTTTAGCTTATCTCAGGAGTCTTCACCTGACTCAGCATCCGTCGAGATTGGGCCTCTGTGGCATAAACTCAGGCGTATTCATAAGGCGGCCGGACTGGAATTAACCGCAGTTAATTTTATTCCTGTCAGCGGTGAAAACGTTGAGCTGATGCAGGTGACAGTCAAAAATATTTCAAAAAAACCGGTCACATTTACGCCGACTTGCGCCATTGCCCTTTTTGGCCGTTCAAGAGACAACAAACATGACCATGAACATGTGACTGCTCTTTTAAACCGGGTCAAGCAAATGCCTTTGGGCGTGATGATGCGGGCAACCATGGCTTTTAATGAAGAAGGCCATAAGACAAGCAATGCTGTTTATTATGTGTACGGCTGTCAGGACAAATCCGGCGGCGTTACGGGCTCTTTCCCCACAGTGGATAGTTTTTATGGCGACGGAGGTTCTTTGTTGTGTCCTGAGGCAGTCTTTGAAAATCGAAAACCGGTCATGCTGGGAATGCAGGCCATTAACGGCAAAGAAGTGACGGGAGCATTGCGTTTTAAAGAAACTTCTCTTAAGCCAGGGGAAAGCCGGTCTTTTGTGGTGGCCGTAGGTTTTGGGGCCGATGAAGTCCAAACTAAAGAAAATTTCAGCCATTTTAATTCTGTCGAGAAATTTAACAGGGCTTTAGAGGCAAATAAAAAATATTGGTCCGATAAGATTTCTGCCATTATGTTTAACACAAGTGATGAAAATTTTAATTCCTGGATGCGATGGGTCACCCTTCAGCCGGTTTTGCGCCGTATTTTTGGCTGTTCGTTTTTACCGGACCATGATTATGGCAGGGGTGGAAGAGGCTGGAGGGATATTTGGCAGGACCTTCTTTCGCTGATACTCATTGAGCCTCACTTGGTCCGCCAGGATTTGATCAATAATTGCGCAGGTATTCGTATTGATGGCAGCAATGCCACCATCATTGGCGGCGGGGCCGGTGAATTTTTGGCGGACCGCAATGCCATTACTCGTGTGTGGATGGACCATGGGGCATGGCCTTTTTTGACCTTGCTGCTTTATATCGATCAAAGCGGCGATTTTGATATTTTGCTGTATAAGCAAAGTTATTTCAGGGACCCGCAATTATCACGAACACAGAAGAAAGATATAGGCTGGGTCAGCCAGTACGGCAACAAGTTGCTGGATAAAAAAGGACACGTGTATGAAGGGACCATCATAGAACATTTGCTGGTGCAGCATTTGACCCAATTTTTTAATGTCGGGGAACACAATATCATCCGCTTGGAAAGCGCTGACTGGAATGATGGTTTGGATATGGCATATTCCAAGGGCGAATCGGTGGCGTTTTCCTGCCTATATGGCGGGAATTTATTAAAGATCGCGGATCTTCTTGAAAGCATGGCCGCCATCAAAGGGATAGATAAAATAAGGTTGGCAAAAGAGCTTTTGATCTTACTGGATACTATAGGTGAAAAAGTCAATTATGAGGATTATCAGTCCAAACACAATCATTTGTTTGGTAAATATTTTCATCGTGTGCAACCTGCCTTAAGCGGGGACACGGTTGAGGTGCCTGTTAAAGACCTGATAAACGATTTACGAATCAAGGGCCATTGGATATTCGCGCATATTCGTCGTCAGGAAAAAGTCCAATTTAAAGAGGGGGCCAAGACCTACAAGTGGTTTAACGGGTACTATGATAATAAAGCCCGCTGTGTGGAAGGTTTTAAAGACAATAAAGTACGCATGACATTGACGGGGCAGGTGTTTTCTGTCATGAGCGGGATGGCTTCTGGCAAAGAAGTTGAGGATATCATTAGCAGCGTTGACAAATATTTGAAAGACAAAAAATTAGGAGGCTATCGCCTGAATACGGATTTTGGGGTTAGCCATTACCTGGATCTGGGCAGGGCTTTTGGATTTGCCTATGGGACTAAAGAAAATGGGGCTTTTTTTAGCCACATGAGCGTCATGTACGCCGCGGCGCTTTATCAGCGCGGGTTTGCGCGGGCAGGTTATAAGGTGCTGCAATCCATTTATCGCATGGCTATCGACGGGGGCCGCAGCAAAATTTATCCGGGGATCCCGGAATATTTTGACTCAGAGGGCCGCGGCATGTATCATTATTTAACCGGTTCTGCCAGCTGGTTGGTTTTGACCCAGCTAAACCATGCTTTTGGCGTGCGTGGGTTTAGCGGAGATTTAATGCTGGCTCCTCAACTGGTCAAAGAAGAGTTTAATAAAAAGGGCATTGCCTCGGTATCCTGCCAATTTGCCGGCAGCCGGCTGACAGTTGAATACCATAATCCGAAAAAGTTAGACGCAGGTCATTATGCAATCAAGGATGTTTTGATAGACGGAAAATCTCCGGCCTTCAAGCGCACAGCTCAGGATAAAGTCACCATCCAAAGAGCCCTCATCGCCAAAGACGCTCTCATTAAAGTAACTCTTGGGTAAGAATGACAAGTAGCTATGTGTTTCCTGCATGAGGCCTAAGAAACTGCAAACCAGGGAAGTATGGACAGCTATTATGTATTCGGCACGGGAATATTTTCGCCGTCTGCTACGGTGTACAGTTTGGATGCTATCGCGATAAGGCATACGCGGCATCCAAGCTGTAAAGCCTTGCAGACTTTTGGCGAAAAATTCCCAAATGTGCCGAATACATAATAGCTGTCCATGCTTCCCGCGATTGCAGACCGATGGCTTTTTTTCATTTGACCAACACTCTCGTCTGTGTTAAATTTTGGGTTCATGTAGTTGTGCCTTTTTACCGGGAATTAGGTATTTTTTAATTATGGAGAATGGATGCACAAATTACTGACATTGTGTTCCTGTTTAATCCTGGTTGTTTTCGCTGGATGCTCCCAGCCTCCCCAGCCAAGTAATAAAATCCTGCTTTGGCATTGGATGACCGACCGTGACGGCACCTTTCAAAAACTCGCGCAACAGTATCAAAAGGAAACCGGAGTTGAAGTTACCATCCAGCTTTTTGCTCCTTCAGATTCTTATTCCCAGAAAATAATTGCCGCCGCACAAGCTAATGTTCTGCCGGATATTTATGGTATTCTTGATAAAAAATTTATAGTAGCGGATTTTATTAAAGCAGGATTGGTCACTGATCTAACTGATGAAATGAACGCCAATGACACAGCGTGGGCAAAGAGCTTGTTTGATAAAGCCTTGGCGGACAATCGTTTTGAGGCAGGGAATACTTATGGGATAAAGCCCGGCATTTACGGCGTTCCTATTGATGTGACTAATGAGCAAATGCTTTATAATAAAAAGCTTTTGGCTAAGGCCGGCATTACAACTGTTCCTCGAACTTATAAAGAGTTTATCATGGACTCTCAAGCCCTCAAACGTGTGGGGATCACACCTTTTGTCTCCGGTTGGGGTGAGCTGTGGATGCTTAATTGTTTTTCCTCCAATTATGCTTTTAATATTATGGGAGAAGAAAAAGTTTTTGCGACTTACCGCGGGCAAGTCAAATATACGGACCCTGATTGGATAAAAGTTTTAAAAATATTTGCCGATTTGCGTGATAAAGGTGTTCTTATAGACGGAATTGTGACCAAGGGTAATAAATATGCCGAGCAGGATTTTGCTCTGGAGCGGGCGGCTTTTGCCTTTAACGGTTCATGGTGTGTCAATGTCTATCATGATATGAACCCGAATTTGGATTATGGAGTATTTTCACCTGCGCCTATCAGCACGGAGTACCCGCTGAAGATTTGGGGAGGGGCCGGCTCTTCTTTTGTGGTTAACGCCGGTTCACCCAATAAAGATAAAGCCATCGCCTTTTTGAAATGGCTGACAGCTAAAAAACAGCAAGTGGTATTGGCCCGGGAAACTAACAATTTGCCTTCCAACAGGGAAGCGTTATCGGCAGTGTCTGTGATATTGGCAGAATTTTCCATGGGCATGGACCAATCAACACATCCGTCCATATGGCCAGTGAACGAAGACCCGCTAGTCCTTGAAGCCTTTGAGAAGGGTATTCAGGCCATCATCATCGGCGAGAAAACCCCGGAGCAGGTGGGGCAGGACGTACAGAAGGTCAAGGACCGTCAGATGGCTGCGAAGAGGAATTAACAGGATGAACTCAAAAGCTAAAGCACAGGCAATTTTTAAGGACAATTTACAGAGTTTCTTTTTTATCCTTCCTGCTTTTGCTATTTTTTGCGTTTTTTATATTTATCCTTTTTTGAACATGATTTTTTTGTCTTTCCACGAGTGGAGAGGGATAGGGCCAATGCATTTTATTGGTTTGCAGAACTATAAAGAATTAATGGGAGACAATCTCTGGTGGGACTCCATGGTGCATGCCGGGTATATTACACTGATTGCCCTTACTTTCCAGAACGCTTTGGCCTTTGCTTTGGCTTTAGCTTGTGACCGGGAAATCCGTATGAAACGTTTTTACCGTGTCGTTTTTTTTATTCCGCCAGTCCTATCCGAAGTGGTGGTCGGGCTTGTCTGGAATTGGATTTTGAATCCCGAAATGCAAAACGGTCAGAATATCGGATTTTTAAATCATCTTTTATATACTTCAGGATTTCCCCAGATGGTTCACAACTGGCTGGGGGACCCTAAAACAGCGCTGACAGTCATTGCTATCGTACACAGCTGGAAAGGATTTGGATGGGGTTTTATTATGCTGTTGGCGGGATTACAGACTATCGATAAACAGTTTTACGAAGCGGCCAAGGTGGACGGTGCTAATGCCTGGGAAACTTTTACGAATGTCACCATACCTATGATGCTGCCGGTGATAACAGTGGTGGTGATTTTGACCATTTTGGGATCCATGCAAGTTTTTGTTTTAATCCTTTCTATGGTTAATGAGGGATTGGTTAATCATACGGATGTGCCGGTGACCCGTATCCTGTCATCTATGACGGAGACTAATCGTTTTGGCTACGCATGCGCAGAGGCGGTTATTTTTGGGATGATCCTCGTAGGTGTTTCTTTTATCATGAAGAAATTATCTGATAAGGTAAAGCAGGCATGAGAACGAACAAATATATTCTTTGGGGCATGACACAGTCAACTCTCATTCATGTTTTTTTGATGAGCGTTGCCATGACTTGTTTGTTTCCTATATTCTGGATGGTGAGGTGTGCTTTCATGACTAATGAAACTATTTTTGTCGACAAGGCGATCATCCCTCAGCATTTAAATTTTAATAATTTTGCCATAGCATGGACAAAGGGAAATTTTGCCGTTTATTTTTTTAATAGCGCTATTTATACGGTGTGTGTCGTTTTAGGCATTGTTTTGATTGCCTCACTGGCTGCTTTTGCATTTTCGCGATTAAAATTTCCCGGCAAAGATATCATTTTTTATATGTTTGTGGCGGCAATGATGATTCCTTTGCCGGGGTCTTTTGTGGCCTTATTTGTGTTGATGAACAAATTACATTTGACCAATACCCGTTTTGGTTATATTTTGTGCATGATCAATGTTGGGCTTTCGATGAGCATTTTATTATTGAAGACCTTTTTTGATAAAATGCCCCGTGAGTTGGAAGATGCCGCGCGGATTGATGGCTGCGGTAAAATAAGTATTTGGTGGCATGTGGCTTTGCCGTTGGCGCGTCCGGCCATTGCCGTTATTGTCATATTTAATTCACTTAGCGTGTGGAATGAGTATATCCTGGCTACTTTACTATTAGGGGATTCTCAACTGATGCCGTTGCAAAGAGGGCTTATGGTTTTTCAGGGCGCGAATAGTACAGACTATCCGGTTTTGATGGCAGGCCTGACTATGGCGGCGATACCCATTATTGTGGTATACTTATGTATGCAAAAACATATTGTCAAAGGACTATCTTCAGGTTCGGTGGTGGGCTAATGCGCAATTTTACGAAGGTAAAGCAATTAGGCGGTTTGTCTGTTTTCTTTTTTTCTTTTTGTTTTATATTTTTAGGAACGCCGCTTTTGCGGGCACAGGATCCTTCCTCTGCGGCGGTGTCCGGTGCTGAAAGCCCAAGCCGTGACTCATCAGAAATAGTGCGCTTATCGTGGAAAGCCTCTAAAGAGGGGGACTTAAAAACCCTTTCTGCCTTAGGGGACGAAATAGTAAAAACCTACGGGGACAGGGCCAATGCGTTGGCTTCCCAATTAAATAATTTTCCTTCTCGCAGCAAGGCCGGTGACTATAAAATCATGTCAGATGTGGCGACCTGTTTGTTTATCAAAGCTGAAGCTTTCATGCACCAGGGGAAAAATGATGAAGCTATAGCGCAATTTAAGAATATTATTACCCAATATCCCTGGGCCCAGTGTTTTGATCCTAGCCGCGGAGCTTATTGGTCTGTGGCTGAAAAGGCCCAGGCTAGTATTGATGTGATACAAGGCAAAGCCCCCCAAAATCCGGCTCCGGTCAAACAAGCGTCTAAAACTATTCTTGTTTTGAAGTTTCCCGGTAAAGAGGAAGTTGTTGATTGGGCCAAATACGGCAATTTCCTGAATGTAGGCACTAAGGATTATCATTATCAAATCATTGACCGGGATGGCTTAGAGGCAGCGCTGGGAGAAGGCATTTACCCTAACATAGCGGATGTTTATAAAGACCCCTGCTATAAGAAAGCTTTAAGAGAGGGCCGTTTGCAAGGCAGCCATTGGGATTTTGTGAATACACCGGATTTACAGGCTGCTTTTTATAAATGGGTGATGGCTCCTGAAGCATGGGGGGTTAAATTGTATTACATAGGTCAGGTCCTTGAAAAGGCAGGGTTGTATGCCCAGGCGATTAAGGCCTATGACTCTCTTATTGTAAATTTCCCTTCGACTATTGCCTGGACATATTGGCAGACTCCGTGGTATCCGGCCCAGGCAGCGCTGGCCAAGATACATTACTTGATTCGTATTCATCCGCAATTGCATATGGAATTCGTTGGGGCTAAAATTCATATTCTAAATACGGACGACCCTCATAATTATGTAACCAGCACTAAGCCGGGTATTGTTCGAAAATTAAGCGTTTTGGAAATTGCCAAACAAAAATTGAATTGGCAGCCTCTTAAAATGCCTTTGGGAAAACCGGTCTTTTATTCGGGGCAGGGAGATGTGCGTTTTGTCAAATATGAAAGCGGGCATTGGCAGTTATTGGTAGACAATAAACCTTTTTTTATCAAGGGAATGAGTTATATGCCCACTAAGGTCGGCCAAAGTCCCGATGATGGCACGATGGCCGACTGGATGCAGGAAGATGACAATCATGACGGCACGATTAGCGCTCCCTATGAAGCCTGGGTGGATAAGTATGGTGATAATAAACGGCATGCTGATGAGCCGGTGGTTGGTGATCTTTTCTTGATGAAAGAGATGGGGGTCAATACATTGCGTATTTATTATCAGCCGGCGATGAAAGCTGATAAGGCCTTCTTAGAGAAAATGTATAAGGGGTATGGGTTTAAGGTGGCTATGAGTAATTTTTTGGGGAAATACGCGATCGGCTCCGGAGCCAGCTGGTCAGAAGGTACAGATTACGAAAATCCCGTGCATCAGAAAAATTTGATGGAATATGTCCGGCAAATGGTCATGGAATTCAAGGATGAACCGTATATACTCATGTGGATTTTAGGCAATGAGAACAATTATGGCGTTGCTTCCAATGCGGACAAGAAGCCGGTCGCTTATTATAAATTTGTCAATGAAGTGGCTAAAATGATTAAATCGATTGATCCTAATCATCCGGTGGCTATCTGCAATGGGGATACTTTATTTTTAAATAAATTTGGGCAATACGCTCCTGACGTGGATGCCTTCGGCGCCAATGTGTATCGCGGGGATTATGGTTTTGGCTCTTTCTGGGATGAGGTCGCAGAGCTGGCGGGGAAGCCTGCTTTTATTTCGGAATACGGGGCCCCGGCCTATGGCGGCGCCAGCATGAATTATGAGCAGGGCCAGCAGGCCCAGTCTGATTATCATAAAGGCAATTGGCTGGACATTCTTTATAACAGTGCCGGTTATAAAGAAGGAGCTGGAAACTCTGTCGGTGGAATGGCTTTTGAATGGCTGGATGAATGGTGGAAGGACTATTCTCCTTCCATCCATGACACCAAGGCGGATGCGGTGGGCCCCTTCCCGGGAGGTTATTATTTTGAGGAGTGGTTTGGTATATTTGGCCAGGGCGACGGTAGTCAAAGCCCATTCTTGCGCGAACCCAGGAAAGTGTATTATACTTACAAAGAGCTTTGGAAAGAATAAGACAAGTAAAAGGGGTCTTGCCTGAAAAGGCAAGGTCAGAACAGTTCTTTATTAATCCTTCACAATTGGTGAGGGCGTAACGAGGAGGAGTGTAATGAAAAAATGGGTATGGTTTTTATTTATTGCAACATTTGGCTTTTGCGCGATGAATGTTTTCGCGGACGACCAGGCCGCTGTTAGTGCCGCTAAAATGGCCGCGGAGAATCAACCGGCGCCAGTGCCAACAGGAAATCCTTCTAAGGGGCCTGCGGCAGGGGTTAAAGCTCCGATTAATTTTGGGGACTACCGCTCCACTACGCTTGTCGGCAAGGCATGGCAAGCATTGGCTCAAAATGATATTGAGTCTGTATTGGCGTACACCAATAAGTGTATCTCGCTTTATTCTGCTCAGGCCGGTAAGATGCAGGCAAGTTTGAAAGATTATGCCACCGGTACTAATGATGAGATCTTCAAATATTGGGCTCTTAATGACGTGGCGACCAGCTTTTATATTCAAGGGGAAGCTTATCGTAATGCCAATATGAAAGATGAAGCAAAAGAGGCTTATAATAAAGTAATTAGCGATTATTCTTTTGGTCAGACCTGGGATACAAAAGGCTGGTTTTGGAAGCCTTCCGCAGCAGCCAAGGAAAAGATTAGCATGCTCGCCGCCGGGGCGAATTGGAATTTCGGCGATTATTCTTCCTCTCAGTTAGTGCAGAAGGCATGGGCAGGGCTGGCTGCAAACGATCTCGCGGCTGTGCAGGCTTATGTTAATAAAACATTGGAATTATATGAGGGCAAAGCCAAGGACATGCAGGCATCTTTGAAAGAATATGCCTGGGAATCCAAGGATAAAATTTTTAGTTATTGGGCGCTTAACGATGTTGGTACCGGATTGTTTGTTTTGGGCCAAGCCTATCAAAATGCCGGCAAGAAAGATGAAGCCGCTAAGACGTACAAGAGAATCATCAATGAGTTTCGTTTTGCGCAATGTTGGGATCCTAATGGCTGGTTCTGGAAACCTGCCGAAGCCGCCCAGCAGAAGTTAGCTGAATTGGATAATGTGTAATAAAAAATACTGTCATTTAAATTTGTTCTTTTTATTCGTGACGTAATATATTCCGTGATGGATGAACAGATATTATATATTCGGCACGGGATATTTTTGCCGTCTGCTTCGGTTTACATCAAAAATATTCTAAAGATTCTCTTCATTTGGAATATTTTTGATGTAAACCCTCGCAGACATTTGGCGAAAAATCCCCGAATGTATCGAATATATAATATCTGTTCATCCTTGCGGATATGCTAAAGCACAGTCGCTTCAAATAACAAATTTAAATAGCTATTTATCTATGCTAATGTGCCAATGAAATATGGCCTTCCTATATAAATCTTCTTCCTGCGGGAAATAGTATAAACAGAAAGATTATTATGAAATTGAGCGGTTTTTTATTTGTTTTTTTAATTATTATTCCCATAGCTTACGCTCAAGACAGCGATATGAACGGGGAGGGGCGTCCTAAATCCTTTAAGCCTTTAATTGTTTATCAAGACAAGGGCTTCTCAGCCAATCATTTTGTGCCTTCAGGGTACATGCCTACAGGCGAATGTATTAAAATGGACGACGCTTTCAAGGAAAATTGCCAGGAAGGTGAAAGCTGCATTAAAATTAGTTATGATGTAGCCTGTTCATTAAAGGGCCGGCATTGGGCGGGGATTTACTGGCTTAATCCTGCTGATAATTGGGGCGACAGAAAAGGCGGTTATAATTTAACGGGTGCGAAAAAAATGGTTTTTTGGGCTCGGGGTGAAAATGGCGGCGAGAAAATTGCTGAATTCAGAATTGGCGGGGTAGGTCAAGGCAGGGAATATCCGGATACGGATACGGCATCGATTGGGCCTGTGATTTTATCTAAACAATGGAAAGAATATGAAATTGATTTGCGTGATAAAGATTTGACTTATATCAGCGGGGGCTTTGCGTGGATCGCCAATGTTGATGATAATTCCTCATCGTGTACGTTTTATCTTGATAATATTCGTTACGAATAATCAGTACACTTTTAAATCCAAACCTTTACGTCCTTTTTTACGTTAGATGATTTTTTAGAAGATATAAAATTTTTCCGAATTTTCTTGTATTGAGGCGTGCGCTTTGTTATATTTTGTGTAATAGTAAAAATTAATTTAGGAGACATTATATGTCCATAGCTGTGCGTTTAAGTGTTGGGATTTTGGGAGTGCTTGTTGTCATTTGCGCGACGGTTTCGGTATTGGCCTTAGTGCAAAAGCAGGCACTGCAGGGACAGAACCAGAACTTGCAAAATGAAATTACCAGCGATGAGAGCAAGTTGGCGGATTTGACAACTAAAGCTAAAAAGTTGGAAGACGATGCAGACCGGTTAAATAATAAAATTTCCCAGGCACAGCAGGAAAAGACCCAGGCTCAAAGCCAATACGATGAACTGAAACACAAGTCCGATCAATTACAGTCGCAGATTGAACAGGCTAATACTGATCGGGATGATTGGAAAAATCGGGTTGATACGATAACCCGCGAACGTGATGATCTGATGGAAAAACTAAAAAATCAGCCTCCTAAGATTGTTTATAAAGAAAAAATCCAAAAGGTCTATATTCATGATGCCGCTCCGGCTGCCCCTGCGGCTGCTCCGGTCGAGGTGGCTTCACCGCAGGGAGATCAATATTGGGCCTCAGTGCTAAGGCAGAAGGCTGCTTTGCAGATAGAAATTTCAAAAGAGAAAGTCGCTTTGGATAAGGCCGCTTTACAAGTAGTTGACTTGAAGAAACAGAATTCTGATTTAGCCCTGGAAGTCAAAAGGGTAAACAATGAGAAAGATGAAATTAGCCAAAAAATCAAATATGGCCAGGATTTATCGGATAACCTTTCCATTGACTTGGCCCGTTCACGCAATGACCAGAAAGCAGTCAATGATCGCGCGGATAAACTCAAAGAAGAGAATTTGACATTACAATCTCAAATTAGGGAATTGAGTTCGACCAAGCTTGATCTCGAGCGAACTATTGCCCGTCTGACTGATGATAAAGATGCGATGCAGAAAAAATTGATTGAGACGGAAAGCGTCATTCAAAGCCGTATCGATGATATTTGGAAAATAAAAGAAAGTTTGGACAAAAAACTTTCTGAAAATGGCACATCAACATCTTCTACGGGCAGCATGGAATTGCCTCCGATTATTGTTAATGCCCCTAATAATCAGCAGCAGGCGACAGAGATTAGGCCAGCACCAGCTGCGGCCGGTAGGACACGAGGTTCCATTATAAGTATTAATCAGCCTAATAATTTTGTTATTGTTGATTTAGGGCAGCAGAATAGCCCTATCAGCGTAGGCAACACGCTGAAGGTCTTTCGTGATTCAACAGAAATAGCTTCTTTGGAGGTCATTCAGGTTCGTCGAGATATCTGTGCCGCAGATATTAAAGACAAATCGAGTGAGCTTAAAGTGGGAGATGCTGTAAAACTTTAATTAAGTTTAACCTATTATCCTTCGTTTTACCATAACGTGGTTGAAAAAAGAATAAGTATAACTGATGTTGCCCGAAGGGCTAATGTATCGATCACCACCGTCTCCCGTGTTCTTAACAAAGTTCCTACGGTCAACAAAAAAATCGCCCAGCGTGTAGAACTGGCCATAAACGAGCTAAAGTTTAAGCCTAACCCGACTGCCCAGCGCTTGGCTAAAGGAACACAAAACACCGCTATCGGTTTTGTCATTCCGGGTTATCCGGGCATATTCCATTCTTTTTACGCAGTGGAGTTGATGCGCGGCATCGGCCATGGCTGCGAAACTCTAAGGCTGGATTTAATTTTTCATATTACAGACGGGAGCAATCCTTTAAGATCAAATTTTGCCGGCGGTCTTATTTTTGCGGATATCATTGAGAATTTTCCTCAAGTAGAGACCGCAGTGCGCGAGGATACTCCATGCCTGGTCATTAATCACATTGTTAAAGACCTGGATGTCAGCTATATCGCGGTGGATAATATCAAAGGCGGATTTACGGCCGCAGAATATTTAATCAGTTTAGGCCATAAACGTATAGCTACCGTCACCGGGAATATACAGACACAGGCGGGGATAGAGAGGCTTGAGGGGTTTCAAAAAGCGTTGAAGCAGCACGGCATTGATTGTCCTTCAGACTATGTCTATAAAGGTGATTATTCCCGTCGATCTGCCCGGCATGCTTCGGAACGTTTTTTTTCTTTAGACAATCCTCCGACAGCTGTTTTTGCCGCCAGTGATGATATGGCCCTTGAGATTATTTCAGTGGCCATGGAAAATGGCATTAAAGTGCCGGAAGATATTTCTGTTATCGGGTTTGATGATAACCCTGCGGGCCTATTTGGTCCTGTAGGTTTGACCACGATTAAGCAACCGTTGTTTGCTATGGGAGAAGAAGCCGTACGCATTATTTATGACATAATGACAGGTAATGAAAAAAGTTTAGTCCACAAAGTGCTTGCCCCAGATTTAATTGTGCGCGAATCCTGCGCACAACCTTCCGCTTAAATCAGCTTCCAGACATTCCTGAATTGGAAGAATATATAGCTTGACTTTTTATTCCAAATTGATACATATGTATCATATGTCAAAATCAGTCCCCAACATCAGGGTCGATATAGAACATGGAACCATTAGTTGGCAATAATCCACAAGAGCCTAAATCGTTAAAAGGCTGGAAAAATGAGGTAACTCATCCAAGCCTGCGTGAGGTGCATGCCTCGATACCGGTATTTGCCAACGCGAGTGTTTGGCGAAAGATCCTTGCTTTTGTGGGCCCTGGATTTATGGTTGCGGTTGGTTATGTAGATCCGGGTAACTGGGCAACCGATATTGCAGGCGGTGCTAAATATGGATACGCCCTACTTTCGGTGATTTTAATTTCAAATTTTATGGCTATACTCCTTCAGTATCTAGCCTTAAAGTTAGGAATTGTCACAGGCCGTGACTTAGCCCAGGCTTGCCGCGACCATTATTCTAAACCAGCCGCTATTTTCCTGTGGATTATGTGTGAAATTGCCATTGCCGCCACTGATTTGGCTGAGGTCATAGGTTCTGCCATTGCGCTTAATTTATTATTTAAAATCCCCTTAGTTGTTGGTGTTTTGAT
The DNA here is from genome assembly GCA_015233675.1 of Candidatus Omnitrophota bacterium. Taxonomy (GTDB): domain Bacteria; phylum Omnitrophota; class Gorgyraeia; order Zapsychrales; family Fredricksoniimonadaceae; genus JABDGZ01. The sequence goes on from JADFXH010000003.1 coordinate 113,957, forward strand.
CACGGCTTTTGACGTAATGCTTTTTTTATTTTTGCAGCATAAAGGCTTCAGGGTTTTGGAAGGCATAGTGATAGTTCTTATTACTACCATGGGAGTTTGTTTTGCCTATGAGCTTACTCTTTCACATCCGGCTTGGGGATTAATGATGGGGAATTTGCTGCCTAAACCGGAATTAGTGACGGATCCGGGCATGCTTTATATTTCTATGGGGATTATTGGCGCAACGGTAATGCCGCATAATTTGTATTTGCATTCCAGTATTGCCCAGACCAGGGCCTTTGAGCGCAACGACCAAGGAAAGGCCATGGCCATTCGCTATGCGAATTTCGACTCTACCTTTGCTTTATTCGGAGCCTTTTTTGTCAATGCATCTATTTTAGTTTTGGCCGCTGATCTTTTTCATGGGACGGGACATCAAAATGTTGCTGATATTAACACGGCGTATCAATTATTGACCCCTCTTTTGGGCACTTCGTCTGCGGCTATTGTGTTTGCCGTAGCGTTATTAGCTTCCGGTCAAAACTCAACATTAACAGGCACCTTGGCAGGGCAAATTGTCATGGAAGGGTTTTTAGATTTACGTCTCCGTCCCTGGGTGCGTCGATTGATGACACGTTTGATAGCGATCGTTCCGGCTGTTATTATAATAATGCTGTATGGAAGCAAGGGCATGGGGAATCTGTTAATTTTTAGCCAGGTGATCTTATCCATACAATTGGGTTTTGCGGTGTTTCCTCTTGTTCTTTTTACCAGTGATCCAAGAAAAATGGGCCGTTTTGTTAACGGTTCCTGGCTGAAAGCAATGGCATGGGTTGTTACTGGTTTTATCATTATATTGAATGCCTACTTATTGATTGTGACCATAGTCTCATGGTTTAAAGGAGGGTAAATTTAATGTATCATAAAATTCTCATTCCTTTAGATAATTCACCGACGGACAAGGCCATTCTAGACCACATTCGTCCTTTAGCCAGAATGACTAAGGCGGATTTGATTTTAGTTCATGTGGCCGATGGTTTTGTGGCACGTTTACAAGATCAATTAAATTTGGCGGATTCTGAAGAAATTAAAAAGGACAAATTCTATTTGGATGCATGTTCTCAAGAATTAACCAAAGAGGGTTTTAATGTTAAAGCGATCCTGGCACAGGGCAAAGAGCCCGCGGACGGTATTTTAGACATAGCCCAAGTCGAAAATTGTGATTTGATCGCCATGGCAACTCACGGGCATGGACCTGTACAGGATTTTATTTTAGGCAGTGTCGCCGACACGTTAAGGCACCGCACAGATATCCCTATTCTAATGATCCGCTCAGCGAATAAATGAAAGCATTGTGATCCTCCGAAGTTGTTTCCCGCAAGCGAGCATTATAAGGGATGAATTTGTTCTTTTTGCTCCTGGCGTCATTTTCTTAACGCCAAAAATTCTTATGATGACGCGGTGGTCAAACAACTCGTCCCGACGATTTCTGTTCGTCGGGACTCAAACATGTTTGACCATTTAAGACTGAGGTCGTAAATGCCCTCGTCATCATAAGTTTTTTGGCTAAAAATGACACAGTCGCTTCAAAGAACAAATTCATTCCTTATAATGCTCGCACCAATAGGCAAATTGTTTCTTCGGACACACTTAAGAAGGATGAACAGCTATTATGTATTCGGCACATTTGGGAATTTTTCGCCAAAAGTCTGCAAGGCTTTACAGATTGGATGCCGTGAATGATTTATCGCGATAGCAGCCAATGTGTAAACCGTAGCAGACGGCGAAAATATTCCCGTGCCGAATACATAATAGCTGTTCATCCTTCATGCATGGATGGGCGCGTTGGTGTTGACAATCGTCGTAATTAGAGGTATTTTAATCGCCTATGAATTCATTTGATTGCATAGTTATAGGTGCCGGGCATGCCGGAGTTGAGGCGGCTTTGGCAGTGGCCCGCATGGGCCTTAAGACAGCCATGGTTACCTTCTCTAAAGAGACCATAGGACAGATGAGCTGTAATCCGGCTATCGGCGGGGTGGGCAAAGGGCAGCTGGTTAAAGAAATCGATGCTTTAGGCGGTGAGATGGGTTTGGCTGCTGACCAAACGGGCATCCAGTTTCGCCAGCTAAATGCTTCCAAAGGACAGGCCGTTCGCTCCTCGCGCTGCCAGTCTGACCGAAAGCAATACCGGTTGTATATGAAGCAAGTGGTTTTAAATCAGCCGAATTTGACCGTCATTGAAGATAAGGCCAGTGAATTGCTGGTGCTTCAAGGAACGATCCAGGGAATCAAGACTGCCGGTGGGGTAACCTTAAAAGCTCCGACGGTTGTCATCGCCACGGGCACTTTTTTAGACGGGCGCATCCATATCGGGCCACAGATCACCCCCGGCGGGCGAATTGGCGAGCAGGCATCTCATCGGTTGGCCCAATCCATCCGTGATCTGGGCTTTGAGGTCCTAATGTTTAAGACAGGGACCCCTCCGCGGCTCGACGGGCGTACCATTGATTTTAATAATATGGAGCGCCAGGATTCGGATGATCCCATTTTGCCGTTTTCTTTCAGGACGCCGTTTATTCCTAAAGACCGAAAACTATTGCCTTGTTATATTACGCGCACGACCGAACGTACGCACGAGATCATCAGGGCCAATTTCCATTTATCACCGATGTATTCCGGCCAGATTAAAGCGACGGGTGTGCGTTATTGCCCTTCCATCGAAGATAAATTAAAAAAATTTGCGCATAGGCCGTCTCATCATGTTTTCCTGGAGCCTGAAGGGCTGGATACTTTTGAATGTTATCCTAACGGGATATCGACGGGGCTTCCGGCCCATGTGCAGGAAGAAATGGTCCATTCCATCCCCGGCCTTGAGAAGGCCGTGATGGTGCGCCCCGGGTATTCTATCGAGCATGGGGTGGTGCCGGCGACAGAATTAAAGCTGACATTGGAGACAAAGAAAATAAAAGGTTTATTCTTAGCAGGGCAGATCAATGGTACAACCGGCTATGAGGAAGCTGCGGCCCAGGGCCTTGTCGCGGGTATTAACGCCGCTTTGAACGTTCAAGGTAAAGAGCCTTTTATTTTAGGCCGGCATGAATCCTATATCGGAGTATTGATCGATGATTTGACCACCAAAGGTACCGAGGAGCCTTACCGCATGTTTACCTCGAGGGTGGAGTATCGTCTGATCGTACGTGAGGATAACGCGGATAAGCGGCTGGCACAACAGGGGCATCGATTAGGACTTTTGTGTTCCCAGGATTATGATAAGGTCATTGAAAAATACGCGGCTATTGAGAGACAGATCGAGCATTTACGAACGAAAAGAGTCCCGCCGGGGACTCCATTGGATGGAATCCTGGAGAATGCCGCGAGCGCACCTTTAAAGCAGTCGATCTCCTTATATGATTTGCTTAAAAGACCGGAGATCAATTATGACATGATTTTGGGATTTGACGGGGCTCTTAAAGATTTAGGCCGCCAGGTGATAGCTCAGGTCGAATATGAAATCAAGTATGAAGGATTTATCCGCCGTCAGAAAAAGGAAGTGGAGAAATTCCGGCACATCGAATATATCCGTATACCTGAAGGGTTTGATTTTAACGGGATCCCGGGGCTTTCCAGAGAGATCATAGAGAAGCTAAAGCGTTTTAATCCTGTCACATTGGGTCAGGCTAACCGTATTTCCGGAATGACTCCGGCGGCCATCACCATTTTGATGATTTATTTAAGAAAATAAATTATTTTCGATTTTTTTGGAGTTTTTCTATATCCTTTATGTACAATAGAGCGGAAATGTAGATTTGACCGAAGAATGCCATGAGGTATTCTGATAGGAAATCATTATAACTAAACCAAGGGGGAAGTATGAAAGGGATCAAGACAGGGGTGGTATTGGCAGGGTTAATCGTGCTGGCCGTAGCCGTGCCGAGGTCATTTGCACAGACGCCACCGTCGCCGCCACCGGCATCGGGAGATGTCAAACAGGACACGCAGGATATTAAGAAGGACAGAGGTGAAGTCAAAGAAGAGGATGCCACAATCAGGGCGGACCGTCAGTCGCTCAGGGAAGCCAGGGCTTCCGGCGATCAGGCTAAGATCAAGACAGCCAGGGCACAATTGCGTAAGGATAAAAAAGCGCGGCATGCGGATAAGAAGGATTTAAAAAAGGACAAGCGTGAGCGTCGTCATGACAGGCGACAAGGAAAAGCGGACCAAACGACTCCAGCAAGTCAGCGTGCCGGCCAGTAATATTTTTGTCATATATTCCATGATAAAACCCTCGTGGTCATTGGCCACGGGGGTTTTTTTCAGGATTCAAGCCAAGGCTTACGTCCAGGATGATTTCCGCCATCATCGCGGCGCATTGGGTTACCCGGGGAGCCATGGGGGGATGGCCTTGGGCACTGTCGGTTGTGCCGTCGCCGCATATATAAACATTGCCTATTTTTTTGACGGTCATGGGTTCTTTTTCCTTTAAGCCTGCCATGCCTACCCCGCTGACAATTACCCTGGCGCGAGGCGCGTAATATTGCACAAATCGGCATTTGAAATCTGCCGCATCAAAAGCTTCGACAATAAAATCGTATCCTTTAAAGAAATTTTCCGCATTGCCTTCATGCCAATTGGTCTGGTGAATGAGTATATTAGCATCGGGATTAATATCCAAGAGGCGTTTTTTGAGCACCTCTACTTTAGGCAACCCTATTTCAGCGGTGTAATATTGCTGGCGGTTCAAATTGGAGGCTTCGATAAGGTCCTTGTCGATGATTTCCAGATTCTTAAAACCTGAGCGCACAAGAACCACCGCACAATTGGAGCCCAAGCCTCCGGCGCCGCCGATACCCGTTTTTTTGGATTGGATCAGGGCTAGTTGTTCAGGTTTTAGATACCTTAAGAGTCCTTGTTCAAATATATTCATAAGCCGTTTTCAATGTGCCGCCAGTCAGTGAATACCGGGTCAAAGTTTCGGGATTTCAGTGACTTAACAATTTCATCGACGGATCGTCCATCCTTGGTATCAAATTGAGGGTCTTGCGCTTTTTTTTCGAGCAGGGTATAGCCGCCAACAGAAGTGTTGGATCCGGCGGACATACGGGTGATGCCGATTTCCAAGAGGTGATCACGTAATTTAGGTTCTTCTCGGGTGGAAAGATTAATGCCCATCCGGGGGAACAGCAGGCGCGTTAATGCAATGATTTTTACAAACTGCACATCATTGACATCACAGCTTGCTAAGCTTGCAGTCTTTACGGTGCGAAGCCTGGGAAAAGACACGCTGTATTCTACGCCCGGAAAAGATTTTTCCAGTTCTCTTAAATGTTGATAAAGGGCAAAGGTATCATATACGGGATCACTTAGACCCAAAAGAATGCCTAAGGAAATGTGACGCATGCCTGCTTCCGCTGCCCGATAGGCAGTGGCATAGCGAAAGTCATAATCTTTTTTGCGGCCGGATAAATGCACTTGGGCGTAACGGGCGCGGTCATAGGTTTCCTGATAAACGGCAATACCATCCACACCTGCAGTAAATAGTTCTTTATATTCAAAAGTTTCCATGGGATGCGCCTCAAGGGCGATGCCTTGAAAATATTCCGAGGCTATAAGGGCCGCTTCTTTTAAATAGGACACGGGTGTATGTTTATAGGATTCGCCGGTCAGCATCAAAATATTACGTAAGCCCTGCGCATGGATAAACTGCATTTCATTGCGGTATTGATGGGGGGCAAGTTTTATCCGTTCGATTTTATGATGACTGTTAAAACCGCAATAGGTACAATGGCTCGAGCAGAAATTGGATAAATACAAAGGGCCATAGAGACTGATGGCCCCCCCAAATTGACGGCGGGAGAGCTTTGCCGCTTCCTGGGCCAAATCCTCAACGGATTGGGGGGTATTATCGTTCAGGATATTTTTAATTTGCTGGAATGTCATTATACAAAAATCCGGTCAGGGGTGAGGATGCTTGAGACAGCGAAAGTTGCAGGGGCAGCCCGCTTAAAAAGCCCAATCGTCCGGCCTCAATGGCTAAAGCAAAAGCACGGGCCAGAACAGCAGGATTTTGGGCAGTGGCGACTGCGGTATTTGCCAACACAGCCTCCGCGCCTATTTCCATGGCCTGGGCCGCCTGCGAAGGAGTTCCTATTCCTGCATCCACGATGATGGGCAGGTCGATTTCGTTGATTAAAACCCGGATAAATTCTTTTGTTTTCAAGCCCTGATTGCTGCCTATAAAAGAACCCAAAGGCATGACGGCAGCAGCGCCAGCTTTGACCAAGGCCCGGGCAGCATACAGGTCCGGCGAAATATACGGCAAGACCACGAACCCCTCAGCGCTTAGAATTTCGGCAGCCTTTATGGTTTCTTGATTGTCCGGCAGTAAATATTTGCTGTCATTGATCACTTCAATCTTGACCCAGTTGCCGCAGCCTGAAGCTTTTGCCAGACGGGCGATGCGCACCGCTTCCCGGGCGTTCCGGGCGCCGGATGTATTGGTTAATAGTGTCACATGAGCAGGAATGTATTCAAGGATATTTTCTTCATGACGCTCCAGGTCAATGCGGCGCAGGGCAACAGTGACGATTTCACTTTTAGAAGAGACAATGCTGTCAGTTAAATCTTTTTTATTTTTAAATTTGCCGGTGCCTAAAAGAAAACGGCTGGAAAATGATTTCCCTGCAATCACCAATGGGGTATCGGTCATTTTAACCACCGCCAACGAAGGTGACTAGTTCTAGTGTGTCACCGTCTTTAAGGGATGTTTGGCCCCATTGTTCAGGAGGTATAATACAGCCGTTGAGCTCAGCGATCACATGCCTGGATTGTTTGCAATATGCGCTGACAATATCAGATAAATTTCTTGTTGAATTTAATTGCCGGGATGTCCCGTTGATGATGATGTTCATAATGCACCTATTTAATATTGATATTTCATTCTAATTTATTTGACCCAAAAAAGCAAATTTTAGCAGGCGCATAATTTTATAAATTTATTATTTACAGGCTCAATTTTGTTATAAAATACTTAAGTTTCAATATTTGGGCGGATAAAAAATATTTCTTTTATTTGGGGTTATTATTTGTATAATACTGCGTTTATATTGAATGACCAAAGCGCAAAAAAGGACGGCCAATAAATGAGCAAATCCGCGGTTTTCGGCTACGAACTTCTGCTTGACCTTTATGAATGCAAGCCGGGCGTATGTGACGATTTAACGTTGTGCTATAGTTTTCTTGACGAGATTGTAGGCTTTTTGGGTATGGAAAAACAAGCCCCTCCGTCTATTTTTAGGTCTGATGCGACCCGTTTCCCCGATAAGGCAGGACTTTCGGGATGGGTGCCTTTGATCGAAAGTTCCATTGTCATCCATACGCTCTCCCCTAAAGATTTTATAACCGTTGATATTTATTGTTGCCGTGCTTTTGACCGCAAGAAAGCGGAAGAATTTTGCCGACGGTTTTTTGCTCCTAAAAAGGTGCAAGCGCAATTTATTGAACGCGGATTGAGTTATTATCAGGAAAATGTCACTCCTGTCAAAGAGTTAGCGCACAAGTGACGGTGCTGTAAGTCCAAAGCCATCCTTAAGCCAACAGGCGAAGGATTTTAAAAGAATCTTAAGGGGATCGGGGAAAACTGATCCCCTTTGTTATTTTTGTCGAGGCAAAGATGCCGTATACCACCAATGATATAAAAAATATTGAAAGCAAATGGCAGAAGTTTTGGGATGACCGCCGGATCTTTCATGTCCAAATTGACCCCATGATTCCTAAATACTACGTGCTGGAAATGTTCCCGTACCCTTCAGGAAAAATCCACATGGGGCATGTTCGCAATTATACGATTGCAGATGTAATTGCCCGTTATAAGATGATGAGAGGATTTAATGTCCTGCATCCTATCGGCTATGATGCTTTTGGACAGCCGGCGGAAAACGCAGCCATCAAAAATAAAACCAGTCCCGCACAATGGACAGGCCGCTGTATTTCACAGATGCACGATGAATTAAAGAAAATGGGTTTTTCCTATGATTGGGACCGGGAGCTTTCCACGTGTGACGCCGAATATTACAAATGGAATCAATGGGTTTTCATCAAGATGTTTGAACGCGGTCTTGCTTATAAAAAGGCCTCATCGGTAAATTGGTGCCCTGACTGTGAGACAACCCTCGCTAATGAAGAAGTCATCAATGGAGCCTGTTGGCGCTGCAAGACAACAGTAGTACAAAAAGACCTCGAGCAATGGTATTTAAAGATCACACAATATGCGCCCAGCCTCCTGGAAGACCTGAAAAAATTAGAGCAGTGGCCTTCGCGCGTGCGCGCTATGCAAGAGAATTGGATCGGGAAAAGTTATGGCGTGGAAATCCATTTTAAAGTCAAAGATTTTGCAGAGACGATCAGTGTTTTTACAACGAGACCTGACACCATTTTTGGGGCAACCTATGTGGTTTTGGCTCCCGAGCATCCGTTGGTCAAAAAGTTGACCGCCGGGACTTCACAAGAAAAAGAAGTGACGGGTTTTATTGAAAAAGCGGCCAATAAAAGCAAGTCTTTCCGTATGTCAGGCGACCAGCGCAAGGAGGGTGTTTTTATCGGACGCTTCGCGGTCAATCCTGTCAATGGAGAAGATATCCCCATTTTTATCGGTGATTATGTTTTGATGGAATACGGGACAGGGGCCATCATGGCGGTCCCCACTCATGACCAGCGTGATTTTGAATTTGCCAAACATCATAAGTTGCCGATGCGCATAGTTATTGAGGACCCTAAAAATCCTTCAGCCTCCGTTGAGGAGATGGGCCAGGCCTATGAAGAAGCGGGCCAGCTTATTAATTCCGGAGCGTTTGACAGGATATCCAATGAAGAGGCCAAGAATAAAATCGCTGAGTGGATGCAAGTCAGGGGCTTAGGCAAGATCAGCATTCATTGGCGTTTGCGCGATTGGCTGATTTCCCGTCAGCGTTATTGGGGCACGCCTATACCCATGATTTACTGTGCTAGTTGCGGTATTGTTCCTGTGCCTTACGAGCAATTGCCCGTTGAGTTGCCTAAGGACGTCAAGATCACCGGTGAAGGCGGTTCCCCTTTGGCCGGGGTACGCGCTTTTGTTGAGTGTTCCTGTCCCAAATGCGGTAAGCCCGCCCGGCGGGAAACTGATACCATGGCGACTTTCTTTGATTCGTCTTGGTATTTCCTGCGGTTCTGTTCAGCTCATCATATTGAAGAAATATTTGATAAAAAGGACGTCAAATACTGGATGCCGGTGGACCAGTATATCGGCGGCATTGAGCATGCGATTTTGCATTTATTGTATGCGAGATTTTTTACAAAATTTCTTAAGGATTTAGAGCTATTAGATACAGATGAGCCTTTTATCCGGCTTTTGACCCAGGGGATGGTCCTCAAGGACGGGGAAGTGATGTCTAAATCCCGCGGCAATACAGTCGATCCTGATGAAGTTTTGTCTCAGTACGGGGCTGATACGCTGCGCCTGTTCATTTTGTTTGCCGCACCCCCTGAAGATCAGCTGGAATGGAACAGCGACGGACTTGAAGGCGCATGGCGTTTTTTAAACAGGGTGTATCAGATGGTCGAAAAGCGTTATCAACAGCCGGCCGTTCTTAAGCCCAAGGGCGAAGAGTCCCAGAAAAAAGACGATGCCGACGCCTCTTTAGAACGCGAAAGAAACAATTCCGTCAAAAGAGTGACACAGTCATTTGAAGAAGGCTATAAATTCAATACTGCCATTAGTCACCTGATGGTTTTGGCCAATGCGGTCGATAAATATAAAGTAGATAATGGCAACGCCGCCAAACAAAATTTATTAAATCAGGCCATAGAAACCCTGGTGCTGTTATTAGCTCCTTTTGTCCCGCATGTTGCCGAAGAGATGTGGCAGATGATGGGCAAGAATGAAGCCACCATCGCCCGTGTGGCCTGGCCCTCCTTTGATGAAAACGCGCTTAAAACAAGCACCATCGTGATAGCAGTGCAGGTCAATGGCCGTATCCGTGCACAAATACAAGTCACTCCTGATAAGCCTCCGGAAGAATTGCGTAGAATTTGTTTGGCTGACCAGGGTGTCGCCAAATATGTACAAGAATCCGCTATTAAAAAGTTTATTGTGGTGCCCAATAAACTTGTAAGTATTGTAGTCTGATATTTGCTATACTAAGGTTATGAAATTCCTCGCAGACCTGCATGTCCATTCCAAATATTCCCGTGCTACCGCCAAGAATCTGGACCTTGAAAATCTTTACCTTTGGGCCCAGTATAAAGGCATTCACATCGTCGGCACCGGAGATTTTGTGCATCCGCAATGGTTTAAGGAATTAGAAGATAAGCTTGAGAGCGCTGAAAACGGTTTATTTAAACTCAAAGATAAATTTGCAGACCCCCTTGATGCGCAAATTCCGGAAAGCTGCAGGGCAGATGTGCGTTTTGTGCTCACGGTTGAGATTTCCAATATCTACAAGCGGCATGATAAAGTGCGCAAGGTGCATAATTTGATATTGTCGCCATCCCTGCAAGCCGCAGGTAAAATCCAAGCCAAGCTCGGCTCAATAGGAAACATTTCATCTGATGGGCGACCTATTCTGGGACTGGACTCGTATGACCTGCTTGATATAACGCTCGATGCCGATGCTAAAAATTTATTTATTCCGGCGCATATTTGGACACCGTGGTTCTCGGCGCTGGGCTCCATGGGCGGGTTTGACAGTATGGTTGAAGCATTTGGAGACCTGACCAAACATATTTTTGCCGTCGAAACAGGCTTGTCGTCAGATCCGGCAATGAATTGGCGGCTCAAACAACTGGATGATTTTATCCTGGTATCTAATTCGGACGCGCATTCGCCCTCTAAGCTCGGCCGTGAGGCCAATGTTTTTGACACGGATTTTTCTTATGACGGTATTTATAAAGCTTTGAGTGATAAGGATGATAAAGGCCTTGTCTCTACCCTGGAATTTTTTCCCGAAGAAGGCAAGTATCATTTTGACGGCCACCGCAACTGTCAGGTTAGATGGCATCCCAAGGAAACTATCAAGCATAAAGGCATTTGCCCTGCCTGCGGCAAGCCGGTGACTGTCGGTGTCGCCAACCGCGTCGAAATATTGGCTGACCGGCTGGAGGGAGGCAAGTCCAGACGCTGGCGGCCGTATCAAAATATTGTGCCGCTTGTCGAATTGATAGCTGAAGTTAAAAATACGGGCACTGCCGGTAAAGCGGTCCAGGAAGCCTATATGAATATTTTGGCAAAATTGGGCAATGAGTTTTATATCCTTTTAGAATGTCCTATTGATGATATCAAGCAAGCCGCCGGCCTTGTGCTGGCCGAAGGCGTTAACCGCATGCGCCAAGGTAAAGTTGAAATTGCCGCAGGTTATGACGGAGAATTCGGTACCATCAAAATTTTTAACTCCGGTGAGCGTGAGCATATTGAACAGCAAATGTCGCTGTTTTAGTTTTTATTTATTGTTATTTTGTCGTGCATTCTAACATGTATGCTTAGATGACCGGCTATTATGTATGCGGCACATTCGGGAATTTTTTGCCAAATGTCTGCAAGGATTTATGACGAAAATGTTCCAAATGAAGAGAGTCTTTAGAACAGTTTCGTCATAAACCGTAGCAGACGGCAAAAATATTCCGTGCCGCATACATAATAGCCGGTCATCTAAGCTCACGTACTTAGGCATAAATACTATTATCCTATGCAACGACCCAACGACTTAAACGAATCCCAGTGGCAGGCGGTGTGTCATCAGGGATCGCATTTGTTGATCAGCGCGGGGCCCGGCACAGGCAAGACGCATGCCCTTACCCGCCGTATCGCGCAGGTAATTCCGTTTTTAAAATCCGGCGAGAAAATTCTTGCCGTTACTTTTACCAATAAAGCTGCCTGTCAAATGCAGGACAGGTTGACGGCTTTGGGCGTAAGACAGTCGCAGGTGTTTATCGGGACCTTTCATGGCTTTTGTTTGAAATTATTACGTGATTATTTTGAGCATACGGCTTTGCCCAAGGATTTTAAGGTGGCAACGCCAGAAGACATCACAGGCTTTGGGAAAGAAACACTCGAGCGGATATCTCACATGAAATCATCCCAATTAGCCATTGATCCTGACGAGGAGTATAAGTCCTACCAGCGTTATCTGCGGCAAAACCTCTGGATTGATTTCGACGATATTTTACGGGAGGCCCTGCTTCTTTTGGAAGATGAAAATATTGCGGGGCTTTTGCGCCGGCAATACCGATATGTTTTTGTGGATGAGTACCAGGACATCAACATTGTCCAGAATGTTTTACTTAAAATATTGGCCCGTGAAGGTGTTTTATTGACGGCTATCGGGGATGCCAACCAGTCAATTTACGGCTTTCGCGGCAGCCGGGTGGAATTATTCCATCGTTTTAAGGAAGATTTTCCTCCATCGGAGGTCTTGACACTGCGGGAAAATTACCGTTCTGCCTCCAGCCTTTTAGCCGCCTCAGGTCAGGTCATGGGAGGCGTTGAACTTACCGCAAAACTTAACACCGAAGGTAAGCTGGTGATGCATGCGGCGGTGAGTGACCGCGCAGAAGCAGATTATGTGGCACAACAGATAGAAAAATTGATCGGCGGGCTGGATATGACAACCAGCCGCCGGGCCCGGCACAGTTTGGGAGACATAGTTGTTTTATACCGGCTTAATGCCCAGCGTCATGTTTTGGGCAAGGCATTGGAATATCTGGGGATTCCCTATCAAATTGCCCAAAAACCTAAAAGGGCTGATGTTTATTCTGATGAAGATGTGTTGGGGCATAATGAAGAACAGGTAGATTATAATGTTGAGAAAGTTTCTCTGATGACCTTGCATGCGGCCAAAGGGCTGGAATTTCCGGTCGTGTTTATCGTTGGTTGCGAGGACAATTTATTCCCATTGGATTTAATTGGAATGAAAAGCGATTCCCCGGAAGAACGGCGATTGTTTTATGTAGGCATGACCCGGGCTAAAGAACATTTATATTTGACCTATGCCCGCCGCCGGCAATTGTTCGGCCAAACACTCATGCAAAATCCTTCGCCGTATCTGTCAGACATTGCCGAAGAATTAAAGGCCTATGAAGCCGAAAAGCGGCGTGCGACCAAAAAAGACCCGGACGCGGCACAGATGAAATTGTTTTGATTTCATAAGAATTTTGTTATAATAAATTTACTGCTCCTTCCCCATGGAGCATTTTTAATTAATCCCCCCAACCAGTATTTTTTCATGTTTTATTTAACCCCGCAGGAACGCAAATTCATTGCGACCATCATTATTATTTTTATTGCCGGTGCCAGTGTGCAGTTGCTTTTTAAGCGGGACATCGCACCCGTGCGCTGGTTTAAATCCGTGCGTAGTTTCAAGATCAATATAAATAGCGCCAGGGCAGACCAGCTTCAAATGCTTCCCGGTATTGGCGTTAAATTAGCCGGAAGAATCATCGATTATAGGAACCAAAGCGGCCCTTTCAAATCACTGGAAGATTTAGAAAATGTCGATGGCCTTACAGCCAAGCGTTTTGAGCATATTAAGGGGCTTATAGAATTATGAACAGCGCTCACAGGCCATGCTGCTGGTTGACACTGTTTTTAGCATCAGGTATTCTCATAGGCCATTTTTTGCCCGTTGCTTTACTCTTCTGGTTGTGGATTTCATCGGCACTGATTTTAGTTTTTTTGTTTCGTCCTAAAATTTGGCCGATTTACGCAAGTGTATTTTGTTTAGGGGCGGCGCTGATCCACGTCGCACACCCTCCGGCCATGGATATCCTGCAGGACTGGCGAGGACAATTGAAGTGGTCTCTTTATCATTATCTTGACGGTGAGGAAGCAGGGACAATGTCGGCTATCGTGCTGGGTGACCGGGGGCATATACCTAAAGAGATTAATATGCTTTTTCGGCATACCGGTACCGGGCATATTTTAGTGATTGCGGGGCTGCACATGGCTATGATGACAGCAATGATTCTTTTTATTTTAAAACTGATAAGAATTCCCCGTTGCCTGCAAATGGGGGGCAGCATTTTGTTTTTATTCATTTTTGCCATTTTGACCGGCGGTTCAGTCCCGGTAATGCGAGCGGTATTTATGGCCTCAGTGGTTCTGGCCTCATTTTCTTTTGAACATGAAAGCGACTCCTTAAATTCTTTGGCCTTGGCCGCGCTGATTTTATTGTTAATGGATGCGCATAATTTATTCGACACAGGTTTTCAGCTTTCTTTTGCGGCAGTTGCCGCCATTGTTATTCTGTATGGGCATATAGAAAAGCGATTGTCATTTTGCCCCCGATGGCTGGCTTCGACTTTGTCAGTGTCAACTTCCGCATGGATCGGGATTACACCATTGCAAATATGGCATTTTGGCACCATTACGCCGGTAGCTTTGATAGCCAATATTTTTATTGTCCCCTTACTGGATTTAACAGTCGCTTTAGGGTTACCTTTGGCTCTGGCGGGATTGTGGGCGCCTTCAGCGGCTTGGGCCATGGCCGGATGCCTGAAAGTAGTTTTTAATTTGATGGTCGTCATAGCCTACTGGTTCTCCCTTGTTCCATTCGGGTATATTCAACTAGGCTGAGCACGGCTGCCTAGTTAGCATATCTTTGATTTATATGGTATCTTTTAAATAACAATGAAAAAGGCGTTTTGTATACTGACCCTCTTGTGCTTTTTGGTCACAAGCATCTTGGGGCCGAGCCCTGTTTTCGCTCAGTCTGCCTTGCCGGCAGGCAGTGATATTCGTTTGCCTGCACCAGGGCAAAGGGTCCATTTAAGCCAGCCATTTAATCCCCCAATCCTTAAAGGGATCAAAATCCATCCTAATAATCCTTTCCGTTTTGATTTTATTCTGGACAAAGGAGATCTAGAGACGCCATTAATGGCGTCTCTACAAAATGAATCAACGAAATTAATCAAATATTTCCTGGCCAGTTTAACCATCCCCGAAAAAGACCTGTGGGTAAACTTATCCCCGTATGAAAAAGACAGTATAGTCCCGCAGTCTTTTGGTCAAACAGAGATGGGGAGAGATCTGTTGGCTGAAGATTACATTCTTAAGCAAATAACAGCATCGCTTATTTATCCTGAAGATGAGGTTGGTAAGAAATTCTGGAAGCGGGTATATGAAGAAGCAGCTAAAAGATTTGGATCGACAAATATTCCGGTCAATACTTTTAATAAAGTTTGGATAGTTCCAGCAAAAGCGGTGGTTTACGAGAATGTTGAAGCGAAAACAGCATATGTGGTTGAATCGAAATTGAAAGTAATGCTTGAGCAGGATTATTTAGCTTTGTCAAAAAATCAAATGCAAACCAGTGGCCGCCAACCAGGGGACATGTTCAATATAGAACAACAAAAGAACGTGTCCCCAAGCACGCTGCCAAACGAATTAGGGCTGAATGTGAAAGCTCCCCCAGGGCAACATTCCAACGATTTACAAGGCGTCAATGAATTAGGCTCCAAAATCGTCAGGGAAATCGTCATTCCCGAACTAACCAAAGAAGTCAACGAAGACAAGAATTTTTCACAACTTCGTCAAGTCTACAATTCATTGATTCTAGCGACATGGTACAAAAAGAAAATTAAAGACAGCATCCTGGCACAGGTGTATATAGATAAGAAAAAGGTTTTGGGCGCAGGTTATGAGCTAAGTATTATCCCAGAGTTGCCGACCAGGGGACGTGTCCCCGCTTTTGGGGACGTGTCCCCAAGCTGTACGCCAAGCAGCAAAGGGCTGAATGTGAAAGCGACCCAGAGGAACAAGCCTAACGATGTGGAACTTATCTACCAACGCTACCTCCAAGCTTTTAAAAAAGGCGTTTACAATTATATCAAAGAGGAAATTGACCCTGCCACTGATGAAACGATACCGAGAAAGTATTTTTCGGGAGGATTTGATGCAACAGATTTTGCTCAACTAACCTTAGAAACAGTAAATACAATTGATTACGCTCAGTTAGGGGATTTGACCCACATGGTTAAGATTTCTGCCGGAATTAATGTGGTTGATAAGGCCATGATAAGTAATGAGCAGATGAATGCAAAATTGATCGATGCTTATCAAGGCCCTTCTGATGAAGAAATGGTGGATTTGACCCCGTGGTTTGGAGAAAGCGCTCTAAAAGAGGGATTCTTGAAAAATTCTTTTATTTTACCCAATGGTAAGACTTGGGGGCGGCAGGTGTACATGAGAGTTGGGGGGGGGTTAAGAAAAGTGGAAGTCATTGTTCATAAGAAAAATAGGGAGGTAACAGGCATTACATTAGTAGGCTATAAAGGGGATGAAGTGAGCAGCCAAAGCCAATGGATATGGGATGGGGAAAAATTTAATTATAAAGTCCCGGAAGATAAAATTATCCAACAGCAGATAGAAAATAAGGTAACGCAAGAGTTAATGGATGCCTATAATAATGGCCCTGACGGTGTAGAGGTAAAACTAACCGAGTGGATTGGAGAAGTTCCCTTGAGAAAAGGATATATGAAAGCATCTTTTATTTTACCAAACGGGGAATTTTTGGGACGAAATATGGGTTTGGGGCTCATGAATTTGACACAAGTTAAAGCAGTTATTCATAAGAAAGGAGGCAAAGTTGAAGGGATAACTTTAGTTGGTTATAGGGAAGAGAAAGAGGTTGTAAGAAATAAATGGGAATGGGATGGGAATAACCTGAACTATCCAAAACAGCAGATAGAGGACAAGGTAAAACGGGAATTAGTCAATGCTTATGAGAGCGGGCCGGACGGAACCCTTGTAGATATAACTGATTTTATTGGGAAAAGCTCATTAGATTTTGGACTCATGAAATCATCGTTTATTTTGCCTGATGGAGATACATGGGGCCGGCAGGAATCGATGAGGGTTAAAACTAAATTGACAAAAGTAAAAGTTGTTATTCATAAGAAAAAAGGAGAGGTTTCAGGAACAACTTTTATTGGTTATAAAGGAGATAAAGAAGCAGGGCGCAGTGAATGGCAATGGGATGGAAAGAAATTTATTTATCAAGAAAATAAAGTAAAACAAGAATTAATAAATGCCTATGAAAACGGGCAGGACGAAACGACGGTAGATATAACTGATTTGTTGGGAGAAAGAAAATTGAAAGACGGGGTCTTGGGTATGTCATTTATTTTACCAAGTGGTAAAACCTGGGGCATTGAAGAAGCGATGAAAGTGGGGGTTAATTTAACGTCAAGTAAAGTGGTTATACATAAAAAAGAGGGAAAAATCGTTGGAATAACTTTGATTGGTTATAGAGGCGAAAAAGAATGGGGCCGCAGTGAATGGACATGGGATGGGAAGAAGTTTAGCAGTTATTCTCAAACTAAGCAACGTCAGGTAGGGGATAAGGAAATGGAAGAGGTAGTAAATGCTTATCGGGATGGGCCTGATGGGAAAATAATAGATTTGACCGACTGGCTTAAAGGAAGCTCTTTGGAATCAGGCACTATGAGAGGGGCATTCATCTTACCTAATGGTGATATTTGGCATGGCTATGAGTATATGAAAGTAGGGATAAATTTAACACAAGCTAAAATAGTTGTTCATAAAAATGAACAAAATGTTACAGGTATTACTTTTATTGGGTACAGAGGAGACAAAGAAATAGGGCGAAGTGAATGGGTATGGCATGAAAATAAGTTTAATTATCATGCCCCAGCAGATAAAGCAAGGCAGCAAGAGGCCGGGGATAGGGTAAGGCAGGAATTAATTAGCGCTTATCAGAATGGTCCGGATGGGACAACAATTGATTTAACTGATTGGCTAGGAAAGGCCTATTTGAAAAATGCTCTATTAAGGAATACGTTTATTTTACCTGATGGGAATACTATGGGAAAATCAGGAAATGAAACAAGAACAAAAATTGGAGCTGTCAATTTAACACGAATGAAGGTGATCATTCATAAGAAGGCAGACAATGTTGAGGGACTTACTTTTGTTGGTTATAGGGGCGATAACGGAATTGAGAAGGAAGTTGGGCGTAGTGAATGGCAATGGGTGGGGGGAAATTTAAATTATCAAGCCTCAGAGGATAAAATGAAGCAGCAGCAGATAGGGGATAACGTCAAGCAAAGATTAATGAGGGCTTACCGCGAAGGCCCTGATGGGAAAGAAGTGGATTTGACGGATTGGCTGCAAGAAGAAAATTTAAAAAGAGGAGTCATAAAGAATACATTTATTTTGCCCAATGGCGCGAACTGGAGAAATAGAGAAAATAATTATATGAAGGTAGGCATAAATTTAACCCAGGCGAGCGTTGTTATCCACAAGAACGATAATAAGGTGGAGTCAATAAGTTTTGTGGGTTATAAAGATGGACAGGAATCAGGCCGAAGCCAATGGTTATGGGATGGCACAGAATTTATTTATCAAAACAATGTGCTTAAAAATCATCCTGATGTTCAAGAAGCCATTGCATCAATAACGAAGAATTTAGATGAAATATTCCTAAATAATCTTGGAGAATTGACGGGGCGTTATGTAGTGGATATAAAGAATTTGTTATGGGGATTAGCAGGGCATCAATTAAAAGGCAAGTACGATGAAGAAACAATCAGGAAGCTGATTGATAATCAACTTAGGGAGTTATTTGAAGAAGAGGAAGGTCTTCAATCCATTGATACAGTTGATATCAAAGAACAGGGCAAAGAGGAGTCTCCTGGATTTTTAGAAGAGCCCAATCTAACGCAGGAAGAGATTTCAGCCTTTGGACGGGCAGTTGAAGAACATCTTAAGAATTTAGAGCAGGATGAAGGTTTACGGAACATTGTACGGGATCAGGCCAAGAACTTTATCCGTAAATTAGAGGAAAAATATTTTTTCAGGCAATATTATCGGGATTTCCCGCAAGATTTATTAGGCCAGGAAGTGTCGGTGATGCTGGATCTGGCTATTGAAGAAGAAAAAGGAAGTATTACCAAAGAGGTTTTAGGGGATATATTACAAGAAGTCAAAGAAGCGCTGGCATACCAGGAAAAATTAGTAAAACTTGGCGTTAAGACACCGATGAATTTATATCAATTGTTAACCATGAAGAAAGTTTTAGATTTAAAAGGGATAGTCTTGGCTGATGAAATGGGCCTCGGCAAGACGCTTCAAGCACTGGCTTCTTTTTTACTAAGCGGGAAAGAGGAGATGTTGGTTTTAGGGCCCAAATCTGTCTTGAGCCGGTGGATGGATGATATGGGCAAGCACCTTGATACGCCGTTGGAACTTGTTATTTTAGGTGAGTTTGATCCGTTGCTAATTTTATCTGAGAATCCGAAAATAAAGATTACGGTAGTCAGGAAAGAGGACAGGTTTAATTATATTTTAAATCCCCGGCCCCCCGCAACAGAAGGGCACAAGCGAGTAGTCTTAATGAATTATGAATTATTGCCGAATATGCAGAACTATCGACATAAGAATCAATTGCCGGCCATCCACACAGATTTTCTTGCCCTTGATGAAGCTCATTTATTAAAAAACCGTTACACAGACACTTCCAAAGCTGTGTATGGAGATTCACAAGGCCAGGGATATATCGAAGCTGAATATAAAATGGTGATGACAGGAACGCCGCTGGAAAACAGGCCGCAGGACATGTATGCGCCGTTACAATATTTGGCAAGAGGCGGCACGAGCGATGAGGAGAAGTTTTTTGCCGGTTTAACTGCCCGCCAATTTGCCGCTAACTTTGCCAAAGAGAGACTAGACCGTTTGTCGATGTTACATAGCTATATATCGTCCCGCATGGTTCGTCGATATAAAGAGGATGTTTTAACAGGATTGCCCCAAAAGGAAGAAAAGATCGTAAAATTAGACCCTTTGCGCAGAGTGATGAAAATAGGAGACAGAGAAATCCCGCTTGCGGGCAATTACCAGCAGCAAATGAGTTTATACGAGAAAGCTTACAGTGCGCCGGGATACTTTGATCGTAAGTATATTCAATTTGATGACGAAGAAGACATTAGTGAGACACCGGAATCAGAAGTCACGGAAGAAAAAAGTTCCCGGAGTCGGCATGGGATACAATTGATTCGGATGGAGCAAGCGGCTTTAAGTCCGGATTTTTTTGAAGAAGGCGCTGATTCGATCAAGTTTGATGCCGCTAAAATGCTTGTTAAAGAAAGAGTGGCCCAGGGCAAATCGGTAATTATTTTTTCAAATTACCGTCAGCCTTTAGGGAAATTGCGCAGTGAAATAAGCCAAATGATCGGTGAAGATCAAGTGGCCTATGTGGATGGTACGGTAGTTGATAATGATCGTCAGAAACAAATAGACCTTTTTCAGGCAGGCCAAGCTAAGGTTATGGTGGCGACTATCGCCACTTTAGGGCTAGGGATTGAGTTGACCCAAGCGGATTCAATAATTTTTTTAAATTACCCCTGGAAGCCATCTACATTTAAGCAAGCCATTGACCGGGCTCATCGACGGGATGATCAGCGTAATATGCCCGGCAAGAAACTGGAGATCATAAGCCTTGAGTACGATGCTCCCATGTCTATAGATCATGAAAAGGCAAAAGTATTAAAACGCAAGAACATCCTGGCTGAGATGATCATAGAAGGAAATTTGACTCCGGAGGTTTTACGAGCGTTTCGGGATGTTGATAAACGGCTGGTCGATAGTTTAAAAAAGTCATCGGATAGCATGGTGCTAATGGATCCTTTTGAATTATCATTGTTGCAGGAAGTAAGGCTGATCATCGGACAGATCGCCCATACCAATGATATGGAAAAGCGTCGACAATTATGGGACAAAACAGCTCAATTATATACTATAACTTTAGAGCACAGCGCTTCCTTTTATGCAAATTTAGCAGGTTTGGACTACTTAAGCAGTGATGCCTTTCCTGAATTAAAAGGATATGAAATTAAGGCTTTGGATCTTGCCTCGGGCCCGTCGACATTATACCGGGCATATGAACGGGGGGGGGCACATTTGCGGCAAAATGGCTTAAATTTGGATATAACAGACTATGATGCGAATGTCATGATGTTACGGCTGGGACAATACCGCGAGGGCCAACAAATGGCAGGTCACATGGATGATTTGGGCAAAGCCATGGATGAAGGGAAACTCAAGGAAGGTCAATATGGACTTGTTAATATGTCATACGCTTTAAAATATACTGATCATCCGGCAGCGCTGATGAAGAATATTCACCGGCTATTAAAAGAGGGAGGGGTGTTCTCTTTAATTTTACCGGATACTCATATTATCCCGCCTTCTTTTATAGAAGCTATGCAGGCATTGGGGTTTGAGTTAAAACCGGGAGCAAAATTGATTTCCAGTTTGGATGATGAAACTTATAAATCCCTGGTGGAGGAGTATGGGGAGGGGTTTGCGCAAGATGTCCGCACTCAAACTCAAGGCAGTTTTACCTATTTAGTGGCAAGGAAAGCGGCTGAAACAGAATTGGCGGGGGTTGTGACGGATAAAGATTTTCTGATGAGCCGAAAGGTCCCCATTGAATGGGGCAGGGATAAGGTAGAAAAGATGTTAGGCTATGAATCGAAGATGAAAATCATCCCTGAGACAGTCATGGTCCGTGGTGATGTTGTTTTTACAGAAGACTTATTAACTGATCTGCTTATGCCTCCCGCAGAAGAAACTGATTTAATGAAAATCAACAAAATATTACGGCAGCCATTACGGTTGATATCCCAACTATCAATTTATAGTCATCAATGGGCAGAGAATCGCAGCTCAAGGCTTAAACAGGAACTTCTCAACGAGAAATTGATCGCATTGTCCGGTGATTTAACAGACTGGATAAGCGAACATGGCAGAGATTTAGATAGGGACCAAAAAGAACAATTGAGATTACGGATTGAATCCTTAACATCTGTAGATAGAGTAAGGCAGTGGTTTATCCGGCATTTGGAAATTATTCAGGAATTACGCAGTGCCTTAGATGCGGCTATGAGCACAAGTTTAGTCAATACTCAAGCAGATAAAGGCGGGATTGATTTAACATCTGATAAGGTATTTTCTATCCAAAATAACGGCCAAGGCATTAAATTCCAAATTGATCCCGTTATGCTTCGACAGTTGCAAAACGCCTCGGGCTTTGTGCCTGTGATTATCGATATCCAGCCGATGACGGATTTACGGAAATTTTTAGGTCTGCAGGAAAATGCGGCCAGTACGCCCAGCATCGCCACTTGACAAACTAAAAAAATGTGCTATATTAGCACTTAGGGGTTGAGAGTGCCAACATTCTTCAGCTCCTTTTTAAAGGTCTTTAATTAGCAGACGCATAATGAGAGTGCTAATAATAAATGGATTCCCGCTTTTGCGGGAATGACAAAGGATTGGAAAAGGGAATGACAAAGGATTGGAAAAGGGAATGACAAAAGATTAGAAAAAGAAATGACAATTGAAGAAAAGGAGCAGTATATCCTTAAGGCAGATCTTCCCGGCATAAAGAAGGAAGATATTAAGGTTTCGGTGGAAAACGGTGTTTTGACCATTGAAGGCGAACGCAAAACGGAAGCAGAACATAAGGACAAACATATCCATCGTTTTGAAAGAAGCTATGGGCGTTTTGTGCGCACTTTGAATTTGGGGACTAGCGTTGACCAAAGTAAAATCCGCGCCAATTATAAAGATGGCGTTTTGGAACTCGTTGTGCCAAAATCTGAGGCAGCGAAACCAAAAGCGATTGATATTCAAGTCAATTAAGAGAGGAGCTAACCTCTGTCATTGGAATGAAGCGGGAAAGTTACGGAGGGAGGCTCGGAATTGATGTTTAGGGCGGACGGTAAGTGATGTTAGGGCGAATAAGGGAAACTACCGTTCTATAAGGCTTCTGTAAACGGATTTGAACCAGGAGCACCTAAACATCAAGGCCGAGACAGGCCCCGCCGCTGGATTAATGGCCTATAAATGACACGACATTAAAATTTATGTTTGATATCAATAAATTTACACATAAGAGCCAGGAAACGATAGAGAAGTCAGTTCATTTGGCCCAGGATTTTCATCATCAGGCCATTGAGCCTGAGCATCTGGCATTGAGTTTGACGGAAGATCAAAATGGACTGATTCCCGGGATTTTAAAAAATTTGGAGGTTGATCTTCAAGACCTCAACAATCCTTTACGGCGGTATTTGCAGGATAAGCCTTCAGTAGAAACATCTTCCGGGCAATCTCCTCATTTATCCTTGCGCTTAAATACGGTTCTAAATAAGGCTCAGGATTTAGCCAAATCAATGAAAGACCAGTATGTTGCCCAGGAACATTTATTTTTAAGTTTGAATCATGAGAAAGAAGGCGTTGTCGCGCAAGTTTTGGGCAAACGCGGTATTCACGAGCGTGATTTGTTAAAAATTTTAGAAACCATTCGCAAAGGACAAAGAGTCATGGACCAAAACCCCGAAGAAAAGTATCAGGCATTAGAGAAATATGGCAGGGATTTGACGGACTTGGCCGCTAAGGACAAATTAGACCCGGTGATCGGCCGCGATGAGGAAATTCGCCGTGTCATTCAAGTGCTCTCGCGGCGTACCAAAAATAATCCGGTCTTGATCGGGGAGCCCGGAGTGGGCAAGACCGCCATTGTCGAGGGTTTGGCCCAACGGATTTTCCGGGGCGATGTCCCGGAGGGCCTTAAGAACAAGCGTGTCATTGTCCTGGATATGGGGGCTTTGGTAGCCGGATCCAAATTTAGAGGAGAATTTGAAGACCGCCTTAAGGCGGTATTAAAAGAAGTTGAGGACCAAAATGGGGCCGTTATTTTATTCATTGATGAGTTACATACGATTGTCGGGGCAGGACGTGCGGAAGGCTCGATGGATGCCTCCAATATGCTAAAACCGGCTTTGGCGCGCGGGGCTTTGCACTGCATCGGGGCAACCACCCTTGATGAATACCGTCAGCATATTGAAAAAGACGCAGCGCTTGAAAGGCGCTTTGCGCAAGTTTTAGTCAATGAGCCAAGCGTGGAGGACACCATTGCTATTTTGCGCGGGCTTAAAGAAAAATATGAAGTGCATCACGGTGTTCGTATTCAGGACTCGGCCATTGTAGCCGCGGCCATGATGAGCCAGCGTTATATCACGGACCGCTTTTTGCCGGATAAGGCCATTGATCTGATTGATGAGGCTGCCTCCCGCCTGCGTATTGAAATTGACAGTATGCCTCAGGAGCTTGATGTTAATGAACGAGATATCCGTCGTCTGGAAATCGAACGCCAGGCACTTAAAAAAGAAACAGACATGCCATCCAAAGAACGTCTTAAAAAAATTGATGAGGAGTTAAACCGTCTTAAGGAAACAAATAAGGTCATGCGCCTGCGCTGGCAGAATGAGAAAGCGGTGATTGACCGCATCCGTAACATTAAAGCGCAAATTGAAGAAAAGAAATCAGAGGAGATAAAGGCTGAAAAAGTAGGCGATCTTAATAAAGTCGCGGAGATCCGTTACGGAACCATGGTTGAGCTTAATAAAAAATTAGAAGCCGGCAATAAGGAGATGTCCAAGCTGCAAAAAGACGGCGGATTGCTTAAAGAAGAAGTGGATGACCGGGATATCGTTGAGATCATTGCCAAGTGGACCAAGATCCCTTTGTCTAAGTTGATGCAGGCGGAGACGGAAAAATTGATCCACATGGAAGATGCGCTGAAGAAACGTGTCGTCGGGCAGGATCAGGCCATTGAGGCCGTTGCCTCGTGCATCCGCCGTTCGCGCACGGGACTTTCCGACCCAAACCGTCCGTCGGGTTCTTTTATTTTTGTGGGGCCCACAGGTGTGGGGAAAACGGAATTGGCCAAATCCCTGGCATGGTTTTTGTTTGACGATGAAAATGCCATGGTGCGTATTGACATGAGCGAATATATGGAGAAACATGCGGTGGCGCGCCTGATCGGTGCACCGCCGGGGTATGTAGGCTACGAAGAAGGCGGGCAGCTGACAGAGGCCGTACGCCGCAAACCGTATGCAGTGGTGCTGTTTGATGAAATTGAAAAAGCACATCCGGATGTTTTTAACGTGCTTTTGCAGCTGCTTGATGATGGGCGTTTGACCGACAGTCAGGGAAGGGTGGTCAATTTTAAAAATACTATTGTGATCATGACCTCTAATATCGGTACTGCGCAGACGGCGGTATTGGATGATCAAAAAGAGATCGATAACCGTATCCAGGATGCCTTACGCCGTCATTTTCGTCCGGAATTTTTAAACCGTGTTGATGAGATCATTGTTTTTCACCGTTTAGGCATCAAAGAATTAAAGAAGGTCGTGGACATACAAGCTGCAATTTTAACTGAGAGGCTGAAAGACAAAGGCATAGTTTTAAAATTAAGCGAAAAGGCCAAAGATCTTTTGGGCCGGCAGGGCTATGATCCCGTGTACGGCGCCCGGCCGCTTAAACGTGTCATCCAGAAATTATTGCAAGACCCCATTGCCCTGCGTATCCTGCAGGGGGAATTAAAAGAGGGACAGACAGTCAAAGTTGATGTGCAAAGCAATGATTTGGTCATAGATACAGATTGATAACTTGACAAACATTATGTTTTTGTTATACTTTTAGCAGACGGGCATTGAGAGTGCTAATCCGGGAATATATTTAAGGGCTTTAATATGGCAGCTAAACAATCGGACATACAGATACGCAAAGACCGCATTTTGGCGATCGTGATCAGCCGGTATATTAAGACTGTCTCGCCCGTAGGATCGCAATATATTACGGAAGAACATGATCTTGATGTATCACCCGCGACGGTGCGCAATATCCTGGCGGATCTGGAAGAAGAAGGGTATTTGTCGCATCCTCATACCTCGGCCGGCCGCATGCCGACCGAGCGGGGTTATCGCTATTATGTGGACCATTTGATGGATGAGATCCAGCTTCTGGAAGAAGAAAAAAGGAGAATCTCTCAGGAATACAAGCGCCATGCGCGCCAGCTTGAAGACTTGATGGAAAAAACATCGCAGGTGATCTCTGACCTGACCCATTATACCAGCATCGTCTCATTGGATGATGACAATGAACATAAGATCATCTGCAAGGGGACTAGTTATGTGGTGGGCTATCCGGATAACACAGACATTTTAAAGATCCAGGCTATTTTAAAGCTTCTCGAGGAAAAAGAACGGCTCATGGAATTGATCAACCGTACCCTTGAGGAAAAAATTAAAATTTATATAGGCCATGAAATGGCCCTTAAGGACATGGAAAGCTGTTCCCTGGCAATTTCCCGTTTTGAAAAAAATGGGGTCAAGGGGCGTATCGCGGTGTTAGGCCCCACGCGCATGCAGTATGATCGCGTGGTTTCAACCCTCGAGTATATCTCGCAGATGCTAAGCCATTAATAGCTGCCTGAAGAACAAGCTTTTATTAAACTAAAATTATGGACGATAATAGCCTAAACCCTCAAGAAGAAATTTTGTCTCAAGAGCTGCCAGTCCAACCCGTTGCAAAAGCCGCGGATGAGGGGCTGGATTATAAAGATAAGTATATGAGGCTTTTGGCAGAATTTGATAATATGCGCAAGCGACATGAACGCCAGCGCTGTGATTTGATCAAATATGCGCATGAGGAAGTCATCATTGAGTGTTTGAAGTTGTATGATGATCTGGAAAGATCGCTGTCGGCGTTTAAATCAAAAGAAGGGACCGATGTGAATCTAATCAAAGGTCTTGAGATGGTTTATAATAATATGAAGGAATTGATGGGCAAATATGAAGTTAAGCCCATTGAAGCAAAAGGCAAGCCGTTTGACCATAACACTCAGGAAGTTTTAATGCAGCAGGAAACCGCGGATTTTCCTGACGGAGTTGTGATGGAAGAATTGGAAAAAGGATACACTTTAGGCGGCAAGGTAGTGCGCACGGTTAAGGTGAAGGTGGCAAAGAATAATAATTGAATATTAATGAATGTCATCCCCTTGACAAGCGGGGATCCTATTCAGAATTAGTTCTGACTTAGATTCCCGCTTTTGCGGGAATGACAAAGGACATGGAGGATATTTATATGGCACGCGTTATTGGAATCGATTTAGGCACGTCAAACTCGGCAGCCGCCGCCATGGAGGGCGGTCGTCCGGTGATCATCCCTTCAGCCGAAGGGGCAGGAGTATCTTCGGGTAAAGCATTCCCGTCGTTTGTGGCTTTCACCAAGGATGGGCAACTGTTGGTCGGTGAACCAGCCCGTCGACAGGCGCCGATTAATTCGGAGGGGACTATTTATGCCTCCAAGCGCAAGATGGGGACGGATTTTAAATTCAAGGTGTTTGGCAAGGAGTATACGCCCCAGCAGGTCGGTTCATTCATCCTGCAGAAAATCAAATCCGATGCCGAGAAATTTTTAGGCGAAACGGTCGATAGCGCCGTTATTACAGTGCCGGCATATTTTAATGATAACCAGCGTCAGGCAACCAGGGATGCAGGGGAAATCGCAGGTCTTAAAGTTTCCCGTATCATCAATGAACCGACCGCGGCCTGTCTGGCGTATGGTTTAGATAAAGCCGGAAAAGAACAGAAGGTCATGGTTTTTGACTTGGGCGGAGGAACGCTCGATGTGACTATTTTGGAAATGGGCTGGGATGCGGCCGCTAAGGCTGCAACTTTTGAAGTTTTGTCCACTTCCGGTGATACTCAATTAGGCGGAACGGACATGGACAATGCCTTGATTGACTATATCACCACGGAATTCAAGAAAGAGTCCGGCATTGATTTGCGCAATGACAAAATGTCATTTCAGCGCCTGCGTGAAGCCGCGGAAAAAGCCAAGGTGGAGCTTTCCAGCACGGTGGCGACCGATGTTAATTTGCCGTATATCACGGCAGATGCAACGGGCCCCAAGCATTTAACCATGAAAATTGAACGGGCCAAGCTCGAAAGTCTTGTGGCCCCGTTGATTGACCGCTGCCGCGGCCCGGTACGTCAGGCCATTAAAGATGCGTCGGCTAAATTAGGCGCAGATGTTAAAATTGACCGTGTAGTTTTAGTCGGAGGGCCTACCCGCATGCCGATTGTTCAGCAATTCCTGGAAAAGGAAGTTGGCCAGAAAATCGAAGGCGGCATTGACCCCATGGAATGCGTTGCTTTAGGAGCTGCCGTTCAAGGGGCCATCATCACGGGTGACGCCAAGGAAGTTTTGTTGCTCGACGTGACGCCGTTGTCCCTGGGGATTGAAACCATGGGCGCTGTGTTTACCAAATTAATTGATCGCAACACTACTATCCCCACCAAGAAAAGCCAGGTTTTTTCAACAGCGGAGGACAATCAAACAGCGGTGACAATCCGGGTTTTACAGGGTGAACGTCAAATGGCCAATGATAATACAGAACTTGGCCGTTTTGATTTAGTCGGCATTCCCTCGGCACCGCGCGGCATACCGCAAATCGAGGTGACCTTTGATATTGATGCTAACGGCATCGTGCACGTCACGGCTAAGGACAAGGCCACGGGTAAAGAACAAAAAATCCAAATCACGGCCAAGACTAAACTTTCAGAGGCTGAAATAGAGAAAATGGTCAAAGAAGCGGAGAAATATGCCGAAGAGGACAAAAAGCGCCGTGAGGAAGCTGAGCTTCTCAACCAGGCAAACACGCTGCTTTATTCGACGGAAAAATCTTTGAAAGATTTTGGCGACAAAGTGTCCGCACAGGAAAAAGAAGCGGTGGAAAAAGAATTAACGGCCCTAAGAGACGCCATCAAGGACAAGAATCATGAGAAAATCAAGTCCAGCATGGAGAGTTTGCAAAAGGTCAGTCATAAATTAGCGGAAGAAATGTACAAAGCAAGCGCGGCCCAGCAGCAGGCACCAGGGGCCAATCCGCAGGCTGAAGAACCCAAACCAGAGGGCGCAGAGAACCAGTCTCAAGCGCCTAAAGATAAGGGCAAGGACGACGTTATCGACGCTGATTTTAAGGCTAGTTCGGATAAGTAAATACGCGCAGGGCCGCGAGTAAAAATATATTACTTTCCACACGGAATATTTTCGCCGTCTGCTTCGGTTTACAACAAAAATGTTCTAAAGATTCTCTTCATTTGGAACATTTTTGTTGTAAAACCTTGCAGACATTTGGCGAAAAATTCCTTAATGTGTGGAAAGTAATATATCTTTACTCACGGCCACTAGTGCATTGAATTATGGTGGTATTAGCGGGTGTCATTAGCCTCGATATTAAGGCGCGCACGGCACCTGCACAAGTGGGCGGTTTAGGGGGCACTATCGTCGGTGCTGCTGTTAAGGTTGCCCTCGCTTGAGGAGCACCTTAATGTTGAGGCTAATGACAGGCCCCGCGTAAACGGCATATCTCTGGATCTAATTTGGAAAGTTATATCTTATGAAAAAAGACTATTACGAGATTTTAGGGGTGTCCAGGGATGCCACACTGGCGGATATCAAGAAGGTTTATCGTTCTTTGGCGTTGAAATACCATCCGGATCGTGTTCAGGAATCCGAGAAAAAGGCTGCCGAGGAAAAATTTAAGGAAATTTCCGAAGCTTACGGCGTGCTTTCCGATCCGCAGAAAAAGCAAACGTATGA
This sequence comes from Candidatus Omnitrophota bacterium, assembly GCA_015233675.1. Lineage (GTDB taxonomy): Bacteria > Omnitrophota > Gorgyraeia > Zapsychrales > Fredricksoniimonadaceae > JABDGZ01. The sequence continues at coordinate 143,442 of JADFXH010000003.1, forward strand.
TCAATTCGGCCATCAGGGGATTGATCAGAATTATACGTCGGAAGATATTTTCCGTGGAGCTGATTTTTCCAGTATTTTTGGCGGAGAATCTGATCTGGGAGATATTTTGGGGCGCATGTTCGGCTCCCAGTTCGATTTTGGAGGAGCAACATCCGGCGCAGGCAGACGATCGCGCGGCCATGATATTCAATACGAGGTCGAATTGACGCTTGAGGAAGCATATAGAGGGATCAAGAAGGAGATTAAATTCCCGCGTCATGAGCATTGTAAGAAATGTGACGGTACCGGGGCAAAATCCGGCACGTCTTTGAAAACATGCCATTCCTGCGGCGGGCAAGGGCAGGTGGTCATGGCTAACGGATTTTTCCGTATGGCCCAAACGTGCCCTAAATGCCGCGGTTCGGGGAAGATTATTACTGAGTTTTGCCCGGAATGCACCGGACGGGGAGTTGTGAGGATTGTCCGTACCGTTGAGATTAAGGTCCCTTCGGGTGTTGATAACGATTCTCAGTTGCGCGTACGCGGTGAAGGAGAATCCGGCAGCGGCGGTAATGGGGATTTGTTTTTGTTCATTAAAGTGAAAGAACATCCTGTTTTCCAGCGGCAGGCTCAAGATTTAAAGATGGATTTGCCGGTTTCTTTTGCCAAAGCCGCTTTAGGCGGTGAGGAAAAAATAAAAACCCTTAAAGAAGAAGTGGTAATGAAGATACCTGAGGGAACGCAAAGCGGCAAGGTCTTTCGTATGCGCGGTCAGGGGATGCCGGATGTCCATGGAGGGCACGAATTTGGTGATTTATATGTACGCGTAATGTTAGCGGTGCCTGATAGCTTGACCGGCCGCCAGCGTGAATTGATGGAAGAGCTGAGCCGTGAATTGGGAGAAAGCAACACTAAAACTACGTTTAAAGATAAATTCAAAAAAGCTTTCAAATGACCAATTTTAGGAGATTTTATGCCAACCTATGAATATGAATGCCAGGCCTGTGGACATGTATTTGAAGAACTTCAAGCCATGACGGCCCCTAAATTGACCCTGTGCCCGCAATGTCATAAAAAAAAATTGACGCGCCTGATCGGCCGCGGCTCCGGTATGATTTTTAAAGGGTCCGGCTTCTACGAAACCGATTATAAAAAAAAATCCCTCTCAGCCGCTGAAAAAAAAGAGGCTTCCAAGCCTGCCAGCACATCTTCACCCCAAGGCTCACCCTGCAATGGTTGCCCCTGCAAGGGGAAGTAGACCTGTTGATAAATAGTATTGTACACACCGGATTTGCTTGTTATAATGCAAAACTTATATTCATTTATCAACAGAAAATTGTCTATTTTAAATAAAGAACCAGAAGAATCTACGGAGGTAGTGAATGGAACAAGCCATGGAGCAGCCAAGCCACCATACGACAGCCCGCGAAGACCGCATTCCGGTTTTTCAGAAAATCGTTTACGGTATAGGGTCATTCGTTAATCAATTTCAAGCCGCTGCTATCGGCCAGCTGATCACTGTTTTGAACCTCGGGCTCGGCGTGAATCCCGTTTTAGTCGGCTGGATCGGCGCTGTTCCCCGTTTTATCGATGCTTTTTCAGACCCCTTAATCGGGTACAGTTCAGATAATACCAGGACCCGGTATGGGCGGCGCAGGCCTTGGATACTTTTTGGAGCTATTGCTTCAGGGATTTTGTTAGCTTTGATGTTTCAACTTTATAAAGGGTATAACGAGAATTTTTATTTTTGGTATGTCCTGGCGATCCAATGTCTTTTTGTCATCGCCTTTGCCTGCTACTCGATCCCCTGGATCGCGCTTGGTTATGAAATGACGCCTGACTATCATGAACGCACACGGCTGCAGGCGTTTGCCAATTTCCTTGCCCAGCCTGTCTGGATGATAGCGCCTTGGTTCTTTTCTATTATGAACAATAAGGCCATCTTCCCGGATCTTGTGTCGGGCGCAAGGACCCTTGCGATCGTTGTCGGAGGGTTTATCCTGGTAGGCGGCATCCTGCCTGCAATTTTTAATAAGGAACATTTCGGAAACTTACCGCGGCCTGAGAAGAAAAAGGGGGCAGGGAATGTCATCAAGGACCTTTGGCATAATTGCGCAACATCTTTCAAATGCCTTCCTTTTGTTAAACTTATCGCGGTCACATTTTTGATCTTCAACGGGTTCATGCTGGCCTCAAGTTTTACGGCTTATGTGATCTTCTTTTATGTCTTTGGCGGCTCGCACGCCCAAGGAGCCATGTCTGCCCAGGATGTCATGTATCATAACGGAGGCACCTTACTCGGCATGTTCGGGACGTTCAGTTCTGTTTGCACTCTCTGCGCTATTTCTTTAACTGCTTGGATCTCCTCAAAGATCGGCAAGAGGAATACTTTTTTGATCACCATGTTATTTGCGATTATTGGTTATGCTTTAAAGTGGATCGGTTATAACCCCGGCCACCCCTATCTACTGCTGATAGCGGCACCATTTATGGCGTTTCATTTAGGAGCGCTCTTTACCATAGTTCCCTCCATGGTTGCCGATGTTTGTGACTATGACGAATTGCAGACCGGTACGCGCAGGGAGGGCATGTTCAGCGGGATCTATTGGTGGATCCAGAAATTGGGGATGGCAGGGGCATCGATCTTGGGCGGCTATCTCCTTAATTGGACCGGTTTTAATATAGCATTAGGTATAAATCAGTCAGCTAAAGCTTTATTGCTTATGAGGCTTTGCGATATCGGAATACCGATTGTGACCACATTAGTTGCTATTTATATCATCGCGACATTTGAGGTCTCAGAAGACAAGGCTTACGCCATTCGTAAACAGCTGGAAGAAAAAAGAGGGAAATCGTAATATAAGCCTCAATTGAACTAAGCGGTACTACAGAATCAGGTTTTCTTATGAGCCAGAAAAAAGAAGTGGTAAAAGAACTTAACGATAAAAGTATAAATTCAAAGCCTGTAATTATTTTCCCATACCTGGGATATGAGAATAATAAAAAGTGTGAGTGGTATTTTTGGTGGACAGTTGACAGGTGTAAAGAAATTGATCCCAAACCAATTGTTATGCTGCCCCGGGATACTGTCATAAGGCAGGATGCCGCTTCTTTTATAAAGGATGAAAGGTACAAGACCCTTGAAGTTGTGCAAACCTGGTCTGTTGATTCATGCCAGACATGGCTTGCCGGTTGGGGCCATGTGCTTGATAACTATCCCCAAGCAGAGAGAATTGTACAAATACCGGGTGATATTGATTTCGTTGAAGAAGATGTCGAATTCTATGATAATCTCAGCGCCTTTATTGAAACAACAAGTTCAGATATTGCTATAGGAGATTTTAGAACGGGGGACCAGTACAGCGCAAAAAGTTTGGTTGATACTTATGGAACGTACTCACTTCTGGCAAACTGGTTTCCGGAGATCTCGCGAAGCATAAGGTCGCTGCCTCTTAACAGGCCTAGATCTGAATTCCTTAACATCAAAACATCTGTTTTGCGTGATCTTTTAATCAATAACAGAAATTTTGCTTATGAACAGACGCTAAACTTTCTCATCAAGTGCTGGAATTATGAGGAAACAAAATGGAAATATGATATATCTATATCTCTTTTGGGGACATTATCTGACAATAAGTCTTTCAGGAACTACAGGGCATCAATTGACCAGATAGAGAGAATTGAAAGAATGCTTTCTTTACTATGGCGGGAGATCAAGGCGCCCAAAAAGAGGGGCAGTATAAGCGATAAAGAGTTCGAAGAAAAATATACCGTGTTTAGTAATGAATATGACAAGCTCTACACTAAATCAAAAGGTATTATGGAAACCGCTAGAACTACTCTAAGAGCTCTCCTGGGTGTATAAATCGGAAGCAGAACGCCAGACTTTGTCTTCCTTTAATATGTTTTTATGATATAATTAATCTTTTGTAGATTTAAAGTAGAGATGTATCTTATTATTTAACAACAGTATAAAAAATAAGAGAGGGCATTGTTCATGTCAGCGCTTAAGCCATTTGCGGCAGTCTTTTATAATAAGGAAAAAGTCGACAATCTTTCCAACGTCTTCTGCCCGCCGTATGATATTATTTCCAAAGAACAACAAGAAGAATATTATAAACAAGACCCTCATAATTTTATCCGTTTGGAGTTAACAAAAGAAACCCCTAAAGATGATGATAAGGACAACAAATACACGCGGGCACGTAAAACTTATGAGGAATGGTTTAAAAAGGGCATATTAAAGCAGGATGAAACCCCTTGTATATATTATTATAAACAGGATTATAAATATCAAGGGCAAAAATACACCCGTACGGGTTTTTTGGGACTGTTAAAAATCAACGAAGATTCGGGTGTGCGTATTTTACCGCATGAGCATACTCATGCTGCAGCCAAAACCGACCGATTGACTCTCTGGAGCGCTTTAAAATCAAATTTGAGTTCGATATTTGTAGGTTACGCAGATAAAGGCGGGAAGATCGACAGGGTCTTTTTTAAGGAATTGGCCAGCCAAAAGCCTTATTTGGAGGCGGTAGACCATGACAAGGTCAGGCATATGATCTGGAGGCTTGATAATCCGGATAGAATTCAGGAAATCGTTAACGTCATTGATGGGCAGAATTTATTTATCTGCGATGGGCATCATCGTTTTGAGGTGGCCAACCAGATCCGCCGCGAAGCTTTAAAGAAAGCAAAAAAGATCACGGGGGAAGAATCGTATAATTATGTGATGACCTATTTTACAAATATGGATTCCAAAGATTTGCAGATATTCCCCATCCATCGCATTGTAAAGAAATTTCCCATCAGTGTTAATTTATTAGAACAGTATTTTCGTATTGATAAAGTTAAAACGAAGGTTGATTGGCTGGTTTTGCTGGCCCGCGCAGGACAGAATGAGCATGCTTTTGGTTTCTACAATAAACAGGGTATGTTTTTACTTCGTTTAAAGAATAAAACGCTTGTTGATAAAATGGTCAAGGATGGGTCCAAAGATTACCGGAGCCTGGATGCGGCAATCTTGAAAGCATTTATTTTAGATCAGGTGGGGGTGGCTGACGAGGACATTGTTTATTCCAAAGATCCTGATGAAGTGATGCAATCGGTCAATGATGGCGGGGCCGAGGCCGGTTTTATTCTTAATCCCGTACAGGTCGCGCAATTGCGTTCTATTGCTCTTAACGATGAGCGGATGCCTCCTAAGACCACCTATTTCTATCCTAAGGTACTGTCGGGGTTGACAATTTACAAAATGGATTAAATCATGCTAAGGCCGATACGAGGTTATGTATTGGCCGTCTATTGATATGTCACTATTCGGAAAATCAAATTACACCTTTATTAAAGTTAAACGCAAAGATATCCCCATTGGCGTATGGACTAAATGTCCCGGCTGTGAGTCCCCCGCCTATTCCAAAGAATTAAAGAACAATTTGAATGTATGCCCCAAGTGCGGTTTTCATTTGAGCTTAACCGCCCGCGAACGCATCGAGCATCTGATTGACGACGGGACATTTGTTGAGCATGACGCAGAGATGGTTTCCGCAGATCCGTTAAAATTCCAAGGCCCTAAATCCTACAAGGAAAAAATTAAAGCGGATCAGGATTTGACAGATCTTAAAGATGCCGTTATTACCGGTCACGGTGAGCTTGAGGGTAAAAAAGCGGGGATAGCGGTGACAGATTCGCGGTTTATCATGGGTTCCATGGGTTCAGTCGTTGGTGAAAAAATAACCCGTTTGGTTGAGTACTCTACCAAAGAACAGCTGCCGTTGATCATTGTTTCAGGGTCCGGCGGAGGGGCCCGCATGTATGAAGGGGCCATTTCTTTGATGCAGATGGCCAAGACCTGTGCGGCCCTGCAGCGTCACTCTGAGGCAGGATTACTGTATGTTTCTTTATTAACGAACCCTACCATGGGCGGGATCATGGCTTCTTTCGCGGGGGTGGGGGATGTTATCATTGCTGAGCCCAAGGCTTTGATCGGTTTTGCAGGACCTCGAGTGGTGGAGCAGACCATACGTCAGAAATTGCCTGCCGGTTTTCAACGTTCAGAATTCTTATTAGCCCATGGCATGGTTGACATGATCGTTGAGCGTCAAGACTTAAAGGGCGTTTTGGTGCATACCATTAGTTACTGTTAAGACTAATTATGGCCAATATCCGGATCAAAAATCTTTGTAAAAGTTATAGAAGCGATTCCAAAGCTGTCGATGATTTTAATTTAGAAATCGGCGATAAGGAGTTTTTAGTACTCGTTGGTCCTTCAGGCTGCGGGAAATCCACTACCTTGCGCATGATTGCCGGCCTGGAAGACATCACTTCCGGCGAGATCTGGATTAATGACCGTTTGGTCAATGATGTCCCTGCCAAAGATCGTAATATAGCCATGGTGTTTCAAAATGGCGCCCTTTATCCGCACATGAGCGTGTTCGAGAATATGGCTTTTGGTTTGAAATTACGCAATTATCCTAAAGCCGAAATTCAAAAACGGGTATATGAAGCCGCTGAAATTTTAGGGATCAAACAATATTTAGAACGACGCCCGCGGGAACTTTCCGGAGGGGAACACCAGCGCGTTGCGCTGGGCCGTGCCATTGTACGTAAGCCGGTAGTGTTCCTTTTTGATGAACCCCTCTCTAACCTGGATGCTAAGATGCGCGTGCATATGCGCACTGAAATTTATAAATTGCGCATGCGTTTGCAGACGACTTTCATCTATGTTACACATGATCAGACCGAAGCCATGACCATGGGCGACCGTATTGTGGTCATGAATAAGGGGGTCATTTTGCAATGTGCTGATCCCATGACTGTGTATAACAGGCCGGTCAATAAATTTGTAGCCTCTTTTATAGGATCGCCTCCCATCAACCTTATGTCCGGGAAAATTATTAAGAAGGACCTTAAATATTTCTTTGATGAGGGGAAATTTAGGGTTAAAATATCAGATCCGATGTGCCCTAAGATCGCTTCGTATAATGGCCAAGAGGTCATCTTGGGTATTCGTTCAGAGGATATTTATGATAAACTTTTTGTCTCTGAAGCTTCTTCTGAAAATACCGTACGGGCTATCTGTGAAGTCGTAGAGCCCCTGGGCTCTGAGGTTTATCTGTACCTGACGACCGGCAAGCATAGTTTTATCGCACGGGTCGGGACGCATGACAGGTCGGATGTCAATCGTGACATGGACCTGGTGTTTGACATGAGTAAGGTGCACTTCTTTGATTCGAAAACAGAAGAAACCATTATCTAGGCTTTATTTCCTCGTTATATTCTCCTTTTTTGTGCCTTTAGCGGGATTTTTTGTTTACGCTACCAGAAATCCTGCGGCGTATTTTTTCCTGGTTGTGGCTCTTTTAGCGGATATTTTTCTTTTGGCCGCTTTTCATGGCCGCCTGCAAAAAAAACAGTCGCAAATCGCTATTTTGAAAGAAGAGTATTTTGAAAAAGCAAATTTGCTTAAAGCTGAGCTGCAGCATGAATGGGAAACCATTGCATCATTACGCTTGAAGATCATTAATTATTCGCAATTAAAAGACCTGACCGAGAAATTGAGCCTTTGTTTAAGCCTGGAAGATACCTCCAATACCTTATCCGTCGAAGTGTCCAGGCTTTTTGGCCATAAAGACGTTACCGTGATTTTGTATTTATTCCATTCCGCCACCGGTGAATTGGGCATCTCTTCATCGCAAAAGGGGCAGATGCAGGTCAATCTCAAGGCTAAAAAGGGCGATATCTTTGACCACTTTGTCGTCAAAACGATGCATCCATTGCTCGTCGAAGACGTTCAGACGGATTTTCGTTTTGATTTAAGTAAAATGGATGCGGAAGACAATCGTCAGATCAGGTCCCTTATTTCGACGCCTTTGATTGTCGGTGAGAAAACATTGGGGATCTTGCGTGTGGACAGTGCCCTGGCACATCAGTTTTCAACTGATGATTTACGGTTTTTACGGACTATCTCGGATTTGACTTCGATTGCTATTGAAAACGCGCAATTATACGAACATTTGGAGACGATGGCTATTAAAGACGGGTTGACCGGATTGTTCCTGCGCCGCTACATGATGGAGCGGCTTGGCGAAGAAGTTTCCCGGGAAATGCGTCTGGGTGAGGAATTGAGTTTTTTAATGATTGATTTAGATTATTTTAAGCAATACAACGATTCTTTCGGCCATATGGCGGGGGACATCGTCCTTAAGACCATTTCCCAGATATTAGAAGAGCATTTTAACCACCCCGGAGAGTTGGTCTGCCGCTATGGAGGAGAAGAATTTTGTGTTTTATTGCCCGGTTGCTCAAAAACAAAAGCCGTGCAGATGGCCGATGAGTACAGGAAGAAAATCGAAAAACGTGAAGTTATTTTGAGGCGACAAAAGACCCATGTGACGGTATCTGTCGGAGTGGCCTCTTTTCCCAAGGACGCGCCGGGCGGGGATGAATTGATTTTTAAAGCGGATGAAGCCCTGTATCGGGCTAAAGAAACGGGACGCAACAAGGTGTGTGCCGCATGATGTATATTTTAATTATTTTAACTGTTATTTTTGTGGGTGTGGTTTTTTATTTAGCCAAGCTGGTGGTCTTAGGCCTCGAACAGCGTGCCGATGAAGATGTTCTGGGGGCCAAGGATGTTTTTGGAAAGATTATCGAGCAAAAAGATAAAGCTCATGCGCAGAAAGCAAATCTTGAGCATGAAGCGATGCAAATATTTACTCTTTATGATATGACCAAAGAGATCACCCGGCATTCCAATGAGCAAGAAGCTTTTAATATATTTCGCAGGAAATTAAAAGAGAACGTAGTTATAGAGGACTGCCAATTGGCCCAGGATATCGGCGAAAGTTTTAAAGGAGGGGTCTTACCCGGCGAATATACGGCGTTTGTCCTCAAGAGCAAAGAAAAGAAATTGGGAGTATTGCTGTACAAGGGGCTTGACTCCAAGGACAAGGAGAAGTTTGCGATTTTGGCACATCAGTTTGCTTTGGCACTGAGGCGCCTGAAATTGTACAAAGATATTGAAACCCTGGCCATAACTGACGGATTAACCGGTGTTTATACCCGTCGTTATTTTCTTGAACGTTTTGAAGAGGAAATTAAACGGGCCTCTCTTCGCAAGAGCAGTCTTTCTTTTTTAATGATTGACGCGGATCATTTTAAATTGGTCAATGATCAGTACGGGCATTTGGCTGGAGACTTGGTCCTCAAAGAGATTTCTAATATTATTCAGGAAAATGTGCGCGAGATTGATATTGTGGGGCGTTTCGGGGGAGAGGAGTTTTGTGTGATTTTGCCGGATACTGATCTGGAAGGATCCCGTGTGGTGGCAGAACGTATCCGTAAATCTGCCCAGAAACGTCTAATTAAGGCGTATGACAGTACTCTACGCGTGACCTTGAGTATAGGGCTCGCTGTTTATCCGTCTGACGGAACCCTTTTAGAGGAACTGATGGACAAAGCGGATTGGGCGTTGTATCGTGCTAAATCACAGGGACGCAACTGTGTGGTAGCTTTCGGGCTTTATAAGGATTAGGGAGAATGGTGTGTGGCCGTTTTGGGCTTCTATTAAAAATGAAAACAACTTCTAAAATATTTATTTTGGTTTTATTGCTGCTGGCTTTTTTAGCCAGCTTGGCCTGGGTGGGCGTAAGGCATTTAGCTGATATCCTCCACGAATTTGATCACGTGGCCCAGGTCGACTTGGTATTGATGGAAACAGCAACGAAACTTAATGATCTTCAATTGGAAAAAGAAATAATTTTCGCTAAACTTTCCTCATCCTCTGAAGAGTTGGCTTTTGGTCAGGTCAATGCTTCCCGTGAGCAATATTTAGAGGATTATGTTAAAGGGCTTGGGGAACAATTCAACTTGTACAGTCAACAGGCCCGCGAGCAGATGCGGCGGATTGATAACCTCTCCGGGGTGCCCGAGGGATTGAGGGCTTCTTTTGAAGGGATGCGCGAGCAAACAAAGGCTTATGACAGTACGGTAAAGGGCGTTTTCAAGGAAGTTGAAAAGGGCGGGTTTCAATTATCGCTGGAAGATTTGGACCGCACGGATACCCGGCAGAAAGTTTTGACTAAGCATGTCCAAATAATCGTTTCTCAGGTGTGGGGGCTGGTCCATGAGTCCACCAACAGGAGTCAGCGCTGGCATCAGCAGTCTAAAGCAATATTTTGGTTTAGTTTATTGCTCACCGTGACATTGGGACTGTTGTTGTTTGCGTTTAAAAAGAATTTGGATGAGATTAGCAAACAAAAGAAAGACCTGGAGAAATTAAATAAGGAGCTGGACAGGTTTGTCCATACGGTCAGTCATGATATAGCAGGACCATTAACAACAATTGTTGGTTATGCCGCTTATCTGGAAAGTCATTATGCCCAGCAATTGGATAAACAGGGCCGCGATTGCATTAGCGGCGTACGTAAAGGAGCAACGAGACTGAATGTGTTGATTAAGGACATGTTGGAATTGACCAGGATGTCGCGGATTAAAAGCCCCTATTCCCGGGTTTTGATCCAAGAGGTGATAGACGCGGCTATAGCCAACTGCGATTTTATGGTCCGTCAGGCATCCGCCAAAATTGAGGTAATTGGAAAGATGCCGGAGATTGTTTGTGATCGCATCAAAATCACGGCGGTGTTCTTTAACCTTTTCAGCAATGCAGTCAAATTTGTTAAGCCGGGAGAGACTCCGGTGATTAAAATCAGCTGGAAAGAAACCCGTGATGGGCATGAATTTTATGTTGAAGATAACGGTATCGGTATTGACCTGCAGCATCACAAGGAAATTTTTGATATTTTTAAACGGCTGCATCCGGAAGACCAATATGGCGGGTCAGGGGTGGGGTTGGCTATTGTCAAAGCTGCCGTGGAAGACCATGGGGGGCGTGTCCGTGTGGAATCAGTCCCCGGCAAAGGCGCAAGATTTATTTTTACTATTCCGAAAAATCTTATAGCTTATAAACCTTTATACTAAATATATTTAAACGCCAGTTTTCTAATACCTTCCTTAATAAAGTGACAAATTTCTTTATGTAAGATATACTTAATTTAGGTAAAAACTTTATTATTTAAATTGATATCTTATGCAAAAAGGTTTCTTCATATTAATTTTCATATTGTTTGCCGGTGATGTCTTTGCCGGGACAACTTCCCTGACTACATATTATCCGCCACCCACCGCGGCTTATAACAAAATTAAATTATCTACCAGCATTATCGCAACTTTTACCGCCCCCTCTAACTGCCAGGCAGGGGATAATACTACAATTTTTTTAGACAGTACCGGTCAATTAAATCAATGTAGCGGGATATTTAGTACCGCAAATAATTATTGTTCATTTAATAACAATGCTAATAATGGAACACTCATTGCAGACAGCACCGGGACCTTGCATGTGTGCATGAACGGACAGACTGCTATCTTTCCCCAAGAGTGTTACAACAGCTTCTGTTCTTATAATAGTTCAACATATTCTGTCCCTCCCGATAGTTGTATTAATCCCGGTACTGGAAGTCTCTGTCAAGCAGGATTTATAGTTACAGAGATTGATTCAAACCATGATTTGTATGAATGCTTTAAAACATCACAAAAAACCACCATTGTTTCTCACGTCTGTTGTTCAGGTATTTCTACAACTCAACCCATCCTTCCCGGTAATGGTATTGGGTGTGACACTGGAACAGGAACGGGAACCGGTACAGGAACCGGCAGTGGAACTGGGACAGGAACCGGCAATGGAACGGGAACTGGAACCGGCAGTGGAACTGGGACAGGAACCGGCAGTGGAACGGGAACTGGAACCGGCACCGGTGGGACTGGAACCGGTGGCACTGGAACTGGAACAGGCACGGGGACCGGAGGGACAGGGACTGGCACTGGAACTGGAACGGGCACCGGAGGGGCAGGGACTGGAGGGACAGGGACCGGCACTGGAACCGGCACCGGTGGTACTTGCGGTGATTATGGCCAGCCATGCTGTTCCGATGGCTCTTGTAACGGGAACGGGCTGTGGTGTAATACTGGTTGGTGTGTTTGTGATTCTTGGAACCGCTCTTCTTCTTGTGTAGCAACATGCGGCGGTTTAAATCAACCGTGCTGTTATGATAACAATTGTGAGAGCGGTGTTATTTGTTCAGCAGGTATATGTACAGGGTGTCCCGCAGGAGAGGCTCCTATTATGCAAAGTACTGCGATGTGGTGGGGGCATAGCCATTGTGTCCCATGCGGCGGTTCTGGTCAACCGTGCTGTGAAAGTGGAATTTTTAATAATGGTCCTCTTTCTCATATTATGTATGGCGCATGTTCTCTTAACGGGGGGAGATGTCAATTTGGAGCGAATATGGGTGTCTGTTGTTTAGACGCACGATACAATCCAGACGGAACCGTCCTACAACCCCAACAAACCGCATGTACGGAAAATGGTAATGACACTTCTAGTTTTGCATGCTGTAATCCCGGAGAAAATTGTGTAAATGGGCAATGTCTCTCCACATGCGGCGCTCCTGGTCAACCTTGCTGTAATGTTGGCGGCCATACTTGTAATACCAGTTTGGGTTCGGGTTCGACTTGTTGGGCGGAAACAAGTGGTACTTCCGGGAATGGCATGATGTGCTGTCTCCCGACCGAGGTGCCATCAGGCGCGTCGGGAGATGTGGGCTGTATCAAAGACGCTGCTAATGTTCCTTATCAATGTTATATATCAATGGATATCTGCTGTTCCCCTTCACAATTCGCATGTAACACTTATAATGGGATGATATGCTGTGACAACGGAAAAACTTGTCAAAATGGGCAATGTGTCTAATGCGGCGGGTTCCGGGCAGCCTTAATTATAAAACAGCTATTGAAGCCCTGTCCTTTTTAAGATAAAATACAATTTAAAATTAAGAATTAAATATGTTCATCTAAAGTCTCCTTAAACAGCAAGGATGTTAATGAAGCAGTATGTCGTTGGTGTGGATGTTGGCGGCACCAATATTAAATTGGGAATCGTAGGCCCTTCTGGACAAGTAATTGTCAGAAACAGTTTTGCCACAAAGCCTTTTGCTTCAAGCCGAATTAAATTGATCTCTGCTTTGGCCAGCCAAATCGAAGCCAGCATTGTATCTTCCGGCTTAATCAAGAAACAAATTGCCGGAGTAGGCGTCGGTCTGCCCGGGCTTGTTGATTATGAGAAAGGCATTGTCCGGTTTCTGCCCAATATTCCTGGCTGGCGGGAAGTTCATTTAAAATCTATTCTTCAAAAAAAAATTAAACTCCCTGTTTTTATCGACAATGATGTAAAAATAATTACTTTAGCAGAGTCCCAATTCGGTGCGGGGCGTGGAGTTAGGAATTTGGTTTGTTTGACTTTAGGCACGGGGGTAGGGGCGGCCTTGATTTTAAACGGCCAGCTTTACCGCGGGGAAGACAATGCTGCCGGTGAGTTAGGGCATATGCCGCTTAATGAACATGGGCCCAAATGCAATTGCGGGGGTTTCGGGTGTTTTGAAACTTATGTGGGTAATCGCGCTTTGTTTGCTTTGGCCTCCCGCGTGATGGGCAGGCCCGGTATGACCACTGAGACAATGTTTGCCTTGGCCCAAAAGGGAAATAAAAAAGCCCTTGTTTATTGGAAAATGGCAGCGAAACAAATTGGTAATGGGTTAGTCGGCATTGTCAATTTATTAAATCCCCGCCTGATCATTATTGGCGGAGGAGTCTCAAATAATGAAAAATATTTATTCAAGACTATCACAGACACCATTCGTCTCAGGGCCATGGGGCTGCAGGGATCAGCGTTTAAAATCAAACGTGCTAAATTTAAAGACGATGCCGGGATTATCGGTGCGTATGTATTGGTGACAAATGCGCAAAGGTAGTTTTTATATTTTATGGATCGCGGCCGGCCTTTTGGCGTGCGGCTCTTTTTTATTGCTGACGCAGGAAGCTGGGGCAATAAAATTCCCGATGCCGGACATTAAAGGCCAGTTTAAAAAACAAGACCTGCATACTACTTCGCAGGTGACATTGCAGGCTGATCAGGTCAGCTTTTCTTCGGCCGATAACAAAGCCCATGCCCGGGGCAATGTAGTGGTCAACAGCAAGGACCAGCAGTTGTTTTGTGACCAATTGCAGCTGGACCGTACTGTCCAGGAAGTGGTGGCCGAGGGGGATGTGTATCTTGATACGCCTAAAGAGAATGTGATTGCCCAGGGACTCACGTATAATTTTGACGATGGCACCGGCGAGTTTCGTGATGCCAGGGTGTATCTTGATCCGTACCTGATTAAGGGACAAAAGATCAATAAGATCTCAGATGACTATATGACCATGGATGAAGGTTATATGACTTCCTGCGATCTGGATGAGCCTCATTACCGCATGGGTGCCCACCGCATGGATATTTACCAGCATGATAAGGCCATTATTCACGGCATGAAGATTTATTTAGGTAAGGTGCCGGTGATGTATTTGCCTTATTATGTGCAGAACCTTAAAAACCGTCCGATCATAACTTTTGTACCGGGTGATAAGAAAGACTTTGGTTTGTTTTTGTTGACCACTGCGCGTTTTCAGGCAGGGGAGCACATGAAAGTGACCCTGCATTTAGATACTCGCGAACGTGACGGGTTTGGGGAAGGGTTTGATGTCCATTATAATACGCCTAATTTCGGCAGCGGCCTTGTGAGCGCCTATTATACGGATGAAAACCAAATTGCCAGCCATCATTTATGGGATTTGTACAACAGCCAGGGAGTTAAGGTCGGGCCGACGATGCATCATGAGCGCTATCGAATCATATGGCGTCATCAATGGCGGATCGACAAGAATACCGATGCCGTTTTTCAATATTACAAGATCCATGACTATGACATCCTTAATAATGGTTTCTTGAAAACATATTTCCCGCGGGACTATCAACAGAACGCCCAGAATTCCAACTATGACACTTATTTTATATTGACGCATAGCATGCCGCACGGCACGCTTACCTTCGACGTTGACACTAGCCGGGAGAATCGTCCGCTGCGCGGCATTGAGCGCATTCCGGAGGTCAAGTACGTCCTTAATAATCAACAGATCGGTAAAACCGGGTTTTATGCTAAAAGCGCCAATACGTTCTCGGACTTGAGTTATCAGAATTATCCCAAGACAGTTAATGAGAAGACCATGCGTTTTGATTCGAACAATGATATTTCGCATCCTTTTAAGATCGGGTTTATTTCATTTAATCCTCACCTGGGAGGAGAAGAAACGTATTATAGCCGTACGGCCAATATATCTCAGAGCAACATCATCCGCGGCATGTTTAGGGGCAGTTTGGATATGAGCACCAAGTTTTATAAGGTCTGGGACTATCATACAAATTTTGCGGGATTGAATATAAATGGCCTGCGTCATGTCGTAACTCCGACGATCACGTATTTGTATCAGGCCCGCCCCACCTTTCCGGCGTCTAGTCTTAATCAATTTGATCCGTCCATTGATAATCTCTATAGGATCCATCAATTTGCATTTGGGCTGGAAAATAAATTGCAGACTAAACGCGACGGTCAAGTCGTAGACCTGTTAAGATATTTAGTCACTGTTAATTATGGGCTGAAGGGAACTACCGGACACAGAGGGTTCGACCCGTATGATACCCTTCTTGATTTTAATCCTACCAACTGGTTGACCCTTCACAACGATAATGAATACGATTTCCACGCAGGGCATTGGAATGCCGAGAATTTCGACGGTGTGATTCACGTCAATGGGTGGTCTTTTTCTCTGGGGAACCGCTATACCCGTGATGAAGGCGATCAGCTGACTACTGAATGGGATTACACGATCAACCCCAAGTGGAAGTTTAAGATATACAACAGTTTCCCCCTGACCCAGGCAACACAGGGAGCCACCGGCGCCAGAGATAATCAATATATCCTGACGCGTGATTTGCATGAATGGGAAATGGACTTAGGCATTGATCGGATGGAGGGACAGGGTTCAACATTTTATGTTATGTTCCGTCTAAAATTGTTCCCGGATATGAAGATGAATTTCTTTAGAAGCACCTTCCAGCCATCCAGGCCTGGTTCACAGAGTTAGTCATATCTGTAATATAAACAGGACTGCCGTCGTCTTTTGGCACGCGTGTTATTGAATAAGCAATTGTATAAACAGGGAGCTAATGAATGAAAATTACTATTATAGGTTCAGGTTATGTGGGGTTGGTCACGGGGGTTTGTTTGTCTAATATCGGGCATCAGGTGATTTGTGTAGATAATAATCCCGATAAGATTAAAACTTTAAAAAAAGGGCGTTTGCCGATTTATGAGCCCGGATTGCTTGAACTGATGAAAGAATGCGTCAAAAAAAAGCGGCTTTCTTTTACAGGCTCCATCGGGGACGCAACTAAAAGTTCTCAAGTGATCTTTTTAGCTGTTCCAACCCCTCCCAAATCCAATGGGGACGCTGATATGACCTATGTGGAAAATGTGGCACGCCAGATCGCACAGCACATGGATTCTTATAAACTTATTGTAGAGAAATCAACTGTGCCGGCAGAAACGGGCAAGAAAATCCGCCGTACCATCAATTTGAATCTGGCTAAGAAATATAAACATGGCAATAAAATCCTATTGGATTTTGATGTGGCCTCAAACCCTGAATTCTTAAAAGAAGGCAGTGCGGTACACGATTTCATGAACCCTGACCGTATTGTTATTGGGGTGGAGTCCAAAAAAGCAGAGCAGCTTTTAAGGGAAATTTATAAGCCCTTAAAGCCTAAAATTCTGGTGACTAATATTGCCTCCGCCGAAATGATCAAACATTCCTCCAATTCATTCTTGGCCATGAAAATTTCTTTTATCAATGCGGTGGCCCAAATTTGTGACCGGGTGGGGGCAGATGTTCTTAAAGTGGCTGAAGGCATGGGACTAGACAAACGTATCGGCCGGCAGTTTTTAGATGCGGGGGTTGGTTATGGGGGCAGTTGTTTTCCCAAAGATGTGGACGCGTTTATCCGTTTGAGCGAACAAAACGGATATGATTTTTCTTTATTAAAAGAAGTTCGGCGCATTAATGATCAGCAGCGCCATTGGTTTGTGCGTTTAGTAGAAGAAAAGTTGTGGAACATCAAGGACAAGACCATCGGCGTTTGGGGCGTCGCATTTAAACCGAACACCGATGATATTCGCAGCGCCGCGGCCCTGGAAATTATTCAACTTCTGCAGGCTGAAGGAGCTAAAATAAGAGTTTATGATCCTAAGGCGCTGGAGAACGCCAAAAAGATTCTTCATGGAGTTACTTTCTGTGATAATGCCTATACGGTCGTTGAGGGCTGTGACTGCCTTTTACTTTTGACCGAGTGGCCGGAATTTAAAGATATTGATTTTGTTCAGATCCGTGATGCCATGCGACAAACCGTGATCTTTGACGGCCGTAATTTTCTAGACGCGTTATATTTGCGGGGCATAGGATTTGAATATTTTGGGACGGGCCGGGGCAAGGCTTTGTAGAAAACAGGGCATCAAACTTGACCAGGAAGGATTTAAAATGTCTAAGAAAATAGTTTTAATCTCCGGAGGGGCCGGCTTTTTGGGAAGTCATTTATGCGATTGGTTTATTGAGCATGGCTTTAAGGTGATTGCGGTGGATAATTTGATCACAGGGTCGCTTAATAACGTGGCGCATTTGAGGAAAAATAAAGATTTTAAATTTATGAAACAGGATGTCTCCAGGCCGTTTAAAGTTTCCGGGCGGATAGATTATGTGATGCATTTCGCTTCACCTGCCTCACCGGTCGATTACATGAATCATCCTATTGCCACCATGCTCGTCGGCAGCTATGGCACCCATCATTTGCTCGAAATTGCCCGTGCCAAGAAAGCAGTTTTCCTGATGGCGTCTACGTCTGAAGTTTACGGGGACCCTTTGGTCCATCCTCAAAAGGAGAGTTACTGGGGGAATGTGAACCCAAATGGGCCTCGCAGTATTTATGACGAAGCCAAGCGTTACGCCGAAGCAGCTGTTTTTGCTTATAAGCGTACATATAAGATGGATATAAAAGTTGTACGGATTTTTAACACCTATGGGCCCCGGATGCAGATTAAAGATGGGCGGGTGGTGCCTAATTTTATCGACCAGATATTAAATCATCAGCCCTTGACTGTTTATGGCGATGGTAAACAGACGCGTTCATTTTGTTATGTGGATGATTTAGTGGACGGCATAACAAGGTTGCTTTTATCTAAAATCTCGGGTCCTGTTAATATCGGCAATCCCCGTGAATTTACAATTTTAGAATTCGCCCGGCTTATCCGGACGAAATACAACCCTAAAGCTAAAATCATCTTTCAGCCCCTTCCTCAGGATGATCCTAAACAGCGGCGGCCGGACATCTCTTTGGCCCGTAAAGAATTGGGGTGGGAACCGAAGGTTGATTTGGAAGACGGTATCGGACGGACCATGGATTGGTTTGCGAAGAATTACCGCTGAGGGTATATATTAACGCTAGTTTGACATAACGCATGCGTGGAAGCGTCTAAACTATGTTTTTGGTGACACGGGTTATTTTGGCCGTCTGCTGTGGTTTAGAACAAATTTTTTCTAAAGATTCTCTTCATTTGGAAAAAATTTGTTCTAAAACCTTGCAGACATCTGGCCAAAAAACCCTTAATGTGTCACCAGAAACATAGTTTAAACGCTTCCATCCTTATGTCGCATTCACGCGCATCTGACAGGAGAGGCAGAGTGGTTACTAAAGATGACATAGTTGCCTTTGAAAAGGAGGTTGCAGATATTTTTGCAACCGGAGTCATTCGCGCTCCGGTGCATTTGCGCGCAGGGCGTGAAGATGCCCTGATCGCCATCTTTAAAGAGCATGCGATCGGCAATGATGATTATGTGTTTGGTTTTTGGGATTCCCATGAATTGGCCCTTTTAAAAGGAGTGCCCCGCGAGGAGTTAAAGCAGGCGATCCTCGATGGGAAAAGCATATCCCTGTGTTTCCCCGAATATAAGTTGCTTTGTTCCGGTATCGTCGGAAGCCTCATGGGCACGGCGGCCGGGGTCGCTTGGGCTTTGAAGAATCAGGCTAAAAAAGGACGGGTATTTTTGTTTTGCGGGGACATGTCTGCGGAAACGGGCATTTTCCACGAGGCTGTCAAATATGCCTATAATTTTGATTTGCCTGCCACTTTCGTTGTTTGCGATAATGGAGTGAGTGTCATGACCGATACCAGGGCTGTTTGGGGATGCCCTGAACCATGGTTTAAGGGCACTAAATATGAAAGTAAGATCATTTATTTTAAATATACCAACGGTTATCCGCATTCGGGGCTGGGGAAGTTGATAAAGTTTTAATGGATTGAAGCGTATGGCAATATTATTCTCGACACGGGCTATTTTCGCCGTCCGCTACGGTTTACGGCAATTTTGTTCTATAGCATCCTTAGTGTATTTGGAACAAAATTGCCGTAAAGCCTTGCGGACATTTGTCGAAAAATCCCCGAATGTGTCGAGAATAATATTGCCATACACTTTGCCAAGGGGCATTTAAATTTCAAAGAACATCAAAGGCTATATATATGAAATACTTCGACGAATTAAAAAGGACCATGGAGTGGCTTTGCCAGCAGCCCAAGGTGATGTTCGTAGGACAAACAGTTGCGGGCCCGGGAACATTTATGTTTCAAACCCTGCGCGACTGCACCAAGGAGCGCTGTCTGGAAATGCCTGTCAATGAAAGTTTTCAGATGCAATTTGCCGTTGGCCTGGCATTGTCCGGATATGTGCCTGTTTCGGTTTACCCGCGGCAGAATTTTTTACTGTTGGCCGCCTCTGACATGGCCAATATGCTCGATAAAATGCCTTTGATCTCCGGCGGCAAATGGCCATTGAAGGTGATCATCCGTGTCGCCACAGGCCCCGACGCACCCGTTCATCCCGGTCATCAGCATATCGGTAATTATGCAAAAGCTTTCCGTGAATTATTTGATTGGATTGAAGTCGTGGAGCTTAACTCTGCCGAGGAAATTTTTCCGGCCTATACTCATGCGTTGACCCGAGAGGACGGCAAATCTACCTTGATTATTGAGCACGGTAATTTTTATAATGAGGAATATTACGCCAAAGGTATGGTCACAACCCAGGCACCACATTAATAATCCCATGCGCCGCGATTCCAGAATATTTATTGTTGGACATAATGACAGCATTGAAAATGCCCTTAAAAGTTATTTTCAGGCGCAGGGTTTTTCGCAGGTCCTTTCTAATACCCAAGACCGCGTCAATGTGCTGGATCAATGGCAGGTCGATAAGTTTTTTAAAAAGTTTAAACCCGAGTATGTTTTTTTAGGATCACTTCGCTCAGGGGGTATCGCGGCCAATCAAAAGTTCCCGGCGGAATTTATTTACGAAAATTGCCGGACGCAAGACTTAGTGATTGAGGCTTCCCATCGTTATAAAGTCAAAAAATTGCTATATTTTTCCAGCTCCTGCGTGTATCCCAAATTAGCCAAACAGCCCATGAAGGAATCATCCTTGTTGACAGGGCCTTTAGAGCCAACCAGTGAAGCCTACGCTGTCGCTAAAATTGCGGGTATAAAAATGTGTCAGGCTTATAGAGCACAATACGGTTTTAAGGCAATCGTCGCAGTTCCCGCAACCCTTTATGGCCCGGGCAGTGATACAGATATCGAATCTGCGCATGTCTTAGGTGCTTTAATTGCAAAATTTCATAAGGCTAAGAGTGAGGGGGCAAGTGAAGTCGTTGTCTGGGGCAGCGGTAAGCCGCGCCGGGAATTTTTGTATGTTGATGATTTTGTCAGCGCCTGCCTGTTTTTGATGGATCATTATGACGGCCCTGATGTGATAAACATCGGCAGCGGTGTCGACGTGACGATAAAGCAATTGGCCATGATGATCAAAAAGGCAAGCGGTTTTAAGGGGAAAATTATCTTCGATGCCTCCAAGCCCGATGGAACCATGCGCAAACTTATGGACAATACCCGTATGCGCAAGCTGGGCTGGAAGGCAAAGGTCAGTTTAGAAGAGGGCATTGAGACAACTTATCAGTGGTATATTCATAAGTCCGTGAATGGA
Source organism: Candidatus Omnitrophota bacterium (assembly GCA_015233675.1). Classification (GTDB taxonomy): domain Bacteria; phylum Omnitrophota; class Gorgyraeia; order Zapsychrales; family Fredricksoniimonadaceae; genus JABDGZ01. The sequence continues at coordinate 164,496 of JADFXH010000003.1, forward strand.
TGAACAGCTATTATGTGTTCGGTCCATTCAGGAATTTTCTGAGTACATAGTCGGCGGGTGGATTGGATTTAACATTAAAGCCGAGGCAGGTCCCGCTTGCATAGTAAAATGCATGTTATGGATTCCCGCTTTCGCGGGAATGACAAGGAATGCAGCGGGAGTGACAAATGGATTCCCGCTTTCGCGGGAATGACAAGGAATGCAGCGGGAATGACAAATGGATTCCCGCTTTCGCGGGAATGACAAGGAATGCAGCGGGAATGACAGTTTATTTTAGTTCAGGAATGACAAGGAATGTCGTGGGAATGACAAGGGTAAGGAAGGTTTGTAAAAAGAAAGGGAATGTATGAAAATTTTAGTGACAGGTGCAGCAGGATACATCGGTTCCGTTTTGGTGCCGCGGTTATTGGCCGAAGGGCATCAGGTGATCGCTTTGGACAATTTTATGTACAATCAGTCATCGCTCTTGGATGTCTGTCATCATGAAGGTCTGGTTATTGTGCGTGGGGATACGCGGGACAGAAATTTGATGGTCAAATTAATGAAGAATGCGGATGGCATTTTCCCATTGGCCTGCCTGACCGGTGCCCCTTTATGCGCGAAAGAGCCCATGGCCGCACAGGCCATTTTGCTGGATGCGATTAAGATGATCCTTGAAATTCGCAGTAAAGAGCAAATGGTTATTTTTCCAACGACCAACAGCGGCTATGGAGTGGGTGAGAAAGGCAAACATTGCACAGAAAATACTCCTTTGCGGCCCATTTCTTTGTACGGTAAATTAAAGGTGGATGCGGAAAATGCTATTCTTGATGCGGGTAACGGAATTACCTTGCGATTGGCCACGGCTTTTGGGATTTCTCCCCGCATGCGTCTGGATTTATTGGTCAATGATTTTACCTATCGCGCAGTCTACGATAAGTTTGTGGTCCTTTTTGAAGCCCATTTTAACCGTAATTATATTCATGTCCGGGATATTTCCAAGGCCTTTATTCATGCCTTGAATAATTTTGACAAGATGAAAAACCAACCCTATAATGTCGGCCTAAGCGACGCTAACCTAACCAAGCTCCAGCTATGCCAGGAAATTAAGAAATTAGTACCTGATTTTTATTTTGTAGAAGCCACTATTGGCGAGGATCCGGATAAGCGTGATTATATCGTCAGCAATGAAAAAATCGAGAACACGGGATTCAAAGCCGACGTTTCCCTGCAAAAAGGGCTTCAGGAATTGATCAAAGGTTATCAGGTAATTAAACGTAATCAGTTTGCCAATATTTAAGATTCCCGCTTTTGCGGGAATGACGGGGTGGATTGTGATGAAACAGCTGGATGCTCTGTTTGTATGCGCCAATGCGTCTAAAAAGATTTATCAGGATTTAGCTAAGGATTTTTCCGCGATCGAGCCTCCGATTTGGGCAGGCATGCTGGCCAATCATTGCCGCCTCAAAGGGTTTTCCGTCAATATTTTGGATTGCGAAGCTTTGCGTTTGGATGAGGAACAATCCGCATTGGCCATCGAAAAATTCCAGGCGCGTCTGGTCTGTTTGGTGGTATACGGCCAACAGCCTTCGGCCAGCTCTCAGAATATGGCCGGAGCCACGAGCCTGGCAGATGCGGTCAAAAAACTGGCGCCTGAATGCAAAATTATATTTGTGGGCGGGCACATCGCTGCGCTTGCGCGTGAAGTTTTGGAAAAACATGTGAGTATTGATTTTGTCTGCCAGAATGAAGGCGTTTATACTATTTCTAATTTGTTAAAAACAAATTTAAAAGACCATTTGGACAAAGTTGATGGTTTAGGTTTTCGCTGCCAGGGGGGCGTTGTTTTAAACAAGCCTTCTCCTATCGTCACCCGTGAGGATTTATCACGTGAACTTCAGGGCATTGCCTGGGATTTGCTGCCGGTTAATAGTTATCGAACTTCCCTATGGCATTCTTATTCAAACAACTCCAATCGTCAGCCTTTTGCGGCTTTGTATACGTCTTTAGGCTGCCCCATGAAATGTTCTTTTTGTATGATTAATATCATTAACCGTCAGGAAAACGAATACTCCGACGGCTCTGCTGTATTCCGTTATTGGGAACCAGAGCATATTATTAAGGAATTCGATTATTTTGCCTCACAAGGCATTACCAATATTAAGATTGCTGATGAGTTATTTGTGCTTAACGCCAACCATTTCCTTAAACTTTGTGAATTGATCATTCAGCGCGGGTATAAATTTAATATCTGGTGCTATTCAAGGATAGATACAGTGCGTGACCAATATCTGGCTGTTTTAAAAAAAGCCGGCGTTAATTGGCTTGCTTTGGGTATTGAAAGTGGTAATGCCCGGGTGCGCAAAGACGTGACCAAAGGCCGTTTTGAAGATGTGGATATCCGCGCGCAAGTCAGCAAGATCCGTGAGCATGGCATTAATGTTATCGGTAATTATATTTTTGGCCTGCCTGAGGATGATTTAAGCAGTATGCAGATGACTTTGGATTTGGCCGTGGAGATGAATACCGAGGAAGCTAATTTTTATTCAGCCATGGCCTACCCGGGCAGTCCCTTATACGGTATTGCTAAAAAAGAAGGTTGGCAGTTGCCTTCGAGCTATGAAGGGTTTTCTCAACATTCTTATGAAGGACAACCCTTGCCGACTAAGTATTTAACAGCCGAACAAGTTTTGTCCTTCAGGGATGAGGCTTGGATGAAATATCATACTAATCCTAAATTCCTAGAACTCCTTAAACAAAAATTCGGCCAGGCGGCGGTAGATGAGACAATTAAATCGACCAAGATCAACTTAAAACGTAAGATCTTAAGGAAGGAGACTTTGATTAAATGATTATTTCGCGCACTCCTTTTCGCATGTCTTTTTTCGGCGGAGGCACTGATTACCAGGGCTGGTATAAAGATCACAACGGCGCTGTTATTGCTACGACCATTGATAAATATTGTTATATTACCTGCCGTTACCTTCCTCCCTTTTTTGAACACAAATCCCGTATCATTTATTCCAAGATGGAGCATGTGAGGGAGTCTATTGATGAGATCGACCATCCGTCGGTGCGTGAAGTATTGCGGTTTTTGAAAATTAATGAAGGTGTTGAGATCCATCATGACGGGGATTTACCGGCACGCACCGGTTTAGGGTCAAGTTCCTCTTTTACCGTCGGTCTGCTTAATAGCCTTTATGCTCTCAAAGGCCAAATGGTCACTAAAGAGAGGTTGGCGCGTGAAGCTATTCATGTGGAACAGGACATGATCAAGGAAAACGTCGGATGTCAGGACCAAATGCAGGCAGCTTACGGCGGATTCAATTTGATCGAATTCGGAGGATCCAATCATCTGCGTGTTCAGCCGTTAACAATATCGTCCGAGAAATTGGACCTTTTACAGGACCATTTGATCTTATTTTTTACGGGATTTTCCAGGGAGGCTTCGACTGTCGCTAAGTCACAAATCGAGAATATCCCCCAAAAAAAGGTGGAATTGTCCCGCATGCATGAAATGGTGCGTGAGGCGGTGGATGTTTTAAATGGGAAAGATCTGTTAAAATTTGGACGTTTGCTTGATGAAAGCTGGAAGCTCAAACGCACCTTGTCAGATAAAATTTCCAGCCCCTACATAGATGATTTGTACGCAGCGGCGATGAGGGCAGGTGCGCTCGGAGGCAAATTGTTAGGGGCCGGCGGAGGCGGCTTTGTGCTGATTTTTGTGGAGCCTTCCAAGAAAGACAAAATACGCAAGGCACTCAAAGGCCTTTTGGAAGTCCCTTTTAAATTTGAAAATTTAGGCAGTCAGATCATCTTTTATCAACCCTACAGCGGATTGGTTAAATAATATGTTTCCGGACGCAGTTATCCTGGCCGGCGGTTTAGGCAAACGTCTTCAATCGGTTACCGGCGGTGCCCAGAAGGTTTTGGCCAAGATCGGCGATAAGCCGTTTTTGGAAATACTGATTGATTATATTGCGTCCCAGGGAGGGGTGCGGTTTGTTTTATGTGTAGGCCATGGCAGTGAAGAGGTTGAAGAATATTTTAAAGATAAATATACCGACCGCGAGATTGTTTTTTCAAGGGAAGAATCTCCCTTAGGCACGGGAGGGGCCATCAAGCAAGGGGCCAGGCATGTTACAACAGATCATTTTTTGGCAATGAACGGAGATTGTTTTTGTGTGATTGATTACAATCGCTTGATAGCGTTTCATCAAAAACAAAAAGCTCAGGCCACTTTAGCGGTGACTCTTATGCCGGATGCCCGTGATTACGGGACCATTGAAATCAGCGAGAGGCAAACAGTTGAGGCGTTTAAAGAGAAGCTGCCGACGGTTAAAGAGGCTTTTATCAATACAGGGACATACTGTTTTAATCGGGAAGTGTTTTCTTTAGTTGACACGCCATCTAAATTTTCAATTGAATATGATTTTTTCCCGCAGTTGGTGGGACAAGGGTTCTACGCTTTTAAAGTAGAAAACCGTTTTGTTGATATCGGAACTCCTGCGCGTTATCACTGGGCACAGGAACATTTGAAGGAAATTCGATATGGATTTTAACAAAGCTACCGCTGTTAATGACGGGCAGGAAGCCGCAAAGGCAGGATATAAAGTGCCTTTTGGGACAGTGTCGATCACCCCGTTGGCCCAAAAACTTATTGATGAGGCGATCCAGCGGCGTTGGCTTACAAAAGGTAAATACGTTAAAGAATTTGAAGATAAATTCGCCGCACTTTTCGGCGTGAAATACGGGATCGCGGTCTCCAGCGGTACAGACGCAGATGCCATTGCCTGTGCGGTGCTTTATGATTTTGGTGCAAAGCGCGGGGATGAAATCATTGTCCCTGCGTTGAGCTTTGTCGCGACAGGCAATGCCGTTTTACAGGCTGGATTTACCCCCGTTTTCGTCGATGTAAATCGTGAGACTTTAAATATAGACCATGAAAAAATCGAAAAAGTCATCACTCCCAAAACACGTGCCATTATGCCTGTTCATTTGATGGGTAAGCCCGCAGCCATGGACGAGATCATGACCATTGCGCAAAAACATAAGCTGTATGTTATTGAGGATGCGGCTGAGGCGCATGGCGCCGAATATAAGGGGAAGAAAATAGGGGCCATTGGTGACATGGCTTGCTTTTCATTGTACGCGGCGCATATCGTGACGACTATCGAAGGGGGAATGATCATTACTAATAATGAGCAAATGGCCCAGGCGGCCCGTTCTTTGCGCAACCACGGCATTGAAGGTAAATTTCAATTCAAGCGGATTGGGTTTTCCTCCAAGATGAATGAGATCGAGGCTGCGGTAGGCTTGGGCAATCTTGAGATTTTTCGCGAGATCCTGGAAAAGAGACGGGCTAACGTGCGTCATTTGATCAGGCATTTTTTAAAGTTTGATAAATATTTCTGGTGCCTTAAAGAAGAGGCTCATGAAATTCTTGGCCCGCATGCATTCTCGATCATTCTCAAGCCCGGGGTCAATTTTACTAAGGATGAATTTGTGACTTATTTGGAGAAAAAGGGTGTCGATTCAAGGAATTTGTTCTATTCTATTGCCACCCAGACAGAGAGCTATCAATTCATGGGGCATAAACTGGGAGATTTTCCCCAAGCTGAATATTGTTCCGACCACGGGACGCATATCGGATGCCATCAGGGTATTGATATCAGTCAATGCGATTATATGGTTGATGTTGTTTCGGAATTTTTAATCTCTAAAGGGGGATACCATTAATGGCCGTCCAAATTAAAACGAATGACCCGCTAGTTTCAGTTATTATCCCCACATATAACCGGTCACGTGTTTTGCCCAGGACCCTTTCTAGTTTAAAAAGACAAACCTATAAGAATTTAGAAGTAATTGTTATTGATGATGCATCAACAGATGATACGGAAAAAGTGGTGAAATCTTTTGAGCGGGATTTAAATCTTGTTTATTTTAAGAATAAAATCAATCTGAAAATTCCTGCCCGTAGCCGTAATATCGGACTAAAAAAAGCCAGCGGGGAATACTTTGCATTATTAGACGATGATGACGAATTTCTTGAAAAGAAGATAGAAATACAGTTAAGAACCGCGCAATCTCTGGATGAAAAAGCATTTATTTTGTGCAATGGGTTCACTATCGGCAAAAAGAGCCGCTATTTTGTTGATATAGAAAAGCCCAGCGGATTTATTCCAAGGGGCAAAGGGATTTTCCCGGCCAGGTACAAGCTGCCCTTCCCGTCATCATGGTTTTTCCATCGGGAATTAGTCGATAAAATTGGTTATTTTGATGAAGATATGTTTACATACGATGATGTCGATTATTCTATACGCCTGATGGCGGAATATCCCGCTTATATGGTTAATCAATGCCTGGTTAATTGGCATACGTCGTATCCTGCTTTGTCGGGATTGTCGATGGAACATATTGAAGCAAGGAAATATTTTCTTAAAAAACATTTAGATTGGATTAGAGAAGACCGGTTCTGTTTATATAAGTTTTACTGGTCTCTGGGAAAAGACTTTAAACAGTTAGGAAGAACAACGGAAGCTATTCAATATTTTAAAAAGGCATTCTTCGTTAAACCGTATAAACTTGAAGCGGCGGGGAAGATAGTCGGCCTGTTGTGCAAGGATATCGTCGCTAAAACTAAAATGCAGGGGGTTCACAAGTTATGAAAATCAGCGGTACTACGATTGTGCGTAATGCCGTCAAATACGGGTACCCTGTCGTGGAAGCGGTACGTTCGGTTTTGCCTATTTGTGATGAATATATTATTAATGTCGGAGACTCTAGTGACGGCACGCTTGAATTGATTAAATCCATAAAAGACCCAAAGATCAAGATTGTTGAACGCGTATGGAACATGTCTGCCGGAAAAGAAGTGCTGTCGGATGAAACTAATTTTGCCATTAGTCAATGTAAGGGAGATTGGGTTCTTTACAACCAGACAGATGAAGTTCTTCACGAGAGAGATCTCCCCGGCATTAAGGAATACATGAAGAGGTATCTTAATGACCCCAAGGTGAATGCGCTTCAATTTCGTTGGGTCCATTTTTACGGCAGTTTTTTCCGTTATCGGATTGATGCGGGATGGTTTCAGAAACAAGTCCGTGTTATTAAAAATAATGGCTTATGCAGGTCGCATGATGACGCATGGGGGTTTAGGCATCAAGACGGGACATCGTTAAAATCGGTTAAGACGCCTTTTTTTATTTATCACTATGGGTGGGTCCATGACCCGCAGATAATGGCCAGTAAAATTAAGAACGCATTTGCTATTGGTTATTGTCCTAAGTTGAATGAGAAAGAGAAAAAGCCTGCATATGATTATGGGGACCTTTCTCGTTTTCCTGTTTTTTTTGGCACTCATCCGGCGGTTATGAACCATTTAATCGGGAAGCATGCTCTAAGCCAGCAAGATTGGCAAACAATCGTCGCGCAGTATTGGTGGAACCCTCTCTTGTGGTTTAGGGTCCGTTATAAAACCGGCCGGCGTGTTAAGGAAAAGATTATCTAAAACGGGGCAGAAGCTAAAAAAAATTATGCATATTTTAATAGCTAATAATAGCCGTATCATTATACCCGTTAAGGAGTATGGAGGCACAGAACGGCATATTTGGTGGCTGGGTAAAGAACTAGTGAAATTGGGGCATGAGGTAAGCTATTTAGTTGCGCAAGGGTCTTCGTGTCCCTTTGCTAAACGTGTTTTATTTTATGATCCTAACCGTCCTGTACAAGAACAAATTCCCGATGATGTTGATTTTGTCCATTTGCATTTTCAAATCCTAGGGACCTTAAAGAAACCTTATGTGATCACACATCACGGTAATTTCCACCAAGGAGCCTTTGACTTAAATACAATTTTTGTCTCCAGAAATCACGCGATGCGTCATCAATCGACGTCTTTTGTTTTCAATGGCATGGATCCCGATGAATACGGCGAGGTTAATTTCGATAAGAAACGCCAGCATTTATTATTTTTAGCCTATGCCAAACGGCCGGAAAAGAATTTAAAAGACTGTGTGCACATTGCCTATCATACGGGGGAGCGCTTGGCAGTTATCGGCGGCAGGCGTAGATTTGATCATAACGGATGGGCCTGGTGGGTTAATTATTACGGCAAAATAGACAGAGAGTCGAAGAATAAGATCCTTAATTCATCAAAAGCCCTTTTATTCCCGGTTTTGTGGCATGAGCCCTGCGCCTTAACACTGATAGAAGCGTTGTATTTTGGTTTGCCGGTATTTGGCACAACCTATGGCTGCCTGCCAGATCTAATACCTAATGAGGTTGGTTTCCTTTCTAATTCAAGGCAGGCATTAATTGATGCCGTTAAAAGGATGGGGCCGTTCAACCCCAGGAAGATCCATGATTATGCTTGTGATCAATTTAGCGTTAAAAGAATGACACAAGACTATTTGAAAAAGTATGAGATTGTCCTTAATGGCCAAACATTGAATTTGAAGGCCCCAAGACAACCTGACAATTATATTAAAGATGAGTTGTTGCCCATGTATCCGTGAGTTATTCGATGAATTTTAAGAAAATTCTGATTATTAATCCTTATGGTATAGGGGATGTGCTCTTTACCACGCCGGTTATCAGTAACTTACGGCGTGCTAATCCTAATGCCGTCATAGCATATTTAGCCAACAGCCGTACCGCGGATTTTCTTAAACATAATCCGGATATCAATAAGATTTTTGTATATGACCGCGATAAATTTGTCGAAGTTTATCGCCAAAATCCTCTGAAATTTGCGCAGAAATGGGCTTTATTATTTAATGATATCCGTTGTGAGAAATTCGATGTCGTTTTTGATTTTTCGCTAAACAATATGTTTGGATTCTTATCTGCTGCCAGCGGCATAAAAAGACGTATAGGGTTTAATTACCGCGGTCGAGGGCAATTTTTAACTGGTAAGATCAAATTGGCAGGGTTTGAAGATAAGCATGTAGTGGATTATTTTCTGGATTTATTAGGTCTTGTAGATGTTCCGGTAGTGGAGAGACATTTGACCCTTGCTGTTCCTTCCCAGGATTGCAGTTGGGCTAAAGACTGGATCCTTAAAAGTGGCATAGACGTCCGTAAACCTTTGGTGGCAGTGTTCCCCGGTGGTGGCGAAAGTTGGGGGAAGCAGGCTAGATACAGGCTTTGGGGCGCCGCTAATTACGCTCAATTAGTGGACAAAGTCATTGAAAATTTCGACGCTGCCGTTATACTGTTAGGAGATTCGAAAGATAAGGATTTGTGTCGGGAAGTTTCCCGCTTGTCACACTTTGCTTTGTATGATGCGGCGGGACAAACTTCTTTACTGGGATTGGCAGCGCTCTTTAAAAAATGCCGGGCGGCCATTATCAACGATGCGGGGGCTGTGCACGTGGCAGCGGCCCTCGGAGTCAAGGCTCTGTCAATTTACGGCCCCGTAGACCCGAATGTGTACGGTCCGTATCCTCCCGTAGAACACATGACTGTTCAAAAGGGTTTGCCTTGTCAGCCATGTTATCGTCGTTTTCGTATGCCGTATTGCAGTCATATAAGCTGCTTGCGTGATTTATCCGTCGAAGAAGTTTACAGAAAGGTCCAAAGTATCTTATGAGTATTCCCTTTATTGATTTTAAAGAACAAAACCGTTTGATTCAAGGTGAGGTTGATTCAGGGTTTAAAAAAGTATTTGAAAAGGGTGATTACATTTTAGGAGAGCAAGCCCGTATTTTTGAATCGGCTTTTTCCCAATTTTGTGAAGTTCATTACGGAGTAGGAGTTAATTCCGGTACAGATGCTTTGCATCTGGCCTTGGTCGCTTTGGATATTAAAGAAGGGGATGAAGTTATCCTCCCGACCCATACATTTATTGCCACCGCATTGTGCGTTTCTTTTTGCCGCGCCAAACCGGTTTTTGTGGATGTTGATACGGATACCTATAACATTGATCCTAAAGCGTTTCAAGCGGCGATAACGAAAAAAACAAAAGCGGTCATTCCTGTGCATATTTACGGGCAGCCGGCCAATATGGATGAAATTGTTGCGATTGCCCATAAACACGGCATTAAGATCGTCGAGGACGCAGCTCAGGCGCATGGCGCGCGTTATAAGGGCAAGCGCGTTGGATCAATGGGGGATGTGGCTTGTTTTTCTTTTTATCCAACCAAGAGTTTAGGGGCCTGCGGGGATGCCGGGATGATCGTGACAAACAACAAAGATATTTATGAAAAAGCGCTGATGCTCCGCGATTATGGACGTCAGGGGCGTTATGAACATAAGATCAAGGGAACCAATTCGCGTTTAGATACGCTTCAAGCCGTGGTCCTTAATGCTAAATTAAAATATTTAGACCTTTGGAACGATATGCGTGCGAAAAATGCCGCCTATTATGCGGAACTTCTAAGGCCTCTTAAAGAAGTAATCACTCCTATTACTAAGGAAGACCGTACGCATGTGTTTCAGACCTATGCTGTCCTTGTCCCTAATCGCGATAAAGTCGTTGAAGCGATGAAAGCGCAGGGTGTCAGTGTGCTCATTCATTATCCGATTAGTTTGCACCTGCAGGAGGCTTATGAGGACTTGGGCTATAAAAAAGGCGATTTCCCTATAGCTGAAAAAGTGGCTTGTGATGTTATGAGTTTACCGATGTTTCCGCATATGACCAAGGAACAAATCGAAGTTGTGGTTGCGGCCTTGAAAAAGTCTTTATCGTAAAAGACCGCAGGGGCCAGTAAAGAAAGGCTTACAGTGACTTTACCGCTGAGCGTTGTTGTTATTGCAAAAAATGAGCAGGGTCGGATCAAGGATTGCCTTGATAGTGTCCATGGTTGGGCAGATGAAATAGTGGTGGTGGATGATGAGAGCACGGATGATACGCGTTCTATTGTTTTGAAATACACAGATAAAATATTTACCCGTCATATGGATTTAGAGGGGAAACAGCGTAATTTTGGGGCTTCAAAGGTAAAGAATGACTGGATTTTGCTTTTGGATTGTGATGAACGAATGACGGATGATCTTAAGAGTGAGTTAGCCGTTGCATTGAAAGAAGGGGATCCTAAAATTGCAGCTTATTGGGCTCCGCAGATTAATTATTTAGGGGATGTGCAGTTAAATCATGGAGGTTGGTCCAATCTCCATATCCGTTTATACAATAAAAATTATGTGAGATGGTCTGAGGCGGATTATGATGTCATTCATCCCGGTCTCAACTTTTCAGACGGGTATCGCGGCGCGAATTTGAAGGCAAAGACGATCCATTATAGTTTCCGCAGTGTGGAGGATTTTATCGCCAAGATCAATCGTTATTCGACTTTGGAAGCAACCAAATGGTACTTGGACAAGCGGAAAATGTCTTTTGGTAAAGCAATGTGGCGTTCGTGGGACCGCTTTTTCAGGCGTTTTATCGCGAAGAAAGGCTATAAGGACGGTTATTATGGTTTTGTTGCGGCGGTCTTAAGCGGTTTTCATGAATTTGCCGCATACAGCAAGTACAGGGAAATTCAGGAAAAAAAGTATTATATCAACAGATAAATAATAGAGTTCCTTAACTCTTCTTTTTTATAAAAAGGGAAGGCCTCGCTGAGTTCGTTATGAAGGTTATTTTTCTCGATAGAGATGGCGTTATCAATGAGTTTCCGGGCAACGGCTCTTATGTGACAAAGGTCAAAGATTTTCATTTTATACCCGGATCTTTGGAAGCGATCCGCGCTTTGACCCAAAGCGGGCATAAAATATTTGTTATTTCCAACCAGGCTGGAGTGGGTAAGGGTGTTTATTCCCTAGCTAAACTTAAACGCATTGATGCCAAGATGATAAAAGCTGTGGAAAAAGCCGGCGGTAAGATACGTAAAAGTTTTTATTGCACGCACCGTTCGGATGCCGGCTGCGACTGCCGTAAACCCGGCATAGGGTTATTAAAAAAGGCGCTCAAGTCTCTTAATAAAACTATTGTCCATGCCCAAAAGGCTTTTTTCGTCGGAGATACTGAGGGTGATATCAAGACCGGGCACAATGCCGGCTGTAAAACCATTTTTGTCCTTTCAGGCCGCGAAGACCGCCTCTATATGCGCAAATGGACGGTCAAACCTGATTATATAGTCAAAGATTTGAAAGCAGCCGCTAAAATTATCCAAAATGAAAATTCTAGTCATACACGCAACAGCAGGAGCAGGGCATAAAAAAGCAGCAGAGGCTATTTACCTCGGCTTAAAAGCTAAGGGAGGCCATGACGTTCGTCTGCTTGACGCGTTGGATTACACCAATCCTTTTTTTAAGAAGAACTATCCCTGGTTTTATTCCTTTTTAGTCACACGACTGCCTTGGGCCTGGGGGTTTTCCTTCGGCTTACTTGACCTTCCTTGGATGCAGCCATTGGTCCGAAGTGTGCGTCGCCTGTACAACGGCTTTAATGCCCGGCCATTGCAGGAATTTTTAATACAGGAACAGTTTGACGCTGTGATCACGACTCATTTTTTGTCGGCGGAAGTCGGCGCTTATCTTAAACGCAAAGGGAGAATTAAATCCAAGATCATTTGCGTCGTGACGGATTTCGATGTGCATCGCATCTGGGTGAATAAGGGCATTGATGTTTATACAGCGGCCTGTGAATACACCAAAAATAAATTGATTGCCTTAGGAGTGCCGTCGGAAAAGATTTTTACGACCGGCATTCCGACGGATTCCAAGTTTGGCTTACATCCGGATATAGTTGCATTAAAGAAAAAATTAGGGCTTCATGAGGGCATACTGACGATTCTCATCGCGACAGGGTCTTTTGGCATTGGGCCGGTAGAAGAGCTTATGGAATTACTTGCACAGTATCAACTGCTGATTGTTTGCGGGCATAACCGGGATACATATAAACGTTTAAAGCCTTTGGCGAAAAAGAACGCGCATGTTTTGGGATTGGTTGATAATATGGATGAGTTAATGTCTGTTTCGAATGTCATGGTGACTAAACCCGGAGGGCTGTCTATTTCGGAAGCATTGGTAAAAAGATTGCCGATGGTATTTTTTAGCGCCATCCCCGGGCAGGAAACTAATAATATCAAGGTATTAAGCAGTTATGAAATATCACAAGGTCAATGTTCTTTGCCTCAGATCGTCCAGACCATTCATGAGTGGGATTCTCACCCTGAAGCTTTAGATGCTTTGCGCCATCGTATGAGCGAATTGTCCAAACCCAACGCTGTCGCAGACATCATCGCCTTACTATGATCGCTCAAGTTGTTTTTGATTTGCCTCTCGATGGCCCCTTCGATTATTTGATCCCTGAGCATTTAATCCCTCAAGTTGTGCCAGGAACATGCGTTAAAGTGTCATTTGGAAACAAGACCAAAATTGGTTTTGTAGTCGGGATACTTTCTCAAAGCACATTTACAAAATTAAAGCCTGTAATGTCTTTGCAAGATTCCTCTGTGGTGTTTAGCGGCCTAGACTTATCTTTTGCGCATAAATTTTGTGCTTATTACGGCTGTAGTTTAGGTGAAGCGCTTGGGACGATGCTCAGGAACAAAACAGATCACAGCCCTTGTGTCTGTCGAGACCATAAGCCGATGGCTTCTTTATATTGCTGCCGGCCCGACAGTTACGCTGTTAAAATTCAGGAAATCATAGACGGATACACAGATTCTGCGTCATTGGCTGGCAGTTTGTCATCCCCGCGAAAGCGGGAATCTTGTTTTTTGATTCTTGCGCCCGATATCTTCAGGAGCCAGACGCTTGCTTTACAGCTTAAGGGAAATTGTATTTTCAAGATAGGCATGCGATCTTCGGTGTTCGAATGCGACGGGCGGTATGATTGCGTCATTATGGTTGATGAAGAAGACCCCTCTTATAAGCAGGAATCAATGCCGATGTATGAAACGCGCCATGTTCTCTTGATGCGCTATGAAATGTACGGGTTTGATATTGCTTTTGTGGGTGTATCTCCGTCGGTAGAATTGATATCCATGGCCCGTGAAAAACAGATCAAGACCACTGAAAAGCTGGATGTAAGTTTACCCCCGGCGAAGGTGGTTGATTTATCTAATTATAAATTCATCCCTGGGCTGCTTTCCCCGCCGGTACGTGACGCGCTGGAGGCGGCATTGAAAGCAGGCAAAAAAAGTATTCTAGTTTTAAACCGTAAGGGGTCGTATCGTTTGACCCGTTGTATTGATTGCGCAGAAATTCTAAAATGCAGCCATTGCGACAGCCCCTTGATCTATTCAAGGTCAGAAGGGAAGTATTTATGCCGTCATTGTACTTATACGGCCGCCGGGGACACGGTTTGCCCGAAATGCCATAAACCCAGCTGGCGGTCAGTCGGCATCGGGGTTGAACAATTACAAGCAGAGTTAAAAAAATATTTTCCTCAGGCGAAAATTCTGGCCTTTGAGCGTACTACAAAACCGGCAATGAAGAGCCCTGAGACGAAACAATCTGTTTTTGATTTTGATATTTTAATTTCTACTAAGGCTGTCTTGCGTTTTCAAGGAAGGTGGCAGGCGCACATGGCGGCATTTATTGATTTTGATGCGGAATTAAATCGTTTAGACATGCGTTCTGCTTTTAATGCTTTTAGTTTTGCTCTTCATATCAGCAGTATGGCGCTTGAAGCGGTATATATCCAGACTCGCAAGAGCCCTCATTATGTGCTGCGAAGCCTTTCTTGCGGTAAAACACAGGTATTTTATGATGAGGATTTGAAATTAAGAAGAGAATGTGGATTCAGCCCGTTTAAACACTGGATTAAGATAAGTTGGCGGGGTAAATCAGAAAAATCAACACACCAAGCCGCCTGGCAAGTGTATAATAATTTAAACCAAACAGTAAATTACACCGTAACGCCCCCCTTGGCTGATGAGGTGGGCCGAAAACGCGACCAATTTCGTTTTAATGTGATGGTGCAGGCCAATCATGTGCCTCAAGCCATGATGTTTATAAAATCTACCCTGGCTTCGATCAAACGCCACAGCAGGGTGATTGTTTCTTTGAATGTAGACCCTTAAGTGTGCGGCCTAAAGAATCCTTTGCAGAGAAAGGAACAGGGAATATTGAAAATTATTTTCTTTGGAAGTGACGATTTTGCTGCAATACATCTGCAACATCTCTTGAAGGAGGAGGGGCATGATATCCTTTGTTGTGTCACCGGCCCTGATAAACAGCAGGGCAGGGGGATGAGGATTGCCAGTTCACCCATTAAACAAATAGCCGCAGAACACCATATTTCTTGCTTGCAGCCTTTGTCTTTAAAAGAGAGCTTTGTAGCCGATACTTTGAAGTCTTTTAAGGCGGATATTTTTGTAGTGGTTGCGTATGGGCGCCTCTTGCCACAGGCAATTTTGGATATCCCCAAAATGCTTTGCATGAATGTGCATGGCTCGCTTCTTCCCAAGTATCGCGGGGCAGCACCTGTTAATTGGGCTATTCTTAATGGAGAAAAAGAAACTGGCGTGACCATACAGAAAATGGCTTTTAAACTCGATGCCGGCGACATTATAGCGCAGGAAGTGATAAGTATTGATGACGATGAAAATGCCGCTCAATTGCGCGAACGCATGGCCTTGGCAGGGGCCAAGTTATTGGTTAAAGTTTTAAAAGAATATCCCTTGGGCCAATTCTCATTAAGTCCCCAGGATGAAACCCTGACGACCTGGGCACCTAAGCTGACTAAGGAGATGGGAAAAATCGATTGGGGAAGCCAGTCGCGATCAATTATGAATCAGGTGCGGGGTCTTCAACCTTGGCCGGGAGCATACACATTTTATAATGGTAAAATGCTTAAAATTATTCAAGTTGGGACCACGACAGAGGGTGTCGGCAACTGTACTCCAGGGCAGGTGGTAAAGATCGATAGAAACGGTTTTTATGTTGCTTGTTTAGACAAATGTCTCTTAATCAAAGAACTTCAGCCTACAGCCGGCAAGGTGATGCATGCAAATAGCTTTGTGGCAGGGTATAAAATTTCTCAGGGGTCCTTATTGAGCCCTTCGTGATTAATTTTTATTTCGTTGGTTTTATCTTAAACTTGTTTATGGTATAATTTCACTCGTGTCTCAATTAAGAAAAGATCCTATTGTCGGCCGTTGGACCATTGTTGCCACTGAGAGGGCTCGACGTCCGGCAGCATTTGTAGATCCTCAATCTACAATAACTGACCGTAAGCAGTGTCCTTATTGCCAGGATACAGCATCCAAACGCATCTATGAGTCGCGTGGGGTAAAGGTGATCAATAGCCCCAGACCCGTTTTGAATGAAAGCAAGCCTTTCGAGAGTCACGCACACGGGCTATATGATGTAGCTCACAGTTACGGCAGCCATGAAATTGTCGTGGAAACCCCTGAGCATGTCGCGAATATGGCGGATTTGCCACAGGAGAAAATCAAAACTGTCATGCAAACTTACGCACTGCGCATGCAGGCACACCGCAAGAACCCTTTTATTGAATATGTTTTAGCATATAAAAATTATGGTGTTGCCGCCGGCAGTCAAAATATCGGGCACTCCCGTTCGCAGATCATGGCGGTACCGGTTTTACCCATGCGCGTTAAAGATAAAACCAGCGGGGCAAAAAAATATTTTGATTGTCATGAACGATGTCTTTTTTGTGATATAGTAAGCCAGGAATTAAAATATAAGGAGCGCGTGGTCGTCGAGAATGAGCATTTTGTGGTCATCACTCCCTTTGCTTCACGGTTCCCTTTTGAAACCTGGATCCTGCCTAAGAATCATCATTGTGATTTTGCTGACGGAATTAATGGCTACGAAAATGACTTGGCGGCCATTATGAAAGATATTTTATTGCGTTTGAAAAGAGGATTAAACGACCCTGCATATAATTACATGATACAGAACTCTCCCGTCAAAAATCCGCTTTCTTTTAAAGATAATTATCATTGGCATATTGAAGTAATGCCAAGATTAACACGGGTGGCCGGATTTGAAAGAGGCACCGGTTTTTATATTTGTCCCATCCCTCCGGAGATGACGGCAGCTTTTTTAAGAGAGGTTGATATTCATGCCTGAACTTAGACGAGATCCGGTGTTTGGACGTTGGGTGATCATGGACAGCAAGCATTCAAAGGGGCCTTTGGATTTTTCTAAAGAGGACAATACTCCCACCCGGCAGGAAATCTGTCCGTTTTGTCCCGGGCGGGAATATCAGACCCCCCATGAAGTTGACGCGGTACGTCCATCTAACAGTCCTGCTGATACGTCTGGATGGATGGTCAGGACAGTGCCTAATAAATTTCCGGTTTTGAATTCTGACGGAAATTTTCAAAAGGAAGGAATGGGCATTTATGACCAGATGACCGGCATTGGCGCTCATGAAGTTTTGATCGAAAGTCCCGATCATGATAAAAGTCTTACCGAGTTAACTAAAGAAGAAATGAAAGCGGTGATAAGCCAGTACCAGTCACGTTTCCGTCAATTGTCAAAGGACAGCCGGTTTAAATATGTGGTGATTTTTAAGAATTTTGGCGCTTCTGCCGGGGCTACCATTGAACACACCCACAGCCAGATTATAGCTTTACCCATGGTCCCTAAAACAGTGCTGGAGGAGCTTAAAGGGGCAGAGGCCTATCATCAATCCCACGGTCGTTGCGTATTTTGCGATATGATCTCCCAGGAGTATCAGGATAGAGAGCGCATCGTCGTGGAAAATAACAGTTTTCTGGCATTTTGCCCTTATGCGCCCCGTTATGCTTTTGAGACTTGGATCATCCCCAAAGGGCACAATGCTGATTTTGTTCATGCGGATGATATCACCCAGACGCATTTAGCGCAAATTTTGCAAGACGTTCTTAAAAGGATCAAGAACGTTTTAGGCAATCCTTCGTATAATTATTATTTGCATACGGCTCCTTTAGGGTATGTTAAGTGGGCGTGTTATCATTGGCACATCGAAATTATCCCGAAGCTGTCCCGTAGCGTTGGTTTTGAGTGGGGCGCCGGACTACATATTGTTCCTACATTCCCTCAAGATGCGGCCCGCTATTTAAGGGAAGCCTGAAATTTAATCCGAAAATCAATCAGCCTTCTTAATTGACAATTCGGAACTTTTAAGTAAAATAGGGGTCTTGTTTTAGATTTATGCCGAGATAGCTCAGGTAGTAGAGCGCAGGACTGAAAATCCTGGCGTCCCCAGTGCAAGTCTGGGTCTCGGCACCATTCTTTTTTAGGGCAATTTCATAACATATTTAAGTTGAAGTTTTTAGACGTAATTCCTTCATTTTCGAAGGAGTTGCGTCTTTTTTATTGCTTTGGATGTGTTTGCGTCCATTTATATGTTTTTGTTTATTTAGGATTTTTAACGTCACGTTAACGTCACAAGGTTTAATGTGGCGTTTTTTGTATTACCGCATTGGTGCCTCTATGTTTTGCGGGATAAAAATCAAACTTGGACTGACATGGGGTCAGGGGTTAAAGTTTTCCCAAAACAAACTGGATCAAACTTTCCGAACGACCGAAACTAACGTTCTTGGGTGAGATGGCAAAGATGCAAAGCCATTCAAGAAGCCTGGGCGGTGCGAGGGAAGGAATAGTTAAGAAAGGCTTTTGACTGCAACCCACCTGCATAATGCAGTCAGATTTCAACTTAACGAATAGTAAGATTTCAATTGACGCATTAAAGGTTAATGCAGAAAGGGGAAAAGAATGTCTCCAAAAGATAAAGAGTTAAGAAGGGCGTACGCCAAGTTTAATGAACAAATAAAGGGACGCATTAACCATAAGGGTAATTTTATCCCAACCCAACCAAAGGAGTATAACAATGAAAAACGTCGGAATTTACGCAAGGGTCAGCACCGAAGATCAAACATCAATCCAGCAATTAGAGCAGTTACGGAATTATTGCGAGCAGAAAAAGCTAAACGTATATTCCGAGTATGTTGATGAGGGGGAGAGCGCCTTAAAAACAAATCGTCCAGAATACCAAAGGCTTTTAGAAGATGCACGTAAGCGAAAAATTGATACAATTCTGGTTTATAAATTGGATCGTTTTAGCCGGAGCCTTAAAGAGTTGGTCAACACGATTAGCAACATAAAAGAATACGGGGTTAATTTTGTCAGCTTTATGGAAAAGGATTTTGATACAACTTCTGCCACTGGCCAGCTTATGTTTCACATCGTTTCCGCTTTTGCCCAGTTTGAAAGGGATATGATCTCGGAAAGAACGAAATTGAAACTTAATTATTTAAAAAGCAAGGGAATCAAATTGGGAAGGCCGCAGAAAGCGGATTTCCAGCGTGTATCCAATTTAAGGGCACAGGGGCTTTCTTTAGGCCAAATTGGTCGGGAAATAGGTTGCGATAAGTCCACGGTATGTAAGGCGTTGAAAAAGGCCAATTACATTGGAAACAACGGCAACTGTGTTGCGGTTTAGGTGCTATTTTGTGATAAATTGATTTTGAATAGCTTTTTTAAATAAATTTAAGGTGGCAAGTTATTAGTATCTAAATAGTTTAGACCATTTAGAATTTTAAAAGTTGAGATATTGTAATGCCGAGTGCCTTGGCGATTCTTTCAATCGTGGTAAGTCTAATATCGGGAGGGGTTTTCCCTTCAATTCTTTGAATGTATTTATAGCTTGTTTTAATAGCCTCGGCTAATTCTTCTTGCGTCATTCCACGCTTTTGTCGAACTTCTTTGACTTTCTTCCCAAAATTAATGTTGATCAGATTTGACATACACCATATTATCGTATGGTGTTTTAATCTCTGACACCCCCTTAATTGATGGTGTATGATTTTTATAAACTTTAGCTTTAAATAAACTTGTCCTTTTGATTCTTGGGGACAAGTCCAATTCAAGGGGGTTAAATGAAAAGAACGCTCGTTTTATTGTTTTGTTTAGGGTTATGTGGATGCGCAGTCAATAATGAAACATTGATAGCCCAAGAAAATACGATTCAAGAATATTTAAATAATCCGGATGAAGATGCCCTCATCGTGGTAACGAGTCAATCAGGATTAAACATTCCAATTGAATGTCAGGTAGGGGTGAATTCACTTAACAATCCATCTGGCAATACTGGGAATCATCAAACAGGAACGCCTTTTGTAATGAGGATTCCTACGGGGGAATCAATGAAGAAGAACGTCAGTCTTTATAATTCTGTAAAACCGGATGAAAAACAAGCCTTCATACTTCAAATTACTCCGTATATCCCGATAATTAACGTATCTTGTCAGTCAATGGAAGGGGGGTTGAATGGGAAGATTTATTTTGATGGTAAAATAGTAACTTCTTATGAATCCCCTTCTAATGTTGGAATGGTCGCGATGATGTATAAACTCCCTTTGGAAGAATTAGTATCGAAATAAAAGTACCCGTTAATAAAACATTCGTTTAATCTGCTCCCCTGTGATTTAATAAATTGCAGGGGATTTTTATTTGGAGTATGATTTAAAAAGTCTAAAATCTGGGCATTGATATGTCACGTATTTTAAATAAGGAGCTTTATGGAAAATTGTAAACTCGGAAATATAACAAAAGTTATCGTCGTAATAGGGGCTGGATCAATCGGCCAAGCAATTACGCGACGAGTCAGTGCAGGTAAGCGCGTTGTTCTCGCTGATTTGCGTCAAGACAACGCCGATACGGCAGCAAAAACTTTGAGTGATGCTGGTTTCAGTGTGAGTACCGCAAAGGTTGATGTGTCATCACGTGCGTCCGTTCAAGCCTTGGTTAAGACTGCTGCTTCTCATGGAGAAATTTTCGGTGTCATCCATGCAGCCGGAGTTTCCCCTTCACAAGCATCACCGGAAACGATCTTGAAGGTTGATCTTTATGGAACAGCGCTTGTACTTGAAGAATTTGGCAATGTTATCGCGCAGGGGGGGTCTTGTGTTGTTATTTCTTCACAGTCGGGGCATCGCCTGCCGCCGCTTTCTGTTGAGCAGAATAGGGCGCTTGCAACGACGCCAGTTGATGAATTGCTTAAACTTCCAATTCTTCAACCCGATCAAGTGACTGATCCTCTTCGTGCTTACCAGATTTCAAAACGCGCAAATTCTCTGCGGGTAATGGCAGAAGCGGTCCGGTGGGGCAAGCGCGGTGCGCGAGTCAATTCTATTAGTCCCGGCATTATTATTACACCACTCGCTAATGATGAATTGAATGGGCCGCGCGGCGCTGGCTATCGACGTATGATTGAAGTGTCTGCCGCTGGCCGAGCCGGTACTTCAGACGAAGTAGGAAATGTTGCTGCGCTTCTCATGGGGCCTGACGGTGCGTTTATCACCGGCAGTGATTTTCTTATGGATGGTGGGGTTACTGCTGCTTATTGGTATGGTGAACTTGCTTCAAAATGAAGAAAGAGAAATAAAATGAAAATACTAATTATCAATGCTCACCTCAATTATTCCGGCTGGTCTGAGGGTAAACTTAACACTACCTTTAGGGAACTCGCAAAGACATTTTTCACGGAGCGTGGACATCAGGTCATTGAAACTTTTATCGAGCGTGGCTATGATCCGCAGGAAGAAGTGCAAAAACACGTGGCGGCTGACGTGGTCATTCTACAAATGCCGGTAAACTGGTTTGGTGCACCGTGGATTTATAAGAAATATGCGGATGAAGTCTTTAATCTCGGCTTATCATCAAAAGTTTTGCTGGAAGATGATGGTCGTACACGCAAAGACCCAAGTAAGCAATATGGAACGGGCGGCAAGATGCAGGGGAAGAAGTTTATGATCTCTGCGACGTGGAATGCTCCGCGAGAAGCCTTTGACAATCCTAAAGGCGTATTAATGGGCGGCAAGGGAACGGTAGATCTGTTTCTTAATATCACGTCCAACTACAAGTTCTGTGGCTACGACATTCTGCCGGATTTTGGGATTTTCGATATTTTTAAGAACCCAAATGTCCCTGGCGCTCTGGAAGCCTACAAGCGGCATTTGGAGAAGTATTGCCTGAAATAAGGAAGGATATAAATTTATGGAAATCAAAAGAAGTGGTTCACAACCATCTACTAAAGGCCCTGCGGATTATTTTACGGGTACAGTGCGCGTTGACCCGCTGTTCCAAGTCAAAGAGCCTGCACGGACGGCTGGAAACAGCGTTACTTTTGAGCCCGGCGCTCGAACGGCCTGGCATACGCATCCATTAGGCCAGACGTTAATCGTAACCGCAGGTTTAGGCCGTGCGCAACGTTTAGGAGGGCCAGTTGAAGAAATTCGGCCAGGCGATGTCATTTGCTTTGCACCAGGCGAAAAGCACTGGCATGGAGCTACCCCAACTACGGCCATGACGCATATTGCCATTCAAGAACAGCTTGATGGTAAGGCGGTGAACTGGATGGAAAAGGTCATTGACGAACAGTACCAAGGCTAAAAAGTTATTAAATAATTTTTGACTTTATTCAGCAATCGACCGCAGGGGGTAGATGTTGAAAAAAGGAGATAAAAAGCGCTATAGCAAATGCTTCATTTTTGGCCTATTGAATAAAGGGACGTTTATTCAATAGCAAAAAAGGCTTTTATTTGATCTGCCCAGCAATAGGGGAAAGGCACTTCTTTTAAGCTTATTCTTTATTTTTAGGCTTTTGGGCTTGCTTTAAAGTTTTGTTGAATGTGGTTTGGAATTCTTTGTACGCTTTAATTAAAGCTTGTGAAGTTTTTGGGTCAAAAGAAGGGGCCTTTATAGCAGCAAATGCTTTATTTAAAGGTTTCATTGCTTCTGAAAATTTTTCAAAAGATTTTGTAACACTTGCCATATACTGCTCATACTTTTCAGGGTCCTTTTCCTTCAAGTAATCATCAATTATTATGTCTTCGTTTAAATTGAGGGCTTTTATAATTCTTTCCATTACTTCCAAAGATGGAAGTTTATTGTGTTTTTCGATTTGAGTGATATAGACAGGATTTACTTGAACCTTATTGGCTAATTCATAGACTTTAAGTCCAAGTTCCTTCCGGCGTTTTCTAATTTTTTGCCCCAGAGGTATTAGCATAAAAACAGTGTAACAAATGCCATACTAACAAACAAGTTATTTTTTGTTTGACTTTATTTGGTTTTGTTTATAAGATACTAACTAATCAGTTAGTTAATAAAGGAGGGAAAACGATATGAGCAATCTTTTAACGCCAGAAAATATTTGCCAAAGGTATGGGGTAAGCATTTGGACTGTTTATCAATGGACTTCGAAAAGTTTGATCCCACATTTAAAAATAAGGGGAATGGTTCGTTTTAGAGAAGAAGACATTGAAAAGTGGGAAAGCAAAGGGGCCGTACAAGTAAATTTATTATGAGAAAACGATTCAGAACACCGAGTATTTATAAACGCGGTCAGTGGTGGTGCTTTAAAATCACTAATTCTTTCGGTAAAAGGATTGAAATAAAGTCGGTTTCCGAGAGAGAGGCAAAAATGAAGCGGTCAGAAACCACGCATCAAGTTATGAGCGAAGTGAATGGCTCTTTTACTTATCGAGTAAGCATTAACCAGGGAATTGAGTATTGGCGGCAACTCAAAAAGAACACAGTAGTTGTGCGTTCCCTTAATCGCTACGATGGAATCATGGATAATTTCAAAGCATTTATTAGAGAGAAATATTCTCGGTTTAAATATTTTGATGAAACCCAGGAAGATGACTGCTTTGCCTTGAATTATAGAAATTACAGGATTAAGCAAGGTAGAGCGTCTAAAACAGTTCACGATGAAGAGAGTATGCTGTCGGATTTGTATAAGTTGTTAATTAGAAAGAAAAAAATAAGCAATATAAATCCTTTTAGTGATCTTGAACCATTATTAGTTGAGCCTGTCCAAAAGAGACGAGTAATACCTAACGATGAATTAATAAAGTTTTTTAATTTAGCCAAACATGACAGCGGTAAAATTTTTTGGTATGGACTATTTATGACTTTATATATGACAGGAATGCGTCGAGATCAAGTTAGGCTTATGGAAAAGTCTTGGGTTAATTTTGAAACAGGCCATTTTGAGTTTCCTCAGACAAAGACAATGAAAGGGAAGGTAATCTCAAAAACTATTCCAATACATCCAGAGTTGAAGTCTATATTGGCAGAAGCAATTTTAAAATCAAAAAGTTTGTATGTTTTTCCAAATCGGGATAGCAAAGTATTACCCAAGAATGCGATTAGGGATAGGATGCAAAGAATATGTGCTGCTGCCAACATTATGAAGTCAACGCCACATGATTTTAGGCATACTTGGAGCACAAAGGCCAGAATGTCTGGCATGTCCAATGAAGCCCGTAGAGAAATTGGCGGTTGGAGTTCGGACGAGGTGATGAATAGCACCTATACACATTATCCTGAACAAAAGGTACAGGACGAATATTTCGGAGTCAAATTCTTGGATTTTATGAGCAGTTCAAAAGCTTAACGTCACGCTATTGTCACAACAAAGGGGTAGAAATGCTGCAAATATGTGGTAATATAAGGCTTTCCAACAAGCCGATGATTGAGTCTGGGTCTCGGCACCATTCTTTTTTGTAAGTCAAAGTCTTAACACCGTTTTTAAATGTCCGCTCACAAACGTAAAATCATACCCAAAAAAGGCTCGACACCGGGGATACACCGGAAGAAATGTTGCATTTGCGGGAAGCCGGTCTGCACAGATCGTGCAGAATATTGCCTGGTCTGCCGTGATTTTGCTATACGTATGTCGGTCGAACGTCTGCCCCAAGCGAGCATTCAGGATATTTGGGAGTCTGTGCGCAAAAATGGCTATGTCTGTTTCTACACCGGCATGGCGCTGGATATGAGCAGTCCTACAAGCCCATGGTACGGGGTCTTGGATCATTGGATTCCGGGTGATAACAGGAAGGTGGTTCTGACATCCGCCTTGTTCAATGAGATGAAATCAGACCTCTCTGAGGTGGAATTTTGGTATTATGTAGAGGAGTTATACAATTTTAAAAAGAACGGTACCCCGATTAGAAAGAAAAGGGTGGTTTACTGGCAGGGGCTTGTGGGGCCGGGCAGGGGAATTTACAAAGAAGGCCCGACGCCAAAGATCCACGGGAAGAAATGCTGTATCTGCCGCAAACCGGTTTGCAGCAATCATTCAAAATATTGCAGCATCTGCCGTCAATTTGCCGCACACATGCGGGTTGCTCGATTACCTCCATTGACGGTTCAAAGTATTTGGGCGTATGTGCGTCAGCATGGGTATGTCTGTTACTACACCGGCATGGCGCTGGATATGAGGCATCGTAAAAGCCCGTGGTACGGCGTCTTGGACCATTGGATTCCGGGTGATAATAAGAAAGTTGTCTTGACGTCCGACTTGTTCAATGAGATGAAATCGGACCTTTCGGAGAAGGAATTTTGGTATTATATAGAACAATTATACCATTTTAAAAAGAACGGGACCTCTATTAGAAAGAAAAGGCTGGTTTACTGGGAAAGGCTTGTCTTGAATTTGAAGCCCATTATTTCAGGCATTATTTGATTATTAATTTTCTGGATAAATATCGAAGTGAATTAATTAAAGAGGTTTTTTTGGGCGAGGCCCCCCGTGACCTTGGTATTAAGCGGGAACTTATGGACAGTCTTTGTGTTTTGCCGTTTTCGTTGGAACAGGTTGATAGTCAAGGGGACAAAAGTTATAATTTTTTATATCGCGAAGTTATCGACACCACTTGGGCCAAGATAAACGCACGTTTAAACTAGGAATTGGACATCCTGCAATATTGCTAGGTTAGGATATTTTGGAATGGGTATGGCTAAAATATTTTCAGATATTTCCCTAAAGCGTTTTAAATATAAATTCTTATGATATTAAGGCTAGAGGCACATAAAGTTATTGTTGCTATTTTTTTTGTCATATTCCTTGGCGTGGGCATTTTTATTGTCAAGGATTATGGGATGTCTTGGGATGAGCCAGGGCAAAGAGAAAATGGCATTGTCGCCTTTGATTATGTTATTAAAGGAGACCAAAAGTTACTAAAGTATGCCCATAGAGAGTACGGTACGTTTTTTGAAACAGTTTTAGTCGTTTTAGAAAAGGGGCTGCATCTTACTGATAATTCCAGAGCTCTTTATTTGATGAGGCATTTTGTTACGTTCTTATTATTTTATTTGGGGACGTTTTTTTCTATTTATTATGCACAAGAATTTTTCGTAGTTGGCAGACAGGTTTGCTGGGGTGTTTATTCTTAGTTCTAAGCCCCAGGATTTTTGCCGATGCGTTTTATAATTCAAAAGATATTGCGTGTTTATCGGTATTTATCATATGCACCTATACTTTGATTAATTATTTGGAAAACAAAACATTTGTTAACGCCTTTATTCATGCGATTGCGTCCTCCATGCTCATCGACATTAGGGTCGTCGGAGGGATAATCCCTGCGCTTTCCTTGCTTTTTACTTCCGTAGATATTTTTTTGATGGGTTTAAAAGGAACAAATTTTTTAAGAGTATCTTTGAGTTTGTTGGCGTACTGTTTCTTTTTAATTATCTTTACAATGCTTTTTTGGCCGTTTTTATGGACATCACCCCTAAATAATTTTTTTTACGCTTTATCATCAATGGCCCATTATGCGTGGCCGATCGGCTTAGTTTTGTATTTGGGTCAATATATCAGGGCTGTCCATGTGCCGTGGCATTATATCCCCGTATGGATTGCCATTTCAACGCCCTTAGTCTATGTTTTTACTTTTTGTATCGGGTATTTAAAAATAATAATGCTCCTATGGAAAAATCCCGGGCAATTTTATCGAGACAATAAGAGTGAACTGATAATTTTATTGTCATTTTCGTTGCCCGTACTAACCGTTATTCTGCTTAAGTCTGTTCTCTATGATGCCTGGAGGCAATTATTTTTTGTTTATCCTTATTTTTTAATTATTTCCTTAATAGGATTACGAGAAATATTTGGTTTTGTTAGCCGGAAATCAGGCAGTATCCTTATTCAGAAAATGTGTGTTATTTTGGTATCGCTTAATTTGATTTCTGTGGCTTCTTTTATGATTAAAATTCATCCTTATCAAAATATTTATTTTAACCGTTTAGCCGGACGAAACATGAAAGAAGTAAAAGACAAATTTGAGTTGGATTATTGGGGGCTAACATTCACCAAGGCATTAGAGTATATTGTGACTCATGATCCGGACCGTTCTATCAGAATTTTTGTCGATCATCGTGCCTATTTGGGGGATAGTTTTGATGGTGTGAACACACAGATGCTTAAGGCCAGTGATAGGAAACGGCTGGTATTCGTTAAAAATCCAATGGAAGCAAAATATTTTATGAGTAATTACCGTTGGCACAAGGAAGAATATCCTTTTGGGAATGAATATTATTCAATTAGAGTAGACGGGGCAGCAATTGTAGTTGTTTATCGGTTTTATTGATAGCCTCCCAAGATGCCCTGCAAAGGTTACAACGGGAAGTTTTAACGATTATGTGGGCAAAGGCCATATACAAAAAATGTGTAGCTATTTACAATACAATAAATTTATAATATAAAATTCAATATATTTGCTACTAAGATAAATATGAAAATATATTTTCAAAATAGAAAGGGAAAGAAATGAAAAAAGAGCTCAGGGAAAAATTTGCGGGATACAGGGCAGGTAAAACATTAAAGGGGACCAAGACACAAGAGAATCTTCTTAAAGCCTTTGCCGGAGAGTCGCAGGCCAGGAACAGGTATGTAATGTTTGCTCAAAAGGCACGGGAAGATGGGTATGGTCAGATTGCGGCAATTTTTGAGGAAACGGCCCATAATGAGCAGGTGCATGCACAGACATTCTTTGCGTTTTTAGAGGGAGGCCCGCTGGAAATTACAGCAACTTATCCGGCTGGCATTGTCGCTGAGACTTATGATAATTTGCTTGCTGCCGCGTCAGGGGAGTATGAAGAGTTTGAGGAGATATATCCGCATTTTGCCGATATTGCTGAAAAGGAAGGATTCCCTAAGATTGGGGCCCAGTTTAGGATGATTGCAAAAATTGAAAAAGAGCATGGGGATCGTTATCGTAAACTGGCGGTAAACGTTAAGGATGGGAAAATATTTGTAAAAGACGAAGAAACTGTATGGATTTGCCGTGAATGCGGACATATCCATATCGGCAAGCAAGCGCCGGCTTTTTGTCCGGCCTGCCAAAACAGCAAAGATGTTTTTCAGGTAAAAGAAAGCAATTATAAATAAGGGATGGAGTCTATTTATAAGGTCATGAACATGAAGGGAAGCGATAAAGAATTAGTTGTTTTAAGTAGTATGTCCTTAGGACAAAAAGGCAGGGTCGTAGCTTTTTCTTTTGATACTGAAGAAGGTGAACGAGTTCATGAGATTGGATTATCCCTCGGTGAGCAGTTTGAAGTTGTGCGCCTGCATCCCCAGGGAGAAACGATCGAAATAAAAATCCGCGGATATTTCGTTTCTATAGGCAAACAAGAAGCAGGCCATATTAAGGTTAAGCCTCTCTTTTAAGATTCCCGCGTATCAAAGGAATGGCGACAATTTGTTTAGTATTATGGGAGAGAGGAATTTTATAGAAAAAATTAAGTATTTTTTATAGTGTTGTAACTATATTATCTTCAATATGTTGTATAGCGTTATGCGGGCTCTCTAATTTGCAAACTTCAAAATATATGTTATCCTTTCATCAGTAAACGTTTTCCCGAAAAACTACGGAGATTAACTATGTTCAAAAGAATTTTGAACTTGATAATTATTTTTTGTTTTCTTTTGACCGCCTTAGGCCCTCTGCCCAAAGCCCATGCCGATTCTGTTTTAGGCCTGCCTGCCCCCGGAACCATGGTCAATTTAAGTCCTGCCTATGAGCCTGTGATCATAAAAGGCCTGACTGTTCACAAAGATAATCCTTTCTTGTTTGATTTTATAGTGGATGTGGGCCAAGATAAGATGTCCGGTGAGCCTTTAAAAAAAGAAGGTGAAAAGCTCATTAAGTACTTTTTAGCCAGTTTAGCTATCCCTGACAAAGATGTTTGGGTCAACCTATCTCCATATGAGAATAGCAAAATTATTCCTGAAGCGTTGGGTCAGACCGACATGGGCCGTGACCTTTTGGAACAGGACTATATTTTAAAACAAATCACCGCTTCCCTTATTTATCCGGAGAAACAGTTAGGCAAGGCCTTCTGGGATAAGGTCTACGCCAAGGCCCAACAGCAATATGGCACAACTCAAGTCCCGGTCAACACGTTTAATAAGGTCTGGATCATGGCCGACAGGGCAGAAGTCTTTGAACACAACCAAACCGCCTTTGTGGTAGACCAACATTTAAAGGTAATGCTGGAAGAAGATTATCTGGCCTTGCAAAAGCACCAAAGCCAAATAGGGACACCAACCAGGGGACATGTCCCCGAAGGGGCCGTGTCCCCAAGCAGGCTGCCAAGCAATGAAGCTCTGGAACTGAAAGCACCCCAGGGAACAAGCCGCTTGCCAAGCAACTCCTTAGCCAGTCAGATTGTCAAAGAAATAGTTCTTCCCGAACTCGAAAAAGAAGTCAACGCCGGTAAAAACTTCGCCAATCTGCGCCAAATTTTTAACTCTATTATACTTTCCAGCTGGTACAAGAAAAACCTTAAAACGGCATTGCTTAATCAGGTCTATGCAAATAAAGCCAAGGTCAAAGGTATTGATTTAAATGATCCGACAGTCAAACAGCAAATTTATGAACAATACCTGAAAGCCTATAAAAAGGGCGTGTTTAACTATATTAGGGAAGACGTTAACGCAGCCGGATCTGCAATCCCTCGTAAATACTTCTCTGGAGGGTTTTTAATCGAAGGCACTCCTGCGGCAAATCCTGCGATGACAACAGATGAAGTTGTATTATCCAATTCTTTGCCGGATAGGGAAATGGTTGACATTAATACCGGCGTTGATACAAGGGATCCCGTCGCGGCGGTGACGTCCAAATCTAAAGAGGCAATGACGGCCTTGGATCAACTGAAAGATGATCTAAAGAATGACGTTTTCTCATGGGACGATGTCAGTTTTGTGCAAGTCTGGGCCAATGACGATGATGAGCAAAGAAACATGCGCCTCTGGTCTAATCGCCAAGAAGCGAATTTTCCCACCTCATTGGACGATCTTCTTCGCAAGCTGCCAAAGCCCGATAGTATCAAAATCATTAATCTTAGTTTTTCCAACAAAGTGGTCGACGGAGCCAGTTTTAAGAGATACGAGCCAATCAGTAAAGCGATGACGCCTGACGCGGCGATGGAAAGCAAGCAGACAATTCTCGGTGGGCTTGAGTTTCTTGTAAAGCAATTGGGCGAAATTCTTTTAAAGCCCCGATCACCTCGTTCGGTTGAGGCTGTTTTTCTTAGTCCTAATGACCAGAAATATGATTTTCAAAATCGGCCTTGGGGTGAATTTACTCTTCAGGCTAAGGGAAAGCTTAAGACATGGTTGAATGCCCTTCATGAGGCAAGCGTTAAGGCAGATATTACTTTTAGTTTGGATCTTTTACGTCAACAGGCAGAAACCCCCGATGCCGATTTTATTCAAGCCCTGAATAGAGTCCCGGATGTGTTGAAATTTTTTAAAGGGAAAAAAGAAGAATCTGATGACATGTTGTTTAGTGACATGGCTGTTCAATTTGGGAAGTTTGCGGTTGTAAGTGTTGCCAGGAGAGGATCTGAAGTGAGCCGTGTTGTTATTGAGAAGGCCGAGGGTTTGGCCAATTATCAAGGTAAGCAAGTCAAACTGGTTGTTTTTCAGCTGCAGGAAATGGGCCTTGACGCGGCGATGACGACGAAAGAATTTCTCAGAGAACTCTACGGGCAATTAGAAAGCCAATTGATAGAACAGAAAGGTTTTAATGCGTATACACCAGAGGAAGTGAGGGCACGGTTGTTAAAGTTCCCTGAGGAAGGGGAAGTAAAGAGAATTGTTAAAAAGTATGGAGATGCCTATCATCATCAGGAGTTGACCTTTATTACAATGGCAGATGGTTCATTGAAGATTTTTTATTATGAAGGAGGGGAGGCCAATAGGCCGTGGAGCGCGGGAGTGACCAAGATAACTCTGAGCGCGGAAAACGGCGTAACGGAATCTCTTGATGATGGGCCACAAACGCTATTATTACCAAACACAGAAAGACCTGTCGGCATCCTGATAGATGGGCATCGTGAACCTTATATCGTTATCGGGAAAGAAACGGAAAATCGTTTAATGAGGGGTAAAAAATATCTTCCGGAGCATTTGTTCTCAGAGAAAGAGGCGATTAAAGAAGCGGCGTATGGTAAGGGACAGTCTATTTCAAAAGAAGTTTTTAGTGTAGTATCTGATAAGGAGAAGGGCGTTATTTTTGACTGGTTAATGGGACACGGTTATTTTGTGGAAAGTGAAGGGCAAGAAGGCCATACCAAACCTCTAACCAGCGTTTTAAGGGCAGGGTTAAAAGATCAGTACCCTTCTTATTATGAAAAAATCTTGGGAATTTTGGAACATGGCCATGAAGCCATCTTTTTCAAGATGGCTGACGTTTCAACCGACTCGGCGATGCGGGGGGGGCTAAGTTTATGGGAAAAAGTCGAAGTGCCGCGCGGAGAGAAATTAAATTTTGAAATTGGAGGGATGGGCCGCAATATTGATATAAAGAATAACGACGGGCATGCTGTTGTTTATACAGGATTTATGGGAGGGGACATAAAGAGAGTGTATGAAGGCCAAAAGTTTGAGACTGAAGATAAAGATTTAAATGTTAGCGTTAAGAATGGGAAAGTGTATGTACAAAATATTTCCAGAGCAGCGGTAACTTATCACGACGCGGCGATGGAATCTTCTGAAGGGGTTGAGAGAAAATTTCCCGAAATATTTGATCACCTTAAAGATGCGATGGGTGTTTTATTTGAGGTGAGTGATATATACAAGAGTCAGTTGCCGGACGAAAAAAAGCGTCTTGTTAAGGAGAGTATTGAAACCGCCATTAAAGGTAATTACCCGGAGATTGCTAGGCGACACGACATGCCAGGAGCCAAGATGGGTCAAATGGTGAATTTTATAATTTTACGTTATTTAATGCTTAAGATGGCAGAGACACAAAATAATTTGAGCAGGACTTATGGGAAGAATTTTACGAGGTGGGTTGTTGACCGCTGTTGGTTTATTTTACAACCGCGAATAGATGACATCTTTAAATTTATACTTGATGGATGGCAACCGCAGGGAGATGATGTATACCCTTTAATGGAGATCACCCACAGGGTTAGCGAGCCTGATTCAGGCGCAAGTAATACGGCGAAAGGGGCAGCAATTGTAGTGTTATCCATGCTTCTGCCGGCGACAGCTCTTGGCAAAGCAATGGCTCGCAATGGTGATCCAGCAATGACGAAGCAGAGAGCTTCAGTCGCGAACTCCGTCAACGGCGGTATCGACTTGAACACCGCCAACGGCATGGATTGGAAAGTAAGCCGCGACGGACCTGGCGTCCAGATGAGCGTTGATCCGGCCCTGATTGCGCGAATCCAGCGCGAAGGCATCAATTGGCTCTCCCCGGTTATTTTTAAAATGACGCCGGTTGCCAGCATTTGGCCTTTAGTGGGACTCCAGGCGCCTGTGAAGTAAGAGCCAGTTGGCCAGGGACAGTTGGCCAGGGACAGTTGGCCAGGGACCGTTTCTGTATAAACTGATGTAGTTCTAGAAGTTTTGGCAGAAGTGTCCCCTTGAAGTGTGTAATTATGTGCATGAAAATTCGGTAAAGGCCAACGTGGTCAGGAGCCAGGAGCCGTGAAGATTATGCCTATAATAGCGCATATAAATATTTGAGTATTGAGAACAAGGAAGTTAGTAGATGATGGCAATCACCGGGGACACATCTACCGGAAGCTGCAAACTGATAAAGGTTTAGGCAGAAACGGTTCAGCTTTCAAGTTCAGCTTTCAAAAAGAAAATTTATTTCAGAAGCATGAATTTCAACCGGCGTTCTCCCGCTGGACTCTTGATAGAAAGGGACATATTACAAAGATTATTCATGTCCCGGGCAAAAAACAAAGGGGAAATGGCGTGGGCGGTATTGATCTGACCCTGGCCAATATGAATTTGCAGACACAAAACAGTGACGGTGAAATTAAATTCCATCTTGACCCTGCACAGCTTATGCAATTACAAAACGCCCCTGGCTTTGTGCCGGTGATTATCAATATCCAGCCGATGACGGACCTTAGGCAGTTTCTTGGCTTAGATGTCCAACAAAGAGCTTCCGCAGCGAGTTAAATTGATATTAGAAGAAAATCATTCTCGACAGCCCTTGAGCGGTGTGGTATAAATAACTTTCGATTTCATGACTTGAGCGCACTGATTGATGGCTCATCAAACCATCGGGATGACGTTTCTATGCTGGCGTAGCTCAGTTGGTAGAGCAGCGCATTCGTAATGCGCAGGCCGGGGGTTCGAAACCTCTCGCCAGCTTATTTTTATGCTCACACGTGCCGCAGTCATTATTGTCTTAGGGTTCATCGCTTACGGCTTTATGCTGCCCTCGCCCTTTAGGGTCATGGACGACCGCATATCCATCGTCGAGAACGCGGCGATCAAGTCCGTCAAAAACATCCCTGGGATCTTTCGTGAGGGCTATTTCCATGACCAATCGTATTACCGGCCCCTGATCAATCTTAGTTTCATGGGAGAGTACCGGCTTTTCGGACTTAATTCTTTTTTTTATAATCTCGATAATCTTATCCTGCATATTTTAAACGCGCTTTTGGTTTTTCTTCTGGTATCCAGGCTGACAAATAGTGATACGACAGGTTTTTGGACAGGACTTTTGTTTGTCATCCACCCGGTGCAATGGGAGGCGGTGTGTAATGTTCCGGGCAGGGCCATTCTTTTAAGCGCTTTTTTCACATTGAGCAGCTTCCTATTGTTTTTGGAATTTTATAAAAATCGTCGTGCTTTCTTTGGCTTTCTGGTATTGGTTGTGTTTTCTTTGGGATTATTATGCAAAGAATCCGCGGGAGTTTTTCCTCTGGTCGTCATGGCTTACCTTTCATTGGATAAAACAAAATGCTGGCCGGAGAAATTAAAATGTTTATGGCCTTTTGTTGCAGGGATCACAGGGTACTTGATTTTACGGCAATATTTAGGCATTACTGATGTGCATCGGGCAGGAGCTCCAAAGCTTTTGATCTTGGGGTTTGTGACATTTTTACGTTCGGTGATCACAGATTTGCGTTTGTTTGTATTTCCGGTGGATTTGCACTATGACCGTTGCCTGACGTTGATACAGTCTTTGAAACAACCGCAGGCACTGGCGACTTGTTTCTTTTGGGGCGCGGCCCTGATCATTTTTGTCCGTTATTATCGTAAGATTAACCCTATATTATTATTTTTGCTGGGATGGTTTTTTATTGAGCTGTTGCCGGTCTCGCAATTGGCCGCTATTATCTTAGTGGGTGCAGGCCGTGTATCGACTGCAGAGCATTTTTTATATTTAGCCTGCATCCCTGTTTTAACTGGCATGGTGATGGCTTTTCGATGGGCGTATGAACTTAATGCCAGGAAAGCTTTCGTAAACCTTCTTTTATTGAAATTTCTGGCCGGCGGATTTTTAGTATTCTTATTAATAACTGCCGTTGAGCAGAGTATTTATGCTTCCAATGAGTTTAATATGATCAACCGTTCATTGGCTTTTGAACCAAACAATCCGCGCCTTCAAGGTGCCATGGGGATATTAAGTGTTTTCAGGAAGGATATCCCTGATGCTGAGAAATATTTCCGGGCGGCGATCAAAGCAGAGCCTTCAAATCCGGCTTATCATATCGCTTTAGGCACAGCTTTATGCCAGCAGGGAAAATGGATTGAAGGGTTGGCCCATTTTGTTGTTTTTGATCCGGGTAAGGATAAAGCTTTGGTCCAACACGAGGAAGATCTGACTATGGCGCATATCCGGCAAGAACTAAGCCAGGGAAAGAATTTTGATGCCCGCGGGTGGTTGACGATAGGGATTTATTATGCTAAAACTAATCAGGAAAATCAAGCCATTGAGGCATTCTTAAAAAGTGCCAGTTTAAATCCCGGACAGGTAGATGCCTGGTTCAATCTAGGTTCATTGTATGAAGGTCAGAAAAATTGGCCGGCGGCAAGGATGGCATATAAAAAATTATTAGCTCTTAACGATTTGACTGTTTTCCAAAGGGATTTTGGATACAAACATTTAACTGCAATTGAGGGCCGCTAAACTTTATGTGGGATTTTATCAGTGACAGAAAAAGCAGGGATTTTTTCCGGTTTTGGTTTGCCCAGCTGATCTCCCAATTCGGCGACAGGGTCTATCAAATGGCTTTGGTGGGCTTAATGGCAGTACGCCACCCAGGGTCGGTGGTGGAAATGGCCAAGTTGCTTTCTTTTACCATTATTCCGGTATTTATCGTAGGCCCCATCGCGGGGGTTTATATCGACCGTTGGGACAGGCGCAGGACCCTTTTTGTCTGTGATTTTATCCGGGGGATATTGGTATTATTAGCTGCTTTTTATCTGATACATTTGCATGACATTTGGCCGATGTATGTGGTTGTATTTATCATTTTTTCATTCAGCCGGTTTTATGTGCCGGCAAAAATGTCCTTTATTCCTGAAATAGTTCATGAGGATGATTTGCATATTGCTAATTCTTTGGCCACCACCAGCGGCATGATCGCTTTAGTGTTGGGGGCATTATTAGGCGGCTTGATTGTTGAATATACCGGGTCTTTTGGGGGCTTTTGCTGGGATGCCATGTGTTATTTCCTGTCAGGGGCTTTGGTTTTCTCTATCGCTACATTAAGGCGCGGGTTCCCGAACAAAAGCGAGATCATCGCCGGTACAAAAGATATGCTGCAGTCTCAAAAGAGCGTTTGGCATGAAATCATGGAGGGTATCCGCTATATCCGGTCTCAGAAAGAAATAGGTCTGATTTTATTGATGATGTCTATACTTTTTGCCGCGGCGGGGGCGATTTACGTGGTAATTATCGTGTTTATTCAACAGGCTTTCCATAGTGTTACCAAGGACCTGGGGTTTTTGGCAGTACCGTTAGGGTTAGGATTATTTCTTGGAAGCTTAAGTTATGGGAAGTGGGGGAGAAATGTTGCCGCCTTTAAAATTATTTTTTGGTCGCTCATAACAGGAGGGGCCATGGTGGTCCTGTTTGCCTGTATGGTTGAGTCAACACATAACCGTTTTTTGGCGTTGGGATTATCTTTGGTGTTAGGTTATGTGGTTGGGCCTGTGATGATCGCTTCTAATACCGTCGTCAATAAAGTATGCACTATGGAAATGTCCGGTAAAGTTTTTGCGGCACTGGAGTTTGTCATGCATTTGTCATTCTTGTCGGCCATGCTCGTAAGTGCTTTTTTAGCCGAGCATATCGAGCGCGTTTGGATTTTAGTGGCGGTCGGTGGTATATTCATGGTGGTCGGTATGGTTGGATTGTATTCTCGACCTTTGGCCTCAAAGAAAGCTTAAGATGAACAGTAAACAGGGGATATTAAATTTTGCGGTCTTGGCTTCCGGGCGTGGCAGTAATTTGCAGGCGATCATCAAAGCTATTAAGTCCGGGAAAATAAAAGCGTATTTAAAGGTTGTTATTTCCGATAAGAAAGAAGCTTATGCGCTGGAACATGCTAAGCAGGCAGGGATCCCCGCCCTTTATATCAATCCCAAGGATTTTCATGATCGTGAAGCGTTTGACCGGGCTGTCGTTGAACGCTTGCACGAGTTCAAAATAGATTTTGTTGTCCTTGCCGGTTACATGCGCCTGCTGGGTAGCTATTTCATCCGTCAATACCCTGATAAAATCCTTAATATCCATCCTTCTTTGCTTCCTGCGTTTAAAGGTTTGCATGCAATGGAAGATGCCTTTAATTATGGTGTTAAAGTCACGGGCCCGACCGTGCATTTTGTCATAGATGGCATGGATGAAGGCCCGATTATTCTGCAGGAACCTGTGACTGTTGGTCCTCATGACACATTTGAGTCTCTTAAAGAGAAGATCCATCAGGCAGAACATCGTATTTATCCTGAAGCGATTGACCTTTTTGTCCGTGGCTGTTTAAAAGTTGAGGGCAGGAAGGTCAAACTGTTTAGTTAAAAATCCGCTCTCTTTGGTATCATTAAATAGAAAAAATTCAAACTGTCCATTATGAAGAAACTATTTAAGATACGCGCCGTCACTTTAATTGAGATAA
The DNA here is from genome assembly GCA_015233675.1 of Candidatus Omnitrophota bacterium. Lineage (GTDB taxonomy): Bacteria > Omnitrophota > Gorgyraeia > Zapsychrales > Fredricksoniimonadaceae > JABDGZ01. The sequence goes on from JADFXH010000003.1 coordinate 201,549, forward strand.
TTATCGTGTTTATGATCATAGGCATTCTTACGGCTATTGCGTTGCCTATTATGTTCACTTCGGTAGTTCGCTCGGAGTCAGCTGAAGCGGTTTTAAACATAAAAAACTTTAAAGACCTAGTGGAGCTCTGTGGGGTCAAGAATAATTACGATTTTACTCAATGCTCGAGTATAGTTAGTTCATCTAATAATTCTTCAGCACATTTTACATATCAACTTACTCTTGGGAGTCAGCATCAGTTTATATTGACTGCAGTGCTGAGCCCTTCTGATAACAATGCGAACTCTTCACCGCAGTGTTTTGGGGGCGGCGTAGGCATAGGTGCCGGCAGTAGCAGCAGCTCGATTTCGTTATGCCGCGGCTGGATAATAGATCCTTCTAAGCCGACATTCGTTATAACCGGTGAAGGGGTTTTTAATGGAGTGTTGTAGTGAATAATAGTGCTTACTAATAATATGGGGGAAAACCGCATTGGTATTTTGCGGCTGATCATAAACTAAATACCCTTGTAAACATCTCCTCTTGAAGCTATCTTCACAATAAGTACAACTATCTCTTTTTTAAATACTTCGTAAATGACCCTGAATTCTCCAATACGATACCGGTATAACAATTCCTGTGGGCGCGTTTTTAATCGTTTAATATTGGGGCCGTAATAGGGATCCTTCTCCAGCTCTTCAAAGCAATCATCAAGGCGCTTGGCAAAATCTTTTGAGCAAGCCGCATAGAACTTCTTTGCCTTGGAAGATAATTCGACCTTAAATTTAGCCACGTTTTACAGATCTCCAGGAAACGCTCTTACCGGTCTTAAATTCTTTTCGGGCAGTATTAATATCATTCCAATCTTCAGAAGACAACGTTTCGTCCACTCTCTCTTTAAGAAGTTCTCGAACAAAAGCTGACATGGATTTATACTCATCAGCGCAAACTTTCTTAACGCGACGATAAAGCGGTTCCGGAATCCGAACCAATAATTCTTTTGACATTGTAACAGGCATAAGTGACACCTCCTGCTAAAAGTATATCACTCTGATATACTTTTGCAAGGAGGAACACACTTGCACGACATAAATTGGCAATATTTAGACCTACCAGGTATACTTTCACTATAAACGATGAAAAAACTAATCTCTGCCTTTATTCTCTTGTGTTTTATTGCCACAGGCATAATAGGCCCTTGCCCTGTTTATGCCCAGGACTTTATTTTGCCTGTTCCCGGCCAAATGGTAGCTTTAAGTCCTGCTTTCAGCCCCGCGGTGCTTAAAGGCATTAAATTGGATCCTAAGAATCCTTTCCGGTTTCATTTCTTCGTTGAAAGCGGGGACAGTAAATTAAAACGAGAGGATCTTAAAAACGAGTCCTCGAAACTGATCAAATATTTTCTGGCCTCTTTGACCATTCCTGAGAAAGACCTGTGGGTCAACCTCAGTCCTTATGAAAAAGACCGCATAGTCCCGCAAGAATTCGGCCAAACAGAAATGGGCCGTGACCTTCTGGCAGAAGATTATCTCTTAAAGCAAATCACCGCTTCATTGATCTATCCCGAAAGCCATTTGGGCAAAGAATTTTGGCAGAAGGTTTATGGCCAGGCTCAATCCAAATACGGGACAACCAATATACCAATTAATACATTCAATAAAGTCTGGATAGTTCCGGAAAAGGCAGTTGTTTATGAAAACGGGGGAGTGGCATTTGTATTGGAAAACCATTTGAAGGTGATGTTGGAGCAAGATTATTTGTCATTATCAAAACACCAAGGCCAAGCAGGGGCGCCAAGGAGACATGTCCCCGAAGGGGGCGTGTCCCCAAGCAGGTTGCCAAGCGACTTAGGGTCAAATGTGAAAGCGCCCCAGGGAACAAAGCATTTGCCAATCAACACATTAACCAGCCAGATCATCAAAGAAATTGTCATCCCCGCCCTCACCAAAGAAGTCAACGAAGGCAAGAACTTTGCCCAACTGCGTCAGGTCTTTTATTCCCTCATCCTTGCTACATGGTATAAAAAGAAGATCAAGGACAGCCTTCTCAATAAAGTTTATTCCAATCAAAATAAAATTATGGGCCTTTCGCCAAGCCGACTGCCAAGCAAGGCAGGGTTGAATGCGAAAGCGACCCAGCGGAACGAACCTACCGACATTGAAGCCATATATCAACAATACCTCAAAGCCTTTAAAAAAGGTGTTTACAGCTACATCAAAGAAGAACCGGATTCATTAACCAATCAAACAATTCCAAGGAAATATTTTTCAGGTGGGGTAGTGGGTTCTGAAGTGTCCCGAGCCATCATTTATAAAGATCGTGCACAGATTACTTATTCCGACATTGTTCTTTTAAACAGATCGAATTTATTAGATATTACTGCAGACGCCGGATTAATAAATCCGCAGCGTATTTCGAAATCAGATGAGGCGATGAATGCTCGGGAAGAAGCCAAAAATGCTGTCTTATATAATTTAAATCAACGTATCGAAAAATCAGAATTTATTCAAGAGAGGCTAGCGCTTACGAAAACAAGGCGATCTTTTTTGGACCTTTTTAATGATCATGCCTATTCTGATTTAACTATTAGATTAATAGCAATGTTTATACATGTCCCTGGGATCGAAGGGATAATCTCAAGATTAAAAACACAAAACGGAGGCAATCGACTAGGGGTTTTTGAGGAATTGTTTCATGCTTCATTGCTTGTCAATGAGGGTTTTGAAATAACAGGATTTGATCTAACTATAAAAAGCATTTCACAAGATGTTTTATTACAAACAGATTTATTGGCTAAAAAAGATCAGGAATATTATTTTGTTGAGGTAAAACACTCAAATTCCAGTAAAGAACCTGATGACTTGGCAAGTTATTTTAGAAAGACCTCTCAAAAAAATAATAAGTTTGAAAACTATGGGGGTTTCTTTGAGGATTTGAAAAAAAGGGGGGAACATTCCTTTTATTTCAGTCAATTGAGACAAAAAATTGGAAGAGCAGCTCATGATTTAATAGATAAAATTAAAAATAATCAGAAATATGAACCAAAATTTATATTAAGCATTTCTTTAGTTTTTAAGGAAGAGGTTTCTCAACAAGACAGAGATAGATACATGTTCAAACTTGCCCGCTCTCCGATTCTTCATATGGATTGTTTTAAAGCGGACATGATACCAACTATCATTGTCCGTCCTTTTATCAATGCAGGGTTAGCCGCAAATAATAGAATAATTATTTCAGGAGGATTAGAGGAGAAGATATTGCGAGCAGACAATGAGATTCAACTCAAAGAGGATTTGGAAAGCATATTAAATAAGAGTTATTTTGTTAAAGCTGTTAAGGTCATTGATGTTTTCGGAAAAGAGAACGTTGTGGATGTATTGATGTTTCGAATAAACGATTTGGAGAAAGTATTTGGTTCCGATTTCATTAAATTAAGACATATAAGGGAAATAACAATTTACTATCTTTTAAAAGATCAGGCCATGGATAGCAATGCTGTAATATCTAAACCGGTGGACAGGGCGATGAATAGCGAGCCTCTGAAAATTAAACCGTTAATCGTTTTACCGGTAAAAACTCATGTTCCTCAAGAAATTATAGATTATTTTCAAAATAATTATGATGAGATCAAAGTGTTAGAGGATCTCCAGGATGAAAATTTAGATTCTCAAACGCGGGTGTTGTTTAAAAACAAGGCATTTCCCCCGGGGCAAATCCGTGTTTTGTTTCTTAACGCTTTTATGGATTCAAGACTTAAGGGGACAAAATACCTCGATGGTGGAGACTGGCGTTATGAATTCAGACGCTCTGAGATTGGCGGGACCCCCGTAAGCAGGGAGCCCGACTCCGGCGCGGCCATAATGCCGCCGGATGGAGCGATGAATGCAAAAGAAGAATCAAGGATCCAGGACCGCAAAGATAGATATGAAACGGCAGTGGCGATTATGGAGCATGGCGGCCCCTTGAACATTCTAGGCGCTTTTCAGGGGATTGTTTCCGATTTAGGCCCTTTACGCAGGCAAGAGCTTTTTCCCATATTATCAGAGAACAAGAAGTTGCCAGAATTGCTAGTAAATGAAGTAAAGAGATATTACCAAATTGGCGGAAATATGTATGATCTTTATAAGAAGTCGCTGCCAGTGACGGACCTTGAAGGATCTGAAAAAATATTTAATGATTGGCTTGCGTCACTCCAGGAAATTTTAATAAAACACTGTTCTGAATTGAAAAGGCCGGGTTTTGATGAAGAGATCGACAGGCTGGTCAGCGATCCCGAAGAGTCTAAAGCTATGAAGCACTTCAGGAGTGATGCGCTTTCCAGTATCGAGAGATGGGTCTTTAATTTCGAAGCGATACGGGCACTTTGGAATAGAAACAGGCCGAAACAGCATATCCGGCTTGACACATGGCTTAAACGCAACTGGGAGACTAAACAAAAAAAGCATGAAGTTGTTTCTCATCCTCCTGTTGGAAATTTGCCTGAGGTCCTGATCCATGAGGCAGCTCTTCATTTAGTCCTTGAGAGGATCATTTCAAACGGATTCAAGGAAATCGAAAATCAAGAGGCTTCTCCTGGGGAAGGGTTGGAGAAGGTGGATATTTATCCTGAAGCCTTCAAAAGTCAAGACGGCAGGGACTGGATACGTGTCAATATCATAAGCCCCGGGAAGATACCCGAAGAGGCCCTTATAATGGATGAATCGCGCAAACGGCAAAAAATCTTTGCTCTGGATCCAAATCGCCCGTATTTTAGTCATGGTGTAGCCATGCCGTTTTCATGGCTTCTGATGGAGAGTCTTGGCGGCACAATATATGCGCAGAACATTAATCAAGAAGGCCGTCCTTATACAAAAGTTACTGTTGAATTCCCCTCAAGGCCGGCGGATGGGGCGATGAAAGTGCAAAAACAAAATGAGGCCGGTATTGGTTTGAACCCCGCAATGATTACAGTCGAAGAAGCATTGCAAAAAATAACAGCGATTGTTGAAGAAGAGATAGCCCGGACTAAAAAGGGATATCCGGACATGGCAAAATGGTTTATTCCTTATGCTAAAGCCGGATACAGTGATGAAGAATTAAGGACGCTGGTTATCAAAGCAAGTAAGCGTAAAAATGGGCGGGAAGGCAACAGGGTGAATACGATTCTAGTTGACGATCAAAAAAAAGCAATTCAGGAAGGAGTCCGTCAGGTTGTTAAAAACAATGAAGACCATTTGGTCATTACTAGTTTTGGCCCGGGAGCGATGTTCAACGAGCCGCTTAATTGTTTGAGGCTGGCTTTAGGCGAATTAAAATTATTAAAGCATGATATTACTACGATTACTGTCCGCATTTATGATGACGACCCCTATATTTTAACCGCCGCCAGTCAGCGCCATCCGAACCTTGAGGAATCCATCAGGCGGATAGGGGAAGAAAATGGATGGCAGCATAAGCTGAATCTCGAGGTTTATTATGGGGAAACAGGTGGGGGAAATAAGAAAATTTGGAAGGCCATGGCTCTGCCTTCAAATATAACCTTATTGCGGCATAATTGGTTTTACTTATATCGAAACGGGAAGAAAAATTTAGAAGCGCTGACAAGGATCTTAAGAGAAAAAATAGAAGCCGGGGCGTTGATTATCGATGAACGCTTATATACGGAAGGGTTCTTTCTTAACGAAATCATCCCAAACGCCGCGATGATGACAAGCAAAGAAGCGTTGGAGAAATTAAGACCGATCATCGAACGAGAACCCGGAAGGGATAAAAACAAATATCCCAATGTAATGCCGGTGCCTTTAAAAGGGGGTATTGATTTTAACCCTGCTAAGATGGGTATGCAGGTCAAGAAAGAGGGGGCAGATTTTAAATTTGATTTTAACGGCACCCAAATCGACGCCGCGCAAGTGACTGGCGCCACGTTTACCATCAAACAAATGACCCCTGTAACCGATCTAATCGCAGTTTTAGGCATATCAATTTTAAATAAATCCTTGGCTATACAATAAAAATAGCCTACATTTCAATATGTTGACGTATTTGTCCATCTCTGAACACTAAACAATAACCGCAGGGATTTATTGGTCTTTGAAAGTTGTTTTTCCGTCTTCGAAAATGATGTGGATTAGCTTGCCTTTTGAATTTGCGCCATTGTCTTTCATTTTGTCTTCGCCAAAGAAAGCCAGCTGCTTGGGGGTTAGGATCATTTTCTTTCTTGCCCTTATATCATTCGTGCGTACCTCTTTAAAATCTTTAAAACGATAATAATGGTTGGTGTCGGCAATAACGCCCAGGATTGCTTCTTCATAACTCTCCTGGGGCGGGAAATCGCTTTGGGTGAATTTGAAACGGATGCGGTTGATCATTTGCTTGGTCAGAAAATCCGGCATGAGGATATCAGTATATTCCAGATGCTGGCCGATCTCGTCGCCGATATAATTCGTACTGCCTTTGGATTCCTGCAAGACGCGTTTACTGAACTCATCATACGGGATGCCCTCTACAGAAGCCATGCGGTAATCTTCCAAATAAAAAGTATAACGGGCCTCGATACCTTTTTTAATATCCGTGATGCACATCACGACAAAAGAGATGGGCGTATGGGGATCCAGCAGGGTTTCGGTGACAGCGGTAAACAAATTATTATAAAGTTTATTAAAATAATCCGTGCCTTCGTTACGGATACCTTCGTTTTGCAGGGAAGATTTGGTTTTGGGGATGATATCATATTCAAAATGAAAAATTTTGTCTTTATATGAACCATCTATATAGAGCAGATCGTATTTGGCAACTTTTTTGAGAGGGTCAGGCGGGGATGGGCTTTCAGCCGCGAAATCAAAAAGCGGCTTATTGGTCGGCGCATAGATCCAGAATGTCTTTCCGACGATACGGGTGATTACATTGAGACTATAATCTTTTCGGCACTTTTGCTCGTATTTTTTCTGTAAATCCGTTGGGGCAGTGTGAGAGATGGCGATTTTTTTTGACACACAGCCGCCCATAGCTGTGAGCATGCACAAGAGCAAACACAAGGCCAATACAGCTTTAGGAAGCTGCCAAGATCGGGCGTGAGGTGGGTTTAATGCCGAATTTTTGGAAAATAGCTTCAATTTCATCATATTCTAATTCACCTTTAGCCAAAAGTTCTTGGGCGAAATAGTCCATCAGTTGGCGGTTTGTATTCAGGATGCCAGCAACTTCTGATAAACATTCCTGCAGGATGCTTTGTACATCATCATCCAGAATTTCTTTTGTTTTTTCTGAAATAAAAGACTGGCCTTGAAAACCTACCAGATCGTCCCAATTGCCGATGCGGCCGGATTTTCCCATTCCGTATTGCCAGACCATGCTATGAGCGAATCCCATGGCCAATTGAAAATCAGCGCTGACGCCGGAACCGGTAGTCGCGTATTTAATGTTTTCTGCGGCGTAAGAGGCCAATAAAACTTTAATTTGGGCCTGGAACCATTCTTTTTTACGGATATGTACTTCTTCCCGGGGGCGGGGCGCGACGAACCCCAGCGCGCCTTTGCGCGGGATAATGGTTGCTTTGATGACATCGTCGGTTGGGTGCAGCATGTAACCGATGATGGCATGACCCGATTCATGGTATGCTACCCATTCTTTTTCCGCGGGGCTTAAAATCGTGTTGGATTTAGCGCCATAAAGGATGCGGTCATAGGCATCAGAAAGGTCTTTATTGTTAATATGTTCACGTTTTTCGCGTAGCGCGATCAGTCCTGCTTCCCTGATCATGCTGTCAATGTCCGAAGGAGAGAACCAAAGTGTTTTTCGGCCGAGCATTTCGGGGTTAACGCTGTCATCAATAGTAACCTTGGTCAGGTAGAATTTAAACAGATCAATACGTTCTTTTAAGTTTGGAAGGTTAACGTAGATTTTTCGTTCAATGCGCCCGGCTCGCAAAATAGCTGGGTCCAATTTATTTTCGGAGACGTTGGTGGCCGCGATGACAACGATGTTATTCTCCTGTTGTCGTAGGCCGTCGATTTCAGTCAGGAATTGATTAATGGTGGCATTATGTGAAATCCCCCCGCCGTATCCTCGCTCTTCGACGCGATGGGTGGCAAAGGTATCGATTTCATCGAAGAAAACAATGCATCCGCCTTCAGCCTTGGCCAACTGACGCGCTTCTTTGAAAATATTCTTCATTTTCCGGGCGCCTTCGCCGACATAAATGCCGACCAGATCACTGCCCATGGCCGAAATAAAAGGGAATCCGGATTCCGTGGCCATAGCTTTGGCCAGGTAGGTTTTTCCGCAACCAGGGGGCCCGAGCAATAAAATCCCCTTGACAATTTTTCCGCCTACACTTTTGACGCGGTTACGGTCCTTCAAGAGGTCAACGAGCTCCCAGGCCTCTTCCTTAGCGCTGGTCATGCCTATGACTTCATCCCATTTGACATTGACTTTATTGGAAAGGATTTTTTCTTCGCCGGTTTTTTCTATGTTGGACATCACATCGCCCATGGCCTTAAGAATATCTTCCTGTGTGACGGCAGGGCGCCTGTCCCTCATGACTAAAACACTGGCTTCGCGGACCATATTATGGATATCCGCCGGTGAAAACCATTGGGCTTTTTCAGCGACGAAAGGAATGTCGATAGCAGGGTCGCTGGCAACTTTTTTAAGATAATAGCTTATCAGGGCTTCGCGTTCTTTGGCCGTTGGTTTTTCAATGGTAATTTTGCGGTCAAAACGGCCTGAACGCATGATGGCGGTGTCCATCTTTTCCGGAGGCAAATTGGTAGCCGCGATAACTACGATATGGTTTTCACGTTTTCTTAAGCCGTCAAGTTCGGTGAGGAATTGATTGATAGTGGCATTATGCGAAATGCCTCCGCCAAATCCCTGATCTTCTACCCGGGGAGTGGCAAAAGCGTCGATTTCATCAATAAAAATAATACAGCCGCCTTCGACTGCTGCCAATTGGCGGGCTTTTTTAAAGAGGGATTTGATGCGTGCCGCGCCCATTCCCATAAAGATCGCCACAAATTCACTGCCTACCGCTGATAAGAAGGGCAGTTTGCATTCAGAGGCCATGGCCTTGGCTAAATAGGTTTTTCCGCAGCCCGGAGGTCCGACCATCAAAACGCCTTTAATCATGGTTCCGCCCATGGCTTTGACTTTACTGGCATCCTTGATAAATTGTACAATTTCCCAGGCATCGCGTTTGGCATTTTCCATGCCAATGACGTCATCCCATTTGACATCCGCGCGAGCGGTTTCGGCGCTGTCTTTACTGAGCATCTTAGACATGCCGCCGCCCATCATAAAGTACATTTGGAAGTATGAAAAAAGTATGGCTTGGATAACGCTGATGACCAGAAACACCACTAAATAGATGCCCATTTGGGCCATCATGTTTTTACGGTAAAACCCTTCCATGCCAAAGAAGCTGGTTCCTCCATAATACATAAAAACAAATAAAAAAGTAATCAGACCCGCCCCAATGGCATAGAGCATGATACCTTTCCAATAGACACGGATAAATTTAAAAAAACGATTTTTCATCATAAGTTCGTCCTTGAGAATATGTTATAAATCCTGTCAGAAATCACATAATAGTAAAGTATAACATATAAACAAAAAATCCTCCTCAAAATGTTTAATCCTTTTTGAAGAATGATTAATGAGTTACTGCTATCAGCTTTGATTTCACCTTTTCCACTACATCAGCGGGTGCTGGGGTTGTGCTGACAGGAGGGATACTTTGAGAAGTAACTGTCTGGTATTTTGTGGCTTGAGCCTGCTGCTGGACAGGGATGACAAGCGCTTCGCGGGCCGCTAACATTGCGGCCAGAGTATCATTTTGTTGATTCTGCCGCGCAATGCTTTGCGAAACTTTGCTGTTGGATGGTATTGGATTTATAGTAGGCAGATTGGATTGGTTGCTGTTTCCCGTATTGCTTCCCGAATTGCCTCCCGAGTTGCTTCCGGAATTATCTCCCGAATTGTCTCCCGGGGTATTCCCTGAATTGTCCCCTGCGGTATTCTCTGAATTGGTTATAAGATTAGTTGCTGAATTAACCTCAGAATTGTTCCCTGAGTTATTTTCGGCATTAGTCCCCGTATTATTTTCAGCACTGTTATTTATATTGTTTCCTAAGTCAGTTCCCATGCCGCTTTCCGAATTAATTTCGGAATTATATTCCGTATTATATGTTGCGTTGTCATCAGGATTATTGGTTTTGGTGGTTTCTGAATTGTTTTCAATGTCAATGCCTGAATGGTTTGCCCCATTAATTTCTGGATTATTCTCGGGACTGTTCTTCCCTTGGGCAGTATTAGCACCTTGCTCTGTTGTCCCTTGGAGGGCTTGCCCATTCAAAGGGTTCTTGCCTGGCAGCGTGCTGCCAAAGACTGGATTATTTTGGTTTGAAGTGTTAGTCCCGCTGGATGTTCCTCCGGCGGATGTCCTGTGGTTTCCTATTCCTATTATATTCAACAGGAATTGGAAAAGATTGTCAGTTGAGGAAACATTTGAAACGGTGGATGTAGTGACATTTTTTGATGTTTGGTGTCCCCAATAGAAGGCGCTCATCAGGACGAGGATAATCCCTATCATCCCTATTATCGGTAATTTATTTTTTTTATTCATTTAGCACCTTAACATTTCCTATAATTCAGTAATGCTTAATTTGCTGTAGACTGCCTGTCCTGAACTATTGATCATAGGAGGAAATCCCGGTGGAGATATTTTCGCAAGCCTGGGATCATAGGATTGTATTTGGTTCCATCCTCCCCACAAATTCCCGGATAGGTCCATTTCGCCTGTTGCCCCGCAAACATAATTGATCAAACTGCCGAACTGGTCCATGACCGCAGTATTAGCGTCTCCCCTGTAAACCCACCACTGGTCCACTTGAAATGAGCCTGTCATTGCCATCATGACAGCAGATAGTTCCAGCTGATTTGGGGCAGAGGCCTCGATCACCGTGACATTATTTTGAGCTACCAAACCAAGCAGATCTTTGCTGTTAGGGTCTCCACCTGTACTCCCAAGTCTGGGAGGGGGATCATTATAGGCAACGTTGCCTGATATGTATATATTCTGGTCTGCCGCAACCGTTAACTGCCCGCTGACAGTTCCCTGCACAGTGACATTGCCGTCGTTTTGAGAGGGGGCATTGCAAGCAGGGATAGTACTCGTGCTTTGTATGTACACGACTCCATTAGCGGGAGGGGGAAGGGTCGTGTTGTTATAGGACGCTATGGTTTTACAACTGGGATCAACAACTTTTCCGGTGACAGTAATGGTGCCGTCGGGATTAAAGATAACTGTGCTAGGGATACAGCCGCCGCTGGGACAGCTGGTACTAGGGCCGCTCGAATTGGCTGGGCCGCCGGTTAAGATTAATCCTTGTCCGTCCGCGGCCACTGAATTGATCAGTTGTAATGTGGTTTGAGGAGGCAAGGTGACTTGAGAGGCATTATTTGTTATAGTGTCAGGAAAAATTATATTCGGATCACTCGCCAGCGGATTCGACGAAGGAGCTAAACCGTAATAATAGTTAGGCGTGGTCCCGCCGTCCCCATTAGCTTCTGCAACCACGCCGTTGAAAATAGGATTACCAAGGATATTGAGCGTCCCATTAGTCTGTACAGGCCCGGTGGTTATCATTTCCAAGCCCGGCAGGCCAACCCCTACCCACCACAAACCTCCCCCAAAGGCAGGGTTACTTTCAGTCTGACTCCAGTAAGCATACTTAGATATTGATGCCCAGCTTATTTTTAATTGCAAAGTTTTTGTCGCGTTGCCGAAAGTGCCGGTAGAAATTATCGTATAATTAGTTGCCGGAACAGATGAAAGAGCAAGCGTAACAGTATAATGTCCGGAGCTGGTGCCTATCGTGTATGTTCCGCTATCAGTGGCGGGTGATGGGATAAAAGGAGTGTTGGGGTTGGGAATAATGATATTACGGCCGGCTTGCGCTATGCGCTCGTAAGCATCTGCCAGACCTGCTTCAGCGACATAGTATGCTTTCTTTTGATTGGCGGTGCGGTTGGCCAGGGTAAGACCGTTAGCAACAACCATTATATAGACCGCCATGAATGATACGATCAAAAAAAGGAATATCAGGGAAAAAGTCAGTGCAAATCCTTTATTTTGGCTCAGGTTGAGCATGTGTGATCCCTCAATAAAACAAAGGTTGATGCTGAACCGCTGGCAGCCACCCTGTTGTTTGTTGTCCCCATCGGTACATTTGCTGTCAAGGCGACATCAATTTCAGCGACATTGGGCAGTGTTTTACCATTGTATGTCGCATATGAAAAACGCAGTGTCTTGCTGTTAGTTGCCTGGTTGAAAAAAGAGCTCCCTGCGGGCGCAGAGTAAATTACGTCATAGCCTAGCGGATTTGATGTTGGGTGATGGTACAGGACCTGGGTGTTTGTAGGGTCTAATGTGTACCAGCGCGCTGTTGGGTCAGAAGCAGTGCAAAGGCTATTTTGGCAATAATAAAGTATATTAGGATCATTGGTGATGTAAAAAGAATAACCTGTGGCTAAACGAAAGACCCCTCCACCGGGCTCTGTTCCTCCTTCAATGATTTTGTTGATTACTATATCTGCTCCGTCCTGGAGGATTTGTCCGGATATCCCGGCAGAGTAAGACTGACTGGATGCATTATAAAAACCATATACGCCGGTCAGCAAAAGTACGGAAAAACTGACCGCCATTAGCATTTCGAGTAAGGTAAAAGCTTTGTTGTTCATCGTTGTACGCATAGGCTTAATTCAGCATAGAATCATTAACTATGATGTCCGTAGCATAATTTTCAGTCATAGGAACTTGGAGGTTGACTATTTGTTCAGTCCACTTTATCTGGACTGTTAAATGAGCTATAATATAGTACGAGTACGGGGCTCCGATAGAAGGAGCAAAAACTGCAGTTGGAGAAGCTGTTTTTATTCCGGTATTATTAGTGTAAACTACCGGAGCCACGGTAACGGTCGCATTGCCGCAAAAAAGATTTGGATTGCTGTTGCAATCGGTATTGCTATAATCACCTTTTGTGTCCAGTGCCACCCTTCCGATGAGTGGGGTTGAGTTTGGGTTCACAGCGGCCAGTTGAGGCGCAAAGTAACTAACTGGCTGCTGGCGTTGTGTTTCGATTAATTGCTGGGCTACATATGCGGCCTGGATTTTGTGTTTGGAATAGGAAGCTAATAACTGACTATTGGTGAGCATGCTTGCCACAAAGGGGAGAAAAACAACCATGATCCCCATGCTGACAAGCACCTCAACGAGGGTGAACCCGTTTTTTTTGTTATTAAAATTATCCATATATTTTACTGATCTTTCATGATTTTTAATCTCCAAGTATAATCCCTCCTAAATTGTACAGGTATTCCACTTGGTCGCAATAAAAAACCCGAATGTTTCTCAAAGGATCTCGAGAAGCAGTCGGGTCATAAAATTTATAATGAATTGCCGTCAGCAGCTCGACTGCCATATCCTGCTTGGCTAAAAATACTTTCGCGTTTAGCTTCGCAGAGACTTAGGCTCGATCCTTTGCGTCACCAGCTTTCACTGGTTTTGCCACATACTCTAATAAGAGTATGCCACATATTTATCAGCTGTCAAGGGGCTTGACTGTGCATCCAATCTATGTTAGATTACGTTTTCTTATTAGACGTCATAATAATATTAAAATTTATGTAGAGGTGGATATATGTCAAAAATTAAATCTGTTATAGCCCGCGAAATTATTGATTCCCGTGGTAATCCGACCGTTGAGGTAGATGTCCTTTTAAGTTCAGGAGCTTTTGGCCGTGCGGCTGTCCCTTCAGGGGCGTCGACTGGCGAGCATGAAGCTATTGAATTGCGTGATGGGGATAAAAGCCGGTTTGGCGGCAAGGGAGTCCTAAAAGCTGTTAATAATGTTAACACTATTATTGCCAAAGCTATCAAGGGCAAAGAAGCTGATTTTAAGGCAATTGATAAATTAGTCATTGCTTTGGACGGTACTGAAAATAAAGCTAAGTTTGGGGCTAATGCGGTTTTAGGAGTGTCCTTGGCAGTGGCCAAGTCTGCCGCCAATGAAAAGAATGTTCCTTTATATAAATATGTGGGCGGAAGTAAAGCGCACATTTTGCCGGTACCTATGATGAATATCATCAATGGCGGGATGCATGCGGACAACAATCTGGATATTCAGGAATTTATGATCATGCCTAGTGGGGCTCCGACATTTTCTAAGGCATTGCAGATGGCCTGTGAAGTGTTTCATACTTTGAAAGGCATTTTGCATGATAAGAATATGGCCACGTCGGTTGGCGATGAAGGCGGATTTGCGCCGAATTTAGGCAGCAATGAAGAAGGCTTGGATATTATTATTGCGGCCATTGAAAAAGCCGGCTACAAGCCCGGCAAGGATATTTTTATCGCTTTGGATCCTGCATCCACATCTTTTTATCAAGACGGACAGTATGATTACAACGGTAAGAAAGTTTCTTCTGCAGATATGATTGAGGCTTATGCCAGGATGGTTTCCAAGTATCCGGTGGCTTCCATTGAAGATGGGTTGGCGGAGAATGACTGGTCAGGATGGAAGGCCATGACCGACCGTTTGGGGAAGAAAATTCAAATAGTCGGCGATGATCTTTTTGTCACCAATGTCAAGCACCTAAAGCGGGGTATAGACAGCAAGACCGCTAACGCGATTTTAATTAAGGTCAATCAGATCGGGTCTTTGTCAGAGACTTTGGATACGATTAATTTAGCCAAGAAAAACAATTATCATTCGATCATGTCGCATCGCTCAGGTGAGACTGAAGACGTGACAATCGCGCATTTGGTTGTGGCGACGAATATCGGCCAGATCAAGACGGGGTCTTTGTCCCGTACCGACCGTATCGCCAAATATAATGAATTACTGCGCATAGAAGGGTCATTAGGGAAAAAAGCCGTCTATGCCGGTCAGAATTGGTCTAAGATTTATTAAATGCTTAAAAACGCTCTTTCACTGTTTATTTTGACGGTCATTATCCTAGCTCTGTTTTTGCCGTCTTATTCGACGATGCAGGATTTAAAGCAGAAAAATTTTGAGTATGCCCGCAGGATTACGGCATTGGAAGAGAGGAACAAAAAGTTTGAAGAAGAAAGACGCCTGTTACAAACCGACCCTGATTATGTGGAAAAAGTAGGCCGACAAACGATGGGGTTGGTTCGTCCGGGAGAGACAGTGTACAGGATCGTTCCGGCAGGTCAGAAATAATGTCATCCTCGAATGTTTTAATCGGGGATCCAAAAGAATATCGCGGGGTGGAGCAGCCCGGTAGCTCGCCAGGCTCATAACCTGGAGGTCATAGGTTCAAATCCTGTCCCCGCAACCATCACAAAGCATGAGGAGTCAGTGACTTAGGTCATTGGCTCCTTTTGCTTTTTCCCGCCGGATTGTCCCGTGCTAGCACTGTGCTAGCAAAATAATCTTCCCCGCATGATTTCAAAAACTGCTTTTGCGTTGGTTTTAAATCTTTATTGTTGGTTGTAGTTTTGGTATGATGAACCAAATCAAGAAAATTTGAGGAAAAAGTGCATATCAAACCACCCATCGACAACTATCCTTACAAGAGAAAATTTCCCAGACCAATAGAGGTTTTTGGTAACGGAGATTATTCAGGGTATTTTGTGCGTGGTCAGATTCTTGATTTTCCTTATGAAAGTTATGGCCCCGTAGGGAAGAAGTTAATCTTTTATCATCAGCTTCGATTACTGGTTCTAGTTAGCAGGGTATACAAAGATCAGGAGACGGATCTGTCAGATTATTATAGATTCGGCAAAATTATAGGCCGGACTCAAGCTGATTTTGAATCCATGAAATCCTCGATAATTAGAAAAATATATCCTGTTGACGGGCAGATCATAGAACCAGAAAAATTACCAGATCCAATAACCATTGACCTCGACAAATTTGGTCTTGATGAGAATGGCCATGTTAAAGAGTGCTTAAATAAAAAACAGGATATGATGTTGGTTAGTCTGGATATGGTCACAACAGCCTGCATCGATGACAAATTTGGACGCAAAGTAAAGGACCAACCTCTTTTTACTCATCCGTTTACTTCTCATTATTTCGGTGTTAAAGGCCTATTATCAAATGAAGTGAGGACATGGTTCAGTAATTTGTATGATACGCTTGTTTTTGAGTTAAATTATAAAGGGATCAGTAAAAAAGAGTTTTTTCGTTTGTTAGATGTTATTGGTAGATTCAGCGAGATGGCCGTAATAGGGCATTGGGATATTTCAACGGATGACATTAAGGAGATTTATGCGTTCGTAGAGGGGGTTGAGGATTCCAAAGATATTCTAACCAGATTTTGTTTTTCTTTTTTGAACGATTTACTGGAGGATTTGTATCAAAAAAAGATTATTTCAAGGTGCGGTCTTTGTGGTAACGCCTTTGTTTATAACGAGCATAAGAAGTATTGCTCTTTACTCAGCGAGGGCAAAGATTGCGGTAAGAAGGCAAGGAATTTATCCTTTTACCAAAATTTTTCTGCTTTAAATCC
>JADFXH010000004.1 GCA_015233675.1 Candidatus Omnitrophota bacterium
TCTTAACGATCTCATACCTCTTTTTTAATTGGGGAGGAAAAATAAAAAAAGAAGCAAAAAAACATTATATAATTGAATTCTTTAGAAAAAATTCCATTAAACTTTCTATCAGTATCATTTTTGGGTTCTTCATGCGTCTCTGGTTATCTCCGAATTCTTTATCTTTCCCTGCCTTAACACGTTACATCATGATGATCCTGCTGTCTACAACCCTGTCTGTTTGCATTAACACCACCTTCGATCATTTTAAAAATTATCACGAGCGTATCCCGTTCGCCCCGCTACTTTTTATGGGATGTATCCTTAGCTATACCCCTTTCTTAACAAAAATAATGCACCTGGTGGCCCGATGGAACGCCCTGTTCGCCCGATAGAGATCATTATTGAGATCACCGGAAAATGCCGGCTGGCTTGTCCTTACTGCACCCGTCAAAGCAGAAAGGAGGTCCCTTTAAAAGACATTAAAGCAACGCTGGATGAAGCCGCAAGCCTTGGGATCAAAGTCATTCGCATCACAGGAGGAGAACCTCTCTTGCATCCGGACATCCAAACGATCCTGGCTTATGCCAAAATGAAAAAATTTGCGGTCATTCTTAATACCGCGGCCGAAGACATCAGCCCTGCCCTGATGAAGGCCATTATCACGAATGTCGACGCAGTACTTGTTTCTTTGCAAGGGCACAATGAAAAATCCCATAGGGCCTATACCCGCTCAAAGCTTTCTTTCCTTAATAAAATAAAAAATATCTTTCTCTTAAAGGCTTATGTGCCTAATGTGTGGATTGCTACAGTAATTACTCCCGGCGTGTTGCAGTGTTTTACGCAATTCATACCGCTTATCAAAAAAATTAACCCGGCAGCCTGGATCCTGTTGCGTCCCATCAACGGTTTAAATAGGGATATAAAAAAAATGGGCATCCCATTCTATCGGGCCCTTACACTTAAAATCATGAAAGCTCGCCAAAGAAATATCAATACCTTTATTGCCAACCCGATCCCGCTATGTATTGCAGGAGACCTGCGGATAGGACTTGAGGCCTTCTTTGGCGCCAAATTCGACAACGGTCATGTGCGTATCGTGCGCAGCTCCCAAGGGTTTTATAAACCAAGCTACTTTTTAGAAACAAACTTAGGCAACTCCATCAAAACTGCCTGGGATCATCCCTTCTTACGTGAACTCGACCGCACGGATTTTCTGCCAAACTTGTGTCAACAATGCCCTGTGCTTGATACTTGCCGCGGAGGATATCGATCCATGCCCCCGCACACCCGCCAAACAGCCTTGGCAGAGGACCCTCTGTTTTGTCCTGTTATCGCCCAAAAAGCCTTATCAAAGCCTTATCTAAAACATCCGCGCCCATAAACCACTCCTTAGGGATTTTTGAACACACTGCAG
Organism: Candidatus Omnitrophota bacterium; assembly: GCA_015233675.1. Classification (GTDB taxonomy): domain Bacteria; phylum Omnitrophota; class Gorgyraeia; order Zapsychrales; family Fredricksoniimonadaceae; genus JABDGZ01. The sequence continues at coordinate 1,397 of JADFXH010000004.1, forward strand.
GGCGAGCGGCCGCATCTTTGACTGCTTTGGAGAGGGTATCGGCGGTTAAATTTTGAATGGATAAAATCTTGGCACCGATCATTTCTCTTAACATGACGGCCCGCGCCGGCTGCTCGTAAAAGGACATCGATCCATAACCCTCAAAAGGGACAACCACTGCTTTTTTCCTGTGTTTAAGCAACATCACAGAAGTGTGGTACGATGCCACAGAAATACAGAGACTGCTGGATTTTATCAACCCCTCATAATTACCCACCGACTTTAGCAATACCAAATTATTAACTTTCTTTTTCCAGACAAGTGTAGAGAAGAAATCCCACTCATGTGGTGTCGTCGCCGGTCCCGCAACCACGGTCAGGTAATATTCTTTTCCCAAGAGATCACTGGCACGAATAACCTGGGCTATCAATTTAGGATAATACGCTCCTGCTCCCCGAAGAACTGCCACCCGGCAAGCTCCTTTGGGAACAGGCGGTTTAAAAAAATCTTTATCTTCGTCGTCACGCACCACCTCTTGCCGTGGCAAAAGATACCCCGCGAATACAGTCTTTGGCGCGTTTCTTTCAAAAAAATCTAAATATCTTTGCCTTTCCTGCGCCTGAGGAAGAAAATCAACAATTAATTCTCTTTCCCGAGGTGGGGAGAAAATGAAGACCTGTTGATATAATTTTAATATCTTCTGGCGCCATTCGTTATCTGTTCCTGTTAATAACGGGTAACCTGCTACTGCCCATAATGCAGCTTTTTGTGCAGATAATTTAGCCAAAGACGGAATCAATTCATAGCGGGATTCTTCCCTGCCAAGGGGAAAAAATTCTGTTATAAAAAGATCCGGTCTTTGGCAGTTAACAATATCCTTGCACATCCTGGCCCGCTTTTCAGCATCAGCCCCTGCCCCACGGATCGGCTTCCTGAAATTACGGCGATCCATGAACGCTCCCGGCAATGAATACACCCTTCCTAGTTGATCTATTTTAGCCTTGGACTGTTGAATACCTGCCTGAATAAAAAAAAGGTCCCCTCCAGGGAACCTTTTTTTAAAAACCTCACCAACCGCCACGACACGGGAGGTATGGCCCAAACACTCATAATGGGAAAAATAAATGCCTGCTTTGAAACAAGTTTTACTACGCATGGCTAGTCGGCACTGCGGATGAAGGCACCGGAGACGCTGCCTGGGGAGCATTGCAGGCCTTGCGCATCTCGGCATTAATAATATCTGAACAACTGCCCGTCCCCTGTAATACCCCAAACCATGTATAAAAATCCTTTTCTTCCTGCTCACGCGGCCGCTCGCCGGTAAGGATACGACACCCTGACAACGCCCTATACCATTTAGGCCCCCATTGAGGGCCGTACGCGCCAACGTAGTCCTTTATATAGTCCTCACATGATTCCGCAGATCCCTTTAGAGCCATAATATATGCGCCGCTTTCAACCACTTCATCTTCCGTTTCATCTGTAACATGGCGCAGATATGCTTTTCTTGTCATAGCTCCGGGCGATTCTACCATAGAACAAAGTGAAGAATTTATTTGATCTTGGACTTCTTTGGAATATTGATCCGCAAAATCCTTGGCACAATCAAGCGGTTCTTTACTTTTATCTTTTCCATCACATATGTCAGCAACACAACGCAAAGACTGAATGACCCTCGTATGTCTTAAACAATAATCATCATCCGCGCACAATGACAAATTGTCAGCCCGGATAGCTTCATATACCATAAGATACAGACGATCAACGAGAGCTTTTCTTATGTCCGTTGATCCGTTAACGGCGGGCACGCTTGGGCCAGACACAGGAGTCATTGCCTGCTGTTGGACGTTAGCATCCTGTTGGGCTATGGCCATGCTGCCGATGGCACTGGCAAAAAACAGAAAAACAAAAATCCTGATGGCTGCTACACAAGTTTTGAGGATCATCATTCGCTTTCCCCTCCCTGACCGAGCTTATACTATACAAGGGAAATTCTTGTGAAGTTAATATGACGTATGCGTCGTGATATTTGTGTGATGCACACAATTGGGGCTAACCCCCGAATTAGTAGCGTTAGTATCAAGTGTATTAGTATGCGTTGATGAAGCCACCTGCCCGGAAGAAATATCCGCCAACGTACCTGCTATCCCCAACGCGGCAACTGTTGAGAGACTAACCTTTAAAATGGTCTCCTTACTGACAAACCCATCTTCATCTTTCATCAATTCGCCCAGAGACTTGGAGAGAGGAACTGTTTTATTAACGGCCTTACTCTTTATTTTCTTTTTCATGGGGGACTCCTTGTGTCCAGCGCTGAAAAACCTCCGCGTATTTTTCCTCACACAGCAAATAGGAAAAAACCGTCTTATACTGATGCTTAAATATTTGCTGCAGACGAGAACTCCCATTAGGGATAACATTTTTCTCAACAGCGTAATTCACCACAGGATCAACACCAAGCCAGGGACTGTAAACAGAACGGTAATTCCACAGGTCAGAACATCCGGCACTCAAAAGATACAGCAGATTATCCTTATTAAGCATGTCCTCGTAACTTTCATCCATGATATTCCCTAATCGGAAAATGTCATCCCCTAACATCCTTGCTTCATCTGTCGGGTAACAATCCCCGTTGGGCGCATAAACCATCACCGTGCGCCCTGCCCCGCAGGGATTCATCATGTCCACATAACCCGGATCTTTTTTTAGCAACACCTTGGTCAAAATGGTCCTCGCCATCCGTTCGCTGATGTAAGTACCTGTCGTATTTAATTTCATTATATACGCCATCGCTTTGGTATAAAACACATTATATTCATCTGCCGTATACCCTATTTCTTCCCAATTTTCACAGGCATACCCTATCTTATTAACCGGCCTTAAAGCGATCTCCCCTTGTCCCATCCGCAGGTATTCATCAATTATTCTTTCCGGATTTGCCAATGAATGCCTATTAATAGTCGGCAACATATGTGCCTTGCACCCGAATTTCTTTAAAAAACGTTCGATTTTTTCCACGACTTGTGCGTGTGTCCCTCGCCCGTTAACATCCACCTTGGTTTTATCATGGATATCCGCAGGCCCGTCCAGGGACGTACATACATCAACATGATGGTCTGCTAAAAACCGCATTTTTTCATCATCCATGAGCAGCATGTTCGTCACCAGAACAATGTTAAGGTTCTTTCCCAAGGTGTTGAATTTACGTGCATGCTCGGTCAGAAATTTAACCACCGGCCAGTTAAGCAGAGGTTCCCCCCCTTGAAACTCAAGCGTCACATTGTTGTTTCGCACATCAAAAAGATATTTCAATACGCGGATGGCCGTATCAATGGACATGTCCTCAGAGGAGTCCCCACCCTGGGCATGACAATAAGCACAATGAAGATTGCACCTTTTGGTAACAACAGCGATATGAAGCCCCGTATCTGTAAACAAATTCGCGTTTAAATTCCTGTAACCCTCAATAACACGGCGTATATTATCCTCATCAACAATCAGTCCCCGTTCCAACAAACGGTTAAACAATTCCCCTCCCTCCAAAACCCGCAAACTATAGAGCTTGCGAAACTCAAGAGCATCCAAAGCATCCCAACATCCCATCATGTTGGTCACCAAGTATTTATCATTGATTTTTTCGTAATTATAGGGGAGTATAGATGAATTGACAGTTGATGTCATATAAAGGATCTTGCTATTTCTTCTTCGACTTAGACGCTGTTTTTAATTTCGGGGCTGATTGTTTTTCTTCCGCCTCAAGCTCCTTGATCAAATTCTCGATCTCTTTTTCTTCTGCTTCTTTGACGATTGAAGGGGAAGCGGAAAAAAGGGCCCGTTGCAACAAAATTTTCATATTCTCCGAGTTTGCTTTCAAGCTGCTGAAATAATGCGCGTAATTAAGCAGTTCATCGGAAAATTCCAGTGCCAGCTTTTGCAGGTCATAAGCATCATTCTTGGGCTTAAGCCAAACCGCGACCTTATCCTTTTTTTCTTCCTCAAGCCTGACATGGGCACGGTCCATAAAAGCGTACCCGGAAGAATGCACAGACTGTAACGGATAAACCTTCAAGTCAACCGGAACCTTAATCCAATTACCTGCTATGTCAAATTCTGTTTTCATAATAACCTCTAACAATATTAATCCAAATAGATTTAAAAAATTTTAAAATTTTTATAAGTTTATACTATAATGCCCCATCAATCAAGGTCTTTTTAAACCCCATCTGATAATACAAAGGCATCAATCAAACAGCATCCTATGATGATAGACTGGCTAAAGAGCCGATCAAATAATAAATAGGGTCTGCTGAAAAAGCCTGATTAGTAGTTGAACAGCGACGATGAATGCGATAAAATACATGGAGAAATCACCTAAAAAGTGCAAGGGAAAAGGGCAAAAAGCCTTAAAACCCGTGCACTTTTAAAAAAGGATTAGCCATGTATAGATCGAAAGACCGGGAAGAAAAATATCTGTTTAAGCAGTTGCTACCATTTGGCGGAGAGCTTGCGGAAGACAATCGATGGCTGAAGATCAAAGGTTTGATACCGTGGGGTGAGTTGGAAGCGGCATATGCTCAAAGATTTTCTGAACGAGGACGGCCAGCGTTGGACGGACGGTTGGTGATTGGCTTGATTTTGTTAAAGCATATGACGACACTGAGCGATATCGAAGTGGTACTGGAGTTGCAAGAGAATGTGTATTGGCAGGCATTTTGCGGGATGGAAGGATTTAGGGCAGGTAAGCAATTGGATGCGAGTTCATTGACAAAGATACGGCATAAGTTGGGGCCGAAATACATGAAGGAATTAGAAGACAAAACGTATCGAGTGTTGATTGATAAGAAGATCATAAAAGCCAAAGGGATGCTGGTGGATGCGACGGTAGCGCCGGAGAAGATTAAATATCCCAATGATATTGGGTTGCTTAATGATGTGCGCAAATGGATAGTTGAACAGATCAAAGAAGTAAGCAAGAAGACCGGTGAGAAGGTGCGAACGTACGCGCGTAAGGCGAAGAAATTATATTTAAATTTTGCGAAGAAGAAGCAAAAGACAAAGAAAGAGATTGAAGTGACAAAGAGGCAGATGCTGCAATTTGTAAAACGTAATTTAAGGCAGATCAAAGAACGGATGCACGAGTTTGATTATTTTATACAAAAAGAGATTGAGCGCAGAGTTAAAATAGCGACGATGATATATGAACAGCAGCATACGATGTACAAGCTAAAGATTAATAAGATTGATGCAAGGATAGTCAGTTGGTGGCGGGAATATGTACGGCCTATTAAGCGAGGCAAAGGTGGTGGGAAAGATGTAGAGTTTGGGCCGAGGGTAAGTTTAAGCCATGTGGATGGGATAACGTTTGTGGATGAATTCAGGCATGAGAATTATTCGGAAGCGAATGTCGATATCGTCGAGAAACAGATAAGGAATTACGAAGGACGTTTTGGGAAGAAGCCTGTGAGTTTAACGGGAGATCAATTGTATGGCAACCGAGAGAACCGGGAACTTTTGAAAGATGAAAAGATTCGAGATGCATTTAAGCCACTGGGACGAAAGAATCCAAATACAAAGAAGCAGGAACAATATATGCGGCGAAAGCAGCGGGAGCGGAATTTGATTGAGGGTGATATTGGCAACACGAAAGAACATTATGGATTAAATGGAATTAGGTATCACTATCGAGAAGGCAGCGAAATGTGGGTCAGGTTGAGCTTCCTAGCTAAGAATCTTAAGATCGCCCTGGCCAGGATGTGATAGCTGGGGATTTGAAAGCGTAGGTCGGGCCCAAGCAAGTGACCCGCCGCTCTATTCATAACGTTAAAAATCTTTTTTCAGCAGACCCTAAATAATCTTGGATGCTCAGCGATCAGGATTCAGTGAGAAAAAACAAGCGCCGGTTGGTCATCTTGCGTAAGCTATCTTGCAATCTTGGAAATTTTGGCAAAAACTTTGTTCACAAACACCTCCTTTTAAATTAGACTAATGGCACTTATGCTTTTCCTGGCCCTGATTCTGATCATCGGCGTATTAACCACATTCACCGATCTGAAGAACAAAAAAATATACAACCGGCACCTGGCTATTAGCGCTATTATAGGCCTTATCATTACCGCCTACGCCGTCATCTTCAGGCATGAACATGTGCTTTTTCACCTCATCAATGGCCTTATTGCTTTTCTCATTGGATTAATCCTGTACCAGTCGGCCTTATGGAGAGGAGGAGATGCTAAATTATTCGCGCTTTATGCGTTCCTAATGCCGGTCCCTGAATATGGCCAGATCCCGTTCCCCAATGTCGTTAGCCTGTTTGCCTGTTCTTTTATCGCGGGCATGATCATTCTCATCCCTTTTTTTATTAAAGACATCATAATCAATCACAAGGCCATTGCCAACGACCTGTTGCTGCCGACTAAGCGCCAAGCCATGTTCGAAGGGTTCGCGACAGTAACCTTCTTTTCCTGGATATTGTTCCCATTCTATTATCTGGCAAGAATCACAAGCCCCTTTATTATCTTAACTGCCTCATACCTCTTTTTTAATTGGGGAGGAAAAATAAAAAAAGAAGCAAAAAAACATTATATAATTGAATTTTGTAGAAAAAAATTCATTAAAATTTCTATCGGTATCATTTTTGGGTTCTTCGTGCGTCTCTGGTTATCTCCGAATTCTTTATCTTTCCCAGCCTTAACACGCTACATCATGATGATCCTGCTGTCTACAACCCTGTCTATTTGTATTAACACCATATTCGATCATTTTAAAAATCATCATGAACGTGTCCCATTTGCACCGCTGCTTTTTATGGGATGTGTGCTTAGCTATACCCCTTTCTTAACAAAAATAATGCACTTGATGGCCCGATGGAATTCCCTGTTTGCCCGATAGAGATCATTATTGAGATAACCGGCAAATATCTGCTACTTTGTTCTTACTGCGCCCATTCGAATTAAACACTTGCCTGAATAAAAAGAAGGTCCCTCCAGGGGACCTTCTTTTAAAAATAAATGCCTGCTTTTAAACAAGTTTTACTGCGTATGGCTGTCGACAGCGGGCGAAGGCACCGGAGACGCTGCCTGGGGAGCATTGCAGGCCTTGCTCATCTCTGTATTAATGATACCTGAACAACTGCCCGTCCCCTGCAATACCCCAAACCATGTATAAAAATCCTTTTCTTCCTGCTCACGCGGCCGCTCGCCGGTAAGGATACGACACCCTGACAACGCCCTATACCATTTAGGCCCCCATTGAGGGCCGTACGCGCCAACGTAGTCCTTTATATAGTTCTCGCATGATTCCGCAGATCCCCTTAAAGCCAAAAGGGATGCTCCTCCTTCAACCAAATGCTCTTCCTTAGCATTTAAATCCGAAAGTTGGGTCAAGACTGCTTGCCTTGTTAAATGGCTGGGAGATGCTATTAACGAACAAAACGCTAAGTTTATATGCTCTTGGACTTCTTTTGAGTATTTATCGGCAACCCCCTCAAAACAATCCAGCGGTTTTTTGCTTTTATCTTTCCCGTCACATGCTCCTGCCGCACAAACCCAAGATTTAATCCGCTTCGCATGCCCTAAACAACCCTGATCATCAGCGCACAATGACAAATTGCCAGTCCAGACAACTTCATATTCCTTAAGAGCCAAATGATTAATGAGAATTTTTCTTGACTCCGTCGCTTCGTTAACTACGGCCCCATTTGGATCTGACGCGGGCGTCATTATCTGTTGTTGTGAATTATTAGCATCCTGCTGGGCTATGGCCATGCTGCCAATGGTGCTGGCAAAGAACAGCCAAACAAAAGCCCTGATGACTGTTAGACAAAATCGAAGGCTCATAATACTCCTTCCCCCTCCCACAAGGGAAATTCCTATATTATTAATATGACGTGTGCGTCGTGACATTTGTGTGCTGCACACAATTGGCAGTACCGGAGTTGGCGACCGCATTAGTATGCGTTGCTGTATTTTGACCGGAAGAAATATCAGTCAACGCGCCTGCTATCCCCAATGCGGCAACGGTTGACAAGCCGACCTTTAAAATGGTCTCCTTGCTGACAAAACCATCCTCATCTTTCATCAACTCGCCCAGAGATTTGGAGAGCGGAACTGTTCTATTAACGATCTTATTTTTTATTTTCTTTTTCATTAGGAGCTCCTTGTGGCCGGCGATGAGAAATTTCCGCACTGATATGTCAAGATCTGCTACAAGCGCAAATTTCCCTTTTTTGCAGACCTTGGGAATCTTTTTTGGACTTAACCCTTACTACTTAAAAGTTTACACTATTACTAAATTATTGGCAATAATTTTCAAGAATCCACATTCAAGGCATCTGCTTGATCATCAAGTCCAGACGGGATTTACGTTTGTCCAAATCAACCATTTGCGAACGTAATGCATCTAAATCAGCCCTAAGTCCTGTTCCCTGATGGTTTAAATCATCAAGGCTGCTCTGTAGTTTATCCCCTTCAATATGCTGGCCGACCGTCAGCCGGGAGCTCTGGACCTTCTTGGTCATTTGTTCCATCAAAACTTTGAGCTGAGAATAATTTTGTTCTGAGAATTTTAACTCTGATTCCAACTGACGCAGTTGGGCATCGTCCCATTGATCGGCATCTGCTGAAGGCTTTTCGGATGGGTAACGGGCTATCTCAATTTCCAGGCCCTTGATCTGTTCTTTTAAAAGCTGTTGGTGGGCCAAAGCGCCGGCCGCCGGCAGCAAAGGTGTGTTTTTATGAAATTCCAGGATAGATTTATGCAGGGCCTCTTGCCTCTGCTGGCTGTCATAAATCATTTTCATCAACATTAATTTTTCTTTTTGGCGATGGGTCCCGGCTTGGGATTCCGGGGATTGGACATCGGACAGCGGCAAATTTTGCATGCCTTTTAGCTGCAAAAGCAGTTTTTGTTCTTGCTGGTATCTCGCCTCCAAAGATTGTTGGATCAATTTGATGCTGTCTTCAATTTTTTGACTACGATTGTCCCAATAAAGGTTCTTTTCTTCTAAATTTGCGATCTGCCGGGCACGCCCGGGGTTTTGATCCTTCAACCTGTTTAATTCCTTATTAAAAAGGTCCCCTTGGGCCTCCAGACGCCCCAACTGCATCTGTAACTGCAAAACCTGCTGTTTCATAGCATTGTTACGCACAACTAATCGATCATTATCTACGCTCAGTTTTCCTACACTCTGTTTTAAATTAGACAATACGGACTGCAAAGAAGAGGTTGCTGTCTGGACATTATCCTCTTGCGCCCGGCCGCAACAAGAAAAAAATACCATCCCTAAAATAACAGCAAAAAATAAACGCATATATTTTCATCCTTCTATTTTATAGCTGATGTCATACTTAAAATAGGCATGAACAAAGCAACGACAATAAATCCTACCACTATCCCTAAAAATCCGATGATCAAAGGCTCTATCAGCTTAGTCAGGCCTTCGACTGCCGTATCCACCTGTTCATCATAGAATTCAGCCACTTTGGATAACATTTTTTCTAATTGCCCGGACTTCTCACCGACAGAGATCATACGGGTAACCATCAGCGGGAAAATAGAGCTTTTAGACAACGGCTCGGCAATGCTATTGCCCTCCTTGACGCTGACCTTGATTTCGTCGACTAAAATTTCAATAACCCTGTTACCGCAGGTCTTGCCAACAATATCCAAAGATTCCAAAATAGGCACACCGCTTTGACTTAAAGTGGCGAAGGTCCGGCAAAAACGGCTGACCGAAACCTTGCAAATCAAATCTCCGAATACCGGCATCTTTAAAAGCATGGTATCCACTTGAATATGGCCGGCGGGAGTCTTTTTATACTTGTTAAAAAGAAATACGGCAACAAAACCACCAGCGATCAAGAACGGAAGATCGTGCTGGAGTAAATTACTGAAATCGATCAACATCTGAGTCATGACCGGCAATTTTTGTCCCAGGGACGCATAAATCTGGGAAAAGGTAGGAACCACCTTGACGAGCAACCCCACGGTGATCAACATCGCCATGCTCACAACTACCGCCGGATAGATCATTGCTCCCTTTACTTTTTGACGGAGCCGTTCGCTTTTTTCCAAATAGATAGCCACCCGCTCAAGGATTGTGGTGAGAATTCCGCCGCTTTCCCCAACCCGGATCATATTCACATATAACTGATCAAAAATTTTAGGATGCTTGGCAAAAGAACCGGAAAGGCTGCCGCCTGTCTGTATGTCTTCACGAATAGTAACAAGTGCCGCTTTAAAAGTCGGATTAGCGGTTTGTTCGCTCAACGCTTCCAAAGATTGCAAAATGGGTATCCCCGCATCCACCATGGTGGCAAACTGGCGGGTAAAAATAACCAGGTCTTCCGGCTTAATTCTTTTCCCGCCTCGAGGCTTAGAGACGTTTTTTTTAAAAGCAGATTCCTTTTCTTCCGCAACGCTTAAGATCATCAAATTGCGTTTACGCAACTCGGCTACGATCGCTGATTCATTTTCTGCAGAAATCCGCCCGACGACGTTTTTCCCCTCCTGGTCACGGGCAGTGTATTTATACGTAGGCATAATTTATATTCCTGTTATAGATTCCCGCTTTCGCGGGAATGACAAACAATTGTGAATGTTCGGCTTAAGGATCAAAATGCTAATAATTGCGCGCAATGGCTTCTTCGATTTCGGCTTTAGTAGAAATAAAAGTAGCAATACGGCATTTAGTCAACATTTCCAAATAATTTTTCTTGTCATCAGACAAAGGATTAACCATAACAACACTTAAAACTTCGCCAATGCAATCTAAGGCAATCACTCTTTCTTTTTGAGCTACCTCTTTAGGAATTAAACGAACAATCTGCGGGTCAATGGCATATTTATTGACAGCGATATATGGCAGACCGCACTGCACAACTAGCGCCACCACAACGTCCCGTTCATCAAGGAGGCCCAAATTTACAAGAATTTCACCAATAAATCCTCCATTGCCCTTCTGTATCTGCAGGGCAGATTCTAATTGCTGACGAGTGATCCTTTTACGTTGAATCAAAATTTCTCCCAACAACGTTTTATAAGCGTCCATACAGCCCCCACCTATTTATATTACTCATCTTCAGATGCCACGCGAAAAACTTCTGTCAAAGTCGTTTCGCCCGCACACATTTTATCAACAACATCATCAAAAAGCAATTTCATCCCCTGATTTCCCTGGGCATAACGAGTTATATCCATGGATGTTTTTTTCTTTAAAAGCATCTCACGAATGTTATCATCGATTTGCAAGACTTCTGTAACCCCTACACGGCCTTTATAGCCGGTACCACGACAATGTTCACAGCCCTTGCCTTCATATAAAACAGTATCAGATTTAATTCGATGCTGAATCTTTTTCAAAATTTCCGGAGTTAAATCCACCGGCTTTTTACAAGAATCACAAATACGGCGGCACAACCGTTGGGCGCAGACTAAAACTAAACTGGAGGCCACTAAAAAAGGCTCTAAGCCCATATCTACCAAACGAGTCACGGCACCAGCCGCGCTGTTAGTATGCAAAGTCGAAAGGACCAGCTGTCCCGTGAGAGATGCTTTGATCGCAATGTCTGCCGTCTCAGCATCCCGAATTTCACCCACCATCACCACATCCGGTGACTGACGCAAAACTGCGCGCAGCCCGGTGGCAAAATCGAGCCCTATGTCCGGCCTGACTTCAATTTGAGTCAGGCCATCCACTAAATATTCTACCGGCTCTTCAATGGTAATTATATTTCTATCCGATGTATTTAATTTGCTGATCAGTGAGTACAGAGTCGTCGATTTCCCGCTGCCGGTAGGTCCGGTCACAAGGATCATCCCATATGGCTTATAAATAGACTCTTCTAAGACACTCCTGGCATTTTTTGAGAACCCTAATTTAGACAGCCCCACTGAAAGATTATTTTTATCCAGCACGCGCATGACTATTTTCTGGCCAAAGGTTGTGGGCAGCAAAGATACACGAAAATCCACTTCCTGCTGTCCCACCTTCATTTTAAAGCGACCGTCCTGGGGGGTTTGGGTATTGGTGATATCCAGATTCGCCATGAGCTTAACCCGCACTCCCACCGCATTTTTACTTTCCTTGGGGATAGTTAATATGTCCTGCAATATACCGTCAATACGAAAACGGACACGCATCCCCTGTTCCAGAGGTTCTATGTGAATGTCTGATGCCCTTTGATGCAGAGCTTCCTTGATGACCAGATTAACGATGCGAATGACCGGCGCTTCATCATCGACTGATATCCCCCCTTGTTCTTGCAAAACGTCTTGTTTGCTGTCCTTTTTCTGCAGTATTTCGAAATCCTTGGATTCAGTGCTCTGGGCCTCTTCAGCCATTCTCGCAGAGGATGATTCATACAGCCGGCCAATACTGTGCAATATCTGACTTTCAGAAGCGATCACGATCTCAATTTCCTTGCCTGTCACATTACGCAAGTCATCCAGAGCAAATACATTTAACGGGTCAGCGATTGCCACTGTCAGCGTTGTCCCCAGCAACGAAAGAGGCATCGCCAGATACTGACGCGCAGTCTTCTCCGTTAGAATATCTTTAAGACGGCCATCGAAGCGGTATTTAGTCAGGTCAATGGAAGGTATATGAAGTTCCCTCATCAAGAGAGCAATCAAATCCTGTTCAGGGATAATCCCCTGTTTAACCAATGCTTTGACTAAACTGATATTTTTATCCTGCTGGGCTTCTATCAACGCATCAACATCTGCCGGATTGATATTAGGCAGTTCTTTGAGAGTTCTTAAAATCCGTTCTTGAGTCGTGTCCATGAGCTCCATCCTACAACACTCTTTTCGTTTCTTTCGTCATTGGTTCAGAATAGCCCCCAACGAAGTCTAATAAGCATTAGTCGGGTGCCGTCAATCGGATTACTTCTTCTAAAGTCGTCAACCCCAAAGAGGCCTTGATGACAGCGTCTTCCCGCATCGTTTTCATGCCTTGAGCGCGCGCCTCATTTTTAATTTCAGCCTCTGAACTCGAAATTAAAATCAACTCTTTAACTTTATTGGTCAGCATTAACGTTTCGGTGATCCCCACCCTTCCCTTATAACCCGTATTCAAACATTTATCGCACCCTTTGGGCCTGTAAAACTGCCCATTATGATTCGGCAACAATTCTTTAAGATGAAATTCTTTAACGATCTCATTTCCAGCCGTGTAAGGCTCACGGCAATTCTGACATACCCGGCGTACCAGACGCTGGGCAACAATAGCGATCACCGAAGATGTGATCAAAAACGGTTCAATGCCCATATTGATCATACGGGTGATGGACCCTGGCCCCGTCGTAGTATGCAGGGAAGAAACCACCAGATGGCCGGTCAAAGCTGCCTTGACCGCGATATCCAGGGTTTCCGAATCCCGGATCTCACCGATGAGGATCACATCAGGGTCTTGACGCAAAATGGAACGCAAAGCCGCCGGAAAAGATAAACCGAATTCAGTGCGGATATTAACCTGATTAAACCCTTTCATTTGAAATTCCACAGGGTCTTCCACGGTCACAATATTTCTTCCGGGGGAATCAATATATTTAAGGATCGCATACAAGGTCGTGGTCTTACCGCTGCCGGTAGGCCCGCAGGCCAAAATCATGCCGTGAGGCTTATGACAGCACTCTTTTAATCTCTCCAGGGAGTCACTTTCAAAGCCCAGCTTATCAATATCCGCCATGTCCTGATTCTTATCCAAAACGCGTAAAACAATTTTTTCACCCATAGCGGTAGGCAGCACATTAACCCGGAAATCCACCTCTTTCTTCCCTTTACTGGTCACAATTCGAAACCTCCCGTCTTGTGGAAGACGGTGTTCGGCAATATCCAGGTTTGAAATGACTTTAATGCAAGAAATCAAAGGGAAATGCAGGCTCTTGGACATGCGGTCGATTTCCCTGATAAACCCGTCAACTCGATATCGAATACGCAGGCAATTTTCCATGGGCTCAATAAAAACATCACTGGCCTTTGCCTCTACCGCCTGATGGATAATCTTATTTGTCAACGTGATGATCGGAGCTTCCGCGCTGATATTTTCAACGGCTCTCTTATCAGGATGAGAATGATCTTTGATTAATTCAAGGCCCTGCGCCTCCTCTTTAATGTCCTGAAAAATTTCCTCAAGATCCGAAGAGTTATTATCCGCATAACTTCGCTCAAGAGCAGCACGCATCTCTTTAGGCCTGGCCAAAACAACGCTCACCGACATGGAAGTCATGGCCTTGACGTTATCAATGGTCAACATATCCATAGGATCAACCATGGCAATGGTCAACTGATCGTTGAGCCTGGAAATGGGAATCAATAATGATTTCTTAGCTGTTTCCTTAGGGATCAATTTTAAAAGAGAGGGGTCGATCCTAAATAAATTCAAGTTGATCAAGGGTAATTGCAATGCTTCACTTAAGACGACGCTTAACTCATCCTCGGCGATTAATTTAAGCCTGAGAAGTATACGGCTTAATTCCCCTCCGGATCTTTCTTGTTCTTCAATGGCTCTATTGAGATCTTCGGGGGCTACGATATGGTCACGCAAAAGAATTTCTTTGAGAGTATCTTGTGTGGGCAACATCAGCGCGTTTCGTAATAACGATTGATGGCACTATTAATTTCCGTCGCAGTACTGACAAATGCCTGGACTGAACAGCTGGTAGACTTCTCAACATCTTCCAAAGCCTGGACATTTAAAGGGTTGGACATGGCTAAGGTCAGACTACGTCCGATTTTATCAATAGGAACCAGGCAGTAAAGCTTACATAAATTCAGAGGAACGGCCGCTACGACTTCGGGAGCAATTTCATAATTAGCCAATGGCAGATAGGGAAACCCGTATTGGCAAGTCAAGGCCTGCACCACATCCTCCTCGGTTCCCAATTTCATCTGAACTAACGCCTCACCAAACAGAATGCCTTTTTCTTTTTGGTAAACCAAAATCGTTTCCATTTGAGCACGTGAAATAACACCGCGTTCAAGTAAAATTTCACCCAATTGCTTATTAACTGTTTTATGAAACTGTCTCATGCCTTTACTATACCGATTACATAATAAATTGTCCAGCCCTGCGTTAAATCTTTGCTTTAAGCCTTCCATCTCACTGGAAATTACCCCTTACGCTCAGTCGAATGGGACAGGCAAATCTTATCTAACCATTAAAAAATAGTCCGTTTTTTACTCAAATTCAATAAAAAACCTATCAATATGGCAAAAACCATAAAAGAAGTTCGGCCATAACTGATTAACGGCAAGGTAATTCCCACCACCGGTAAAAGCCCCATGACCATGCCGATATTGATCACCACCTGCATGGCTAAAATACTGACGATGCCAACGGCAACCAGCTGCCCGAAAGGATCTTTGTTGTACCGGGCGATCTCAAAACCACAATAAATGATGACACCGTAACAATAGACTAAAATAATCCCCCCCAAAAGCCCCCACTCCTCGCCAATGACGGAAAAAATAAAATCCGTGTGTCTCTCCGGTAAGAAATTTAATTGATTCTGTGTTCCGGCAAGCCAGCCTTTTCCTAAAAGTTCACCGGAGCCAACGGCAATCTTTGATTGTGTAATGGTATAACCCGCGCCCAAAGGGTCACGGCCGGGATCAAGAAAAACTAACAACCGGTCTTTTTGATATGACTTTAAAATATGCCAAGCCAATGGCATCAGCAAAGCCATCAACCCCAGCAATCCCCAAAAATACCTGAGCGCTACCCCGCTGGCATAAAGCATGACCAAAAAAATGCCCATCACTAAAATAGCGGTCCCTAAATCCGGCTGTTTAAAAATAAGGGCCATTGAAATACCTATCAATATCAACGGCCAAATCAAATCACCCCAAAACTCACGTAAAGAACTGGAAAAATCAAAAGACAGCTTCGGCCTGCGCTGAGAAAAATAACGGCCTAAAAAAAAGATGATAGCAAGCTTGCTAAACTCAGAAGGCTGAAAGCTAAAACCGGCGACTGAGAACCAACGAGTGGCCCCCAGAGCTTGACGCCCCATCACCAATACCAGAATCAGGAAAACCACACTGACGCCGTAAACAATATACGCCACATCAAAAAATTTACGATAATCCCCTTGTGCCAATAAAAACATCAGTAAAATCCCCAACACAGCACAAAAAAGCTGATCGTAAAATACAGAAACCCCCACCACATTATTATTAAAGGAAGCACTATAAAGAGCAAGAAGTCCTATTATTATTATTAAAATGGTGTGGATCCAAATGATCCTGGGAATATGCCGCGCGGAAATCATAAATGAACACCTTATCGCTATTTCTCTCGTCCTGTAACTTTTTTAAGCTCTATTAAAAATCAGGGAGGCACAGGGCATCCTAATTAGATAGTTCTACAAATTCCGTTGATTAATAATCAAAATATGTTATCATATTCATCAACTTAACGCCCCGGCAGCTTTTTTATTTTTCTGCGAATACATCAGCGGTGAAAACGTAAAGGGAGATGTTGGGGTCTTTCCAGGCGTCCCTCGGCAGGCCTGCTTTTTGACTGCAAAGCTCGGATAAAAATTCTTCCTTGCTCCAACCGGTTTCATCCGCGACCTGCGGAAGAAAAACTCCTTGATGAATTCCATCACTAACAATCACACCATGCTTGCTTAATTTAATCTCTGAGGAATCTTTAACGCGGCGGGGTTTTGATAAAACAGATATTTCAAGATTGATATCTTTTAATTCCGCTGCTGTCAGGGGGGGGAAACGCGGGTCCTGGGAAGCCGCGGCCACAGCCATGTTGCGTACGGTTTCATACAAGGGCTCTCTACCTATTATATTGCCAATACAGCCCCGCAAGGCCCCATGCTTACTGATAGTCACAAAGGCCCCTTCGATTTCATTAAGCCTCACATCCTTAAGGGCGATATCCGCTGCCTTACCGGTTCTAACAAAAGTTTCAATGCTGTTGCGGGCAATTTTCAAAAGCTCTTTTTTTTCCCCGGGACTTAACGCCTTTACCCCCTCTTCCTGGGTTTTACTTGTGCCTAAAAGATCGGAATAGAAAATTACCGACGAGTATCCTACCACACGGGATTTGTCACCGGATGTATCTCCGGAATTCGCATGCTTCAACACTTCCACGTGTTTGATCCCACGTAATTGGGCATAGATCAAAGCGGTGGTCACAGGCGCAAATCCGCACATTTCCATTTTGCGGCTCATGCATCCTTCAAAGAATTTCTTGGGATCAATCTCTTTGATCGCTTGCAGAGCATCAGCATCCATGCGATTAGCCACATCATAGGTATAATAATGCGACATATCTGAAGATATCAAAATCAAAACATCATCGCGCTGGCCTATAAGCTTATCCAAAGCCGCCGCCAAGTCCCGGCAGACTTGAGGATCCGGCTCCCCCATCAGGATAGGAACAATACTCACATGATCAAAAGTCTTTTGTAAAAATGGCAACTCTACTTCAAGCGCATGCTCACGTTCAAAAACCTGGGGCAAATATTGAAATTTGGGATTCTCTTTCAAAAGGGCTATGGCAAAATCGTTGTCAACGCCAACAACGCCCAGCGGCGTTTTAAAGCCTCCCTTGGGCCAAATTGAAATGCCCTCAAAAGGGAAAAAATGACTGGGGGCGATAATCACCACTGTTTTATAATGATTACGCAGAATGGCTTTGAAGGTAAAAGCCGCCACCGGCCCTGAGTACGGATACCCCGCATGCGGAGAAATGGCTATTTCTACTTTCCGGTCAGCCGGCACTTCTCCGGCAGACTTTTTAAAATAGTCAATTGAATCAGAAAGCTCTTTTGGATTGGCACTATAAAAACTACCAGCCACATTAGGTTCTTTGACCATATCCTCCCCCCAGGATTGAGCGGGAAAAACCACAAGCACCATCAAAAAAAAGGCGATTCTTCTCATACCTTGTCAAAATATGAATCCAGACTGAATTTTTTGGTGTAGAAAAACTTGCGAAGCAATACAAACGTCAACAATAAATTTAAACTGTCCAAGATGATAACCGTCTGGGGTTTTAAATGAATCCACTCACCAAAACAACCGCAACTCTCCAGCGGCAACCCTCTAAGCAAAGCCTGCCCTACCACAATCACAAAAATGCCGAATAAAATTCCCGCCCCTTTTAAACCCCAATCTGTCCACAAGCCTAAAATAACAAAAACCCCGACAATCAATTCTATGGATGGAAAAACCCGGGCGGTTAGTGCTTCGGCCCACGAAGGAAAAATCTGATAAGATTGTATCACGTACAAAAAATTCTGATAAGGAGAAAATAATTTCCCCAAACCGGAAATCAAAAAAATACTACCAATAAAAATACGCAATACACACCACATACTATTTACCGGTTGGGAAGTATGTGCTAATCTCATCCTGCAAAGATTTCGCACCTACCACCATTTTATTATTGATAAAATATGTCGGTGTAGAAATGATCCCTAACGACTGGCCCAGGGACTTCTCGTTATTGATCACTTGGCGAGCATCAACTGAGGCCAGACAGGCGTTTAACTGCTTTGGATCTATCCCCGCCTGTAGCGCCATAGACTGAAAAATAGGTTCCGGACTGATCAACTGTGCCCACTGACTCTGTTGAGGCATCATCAAATCATCCAAAGCCCAAAATTTCCCCTGACGAGCGGCGCATTCGCTGTAAAGCGCGCTTACCATGGCATGACGATGCATTTTTGTCAAAGGGAAATACCTCACCTGCAGGTAAATATCGTTAGGATGTTTGTCAAAAAATGTTTTTAAAAATTTTACACCATAGGCGCAAGCCGGGCATTGAAAATCAATATATTCAACAATCTTGACACGGGCCTGAGAGTTACCTTTGGCCCTGGCCGTTTGTAAATTAATCCCATCTTTCTTTGGCACCAAAAATAATTTAGCTCCCGCTATAAATACGATTAAAACTAAAACAATCACTAAGGTTGCCCGTAGTTTATTCATATTAAATACCCCTGTCTGTTTTTTTCATAATATGAGATATCTTTTGGCTTAACTTTGACGTCAAAGCATTGGCTCTTAGCCGCCATTGCCAGTTATTGACCTTGGTAGCTGGCGTATTCATACGGCCTTCTTCCCTTAGGCCCAAAAAATCAGGCATGGGGATAATGATGGTTTCGGCTTTTGAGCGCATCAGAACTTCAATCATCGTCCAATGCAAATTTCGAGACGTAAATTTCGTTTGCAAAACCCGGGCTATGTTGGCCTTTTCATGCGGATTAGCCTCTTTTTGGTACCATCCTTGAATGGTATTGTTATCATGTGTTCCGCTATAGGCGACACAGGAAACAGGATAATTAACAGGCACATGCGGATTGGAATTAATGTCTCCGTTAAAAGCAAACAACAATACCCGCATACCCGGAAAACCAAATTTTTTCATTAATTCAACGACATCCGGCGTGATTTCTCCCAAATCCTCAGCAATAATAGGAAGTGTTTTAAAACGTTTAGCCAGCGCCTTAAAAAAAGATTCTCCCGGCCCTTTGACCCAACGCCCGAAAACTGCCAACTTTTCGTACGCAGGAATTTGCCAAAAACCGGCGAACCCGCGGAAATGATCAATACGCAGATAATCAAACATTTTTAAATCATGCGCGATGCGCTCAGTCCACCAGTTATACTTGACCTTTTTTAAATGTGCCCAGTTGTATACCGGATTTCCCCAACGTTGACCGGTTCTTGAAAAATAATCCGGGGGGCATCCGCTGATAAATTTCAACTGCCCTTTTCTATCGACTTTAAAGAATGACGGGTGACACCAGACATCCACACTGTCATAATTAACATAAATGGGGATGTCCCCGATGATAGCAACATTTTTACTATTGGCATAACCTTTAAGCTTATGCCACTGACGGAAAAATAAATACTGAATGAACTTAATCCGCTCTATATCCGAAGAATTCTTGCGGGCAAATGTCCTGAGGGCTTGAGGTTTGCGGTTTTTCAAAACTCTGGGCCATTCATTCCAGCCTAGGCCGCCATAGGCAGATTTTATAACCATGAATAAAGCAAAATCTTCAAGCCAATAGTGCTGGGTTTTAACAAATTGGTCAAAATCCTCCCGTAACGACATTTCCTTACAGGGGCACACCGCTTGGGACACAAGCCTGACGGGACTCTTTTGAAAACGCCGATAAGCGGCATTAAATATCTTCTCTTTAAAAAGCCTCACCCTGGCATAATCCACTTTCCCCTCATCTAAAACCACCGGGATATTAACATCGCAAGGCCGCAGGAAGCCTTCAATCACCATCATCTCAGGGCTTATCAGCAGCGGGTTCCCCCCAAAAGCTGAAGAGCAACTGTACGGCGAATTGCCATTAATCCCATCGGTGGGATTGATCGGTAAAATCTGCCAGTACTTTTGTCCGCAAGCAGCCGCAAAGTCAACAAAAGCATAGGCAAAAGAACCCATATCCCCTATACCGTACTTAGAAGGTAACGAAGTGACATGCAACAAAATACCGCTATTACGTTTATACATAAAAATAAAATGGCCTTACGACCTGCCTGCTAAAAAGTTTAAGTAATATTAACATGAAGGATTTCACCTAACTGTTTAAAATGTTTCACCCAGAGGCCCGCCAACTCATCAGTCCCTGCCTGAGAAATGATGCCCGGATATGTTTTCCGGCCCATGGCAAAATAAATATTTTGCGTCTTCCATAGATCCAAATCCAGACTCAATTGTCCCAAAACCCCCAAAATAGCAATAATTTTCTCCATGCTTTGAATATTATCCGGATGCTCTGACAAATGGTTCATCAGACTGCTGATCCTCTGACTCGCCAAAAAAGTAAAATTGGCCTGGTCACGCTTGAAAGACCATCGTTTCATCTCTTCTACCAATTGTTTAAAGCGGTTAATGTCCACCTCTTCGGCTTCAAGAACATCACTGATGTCCCGATTAAGGACAAATTCTACAATGGTCATCAGCATACGCGGTAAAGGCAAACTGATCTCATTTTTAATCTGCATCAAGGGATAATGGTGATCGTAAATCTGACGGAAACTCGTTTCAATATCTTCCATCGTCGATCCTAAGACCTGATTAAGGATTTTTCGCTGTTCTTCTTTAAACAGATGCCAAAGCGAATAATTGTGATGCTTAAAATAATCTTTGATGAACCCGATCACACTGGGAATATCGCTCTCTAAAAAAGCATTCGTCATAAAAGAGCGCATTTTAGAGAACTCATCCGCATTTAAATAATCAACCCCTCCGATAAAATTATGGTCGCCTAAATGCAATACCGCAAAACATATATACGCCTGTTCCCATGTATCTTTAGAACGCACCTTTGCGCGTCCTACGGCAAGCCTCAGGCGTCCCGCTTCTTTAAGATCATACTGTTCGCTTTTGACGGTATAACTATACATATTAGTTTGAGGCGCGTATTGCTCAAATAAAGACGTCATCGCAAAATGAGCCCCCACACGCAAAAGATCCACAACCGAAGGCTTGACCATGGTGCGGTAAATTTGAGCTCCGTCCTTTAATTCTGGGACATTGCTGACCACCCCGGACAAACGGGAGATGAACCCCTCTTCCAAGCCTACACTGGAGACGTCCTGAGCCAGCTGGATGGCTCGTGCCGCATATTTAAGAGTCTGCACTGTCTCAATACCTGAAACCTCGTTAAAGAACCAACCGCAGGACGTATACATCAACATGGCATTTGTCTGCATTTCCAACAGTTTGAGAATTTTAATTTTCTCTTCTTCCCTGAGATCCCGACCGGTGACGTTTTGTAAAAACCTTTCTATATTCTCTTCACTGCGATCCAAAATGATTTCGGCATATCTATCACGGACTCCCCAAGGGTCATTGGTAAAAGCAGCCATTTGATTCTCATACAAAGGCCCCAGCTGATCTCGCAGCCAATCCAATGACTGGCGCAAGGGAGCGCGCCACTTTTGATTCCATCCCGATTGGCCGCCGGTTGCACAGCCGCAATCCGAACGCCAGCGCTCAATTCCATGATTACAGCTCCATGACGAATTCTCTACAATTTCCACTTCTTGAGTCGGAGGGAATTTTTGCAAAAATTCCCCATAAATGGTCAACTGGGCCAAATGATTACTGCCAATATAATGCAGGCAATATGCCAGGGCCATATCGCCAAATTTATGGTGATGGCCATAGGTTTCTCCGTCAGTCGCAATATTAACAATTTGGGCGCCGGGATTACCAACGCTAAATTCATTCGTCAACCGCCTGGCAAACTGCTCGCCATTATTAAGCAAACCCTCAAATGCAACCCCGAGGGCAATCGGCCCATCATAAAAGAAAATACAAATTTGCCTCCCTGAGGGCAGATAACAACGGTAAGGCACACGAGGATCAACCTTGGCTACAGAAACATCACGCCACAGCATTTCTTGGTCGCTATTCTTAACTCGTCTGGCTTGGTGGGGAGCTAAAATGGTAAACTTAATTCCCTGTTCTGCCATCAAATCTAATGATTCCAGATCAACCGCAGTTTCAGCCAGCCACATACCCTCAGGTTTCCGCTTAAATCTCGACTCAAAATCTTTAATTCCCCAAATGATCTGTGTGCGCTTGTCTTTCGAATTGGCCAGCGGCATGATCATGTGATTATAAACCTGAGCGATCGCGCTGCCATGACCGGAAAATTGCTGTTGGCTTAATCGGTCAGCCTCCAAAATAGCCGCATAAATTTCAGGATCTTTATCCTGCATCCACGACAAAAGGGTAGGCCCGAAATTAAAACTGATCTTGGAATAATTGTTAACAATATCAACGATGCGGCGATTGTTGTCTAATATACGCGCGGCCACATTACGGGCATAGCATTCTGCTGTGACCTTTTCATTCCAATCGTGATAAGGATAAGCGGAATCCTGCACTTCAACTTTATCCAGCCATGGATTTTCCCGCGGAGGCTGATAAAAATGGCCGTGTATACAAATAAATTTATTCAAATTAAATTTTCCTTTTTATTCCTGCTTCCTGGATCAAAGGAGAGACAGACGCCTTACTTACGAGTCTTAGGCTTACCGTTACCAGACCCGCTATTGGCAGAAGAAGCCTGCTCATTGATCTTGTAGACAATTGAGTTAAAAGCGTGCAATTCACCTTCGACCAGAGAAACAAAAGTACGGCGATTTTTTACGGTATACGCGATTTTATCTTCGCGAGCCAGCCAACCCAAAGCCTGTAAAACAATTTCATCTTTCTCTTTGAGAGACTGCACCAACCGGCTGACATTGGTTTGTCCATTTTGCCCCAAATATCGCCATGTTTTTCCAGCTACTTCAATGATTTTGTCTTTCATAGCACCCCTCCCAGTCTTCTTTAAAGTAGTATTCTAATCTCAAGAGCAACCATCGTCAACACCGGACTTTACTAACACTTTGAACTTAGTTGATAACGCCTGTTCGGCATCAATTTATTTTTCTATGTTCACGACATTGTATTCCCTTCGCAGGCAATGCGTCATTTTTTAGCGTTAAAAAAATGACCCCAGGAGCAAAAAGAATAAATTTAGCCCTTATAATGCCTGCGCACACTGGAAATGTTCATCAGGAAGAACTCAGGGCTGTTGAGCTAGACGAGTGGCTCCTAGTATGACGGCATCATCGCCGAGCTTGGAAGGTAAAACACGGCAGGTGTTGAATTTCTTAAAAAAAGGATCCGCACTGACTTCTTTGGCAATAACAGGTAAAATAAAATTACCGCAAGCCTTGATGACCCCACCGCCAAAAATAATAGCCTGCGGATTAAATATATGATTCAAAGAAACAGCTGTTTTGCCCAGGACCACCGCTGCTTTAGTCATGACTGATTTGACCACCGCGTCATTTTTAGCCAACGCTTCCTTTAAAATCCGGCTTTTGATCATGTTTAAATTTCCGTCATTAAGCTCTGTGACAATTGTCTTCCTGCCGGATTTAACAGCTAAACGGATATCGCGTTCAATGGCCCAACGGCTGGTCAACGCCTCAAGGCACCCACGATTGCCGCAATGACACATCGGGCCATCCAAATCCATGATCACATGGCCTAACTCCGTAGCTGCCCCCTGAGATCCTAATAATAATTTACCATCAATAATAACTGCCCCACCGACACCGGTTCCGGGAAAAATACCCACAACATGCGAAAGGCCTTTGGCCGCTCCCAGCCAAAGCTCACCTAATAGCCCTGCATTAACATCATTGGCGATGACCACCCGCATGCGGTATTTCCGCTTTAAAGAAGCAACAAGAGGAAAACCGGTAAGAGCGATATTAGGCGCAGCCAAGATACGGTGATTGAGCGTATCCACAATACCAGGAACGCCCGCCCCGATACCCTTGATGGACGCGCGGCTAATGCTGTCCGTGCGGATCAATTCATCGATAGCATCGGACACGCAATTATAAATATCACGGGACTTGACTTTTTTAGGGGTAGATATCTTAATGCGCGTCAAGATATTGCCCGACGCTGAAACTAAAGCCGCCGCGATCTTGGTGCCGCCTATATCAATCCCAATATAGTAGTTCATCGTGTGTAGTGATTGATAAAATATTCCTGAACGTCAAAAGCCACGCCTTCTTTTCTAATACGCCCGTAGCTGTGGTCACTTCTTAAAACCCTTGCCTTACGGGTGTCTTTTAAATAACTGTCCAGCATAAATTGCAGGTGACTTTTGATCTCAGGCTTGGTAATCTCAAACAAGAGTTCAATACGACGGTCAAAATTTCTTGTCATCCAGTCCGCCGATGACAAAAATACACGGCCATTACCATTGTTATTAAAATAAAAGACCCTGGAATGCTCCAGAAAACGGTCCACAATGCTGCGCACTTCGATATTCTCACTTAATCCCTCGACCCCCGGCACAAGCGAACAAATGCCCCTTACGATCATCTTGATTTTAACACCTGCCTGAGAGGCCTCGTATAATTTTTCAATAATTTGAGTATCTTCCAAGGCGTTCATTTTAGCAATAATCAAACCGTTCTTGTATAACTGTTGGGCTTCAATTTCCTTGTCGATCAGATCAACGAAATATTTACGCAGATCATGCGGAGAGGAAATGACCCTCTTCCATGGGCTGGGAAGAGAATAACCGGTAATGACGTTAAACACATCCGCGATGTCGCGGGCAAAATCGTCATTAGCCGTAAAAAACCCGATATCCGTATAAACATTGGCTGTTTTTTCATTATAATTCCCCGTTGCTAAATGCACATAACGGCGGATACGTCCTTCTTCCTTACGCACGATCAATGTCATCTTGGAATGGATCTTAAGCCCCGCGATCCCGTAAATCACATGACAGCCCGCCTGCTCTAGTTCACGCGACCATTGAATATTCTTTTCTTCTTCAAACCGAGCCTTGATCTCAACGACCACGGTCACCTGTTTACGGTTTTTAGCCGCCTCCATCAAAGCCTTGATAATGGCTGAATCTTCATTAGTACGGTAAAGCGTCATCTTAATGGCCAGAACATCCGGGTCACGCGCCGCCACGGCAATGAGCTCACAGGTCGGCACAAAAGATTGAAAAGGCACATGGATAATAAAATCTTCCTCTTTGATCTTTTCAAAAATATTGTCATAAGCAAATTTTACCGGGGTAAAACTAGCATAACGCAGCTGCGGCTTTTCGATCGAGGCAGCCAGATCATAAAGGAAGGTCAGGTCCAAATCAGAAGCAATAAACGCAACCTCTTCTTTAGGGAAATCGATACCATTACATAAAACTTCCAGAAGTTCGGGGGTGGTATCCTTTTCCATCTGTAAATACACGGACTTGGCGTTCGAACGTTTTTTTAATTCTTTTTCCAAAGCTTTGAGCAGATCGGGAGCGAAGCCTTCGTCAACTTCCAGCTCACTATCACGTAAAACCCTAAAAAGCGAAGCATCCTTAATCTTATAACCTTTAAAAAACTGTGTTAAATTGTCTTTGATCAGATGATCGGTCAGCACATACACCGATTCCTCTCCTTCCGCCGGTACTTTCAACAAACGGGGTACGGATTTCGGGATGGGAATAATCGCCAGATGATTCTTCTCAGAACGGATAATGTTGGCCGCAAAGGCAATGGTACGCGAAGGCAGTACCGGAAAAGGATGCCCGCCGTCCACGGCCATGGGAGTAATGATAGGATACAGAGTGGTATCAAAAAACCGCTGCACGTATTTTTTTTGTTCCGGGCTTAAGTTCTCCGGCTTTTTAATAAAGATCTTCTCACCTTCCAAAGAGTCCCTGACAGAACCCTGATATACTTCATAAAATCTTTTCACCAGATCATCTGTACGCGTTTTGATTTCCGCAGAAAGTTCTTGGGGATAAAACCCGAACTGATCGCGCTTATTATAACCAGAAGCCATAAGTTTTTTGGCTCCTGACATCCTTACCATAAAGAATTCGTCGAGATTACTGGTAAAAATTGCTAAGAATTTGATGCGTTCCAAAAGCGGATTGCGTTCATCAGCGGCCTCTTCCAAAACCCGGCGGTTGAATTCCAGCCAGCTTAAATCCCTGTGAATAAATTTTTCTTTAATTTCCATGATCTTAATCCTGCGTTTTTACAGTCAGCGTCAATTTGTTACCCGTAATTTCTTCAAACAACTCTTTCTTTTCCAGGAAATTTCCTTTTTCCAACAAAAAATTCTCATGTGTATAGGCCACGATCGTCGCATCACCTGCCGCATTAAACTTAACTTCCAGTTTTTTAATTTTCTGTTTATGTGAACGGTCCAAAGAATTGGCAATACGCAAAAGAGCGCTTAATTTCTGCACTAAAATCTGCTCCGGTGACGCCAGAGAATTATATAACAGATGCGATTTTAAAGGCGCCGAGCGCCTGTGATAACGGGCGATACAGGCAATGATATTGATCTCATGCTCAGTCAGCCTGAATAGATTTAAGGAACTAATGACGTATTCGCTGTGCTTGTGATGCGAGCGGTTATTGACAAACGTCCCTATATCATGCAAATAAGAAGCCAAAAGAAGATACAAACGGTCTTTTTCTTCCAGGCCCAAGATGCCCTTGAAAGCGCCAAAAAGCTGATCTGTCAAAGAAGCCACGTGTTTAAGATGGTTTAAATCCATGCCGTATTTACGGCAAATAAAATGCGCCACTGACACCAACTGGCTTAACTTATTGTCACCTTCCTCCATGTCGAATTTAAAAAGTAAATGCGCCAGAATTGCCTCAGACAAAGAAGCCTCGAGAATGTAGACATATTCATTTTTATTAAGTTTAAACATGGTGTTAAGAATAATGGCATACCCTGTAATGGTGGAGGCAATATCCCCAGGGACATTGTAGGTGCTGGCAATCTCTTCGACGTTCATCTGCTTTAGGCGCGCAAGTAATTCCTGGGCTTCACTGGCTTTAAATTTAAAAAAGTCTGAGTCACGACGCTTATTAGGCAGCACATTCTGGATAAAAACAGAATAGTTCTCATCAATGAGAATAATATCGTCAATACTCAAATTAATATTATTTTTCTTAAGGAAAAATATTTCATTCTCGATGTACTCTTCGGTGGCTTCGTGCACCTCCTGCATTGACCCATCCAGATTCTGCATAAATTGTGAAAGACGCAGCGTTCCAATAGGAAAACCGATATTCATAAGGGTAAGCCCTTTTTCCATGACCGAGATATCCAAAGAGCCGGCGCCTAACTCCGCGATCAACAAGTTTTTCTTGTCCACCGGATAGGTTTCCTTTAACTTATGGCTGAGGAAATAATCAATATAGTAAACAACATCTCCCGTGTTTAGAACATCAATCTTAAACCCTGTCTTACGCAGAACCGTATCAAGGAAAATATCGCGGTTACGCGCTTCGCGCACAGCGGTGGTGGCAATGACCATGACATTTTCGACATCGTATTCTTTGAGAGATTCTTTGTATTTCTGTAATACCGCGGCGGTTTGATTGATGATAGTCTGAGGGATACGGCCCTTAAGGAATACGTGCTTGCCTAAAGGGATACTGTTTTTAAGCGACTCGATGATCTTGACATTTTCCCCGTGACTTTCAGCGATCAAGAGCTTAATAGTAGAAGAACCAATATCTATAACGGCAACTCGCATAATATCCCCTATAAATGTAATAGCCTGAAAATATTATAATATGATAAAAATTACGTTAATTTTACAAGAGTATAGCACATTCTGTATAAAAGAAAATATTTAATGTCGCCCGGACTTACGTTATTTGTGCTTTTCTAGCCTGTCGAGCATGCGAAGTAGTCCGTCAAGGATAGTCAAAGGGTGCGGCGGACAGCCTGGGATAAAAAGATCAACAGGGATAATGGTGTCAAGCCCCCTGGAGGCTTGCGGGCTATCACAAAATATCCCTCCTGAGATTGCACAACCCCCTATCGCAATGACCAGCTTAGGATCAGGAGTAGCCTCATAGGTTTTAAGCAGCGCCTCGTGCATGTTCTTTGTAATAGGGCCGGTCACAACAATACCGTCAGCATGCCTGGGAGACGCCACAAACTGGATACCAAATCGGGAAAGATCAAAAACCGGAGTATTTAAAACATTTAGATCTAATTCGCAGGCGTTGCATCCTCCGGCTGAGACCTGCCTTAGCTTAAGCGAACGGCCAAAAATTTTCAACATACGGTCATTCAAAGCGCGGGCTAATACCATATCTCGCTTATGAAATAAAATCAAATCTTCACGTTTAGACACAGCCATTCGGTAATCATTCGAATACACAACATCGCTATCAGGATTAAAAGATATTTCCCCAAGATCAACACTGCCGCTTGGATCCGCAACCACAGGACGCCCGCGATAACGCAAAGGCAAAGCCGGTGCGGGGGTCTTGGGAAAAAGCAAGGTCCTGCAGCCTTGTTTAAAACGAGTTTTAAGAATTTTTAACATAATGTTATCCCCTCTCTGATACAAAATAAATATTGCGGCGGGCGCTAAGAATCTATCTATAGATCATGCCCGCTATAAGACAAATTGAAACTCTTGTTACACAAGGGAAAATCAGAAATCTCCTGGCCCCGCATGGACAAAGCTAGCCCAAACCAGTTATGGAATGATGGGTCTTTGATCTTATAACGGGCAAATCCGCCCTGAGCGTCGCTTATACCCACATGCATGATTTCCCCTCGCCATCCTTCGACCAAGGCCACGGCAAGTGTATCCGGTTTCATGGGACCAGGGGCTGCGAAAATATCTCCTGCCGGCAATGAAGGTAAAACTCTAAGCAAGAATTCCAAAGACCTTAAGACCTCCTGGTTTCTAACCAAGGCTCTGGCATACACATCTCCGGTTGCCCCTAGAGAAATAGGCACATGTTGAAACTGCCACATCCCTGAAGCATAATTTATCCTGACATCACATTCCAGCTGACTGGCACGTCCAACCGGCCCCACGAGCCCTATCTCTTTGGCGTCTTTTAAGGCAATCACCCCTACCCCTTCAAAACGCGCTAACACCGACGGTCTGGCAAACAAAAGATCGCTTACGTCTTTAAATTCTTCCCTGTACTTTTTAAGCTTAAAACAAAAATCATCTGCCATTTTGGCATCGATATCAAACAGGACTCCCCCTGGCCTGCAGAGTCCTTTGCCAAAACGATTCCCTGTCAAAGCTAAAAGCAAATTCAAATAATCCCCTCGCATACGTCCAAAATAACCGCTCGTGGGTAAAAATCCCGCATCCATGCCTAGCGCTCCTAAATCCCCCACATGATTGGCTAATCTCTCCAGCTCTAAGGCAACAGCCCGAATCGCCTGGGCACGGGCAGAGATGCTGCATCCTGTTAAAGATTCCACCACTTCACAAAAAGCCGTAGAATGGCCGATAGATGTATCTCCGGCAATTGATTCACTTAAAAGCATATTTCGCCTCAGGTCCCTGCCTGCCATGAGCCCTTCAATGCCCCGATGCTGATACCCTAACTGGATCTCCAAATGCATGACTGCTTCCCCATGGCATTGAAAACGAAAATGACCGGGTTCAATAATTCCAGCATGAACCGGCCCTACGCCAACTTCATGGACTTCTTCACCATCAACCGCGTAAAAAGGATATTCCCCCGGGATCGTCTTATTTGCAATATTTTTCCAAATGTCAGACGCTGCCCTATAATTGGAATGATACCTTAAAGGCTTAAGCCATGGGTGCCCCAGAGGCCGTATAGCCCACTGCTCTGCAATTTCCCGCTCAAATAAGTGCGCTTGTGGCAAATCTTTTGTTAAAGATTCGTACTGCGGGGATTCCGGAGAAATAATTGTCGATAAAATTTCAAGTTCGGCATCCTCATCCATACCCATAATGGCCAAAATCCTTATTTTTCCGTTTGCTTCTAAATTCCCGAATAAATTCACCAAACGGGCTGCTGCATGACAAGATTCAAGAATACGGTTCCGGAACTCTTGCACAGCTAAAACTTTTATATTTGATAAAGCTATTTGCCCACCATTAAACAGTTCCATAAATTTTTTATCCTCCCAAGAGTCCCGCGGCCTTATGTAAGTCATTATCAAGGAACGGCGGGATATAAAAACCAAGAATAAGAACTATGACGATTAAAATCAAGATTGGCATGATCATACTTAAACTTTCCCTTGTCTTCATTCTAAGCCCTAAGGGCGAAGGATCTTTATTCACATTAAGATCCTTCGCGCAGTTTACCCCCGAATGTTTTAATCGGGGGCTCATGATGACAGAAGAGACAGATTGTCCCTGAATCATTTTTAAAATTATGTCTGCAATCCCTATAAAAATAAGGGCCAAAAACAAACAGTAAAAAAACGCGACTAAGTAATGATGTCCTATCAAGGCTGCGTACAGAATCAATAATTCACTGATAAAAGTTCCGAAGGGAGGCATTGCGCTTACAGCCAAAAAAGCGGCTAAAAGAAAAATACCTGTAATCGGGAACTCACGAAGCACCCCCCTGACATCATTGACTTTTTTGCTTTTATATTGCTTGTATAAATTGCCCGTCACCAAGAAAGCAAAACCCTTGGTAAAAGCGTTATTAATCACATGAAGGAGGCTGCCATAAATACCTATTGGCCCAAGGCCAATACCAATAGCTAAAATTCCCATATGCTCCACACTGGAGTAGGCAAACATCCTCTTATAATCTTCCTGACCCAAGATAAACACATAAGCCACGCCCAGAGAGATAATCCCTAAGAGTATGAGCATGGATGAAAAAAATGGAGTTTGGCCCGCGGCAAAACACACCTGTCCGACTCTTAAAATACTTAAAAAAGCACAGTTTAATAAACATCCGGAAAGCAGCGCGGAAATTGGCGACGGCGCTTGTGAATGGGCGTCAGGCAGCCAAGTATGCATGGGAGCAAGCCCCATCTTAGTCCCGCATCCAATAAGCAAGAAAATTACGCTTATTTTAAGCCAAGGCACAGAAAGCTCCTTGGCATGGTTTAAAAGTTTATCAATAAAAAGGCTTTGAACATTATCGAAGCCCGCAACAGCAAGAAAATATGTCCCCAAAAGAGCCAAAGCTATCCCAATTAAACAAATCATTAAAAATTTCCAGGTAGCTTCAATGCTTTGCCTGGTTTTTACAAAATTGATCAACGGCACACTGGATAAAGTCGTGGCTTCGATGCCGATTAATAAAAGCCCAAAATGCCGGCTGATAGTGACCAAAGTCATAAAAGAAAGGAAAAACAATAAGAATCCGATAAAAATACGATGGGAAACATCTGACTCATTTTTAAAATAACCCATCAAATAAAATGAGACCATTAAAAAAAGCACACTAACAACTGAAAGGACAAGAAGCCCTAAAGCATCCAGGCCTAAAAATCCATTTAAAACAAAAGCCGGTTGAAACTTCCAGAAGCTAAACACGCAAGCCGTATGCAAAAATGCTGTAAAAAAGAGCATCCTGTTGCGGGATTTTTGTTCTGCAAGGATGAAAACTGATCCCCCAACAATCAAAGGGAATAAAACCAAAAAAATCAACATAGATCAATCCTTCAACGTGGTCAGCTGGGTCGTGTCCGTATTATTAAATTCTACACTGATATGATTCACCACGATCCCCATGACCAGGGCGGCGATAAAAAGGTCCAAAAGAATGCCCATCTCAACTAACAGAGGCATTTTCTTCAACAATAAAATAGCAAAAAGGAAAATACCATTTTCCAAAACTAAATATCCAATAACTTGGCTAATGGCTTTGTTACGGCCGACTAAAAGCAAGAATCCCATAATAATTAAAGAAAATGAAGATGGGATCACCATGTCTGATCCTATCTTTACCGGAAAAATAAGTTTAGAAGCAAGCAAAAAGGCTCCTGCAATAGCAAAACCGCTTAATAATAAAGTCGTCCCTGTCCCTATTAGAGGGCTCACTTCACTGCGGACAGATACGTGCCTGATCGCCCAAAAAAGAAAATAAGGCATAATAAGGCCTCGAAGCACCATCGCAGCTAAACAGACAAAAATGATATAAAGCTCCATTTCTTTAGCATACAAAAAAAACGGCACACAGCCTAAAAACAAAGACTGCAGGCCGAAGATATGTATCATCGTTCCCAGACGGGTACTTGCCACAATAAAAAGGCCGAGAATTACAATTAAAATTAAGATAGCATCTAACCAAACATTCATTAATGCCCCCGAACTAAAATAACGATAAATCCAAAAACGGAAAATATAAACGCGGAAAATAATAAAAAAGAGACCTTGTTCAAACGTAAACGGGCCATTGTTGATTCAACGATACCGATCAAAACGGCAAAAGCAATGATTTCAAGAATAAAAAAGGCTGTGTCTATTAAAGAATCCCCAGTCCTAAACGTAATAATAATGGAAACAAGCATCGTGCCAAAAATAAAAAGTTTTACAGCCTTGCCATAAAGAATGTAGGCCAAATCGACCCCGCTATGGTCCAAGACCATGACTTCATGGATCATGGTAAGTTCTAAATGGGTCTCAGGATCGTCAACGGGAATACGGGAATTCTCAACCAGAAGGATCAAAAAAAAGCTGACAACCACTAAAATTAAAACCGGCCCAACCAAAAGCCAGGAAGAGGACAATCCACCCAGAAATATTTCAGATAAAGAAAGGTTTCTGGATAATAACGCCAAAATTGTCAAATTGAGGAACATGGTGATCTCTGACAAACACCCAAAAGTTGCTTCTCTGCTGGCCCCCATCCCTTCAAAACTTGATCCTGTATCTAAAGCGGCCAGAATAATAACGAAGCGGGCCAAAGCGAACAAATAAACAAAAAGAATCATGTCTCCCCAGAATTGGACCGGCGGCTTCATAGCCGCAATAGGCATCAGGATACCAGCGGATAAAATGGCAGCTAAAGAAACCATGGGCGCCGCCCTAAATATCCAATTAGTAGTAACACTATAAACAGATGCCTTACGCATTAATTTATAAAGATCATAATACGGCTGGAGTAAAGGCGGGCCAATGCGGCCGGCAAAAAAAGCCTTAGTTTTTCCTATAAATCCCAAAAGCAAAGGAGGAAAAAAAATAAGAATAGTTAAATGTAATAATAAAAGAATAGTCATATTTATATCACTTGCATTCTATTCGGCCTTTGTTTCTCTTCTCAGGCCAAATCTGCTTGGGCCTATGAGTGAAAGGATAACCGTTGTTATTAGCGACACGGAAATTTTTTGCCGTCTGCTACGGTTTACAGCTTGGCTGCTATCGCGATAAATCATTCGCGGCATCCAAGCTGTAAATCCTTGCAGACTTTTGCCAAAAAATTTCTGAATGTGTCGCAAACAACAACGTTTATCCTTCTATACATTTTGATAATGTGGCAGCAAGGATAAATTTGTTTTTGTGAGCGACTTGTCATTTTTAGTCAAAAGTTTTTTATTTTTTCGGGAATCCCGAGGCTTTACGCCGAGGGATGTCTGAACTTGTTTGAGCCTGAAGCTTCCTAAAGAAGCTGAAGGCGAGTTGTTCAGACACCGAAAAAACAAAGAACTTTTGACGTTAAAAGAATGACCCAGGAGCGAACAAAAATAAATTTATCCTTGCTGCCTTCGTCACGAATGATTTCAAACCCCCTTCAATGCAACTTCCACGCCAATAAAACGAAAAGAAAAAAAAGAATATACAGTATATAGATTTGCGTGTGCCCGCTTTGGATCCATTTAAATCTTCTGGAAAATCTTTTAATAATAAAAAAAATCGGCCGGAACAATAAATATTCTGAAACGTCTTTTACAGAAGAACTTAAACGGGCCTGAACAGGGAAATAGCCTTTTGGCCTGACAGTCTCAATCTTAAAATATAAAATTGTCCTGAAAATTTTTAAGATCGGTTTGGCAAATGAAGAGGAGGTGTACTGCATACGGGCTGTAACGTTTGCATATCCACACACCCAGGTTTCTGTCAATTTCATTGGATAGCCCAATATAAGAAATTTACGTAAAAGAGACAGCCCTACAAAAATTAAACCGCCAAACGATATAACCTTTGTAACCATCAAAAGAGGACCAATGATGGCTTCTATTAAAACATCAGGGATAAGCATGCCTGTGGCTGCCTGAGTCCCTTGAAACGCGTAATAAACCATGTTAGCCGGGAAAAGTCCAACCCAAAGGCAAATGACTGCCAGCAAAATCATAGGGCCACGCATTATTAGATCTCCCTCCTGATAATGATGTTCCTCTGAAGATCTGTTATTACCTAAAAAAATAACACCAAAAGCTTTAGCAAAACAAAGCGCGGCTAAACCACCAATAAGGCTTAATGCGACTATGGCCATACTTGAAAAAATAATACCAAAAATATCAAAATGAAAAACCCCTTCCAACAATGATCGAAAAACTAACCACTCACTGATAAACCCATTAAAAAGCGGGAGCCCGCAAATAGACAAAGAGCCAATTAAAAAAAGATGTCCTGACCATGGAAGCCGCTTAAAGAGCCCCCCCATGTGTTCCATATCGCCCGTATGAGTTGAATGGATCACAGAACCGGCACTTAAAAACAAAAGTCCTTTAAATATCGCATGATTAAAAGTATGTAAAAGTGCCGCCGCATATCCCAGTAAAGCCACTGTGTCCTGATGATACGCATGCCCTATCATTCCTATGCCCAAGCCCAATGCAATAATGCCGATATTTTCAATGCTGTGATACGCTAACAATTTCTTGATCTCATGTTGGCCCAAAGCATATAACACCCCTCCAACTCCCGAGACAGCCGCCATTATTAAAAGCAGTACTCCGCACCACAGGGGAAAATCTTTAACAATGGCCATGGCACGCATCAAGCCATAAATTCCGACTTTAATAACCACCCCTGAAAGTAAAGCAGAAATATAACTAGGCGCCGCTGGATGAGCATAGGGCAGCCAAATATGAAAAGGCATGAATCCGGCTTTAATGCCGAAACCTATAAACGCCAGCATAAAAAGTAAAGAAGCTAAACCCAAAGGAAATGGGGTTGCCCTCATCTGATCAAAATTCATAGACCCGGCTTTGACTCCCATGATCAAAAACATTAAAACCAAACAGAAAACTCCCACATGGGTTGCTATCAAATAAATATAACCTGCCTTGCGCACCTGTTCGCTTTCATTGTAAAAGGTGATAAGAAAATAAGAGACTACGGTCATTAGTTCCCACGCCGCAAGGAATAAAACCGCATTTTTAGCGACTAGAACAAGGATGATGACAATCATGAGCAAATGATAAAGGGCCAAATGCACGCCCACGTTCCTTTGGCCGGTATATTCACGTAAATAGCCATACGCATAAATGCCGGCGGAAAGCGATACAATGAAAAACAATAAAAGGAAAAACGCGCTTAAAAAATCTATGCCTATATAAAATTCAAACAACGGAAGGTGTCCAGACAACCGAAAATCTAGGCCTGTCAACGGCAAGAAAAGCTCCTTTTGGCATAAAACACTTAAGACTGACCAAAGGCCAAATCCACAAGCCGCAACCAATGACCACAAAAACAGGTAAGCAGAGGTTTTCCTGGAACGACAAAATAAGAATATCAATAAACTTGATATTGTCAGGATAGAAAGACTGATTAATAATAGATTCATTGTTGAGTCTCTTTCAAGCGGCCTATCTCTAGCACGGATGAATAACTATTTTGTATTTGGCACGTTCAGGAATTTTTTGCCAAAAGTCTGCAAGGTTTTACAGCGCGGATGCCGCGGATGCTTTATCGCGATAGCATCCAAGCTGCAAACCGTAGCAGACGGCAAAAATATTCCGTGCCAAATACAAAATAGTTATTCATCCGTGCTAGCATCATGCATAGCTAGACAGACACTATCAAGGCAGCCGCATTGTGGAGCAATTTCTCCAAAGGAGACGGCATCCATAATCCGATACTGATCAATAGTATACCAGCCATTGCAATGGCTACGTTCATGTATATATTCTCTTTCTTGGCAAGGAGAGGCTCTTTAGGCTGGCCATGAATTACATTAAGAATAATTTTTCCAATACCAATAAACATTAAGCCCAGACAAACAACACCAACCGCGGCCATTAAATAATGCTTGGAAATGATGGCCGCGTTAAGGATCAAAAGCTCGCTATGAAAAGTCGCAAAAGGAAACATGCCTGTCCCCGCTAATAGGGCCGCAATTAAAAAAACACCTGTCAGCGGATATATATGAATGACTCCCCTAATTTCATCAGCGCTCGCGGAGCCGTATTTCTGAGCTAAAGAACCCGCTGTTAAAAACATAACAACCTTGGCCAATGCATTATTGATCATATGAAACAAAGCTCCGAACAAACCGACTGTCCCCAATCCAAGCCCCAATACCAAAAGTCCCATATGTTCAATAGAAGAATAGGCAAATGCTCTTTTAATGTTCCTCTCTCCTAAAATAAACATAGCAGGGACAATCAGTGATAAAACGCCGGATAGGATCAGGATGGAAGAAAAAAAATCAGTTAGCCCTGTTTTATTACAAATTTGAGCGATTCGAAGCAAAGCTAAAAAAGAACATTGGGTCAATGCCCCTGCCATCAACACCGCCACCATTCCTGGGGCCTGTCCGTACGCTTCCGGTTTCCAACTATGTGTTGGGGCCAAGCCCATTTTACAACCGTAACCCACAATAAAAAAGATTATACTAAGCTTCAACCAATTTACCGATAGTAAAGGCGCTCCTTTTAAAAGGGCCGGCAATAAAAGAGTATGCACATCATGGGCCGCAATGGCCAAAAAGAATGTGCCCATCAAAGCTAAAGCTATGCCTACGGAACAAATCAACAAATACCGCCAAGTAGCCTGTAAACTTTGCTGACTACGATGGAAACTTATAAGAGGCGCGCTAAAAAGCGTGGTCGCTTCTATGGCTACCCACAAAAGACCAAAATGATAACTCACCGCAACAAGTGTCATCATTGAGAGCAAAAGGAATAAGCAAGTTACAAAGACACGGTTGCGTCCAAGCTCATGTTTAAAATAACCTATCATAAAAATAGACACTGACAAAAAAAGAAAACTGATAATCGAAAGCAATATAAGCCCCAAAGAATCAAGCACTAAAAAACCATGGTATTCCGAAGGGGGGAACTCTTTCCAAAATGAAGCAACAAACAGGCTGTGGGCTAAAGAAACGGCCCCAAAAAGCTTGAGCCTAAAGTATTTACTTACCGGTAAAAGAACTCCCAGCGCACATAAAAACGGCATTAAAATCAAAATCGTCAACATTAAAACGTTTCCCCCATATTCGATTGCACAACGGACGCTGTGTTCTTCTCAAATTCTTCATTGATATGGTTGACCACGATGGCCATGATAAACACAGCAACAAAAATATCCAAAAGGATGCCCATTTCTATAAGGACTGGCATGACATCAAACAATGATATAGCGAAAAGAAAAATGCCGTTTTCAAGGATCAAATAACCCAAAACCTGGGTCACGGCACGAGTACGTGTTACCATGATCATAAATCCTAAAAGGACCGTTGAAAGAGAACATGGCAGGACCAAGTCAGAGGCGGGCTGACCCGGAATTTTCAAAGATAAAGAAACCCAAAATGCCCCGGCTATGACTATGGCCCCAAAAATAATGGATGCCCCAAATCCGATGATAGGCTTGATTTCTGAACGCATGGACACATGCCGGATAGCCCAAAATAAAATATATGGCACTAACGCGGCCTTTAAGATCATGGTGACAAGACCAATCATGATATCCCTGCTTGAAATACTAGAGGCATGCAGAAAAAACGGCAATAGCCCTAAGACAAAAGACTGAAGGGCAAAAACGCCAATCATCGCGGCTACGCGGTGATTGGACAAAATAATAAGCGATAAGAATACAATAACAATACAGATCACATCAACCCAACTTGTCATACCTCTACATCCTCCACATCTTGACGACAAATCCAAAAAAAGCCAAAGCAAAAGCAATCAACAATAAATTATTAACCCTGTTAAGCCTGAGGCGCGCCATAGTCGATTCTATAATGCCCACCGTGACGGACAAAACCAGCATCCCGCCTAAAAAAATCAGCATATCCCAAGCCGTATTCCCCGATTGGACTGGAACAATAATAGGGACCATGATGCTGGCAAAAACAAAAAATTTTATAGCCGCTGCGTAAAGCATATAGCCCAAATCTACCCCGCTGTGGTCTAAAATCATCACTTCATGGATCATGGTCAATTCCAAATGAGTATCAGGATCATCAATGGGAATGCGGGCGTTTTCTGTCAGAATAACAATAAAAAAACTGCCTACCACCAAAAGCAAAACTGGCCCCATCAGTGTCCAAGACAAAGGGAAATTAGCCCCTATCATCGCAGATAAAGAAATGCTGTGGCTAACAAACGAAAGCGTAATGAAATTCATAAATAGCGCCAGTTCAGAAAGGCAGGAAAAAAAAGCCTCACGGCTGGCTCCCATTCCTTCAAAACTAGATCCGGTATCAAGAGCCGCAGAGATCATAAAAAACCGGGCAAACCCCAAGATATAGGCTGCCAGGAGTATATCACCGGAAAATTTTACAGGAGCTTTAAATGTCCCAAGGGGAACAAGCGCCGATAAAACCAAAACAGCGGCAAGATTAATGATAGGTGCGGCACAAAAAATCCATGTGGTTGTCCTGCTATAGACAGAATTCTTTTGAAACAGCCGCTGCAAGTCAAAATACGGCTGAAAAAAAGACGGCCCTTTCTTGCCTGCAAAAAATGCCTTTACTTTTGAAATAATGCCTAAAAATAAAGGTGACAGGGTTAGGACAATTAGCCAGTGGGATAAAATTAAGAATATAATGTTCATTTCAATTTCCAAACCAGCAAAAATATCAAATACAAGAAAATGTACATCAAGTATATTTGGGTATAACGAATACGGTTCATGTCCAGCTTCTTTGAAAAACTTGTCAATCGAGCAA
Source organism: Candidatus Omnitrophota bacterium (assembly GCA_015233675.1). Lineage (GTDB taxonomy): Bacteria > Omnitrophota > Gorgyraeia > Zapsychrales > Fredricksoniimonadaceae > JABDGZ01. The sequence goes on from JADFXH010000004.1 coordinate 40,751, forward strand.
ACAAAGGCTTAAATAAGAATTCTTCGGATGCATCATGGACCGATGACGACATGGATGTTTTAGCTGGAAATTTCCCTTTAACATCCCCCCCTTCACGTCGAAAAAATAGAATTCCTTTTACAAAATCAACAATAAGAAGGGCAAAGGAAGATGAGGTGTATTGAATCTTAGGCGTCATCTGAAAAAAACCGCAGCCCCAGGTTTCACGAACAGGCTGGGCGTGGCCTTGCAAAAGTTTGCGACGTATACCTACAAGGGCCAAAACCAAGGCAAAAAAAAGAAAAACACCGCTAATGACAAGAGATAAGGGGTAAAAAATAGTTCCCATAGGAAGACTTGCAAGGTCCGTATGTGATAAATAGGCTCCGCCTTGAAAAGCTGCATTGGCCATTATTTGAGGAAAAAGGCCGATCCACAAGCATAACCCTCCCAGGACCAGCATGGGAATAATCATTAATAAAGAAATTTTGCCCGTGGATGGCGGTTCTTGCAGATGGCGAGGTTCGCCTAAAAACACGGTGCCATATACCTTGGTAAAACAAGCCAAGGCTAACGCTCCCATGAGAGCCAATGAAATAATTCCCACAGCACAAGTAAAAGCCCCCTGCAAAGGCAAATGAAAAAGCCCTTGAAAAAGGCCAAAATAAATAATGAACTCACTGATAAATCCATTAAATAACGGCAGTCCACAAATAGCCAAAGCCCCAACAAGAAATAAAATGCTGACCAACGGCATAGTACGGGCGAGTCCTCCCATCAGGTCCATATCACTTGTATGCGTTCTTTGAATAACACATCCCGCACCCATAAACAAAAGCCCTTTAAATATAGCATGGTTTAAAACGTGCAAAAGTGCGCCGCCAAATCCAAGTACGGATAAAAATGGCATGTGATGGCTCTGCCCCAATAGCCCAACGCCTAAACCCAGCGAAATAATCCCGATATTCTCAATGCTATGATAAGCCAACAGCTTTTTAAGTTCATGCTGACCTAAAGCGTACAAAACTCCCATCAGCCCACACACGACACCAATGATTAAAATCAAATATCCGCACCAATCCGGTAATACCCCGATTATCCATAACACCCGACAGATGCCGTAAATGCCCATTTTGATAGCCACCCCCGATAAAATAGCAGAAATATGTGTCGGAGCTGCGGGATGCGCGTGAGGCAGCCAAATATGGACCGGAACAAACCCTGCTTTGATCCCAAAACCAATAATGGCCAAAAGAAGTATACTACCCGCAAAAGCAACAGGAAAACTCGAATGACTGATAATCTCAAAGTTCATGGACCCGGCATTATGCGCCATTAAAAAGAACATTAAAATAAGAAGAAAAGTCCCGCAATGGGACATGATCAAATAAAGGAAGCCAGCACGACGCACAGAGGATTTTTCATCATTAAAAACAATTAAAAAATAGGTAGAAATGGACATCATTTCCCAAGCACCTAAGAAAAGAATCACATTATTGGCCAAGACGATCAAAACAAGAGCGGTTGACAAAAGGAAATAAAAAAAGATATGGAGCCCCATTGACTTGGTGGTCCTATACTGACGCATGTACCCTACAGCGTAAACGCCGGCACATAAAACCAGGATGGTGACTGCGGTAAGAAAGATAAGACTCAAAGAATCAAGTTTAAGAGCAAACTCCCCAAAAGGGACATGCCATGGCCATTGAAATGATTCTAGCATATTAAAAAATCTGCCTTCTTTATAAAGCTCTTGCCGTTCTTGATTCCGCGACTTGAAATGCCGCCAGAATCTCTTCACTTTGCCCTCGGCGCTTTAAAGCCGATATAACTTCTTCGTCCTGCAGGCAAAATGCCAAGCGTGATAATAAAGACAAGTGCCATTTAAACGATGACGACAAAATGACAAATAAAGTATGCACCCCTTCACCATCGAGTGCAGAAAAATCAACAACCTTTTCAAGAAAGAAAATTCCAACGATAGGCTCCATTCCAGCCAGCACCACCGGATGTTTAACATGCGGAATAGCAATACCATTGCCAATACCGGTTGTTCCTGCCTGCTCACGGGACAATAGCATCTCTTTTAAAGAGGCTCTCTGAATATGACCGGGCAAGGGTAATAGATCTAGGACCTTCCCAAGAACTTCTTCCCGTAAAGACCCATTGATCCCAAAATATACGCCTCCACGCATAAGTGCCGGGGTGATGATATCCCTGCCTTGACGGGTCTTTTCACAAAGCTTCAATGCACCCGTGGTAAGACGTATCCGGTTTTTTAAGGCCCACTCTAAAACTTCAACCGAATTAAAATAATACTGGTCATTAGCCTTAATGGCTGGCATACCCTTCTTATTAAGCCATTGATAAAGCGTCTCCTCCTCAATTTCAAATGCCTTTTCTATATCACGAAAAGTCAGCTGCATGGCGTCCCTCTCATTATGGCTTGCTTTCTTTCAATAATTCCTGTGCACGCAGAATTGTTTCTTTCATGCTTGAAAAAACATTTTCTTCGCCTATTAATTCATAAAGATTTGATTTAACCATTTCATTTAACGGCTGCACATGAAGTCCTGTAATAATCAGGGCGATTTGATCCTTTTTGCATTTATTATAAAAGCTTCTCAATGCGTACATCCCTGTGGAATCAATGACAGGGACATCCCTAAATCGCAAGATCCTCACCTTCGGTTTTTCATTGATCTGACGACCAACTTCATCAAACCGGTTGGCTGCTCCAAAAAATAAAGGGCCATTGACTTCATAAATTTCTACGTGAGCGGGCAGCACAAATCCTGACAATTGACGGTCTTCGCCTTTTTCATCTTCCTCATATTCTTTGGCGATGACCTTAATATGAGTAGCATCCGCCATGCGTTTCATGAAAACAAACGAGGCCAACACCACCCCCCATTCAATGGCCGCATTCAAATCAACAAAAATGGTCAATAAAAAAGTGGATAAAAGAACCATTTTTCCGCCTCGAGACCATTTCAGAAGTTCACAGAAAGACCTCCACTCACTCATATGGTAGGCAACCACTACTAGTATACCCGCTAAACAGGCTAATGGAACATATTTGATCCAAATTCCCAAGAACATCATGATCAATAGGACTGTGATGGCATGCATTATTCCTGCAATCGGTGTGCGCCCGCCATTTTTGATATTAGTTACGGTCCGGGCGATCGCACCTGTAGCCGGCATGCCGCCAAAAAGAGCTGAACCGATATTCGCTATGCCTTGGCCCACAAGTTCTGTATTGGAGCGATGTTTCGCGCCAATCATACCATCAGAAACAATAGCTGATAAAAGAGATTCCACGGCGCCTAAAATGGCTATAGTGATCGCAGGCTGGAACAACTCACTGATGATTGAAAAACTGATATGAGGGAATACCGGTACCGGTAAGACATGCGGCAATTCTCCAAAACGGCTCCCAATCGTTTCTACTGGCAAATGAAAATAAGCCACCAGAGACGATACTGAAATCAAAGCTATCAATGCGCCCGGAACACGCTTGGAAATTCTCGGAAACAGGATAATAATCAAGACGGTTAAGAGTCCTACAATTAACGCGTCATAGTTAACTGTCCCCATATGTTCCATAAAAATCCGCCACTTTTCCACAAATTCCGCCGGCACTTTCTCAATCTTTAGACCTAGGAAGTCTTTAACTTGGGAAGAAAAAATGATGACAGCAATACCGCTGGTAAATCCCACTATAACAGAATGCGGTATAAACTTGACCGCGGTCCCAACTTTGGCAACTCCCATAATTATAAGAAGGATACCTGCCATTAGGGTGGCAATAATAAGACCATCTACCCCGTGCTTTTGCACAATGCCGTAAACAATGACAACAAAAGCCCCGGTGGGGCCGCCAATCTGCACCCGGCTGCCTCCCAGCATTGAAACGAGAAAGCCGGCGATGATAGCGGTAAAAAGACCTTTATCCGGAGACACCCCAGACGCAATCGCAAAAGCAATTGCAAGAGGAATAGCCACAATTCCTACAATAAAACCGGAAACACAATCGGTCACGAATTGCTGCTTCGAATAATCCTTAAGACAAGTTAACAATTTTGGCGAAAACATAAGCATACTTTCTGTATTGAAAAATCCCTGCCATTTTTTAATAAAGAGGACTATTCATCCATGCTATGAATAAAAATAATGGCTTTTAAAATTTTGGCAGAATTTTTAGTGAGGTAAACAGCGTAATGATACCTCCCCTCTTTTAAAAGAGGGGTGAGGGGGAATTCCTGAGAAATGCCCAAACTATTAAAATCAAATCACCCTGCTTTGACTGTTTCTTTAAAAAAATTCTTTCCTTGGTTAATCTATTATTTCAACATCGGTATCTTTTAAAATAAGTTTACGAGCGACCCCCGTTTGATATGCCGCCTGTTCCACGGCCTTGGTCACAGCTTCGACGACACGTTTATCAAAAATACTGGGAATAATATATTCACTGCTCAATTGGTTCTCTAGAACAAGATTTGCAATCGCATCGGCGGCAGCTATTTTCATTTCTTCATTGATCACTTTAGCCCGCACATTCAACGCTCCCCGAAAAATACCCGGAAATGCCAAAGCATTATTGATCTGGTTCGGAAAATCTGAACGGCCTGTGGCAAAAATCCGGCACACCTTAAAAGCTTCATGAGGGTCAACTTCGGGATCCGGATTGGCCATGGCAAAAACGATGCGATCCTCTTTCATCCTGTTAAGATCTTTACCTGTCAAAATATTGCCTGCCGAAACACCAATAAAAACATCTACCGTGCACAAAGCTTCCCTCAAGGTTAAAGAAGGGACATCGAGAGTGGCACATGAAAACAAATCTTTTCGGGCTTGGCCCAAATTGGTCTCGTCAACAATCAAAACAACCCCTTTTCGATTACACCCATACAGATTCCGCACTCCTGCGGACAACAAAATCCTGCAACAGGCAGCCCCAGCTGCGCCTAGCCCATTGACGACAACACGGACGCCTTCCATATCTTTCTTAACAATTTTTAAGGCGTTTTTTAAAGCGGCAAGTATAACGACAGCTGTCCCATGCTGGTCATCATGCATGACAGGAATGGACAGTATCTTTTTAAGCTTCTCTTCAATTTCAAAACAACGAGGGGCGCTGATATCTTCCAAATTTATGCCGCCAAAAGCCGGAGAAATATTCTGCACTGTTTTTACGATCTCATCGACATCCTGGGTAGCCAAACAAATGGGCCAAGCATCTATATTGGCAAATTCTTTAAAAATCATGGCCTTACCCTCCATGACAGGCAAGGCGGCTTCCGGCCCCAGGTTCCCCAGTCCTAAAACAGCGGACCCATCAGTAACAATGGCAACACTATTACTTTTAATTGTCAGTTTATAAACTTTATCCGGGGTTTCAGCTATGGCTTGAGCCACTTTTGCAACCCCTGGGGTATATGCCATTGAGAGCTGATTACGCGTTTGTATCGGTGTTTTATTTTGGACCTGTATTTTCCCGCCCAAATGAAGCAACAATATTTTGTCAGACACCGCAATGGTCTTGACATTCTCCAGTTTTTCCAGCCCCTTGAGAATCTTGTCAGCATCCTTTTGGTTTGACACATAAAAGGTGACATCACGGATAATCGTATAGGGAGTAACTTCCACAATATCAACGGCGCCTAAATCCGCTTTTACAGAGGCAATCAGGGTTGCTACCGACGCAAAAACACCGGGTTTATTTACAAGCTCTAAACGAAGAGTAAACCTGTTATTAGATAAAAAATCAGCCTTGGCCATCCATCTATCCCCCTTCAACTACAAAGAAACACAAATTTAATATATTTCACTCAATAGGATTAACGAATTCCGCCACACCGGAGAGATTAGCAAAAGGCATGAGATCCATGCCCGAAAGGATTTTCCTCTTTTAACCTGAATTATATCCTATATATATGTGAATATTTGAATATAAGGATAATATCAGAAAGAAAATGTAATGTCAATTATGGAAGCGTTAAATTTTCCTCAGGAGATATGTCCTTTTTTAAAAGCAAGATCCCCAAAGGCGGAATTGTTAACGGCAACGAATATGGCTTGCCATGACAGGCTTTAGGCTCTGCCTCCAGGCCTCCTCCATTGCCCTGATTACTACCCCCGTATACACCCGCATCGGAATTTAGAATTTCTTTCCAATAGCCCTCTGTAGGAACGCCGATTGAATACCCTTTCCACGTCGAAGGAGTAAAATTACATACAGCCAGCACAACACTCTGCCCATCCGCTGATTTGCGTAAAAAACTAATAATGCTGTTTTGATAATCTCCGAAATCAATGAATTCAAAGCCCTCCGGGACAAAATCCCTTTCAAATAAGGCCCGTTCGTTACGGTAGCAATAATTTAAATCCTTGACCCATTTTTGAATGCCCTGATGCGGAGCATATTGCAAAAGATGCCACTCAATACTGTGTTCGTGTTTCCATTCGGCCCATTGGGCAAGTTCCGCTCCCATAAAATGAAGTTTTTTCCCAGGATGGGCAAACATATACCCCAACAACAAGCGCAAATTAGCTAATTTCTGCCATTTGTCTCCGGGCATTTTTCCTGCTAAAGCACCTTTTCCATGCACAACTTCATCATGGGACAAAGATAATAAAAAATTCTCTGAATAAGCATATAAAAATGAAAACGTCAGATCATTATGATGATATTTACGGTAAATCGGGTCTTTGGACATGTACACAAGAGTGTCATGCATCCAGCCCATGTTCCATTTCATGCCAAACCCAAGCCCGCCAACAAAAGTCGGACGGGACACACCTCCCCATGCGGTTGATTCTTCGGCAATCATCTGGGTATCAGGGAAATTGGCATAAATAGTTTCATTAAGCTTTCGAATAAAGAAAATGGCTTCTATGTTCTCCCGTCCGCCATACTGATTGGGGATCCAAGCATCTCCTCGGGAATAGTCCAAATAAAGCATGGAAGCGACAGCATCCACGCGCAGGCCGTCCGCATGAAACTTGTCCATCCAAAACATAGCTGAAGAAATTAAAAACTCCCTCACCTCATTGCGCCCATAATTAAAAATGGAACTCTTCCAATCAGGATGATACCCTTTTCTTGAATCCGCATGTTCAAATAGATGCGTACCGTCAAAATATACCAGTCCATGTTCATCGGTAGGGAAATGCGACGGCACCCAATCAAGGATAACACCTATACCGTGCTGATGAAGACAATCCACTAAATACATAAAATCTTGAGGAGTGCCAAAACGGCTGGTGGGAGAAAAATAACCTAAAGTCTGATACCCCCAAGAGCCGTAAAACGGATACTCCATCACCGGCAAGAATTCGACATGGGTATAGCCCATATACTCCAAATACTCAGGAAGCTCAACAGCCAGTTCCCTATAGGTCAAAGGACGATGGCCTTCTTCCACAACCCTTTTCCATGAACCTATATGCATTTCATAAATGGATATTGGCGCATTGAGACTATTGTTTTGATGACGGTCCTTCATCCATTGAGTATCGCGCCACTCATAATCAAGCTGCCAAACAATAGACCCGAAATGCGGAGCAACTTCATTATAAAAAGCGAAAGGATCCTGCTTCTCCACCTTATAATGACCATTACCGGAAGTAATGAAATATTTATATACTTCGCCTTTATTCAAATCCGGAATAAAACCTTCCCAAATACCTGAAGAATTCCAGCGAAGACTTAAAGGGTGAGATTCTCTCTGCCAATTATTAAAATTACCTATAACCGAAACTTTTTTAGCGTTGGGCGCCCAAACAGCAAAATGCACACCTGAGCGTCCATCAACGACTGTCAGATGGGCCCCTAGCTTCTCATAAAGTTTAAAATGGTTGCCCTCTTTAAAAAGATGGGTATCGTGATCTGTAATAAAAGGATCCGGTTTTATAATTGCCAGCTCATTCATAAGTGGTCCTGTTTCCATTTCTCAGCGTATTGCTTGAGCCAATTTTCCCGGGCCCATTCATAGCCAACATCACGCCCGGCTTTCTCGCTCTCACACCATTTATGTTTTTCAATTTCCTGAATAACTTCCGGAATGCTGAGTAAGTCCTTTATCGAACAACTGTGAGTGTCCGGCTTGGGGGCTTTGCCCTCAGGTTGTTTTGAAACACTTTGAGGAGATTGAAAAACCCGCGCCGTATTGACGGAGCCTTGAAGCGGTGCGGACGTCTTTCCCTTTTCAATGACTTCCATACCTCTGCGGCAAAGCTCCCTGGCGTAATCCGTCCACACGCCCTGACCCCAGTAACGAAAACAGCTTGTTTGAGACAAAAGAAGATACAGCATGGCTTCCTTATACGAGCGTGAAGTCAGGTCTGTATTTTTTTGATCAAATTTCTCATGAAAAGCCGCGCTCAATTGGTTAATGGGATCCATAACATGCTCGTATCCTTTAACCCAATTACGGTCGCTGGTCCATGAACCTTTATCAAGGTTAAATGAATTATCCTGCTTTTGAAGCTCTTGTATTGCCCTGTTCACGGATTGCGGTTCGAATTTCTTAACCTTTTCCCAAATGCGATGCTGAGAGATCGGCTGTACCGGCGTGAAATCAGCAGAATTGATACCCATCTCTTCTAAAAATTCCAGATATTCTGAACCATTCAAAGCAACCGTACCTTCCGTGGAAATGCTTTGAATAGATTGAGTGTACATGGGGGGAAACTCATTCATCATCACACCGCCATTTTCACCGTCACCGATCTGACAAACAAACGGAGGGATCAGCTTCCCGCAATACTCCCGTCTGGACAGCCCGCGCGCCTCTGATAAAGGCTGCATTTGGGCAACAAGCTTTGTATCAGACCCCTGGGTTTTAATAAGGACAGTGATCTCTTGAGTTTGCCCCAGGGAATTTCTTGCGACAAGCTTATGAGGGAAATGAGGATTATTTATGCTGCGGCCGTTAAGATTTTCAATGGTATGTTCCTGCACCATAAGCCACTCATAACCGCATTCCTTTAACGCTTTGACATATTCGAAGCAGACATCCGGATGGATAGGTAAATGCATCTCAGGCGCGGAAAATCCTTTAATGCGCTCCTCTGCCTCTTTTCCAAAAATGGAAGCAAAATGATGACGGAATGCCGATATATGAAGCTTAATATCCGGCACTGGTGTGGACGTAACCACAGAATGCGACCACATTGTCCCAAGCCATTCGACGTAGGGATAATAAAACTTATCACAGGTGATTTTCTTTAAATTTTCAAGCGCTTCTCCCCCATTGATCTGGCGCATCCCCCAAAGAAGATTACCGGAATAATCCAACATGATACGGGGACTTTTCCCTTCTCTAACCAAGTCGGGTATAATCCGGGACAATCGTTGGTAACAATCAAAAAATACTCCAGCATTGTGATTATCGCCTATTCCCTGATTTTCAAACATGTTCTGCAGGTTTGAAACCAGATTAGCATGGCGCAGATCCCCGCCTCCGGCCGGAATTGTCGGCTGATGCATGTGAAGCGCGATACCAAAAGAGGACCTTACTTTTTTAAAATCGACATTTGAACAAACCCTGTACAGATTTCTTTTCTTTATACCGTAAGATTCATTCGCATCGGGATAAATATTGGGCAAATTATCGATAATATCACTCATGATCTACCTCCCTGCTGGAAGTTTCCCCAGAAGTTTTCGAGACTTCGCACGCGGTAAGGCTAGAGGAAAACGTACGGCATCCCCTTTAAGCATGCGTTGAATCGAATTTTGTTTTTCTAAATAATATTTAACACAATTCATGCTCCAAAACACATTATCTCTATCTTCAATTTCTTTAAGCCAGGTTTCGTCTATAGAGTCCTTTTCTAAACTATTTAATAATTTATAAAACCGGTTTAAATGCACCTTCAATCTCTTTTCTGCATAAGCAACCATCGTACCCGCTTTCATGATAAATGGCCAGTCGCTGGATTCGGCTAAAAGAAGTTCGCGCGCGGCCTGGTTAAGGGCCCTGTAACGCAAAGCGGATTTATATATATTGTTCCTGAAATCACCTTTGATCAAATCGGAATTCCTTAGCGCCAAATCTTTCATAAGCCGTCCGGCTTCATGAAGATAAGGATAAACCCAACTGTTTGAGCCCTCGAGCCAAAACTCACTGAATCCCTTATATCCCCAGCTTGATTGGCTGGGCATGGCCACTTGATTGGTTGAATACTCTTTCAAATACTCAGAAGGAGTGATCATTTCGATGGTGTTTTGGTCATAAAAAATCTTTCTGGCTAAAAAATCGATCCATTGAGGACCTTCAAACCACCAATGGCCGAATAATTCCGCATCATAAGGCGCGACAATAACCGGTTTACGGCCCATCTGATGGAAAAAATGTTCAATTTGTTTCTGGCGGTTAAAAAGGAAATTCCCTGCATGCACCGCGGCCTTCTCTTTGGCCCGTTGCGGCTGATAAGGCTCTTTATATTGTGTATTACCGCTAATGCGCCAATACTTGATTCCCGTATTAATGCGGATGCCATCGGGATGGATATAAGGTTTGATGTATTCAAAATCCAGCGTAAATCCGATATCACGGTAATATTCACGATAGTCCGGATCGCCGGGATAACCTTCCTGCGAACTCCATACCTGTTTAGAAGATTCCCAGTCCCGTCCGAAAGCAGCGACCCCGCTGGGACAATAAACAGGAGCATAAACACCAAATTGCGGCTGTGGATCGGCATTCATGATCCCATGGGAATCACAAAAGAAATATTTAATCCCTGCTTCTTTGAGCAGACGATCCAGGCCAGGATAAAAGCCGCATTCAGGAAGCCATATCCCTTTGGGGGTCATGCCAAAATGATTACGGTATTGGTCTATTCCAATTTCAATCTGTGCCCTGACGGAAGTTTCGTTGATATTTAAATTCGGCAGAAAACCGTGTGTCGCGCAACAAGTAATGATCTCCAGGAACCCCGCTTCCTGAAATTTCTTAAACGCGTTAATTAGATTTTTCTGATAATGATTAATAAAGACGTCACGGGCATCCACAAACCGGTTGTAATACATCAGGGCCAGGCCGTGATACTGCGGATCGTGTGACGTGCGGTCCAATTCTTTTTCTGCCAGTTCAATAAGCTTGTTAATATGACGCACGTAGCGGTCCTGCAACAGAGGGTCGACCATCATGGCGGCCAGTGTCGGGCTGATCGACATGGTCACGCGAAAATCAACATCATCGCCTACCAACGATTCAAAAACCCGGATCAAAGGTATGTAGGTCTCGGTAATGGCTTCAAACAGCCAGTTCTCCTCGAGAAAATAATTTTCTTCCGGATGGCGGACAAATGGCAAATGAGCGTGAAGGACAAGAGCAAGATACCCTTTTGGCTTTTTATCCATCGAACTCCTTTAACAGCTTTGGAAAATCAATTGTTTTTTCACGTTCAACGCGCGTATAGATATGACGCTCTTCAACACCGTCTGAAGATTGGGCGATAAATTTAAGAGAGATTTCACCGTCAGGAAGAGAGTAGCGTAAAGAGAATGTCCCGTCAGGGTTTAATTGGATCCCCTTTTGACCAAGCCAGACAGCCGCATCGGGCTCGGTTCTGCCATGAACAATCAACTCCGTCCAAATTTCAAAGAAGAACTTTCTCTTGTTTAATCTTCCTTCACTCGATTGCGCCTGAGAGCTAAATAGGTTTTCACTGGCACCTTTTTTCTCTAATCCCGGCTGGGAAGAACCCGGATGAGTGCGTGTTATCAAATCAGAAATAGTAATTAGAGGACGGACTTTTTGCCAAGACCCTCCTCTAAATCGTCCTTTTAGGATGTCTTCAAGTGAAGGGGCATTGCCCATACCCCTGAGCCTCCTTTTGCCTCTTCTTGAAACTCTGGAAAAAAGCTTCATATAATAAGCCCGAATGTCTTGGGCCGTTAAATAGTGGATCCTTGCCTTTTTAGTTTTCTTGGCCAAGTGCGATTTTTTTCCTGATAACTGCTGCTTGATAGCGATGTTTTCTTTTAGATAGGGCAGGGATTCACTGTGGGCTTTAATATCCTGCCAAATTAAATCATCCCTCTTCGAGGAAGATTTAGGAGGCGTGCGCACGATGTTAGACCGCGTCAGAGGGATAAAATGATCTTCACCGCAACTAACACCTAGCTCGGCACAGTAATCCGCGTTGTCTTGCCATACATGAATATACCAGTCTTTGGTTGAAAAACCCACATCCAGATCCCAGGTATGATTCGCATTTGAACCGTTAAAATCTATAAGAGTAATATCATAAACGCGAAGAACAAGCCGGGAGTCCCCGCTTTCGAACTTAAGCTGATTACGGGCCCTGTCAATATCTTCCCCGGTGTAATCCCAATAAGCGTAAATAAAATTAGGGTCCCTGGGGATAAGAACACAATGGGTACGGGGCTCTAAGACGGGAAGATCTGTTGAGTCAAAACTAGATTGTGGCATACCAGTACCCTTTAACTATAAATGGTAAGAGTTTCGTCAGCAATAACATCCCATGAAAAAGCTGTCTCAACAGTTATTCGGCCATTATTCCCCATCCATCTGGCGTGATCAAAATCCCCAAAAACTTCCGTGATCCCCCAAGCGATGGACTGGGAATTGTCCTGAATTTTCAACCCGTTGACATCATGCCAAATAATTTCATTAGGCCCGCCATTGATCGTGGCAATTACAGGTTTTCCTGCACACCAAGCCTCCAGAATAACGATGCCAAAAGGCTCATTACGGCTGGGAACACATACGCAGTCAGTGGCCTTAAGAAGGTCTCTGACAGCCAAAGGGTTTTTCTTGCCTAAAAAACGTGTCGCGTGAGATACTCCCATGTTGCAGGCCTGTTGTTCAACTTCATGGCGCATTTCCCCATCACCCGCAAAAACAAACTTGGCATTAGGATAATCGTTTAAAATATAAGGGATAGCACCAACGAGCAAATCCGGCCCCTTTTGGTAAACCATGCGGCCAACAATAAGCACCATGGGATCCATGGGGCCAATCCCGTACTGACATCTGACATCCCCGGGGTCAACCCAGCTATCAAAATCTGAATAAGAGACACCGTTATAAATAACATCCGTTTTAGACTCAGGGATGCCATAAATCCACATAGCTTCGTTTTTCAAAGCATTAGATACGGTTATGACATGGTCACTGCAATAGGTTCCTAACCACTCCAAGTGACGGATACGCTGGGAGTTGCCTTCAAAGAAATTATTTCCACAGCGGCCATATTCCGTTGAATGAATGGTAAAAATGGTGTTGTGGCGCCTTACTTTATTGATCCATTCCAGGGCCTGGGCAGTCAGCCAGTCGTGCCCGTGGACCACATCAAATGGGCCGATATAATTCTCTGTCGCAAGGAAATTGTCCACAAAAGAACGACACATATTTGCGACTTCTTCTATAAAGTCAGAATTGCCAACATATGAGCAACGATGATAATGAACGCCATGGACACACTCATAATGCAGGTGATCATGATACGCCATACGCGTAAAGACATGCACTTCATGGCCTTTGCGCTCCAAGGCACAGGCCAGCTCAGTGATATGAACACCTATCCCTCCCACAAACACTGAATGGACCGCTTCCCAGGAAAATAATGCAATTCTCATCTCTAACCCTTTGTTAATAAAAGAGTAATATAAAGGAGATTTGATTATAGCAAAACTTTTTAATATTACAATTTATTTTCAACAGCCAAGGTAAGTTTCTCGTGTATCGTCATGCTGAGCGCAGCGAAGCATCTTAAAGTCAATTATATTCGAACTTTATGATCCTTCGCCCCTAAGTAGCTCAGGATGACGGTGTTCTTACCGGACAATTCAAGGGTAAAACTGTCAATCTTTCCCTAGTGTAACCAGCATTTTTTCGGAAGCTTTAAATTTTTTGCGGAGCATCACTGCGATGGGACGTAAAACAAAGTAAATATCATGATCTGCTATATTGTAATATACTGTCGTCTTTTCTTGCCGTGAGGATAAAACTCCTGCATTACGCAAAGCAAGAAGATGGCGGGAAATGCTTGACTGTCCGATCTTAAATTTGTCTACAAGGCATCCTACACTCTTTTCTCCGTGTTTAAGCTCTTCAATCAGTTTTAAACGTACAGGATGTCCCAAAACCTTCAGAAAATCTGCTTTAATCTTATAAATTATATCTTGTGACATAGGAAAATATTATTATCTTTGTGCAGACATGGGAGCCTTTTAAATTAGCCAATGCCTCCCACCTTCTTGTTTTTCATTATCATGTACTGAACCAGAGCTTCATTAGATTGACGCAATCTTCTGGCCGTCTCTCTCGCAATATTAAGGATCAATATACCAAACACTTCCGGGTCTGTTTCAAAGATGCTTAATAAACTGCCGGGCTCCAATACAATTAATTCTGTTGGTTTTACAGCCAATGCGCTTGATGAATGAGATTGGATCCCAATAACCGAGGTCTCCCCAAAACAATCTCCCTGCCTAAAAGAAATTAATTCTAAAAATACATCTTCATTATCAATCACCATCTTAACTTCGCCTTGCTTGATAATATAAATGTAGCTTGAAGCATCCCCTCTTTTATATATAAATTCACCTTCACCATACTTGACGGTCTTTAGTAATTTAAATACTTCCTGAAGTTGACTGTTGTTTAAACTGCCAAATACAGAAATTTTATTTAAAAGGGCGCTGACTTCGTCGATAGCGATTAGCGGATAATATACTTTTTCCATTAACTTAACAACTGCCCTCCCCGCCGCATTCATGGCCGTGGCCCGTACCATGCACATGGCCATGGGCCAACTCTTCTGCAGTGGCCGGTCTTTTATTGACGATCTCAACCGTAAAGGTCAAGTCTTCTCCGGCCAATGGATGATTACCGTCTAAGGTTATCTCATCACCATTAATGGCAGTAATGGTGACCGCCGAAAAACTGCCTCCTTGCCCCACTTCAAACATATCACCGATTTTAATTTCTGGAGCAGGCAGTTTGGAACGATTGACTTTATAAACCAACCGCTCATCATAAATCCCATAAGCCTCTTTGGCCTCAACGGTTACTGTTTTTTTCTGGAGAGGCTGCATTTCTGACAAAATAGATTCCAATCCCGAAATGATCTGGCCCCTGTCAGTAATAAATATCAAGGGCTTGCCCTTGGTGGAAGCATCAATGACTCTGCCATCTTTGGCAGTTAATACATAATCAAAAGAAATCACCTGATTGCTCATAAATGTTCCTTATATGGGAGGTTAAAATAAGAATGACGGACACTTTTAAAAAAAACTTGCGTGTAAAAGCGTCCGTCATCTTATTCCATCGCCTTTATTTATCGTAATGTTTTTATTTCCTTATTTAAAATACTGTAAATCGGCTGCGATTTGAGCCATAGAACGGCTAATTTTTTGGTATGTTGGTTGAGATATTGCTTAGAGCAGGTATTAATCCACTCCCTGGAAGCTCTCTCAAACCCAATGTCACACCCTGCTTTCTCGCTTTCACACCATTTATACCTGTTGATCTCATTTACGATATCTTTATCTTTAAGTAATTCCGCGCTATTTATAGATGGCATTTCGTCCTCCTTTTTTTATTTTTTTTATTCTATCATTACGCAAAATAGGAGTAAATAAGAATATTATCAAAATCATGAAATCACACTATAAATCGACACAAATGTTTAAGAATTCTTGCATGATACCAAAGGATGCTTTAATATTAAGCCATGATTACCCAAAATTCCGGTCACCAAAGCCGCTTTGACCGCGGTATCAGCAGTATGCTCATTGGACTATGTTCAAATGTCTTTTTAGCGGCGATTAAAATCACCGCTGGAATCTTAGGAAATTCTTATGCTTTAATAGCAGATGGTATTGAGTCTACAATGGATATTTTTTCATCCGTGGTGGTTTTAGGCGGCATCAAAATCAGTTCCCTTCCCGCGGATGAAACCCATCCTTACGGTCACGGCAAAGCGGAGTCTCTTGCCGCCATGATCGCATCAACGGCGCTTTTGTTGGCGGGTATAGGCATTGCCATCAAAAGCATCATTGAAATTCCGCACCCTCGCCATGCTCCTGCGGCTTTTACCCTGATCATTTTAGTCTTAGTCATCGCCATCAAAGAAACTTTATTCCGGTATCTATTTTCCGTCGGAAACTCAGTCAACAGCCTTTCGATAAAAACAGCGGCATGGGACCAACGTTCGGATGTCTTTACTTCCTTGGCTGCCTTTATCGGAATATCTATCGCTATCATAGGTGGCAGGGGTTATGAACACGCGGATGACTGGGCGGCGCTGGCAGCCAGCGGGATCATTCTTTTTAACGGTATTAATTTGCTTCGGCACGCCATCAAGGAAATTATGGACGCAGCTGTCAACCCCGAAACAGAAGAAGCCATCCGCAGCATCGCCCAACGGGTCCCAGGAGTTGTTGCTATTGAAAAATGCCGGGTGCGCAAAAGCGGGCTCAATTTATTCGTAGATATTCATGTGGAAGTTAACGGCGGCATGCAAGTCCACGAAGCCCACCGTATCGGCCATGAAGTCAAAGACGCCCTCATCTTATCTTCTTTAGGCATAGCTGATGTGCTGGTGCACATTGAGCCTGCGAAAGTTCTCTAAATCACACTATTTTTGCACAGGAGCGCTCAAGGGACAAAAATTGTGATTTGAATGACAGCAAGATTTTGCAAACCACATGCCAGAGGCAAAAATAAATGCGCCAATCAAAAGACCAGCCATAAATTTGATCCATGAACAACAGTTGTGCCCTTTAGTTGAACAGCACCCTTCTTCTTTCTTTTCTTCGGTCATAATGTTTTCCTTTCTATCAAGAGCCAAGCATGGCACCCTCATCACCCTTTGTCTAAATAGCTATACGCTTCCATACGTCAAGTCAAGAACGTGGAGATGACTTCCAAGATTATACCACCTTCGTATTAGTTACGTCATCCTTTTGGAAAAACGCCGTATGCTAAAGACAATGACCAAAACAGCCATAAGCAGCAAGGGCCAGACCTGATCGATCAGATCAAAAAAGCCCATGCCTTTAAGAATAATACCCCTGACAATTTTTAAGAAATAGGTCATAGGAATAAAATAACCTATGTCTCTAACCCAAACGGGCATGCCTTCCCGGGGAAAAATAAAACCCGAAAGTAAAATCGAAGGCATGGCGAAAAACATGACGATTTGCCCTGCCTGCTGCTGATTGTCCGCTATCGTTGACGCCCACAACCCTATGCCTAAGCATACAACCAAATAAACCAGAGTCAAAAAAAACAGCGTCATCACACTGCCATGGATTGGCACCATGAATAGAAAATGCATGATCGTGATAATACTTGAGGCAATGAGCACGCCAAGGGCTATATAAGGAAGTATTTTCCCTATGATCAATTCATACGACTTGATAGGGGTCACTAAAAGCTGTTCGATATTGCCTCTTTCTTTTTCGCGTACAATGGCTGTAGCTGTAATCATAGGAACTAAAAATTGCAAAAGCAAACCAACCAACCCGGGAAGCATAAAATACGAGCTTTTAAGGTCGGGATTATACCAAAGCCGCGGACGAAAATCGATGGGCAACAGCTGGACGGGAACCAATTTTTCATTTTGCATAAAAGCGTTGATAATCGCCTGGCTGGAATTAAGCGCCACATTTGCAGGAGTTGAATCCGTGCCATCAATTATAAGCTGGACCTGCACGCCTTTTTTCTTTAATAAATTCGCGGTAAAATCAGGAGGTATAATCAAGGCTGACTGGGCCAGACCACGGTCTAAAGCCGAATACACCTGTCCAAGGGAAGCGGCCTGGGTCTTGACGGTAAAATAGTCGCTTTGAGTAAAAGCATTGATCAAACGGCGGCTTAAATAAGTGCGGTCCTGGTCATACACATAGGTTGGCAGATGTTTGACGTCAGTGTTGATGCCGTAACCATAGATCATCAACTGCATCAATGGCATAACAATAAGCAGCGTCAATGTGCGTCGATCGCGCAAAATATGAATAAATTCTTTAAAAGCAACAGCTCTAATGTTTCGCATCCGGCCTTTCCGAATCCAAATCAGAAAACACATCTTCCAAAGAGGCGCCAATGGGTCTGATAGAGATGATTTCCACCCCTTCCCTGGCCGCGGCATCAACCACACGGGCTGAAACCGCCTTCTGGTCGTTCACGTTTAGATTTAATGTAGTACCATACACCGTAATGCCGCGCACCCCTTCCAATGTTAAAAAAAGGCGGGAAGCCTTCATCAAAGGCTGACAAGCCACTTCCAGGATCTTGGCGCTCAACTGATGCCTCAAATCTGCAGGCCGGCCAATCCTTAAAATCTTTCCGTCGCTAATAAAGGCAATGGTGTTGCAGCGCTCAGCCTCTTCCATATAATGGGTGGTTACAAAAAGCGATGTGCCCTGCTCGGCCAGGCTGTACAAAAGCTCCCATATGGACCTTCGGGCCAGAGGATCCAGCCCGGCGGTAGGCTCATCGAGAAAAATAATTTTAGGTTTATGCAAAATAGCATTGGCAATGGCTAATTTTTGTTTCATGCCCCCGGAGAGATCACCGGAAAGGCGCTGACAAAAGCGGTACAGACCGGTCATTGTCAAAACTTCTTCAATACGACGCGATAAAGACTCCCGCTTAAGACCGTAAATCTGCCCGTAAAAAGACAGGTTTTCAATAACGGTTAAATCCGAATAAAGGCTGAAACGCTGGGAAACATAACTGATGACAGTTTTGATCTGCTCCGGCTGGGTCTGCACGTCGAAGCCGCCCACCTTCCCATTGCCGCTCGTCGGCTCTAAAATACCGCAGAGCATGCGGATGGTAGTACTTTTCCCGGCGCCGTTAGCCCCCAGAAACCCAAAAATAGACCCATAAGGGATTTCAAAAGAAACCTCATCGACAGCAGTGAATTTGCCAAACCTTCTGGTCAACTTGTCCGCGCTAATGGCAATGTCCGGCATATTAAACCTCTTGTTAATCCCCCTGCCCGCCAAAAGGATAATCACTATTATGCGCGATGAGACAGGAGGAAGAAATTTATTTTTATTCGGTACGTTCAGGAATTTTTTGCCAAAAGTCTGCAAGGAGTTATGGCTATAATGTTCCAAATGAAGAGAAACTTTAGAACATTATAGCCATAAACCGAAGCAGACGGCAAAAATATTCCGTGCCGAATACATAATACCTGTTCATCCATCACGCAACAAATTGCGCCAGAAGCAGAAAGAACGAATTTATCCCTGCTGCCTCACTAGTTAAACTTCACATCCGCGGCTACACCGGCGTGCAGATGATCATCTGCGTCATCGACGGCAATTTTAACGGCGAATGTTTGGGTAACGCGCTCTTCGGGAGTCTGCACATTACGCGGGGTAAATTCGGCCTTATCCGCGATAAAAGTCACATGGCCTTTATACGTTCTATCGCTTCCATCCACCGTAATGCTGGCCGTCTGATTGATGCTCAACTGATGCATCAGGTCTTCAGAAACAAAAATTTTGACCCACTGGTCAAACGGGTCTCCGACAACCACGACCCCGCCTCCGGCCGGAATGATTTCACCCGTCTGTGCGCTTTTAACCAAAACAACCCCGTATAAAGGAGAAATCACCTGCTGGTCTTCCATGGCTAATTTGGCATTTTCCAAAGACTGCTGATTAGCCCCGCCATTCTGATATAAAACACCGACGCGTTCATAATCTTTTTTATTTTGTTCAAAACGATCAAACGTCGCCAATAGCTGGCCTTTCTGGACCTTGTCCCCTTCTTTAACATTAAGCGTTGTCAGCCGTCCCGCTGCCTTAACCCCCAGTACATGCTCAGTCATCTCCATGGTCCCTGAAAAAATCATGTGCTTAAAATCATTTTTCCCAGAACACCCGCTAATTAAGGCAACTGCCAATAATACTATTAAAATTCGCACAATTATTTTCCTCTCCGGCTAACCAACATCCTTAAACGGCCCTGAGCATGAAGTAAATCAATATGGCTCATTACCCAAAGGGCTTGGGCCTCATTGTATTGATCTTCAGCTATTGCTAAATCTGCTTTTTCCCGCATCACTTCTAACACCGTGCCGCTGCCAGTCTTCTGGGCCTGAAAAGCAATGAGCAAAGACCTTTGAGCTGTCTGCCGATTTTGAATTTTCGCTTCTATTAGATAATCAGCCTCCGCAATAGCCGCGATAGCCTTGGCTGTGTTAACCTGTTCCTGCTGACTGGCATCTAAAAAATTTTCCTGAGCTTCTTTAATCTTTTGCTTGACTTCTTTGACATTGGATTGTTGTGATCCGCCTTCCCAAAGGGGCACAGTTGCCTGCAAACCAGCAAAATACGTATTACTGCCATGCCCCGGGGATCCGCCGGAACGCCCGTAATCAGCAGTGCCTGAAACCTTTGGTAAGAAATCTGCATAAGCGATTTTTTGATCAGCCTTACGGGCTTCCAGCAAAGCAGACGCCATGGCCATATCGGCATTAGTCGTGTTATTAAAATTAATAACAGCATTGCTTCCCAACGCTTTCAATAAATCTTTATCATCAAGAAATAATAAAGGCATATTGACAGGCAGTTGCAAGGCAGCGGACAAATCCAGGCGGGCATCTTCAGCCTGAAGTTTAGCCTGCTGATATAAAAATTTAGTTTGTTCCAGCTGTGAATTTAATTTATTTGTATCCAATAACGTCCCCGTGCCCTGCGCCAGGGCATCTTCACTTAATTCATAAGCCTTTTGATCTTTTTCCAATAGAGTTTGCAAAAGACGGAAGGTTTGCTGCTTACGTTGAGCATCAACAAATAAAGTTGCCACCAATGCCAAAATATCTTCACGAGTTTTCTCTAGCTGGGCCTCGGAAAGAGACTCCCCCTTTTTAGCTGCTTGAAATCTTTCAAAAGCTGAAGGGTCAAAAAGCGCTATGGTTACACGAAGACGGGCATCAAAAGTATTATAAGGTCCGATATGAGTCCCTAGGCCCGGAAACTGGATGCCTTCGGCGCGCAAATCAACCGTCTGTCGCCCTCCGCTGACAACACCATCGAAGTGTGGCAGTAAATCTGATTGCGCTTGAGATATACGGGTTATAGCCTGCTCAAGCCTGGCACTTGCCATCATCACCTGAAGATTAACGGTATCTACTTTGTTCAGGGCTTCTGCCAGAGTTAAACGTAAAGGCGCTTTTTGCTCCTGAGCTAAGCTCACCAAGGGCAAACCCAAGCAAAACCCTATCAAAATAAAAAATCTTGTCAAATGCATAGATCCCCTATTAGACCACCTTATTCTAATGCCTGAGCGGTCCAAATGGAATGAGAAATTAGAATACGTATTCACTGAATATTTACGCGGGGTTTCCCTCTGCTGCCGGTACTAAGCCGTAAAATAATAATTCAATGCCCCTGTTTTAAAACTTCACTTTGATACCCGCCTCTGCATTGCGTCCGGGGGCGGGCCAATAATAATTGCCATAAGGGCCTTCAGTAACTCCATAGATATAATATTTAGCACTAAATATGTTCTGTAAAGTGAACCATAATTCAATGTTCTTAATACCGTATTTAATGTTCCAATCAACGGTATCATATCGCTTTAATTTAGATTGAGTATTAGCTTGATCAGCATCCAGGAATTCTTTGCCGACAAAATGCGTTGTAAACGACATGCTTAGACGGTCTAAAGGCCTAAAGGAGATACCTGCATTAGCTAGATGGTCCGGCACATAAGGAAGCACATTGCCTGAATATTTTCCCTTAACAAACTCAGATTGCTGGAAGGTAATGTTCGCAAATGGTTCAATTTTCTTATTAAACAAATCAACAGAAGCAGCTGCTTCTTCACTATAATGCCGAGTCCTGCCATCATAGTTAACATTCGCCGGGTAAGGTAACGCATTGGGATCATAAAAGATCTCATTTTTATACTGGACCTCTGTAAAAGTAGCACCTAAATGAATACCTTTAAAACTTTGGTCTTTAACACCTAATTGATATTGATTACCAACTTGGTACGTGACTCCAGCGTTCACTTGGGCTGGATATTCCAACCCGGAGACATAGTAAGGGCTTTGGAAGTATTCATCTATATTCGGCAGACGATAGGAATGAGAATAATCTACAAACACTTTTGAATCAGGATTGTATTTATATCCCAAGCCCCCGTCATATCCTTCCGTTGTATCGCAACGTCCCAATTTAGCAGTTGCCTGTTGGGTTTGGTCAAAAACGTAATCTGCCCATGCCCCCCTGACACCGGCATTAAGCAGCCATTTCTGGTCAAGGGTTAGTTCATCCAACAAATAAACGTTTTGTGATGCCTCGGTTATATAATAAACATCCTCAGGATTAGCATAACTTCTCCGGTCTTCATGATTGTAAATATAATCATACCCTGAAGTTAATTTGCTATCCAAACGGTCTGTTAAAGGAGTTGATACGATGAGCTTCGGTTGGAATTCATAAGATTCTGTTTCATAGTTTAACGATTCATCATCATAACCCGGCCAAATAGAATCGGTCACTCTCTTTCTAGCTGAAGCAAACAAGGAAAAATCGAAATGGCTTGTCCCCGCGTCAAATTTCATATACGGGGTCACATCAAAATGTGAGTCTGAGGCAGTATTAATGGCAGGGCCAGACACTTGATCTAAACCAGTGGGGCCAACTAAATTAATATCATCAATGGTCAATCCCCCGGGAGTCCGATAACGGTCCAAGTGATACCCTTGCGAAAAATCAACACCAAAAATATCAGTAGGATTATAATTTAAATGTGTATTGTACTCATTGGCCCAATAATTATCAAAGGTGCGATAATTATCGTTTTGTTGACGGTCATAATTAAATTGATACGTCAATTGGGGAAGCCCGCCGCTTAAAGCTATCCCGTCTTTATTTCCTTTATAACTATCTACCTCACTGGTTAATGTCACTGATGGCTTGGTGTTTTCCGTACCTTTTTTGGTGACAATATTAATGACCCCGCCGCTGGCATTGTCCCCGTAAAGCACCGTACCAGCCCCTTGAATGACCTCAATATGATCGACAGAATTTAAATCAATCAGCGACAAATCCGGCCCGGATAAATCAGGCTCATTCAAACGACGGCCATCAACCATCACCAATACGTTGGATGTGCTCGTAACCCCAAAACCACCAATATCCGTATATGATGGATCATGAATGTTACCAGCGATAGTTCCATGGACCCCTGGTATGGCACTCAACAACTCCGGCAAACTTTTAGCCGGTGAAATGGTAATATCCCCAGATGAAATGATGCTTACATTTTTGTTCATATCGCTCACAACATCATTGCTGCGGGAAGCTTCTACGACTATTTTGCCCAAATCAACCGCCTCCTGGGCAAGCCCTCTGCTCAAAAATAATGCTAAGAAGATGATCATTAGACTGAAAAACTTCATGTTTTCTCCTGATAGTCGTCAAGGTTCTGCCCACATTAAACTTTTATCACTATCTACGGGGCCTGGCTCGGAGTTGATGTTCAGGGGCTCCTAATTCGAGGGCCGCCCTATCAGCATCCAGAACAGAGATTTCCCTTAATAGCCCCAGTGAGCAGTCACCGTCCGCCCCTGAACATCAACTCCGAGCCACCCGTTCATTCTTGACATATCTTTTGTCACTACCCTCGTTTATTTTTTATTAATTCTTCCCCAGGGACGATCAAAACGTGCGGTTTGGCTGAAATAGGATTTTGATTTACCACCACGACTGTCTGATACACTTTTTCGATGACCCGGTAGTCAATCACTTCCCAAGGGGTCCCGGTTTTATAAACAGTCCCCTGACTGATTAAAGTCAGACGGTCACAGTATTCGCTGGCCAGGTTCAAATCATGCAAGACCATGACGACCGTGAGATTCAGTTCCCGTACCAGTTTCTTAAGCAAATCCATTATTGCCACCTGATGGGTGATATCCAAATGGGCTGTCGGCTCATCTAATAAAACCAATTTAGGTTCCTGAGTGAAGGCGCGGGCAATCTGGACTAATTGCCTCTCTCCGCCGCTTAAATGCTGGATTGGTTTGTCCTTCAGCCGTAAAACATCCGTTAACTCCATGCATTGATACGCCACTTCACGGTCATGCCTTGATTCTATAAACTGCATACGCCCAAAATACGGAATCCTGCCTAACAGGACAAATTCCTCCACAGTCAATTGCGCCAAAGGAAACAGTTGAGAAACCACCGCCACCCCACGTGAAAAATCCTGGAGCGAGATACTCCCAAACTCCTTTTTATCCAAAAAAATTTTACCACTCATAGGCTGGATGACCCTGGACAAAGCCCTTAGAAGTGTGGTCTTGCCTGAACCATTAGGCCCGATGACACCAAAAAATTCGCCACTCTTGACTTCAACACTGACAGAAGAAACAACAGCTTTTTTATCATACCCGCATGTCAGGGCCTCGATCTCAAGCATTAGGAAATATCCTCTTTGGCCAAGGCATATACAAAAATACTGCCTCCAACGATTCCTGTGACCACCCCCACAGGCAGTTCTACGGGCGCTATAATAATCCGCGCAACCGTGTCACAAACGATCAAAAAAATAGCACCAGCCAAAAAAGACGAAACAAGAAGTATCCGATGATCATGCCCTACGACCCTTCTCATAAAATGCGGGACCACTAATCCCACAAAACCGATCATACCTGCCGCGGAAACACAAAAACCCGTCAGGAGAGAAGAGGCCAAAAAAAGGATGCGTTTGGTCGACTCGACCGGTATGCCTAAGTGATGGGCTTCTTCTTCTCCCAACGCGAATGCATTGAGATGATGGCAAAATAAATAGGACACCGCCAGCAAACCTAAAGAAGCCGCTAACATAATTTGAATAAGCGTCCCATCCGACTCTGCCAGGGATCCCATGATCCAAAACACAATCCCATGCAAGCTGTCCATGCTTGATAACGACATCAAAAGCATGACCAAGGATGATGATATAAAACTGATCATGATCCCGATTAAAAGTAAGCGTTGAAGATTGATCCTGACTTTTTTAAGGCTTAAAAGATAAAGGATGCCGATGACCATCGACGCTCCCAGGGAGCCGAACAATGGAAATGTAAAACGACTTATCGCTGCCAGCCCCAAAACAATGCTTATGGATACCCCTAAGGCTGCCCCTCCTGAAATCCCCAACGTGTAGGGCTCAACTAAAGAGTTGCGAAACATCCCCTGTAAAAGCACGCCGGCCAGGCTCAAAGATCCTCCGACGGCAAAAGCCAAAATGATCCGGGGCAGACGGATATCAAATATAATACTGTATTCCGTGCTGCCGGGGCCATGAAGAAAAACAGAGACCATCTTACCCGCCGGGATCCCTGCCACTCCCAATGTTAAGGAAAAAATAACTATGATCACCAAAAACGTGATCAAAGTTAAAACCCAAAATATGATGTATTTTAAACTCATAAAAGCATTTCAGGATGAAGGTCACGAATAATTGTCTTTAAAGTCTCGACAAAAGTAATCGGCGTAGGGCTGCACAAAAGATACTGGTCAATGATAAAGATCTTATGAATTTTGACTGCGTTTAAAGACACCCATTTCTCCCAGTTTTTTTTCTCATGCTCTCCCTCAAAACCCATACTGGAAATTAATAACACATCCGGGTTGCTCACTAACACCTGTTCCTTAGAGTACTGCAAGTACCCTTGTTCCGTCACAACATTGGTGCCACCCGCAAGTTCAATAAAATCATTCGCAAAAGAATCCTTTCCGATGGTAACCAATGGGTTTACCCCTACTTGGATGAACACCTTGACCCTTGGGGCCATACGCAATCTGGCCTTTAAGGCATCAACTTTCTTTTGAGCTTCAACAATGATGGTGCGGGCCTTATTTTCCTTGCCCAAGATTTTCCCCAGTTTCAAAAATGAATCGCAAATTTCTTCAAAATTCCTGGCATTCGGAACACTGATCACCCGGATCCCTAAGCTGCGCAATTTCTCTTGGGCCCTGGGATCGGTCAATTCAGTAGCCAGGACCACATCAGGTTTTAAAGCCACGATCTTCTCTAAATTAACTTCCTGGACATTCCCCACCTTCTCCTTCTTTTTTGCTGCCGGTGGCCTTTGACAGAAGCTCGTGCATCCAACCAATTTATTCTCACTCGAAAGCAAATACATCTCCTCGGTAATGACCGGCCCCAGAGAAATGATCCTTTGGATAGGCTGATTTTGGGCCCCGGCCGCAGAGGCGAAAAGAATAACAATAGCAATAAGAATGAATAAACTGTGTATCTTCATTTCAATAAAATCAAACCATAAAAAAGAATACTTAGTTCCGCGATTTCACTGACAGCCCCTACTGTATCGCCTGTCATGCCGTCAATTTTCTTCTCTAAAAATTTTATAAGCAGGGCCACTGGAAAAAGAGCAGCCAAGAAAACAAAAATCCCTTTTAGGCCGAATAAAATAAAAATAAAAAGCAGACTGGACGCGGCACCCATAGCCGTATCTTTAACATTTGCGTACTTAAAGAAAAGTTTAGCTTTCCCGTCACTGCGTGCATACATACAGTGAGAACAAACCATGGCCTGGACCCAACGGCTAAACACAGGGACTAAAATGAACATTTTCCATAACAACTCCTTGGGAAAACTTGCAATAAATGCAAACTTAAGGATGAGTGCCATACACACCCCAACAGCTCCAAAAGTGCCGATGCGGCTGTCTTTCATGATCTCAAGAATTTGCTCTTTTGATTTTCCGCTAAAAAACCCGTCACAAGTATCGGCTAAACCATCCAGGTGCAATGCCCCCGTCATCACAATATAAACAGCCAGCACGCTGGCTACCATGGCCAAATGCGGCAAGGGTTCCATCACGAATGTCAGGGGCGCTAAAATCAGGCCAATGCACGCACCGGCCAGAGGAAAAAAGGCGCAAACTGACTTAAAGTCTTCTTCTTTAAACCGGACATTTGTCCGGATAGGCAGGATTGTTAAGAATTGAAGGGCCAATAATAATTTCTTCACAGTTTCAGCCCTAACTTTCTTTTTGACTGACTTGGGCAGATTCAAAAGTGGCCATTTCATTTAAAATTTTGACACCAGCCTCGATCACGCCTATCGCTAATGCAGCTCCCGTGCCTTCTCCTAATCTCAAATCCAAATTTAAGATTGGCTTGAGTCCCAGATAAGCACAAACAACTTTATGGCCTTGTTCCACAGAGGCGTGCCCGGCGATCATATAGTCTTTGACTTTAGGTTCAATGGTATAAGCAATGAGGGCCGCGGCTGAGGAGATAAAACCATCAACGACAATCGGCAATCGTCTTGAGGCCGCCGCAAGAATAACTCCTGCCAATCCCCCAATCTCATATCCGCCGACCTTCATTAACACATCAATGCCGTCCTTAGCGTTGGGTTTATTAATTTCTATCGCTTTTTTGATAACAGCCACTTTACGTTCCCAAGCTCCATCATCAATACCTGTGCCACGGCCGGTAACAGCTTCGGGAGATTGGCCGGTGATGAGTGAAACAATGGCACTGGAAGGTGTAGTGTTGCCGATCCCCATTTCCCCTGTTGCTGCGATGCTGATGCCTCTTTTAAATTCTTCTTCGAAGATGGTGATCCCGTTTTCAACGGATCTAACGGCTTCTTCCCTGGTCATGGCCGGGCCTTTAGCCATGTTCTTTGTGCCATAATTAATTTTGCGTGATAATAATTGCGGATGGGGCTTTAAATCAACCGCCACCCCCAAATCCGCGACCACGACCCTTGCCCCCACATGTTTGGCCAAAACGTTGATCCCCGCCCCGCCTTGAAGAAAATTATAAACCATCTGCGGCGTCACTTCTTGGGGAAAAGCACTGATCCCTTCCTGTGTCACGCCGTGGTCCCCTGCCATGACAAAAATCACTTTATGCGGCAAGCTTGGGTTTTTAACACGCGTGATCTCAACAATTTGCTTGGCAAGTTCTTCTAGCCTGCCTAAACTGCCTTGCGGTTTGGTCAAAAAATCAAGCCGTTTTTGTGTGTCCGCACCTAAAGAAAAATCTATTTTTTCTATTTTTGCGATAGTTTCATTGAATAGTTTCATTGGTCAGTCCTCTTTCCCTTAAGTTTCGTTGGTATTCCCAATTGCATAAGGATAACTTCATCGGCAACTTGGGCCATGATTTGATTTAATCTGCCAAGAAGGTCCCTGAATCTTCTCCCCATTGCCGTTGGCGGCACCACACCGCAACCAACCTCGTTAGATACGACGATGACCAGCCCCTGGGCCTCCGTGATGGCCCGGGTAAATTTTTCAAATTCAGCTTCCAGAGATTCATCCTGAGGATGAAATTCCATCAGATTGGCCACCCACATCCCCAAACAATCAACCAGGATGGTTGTGGTTGGGCTTGAGAATTTCTCTAACACATCACCTATTTTTTGTCCTTCGGTGATCACTTCCCATGAAGCAGGACGGGAGCCTTGGTGGCGTTTGATTCTCTCTTTCATCTCATCGTCATAAAATGTGCAGGTGGCTAGAAAAATGACTTTTTGTCCACCGCTCTTGGCCAAATTCACGGCGTGACTGCTTTTGCCGCTGCGTGCGCCACCAACGATAAAAACCATTTTTTTCATAAACTCGCCTTTCTATCCATTCAAATACGCCGTTTCATTCATAACTGTCACAACCGGATCTTGGCCCCAAGGGTATTCAATCACATTGAGTGCGGCATTGTCCTGCTGGATCGACCAAAAATCTTTAACCCCGCGCTTCAAAGCATCACAGAGGATGACCCTGATGGGGCCCCCGTGTGACACCACAGCGATCGATTGCCCTCTATGATGCGATAACAAAGAAGACAGCCCATCCATGACCCGATGACAAAAATCTATAAAAGCTTCCCCATTGGGGATCTTTACGTCCCATGGGGCATGGATCCATGCCTCATAAATTTGGGAATAATTCTTCATGGCCTCTTCGTACTTTAATCCCTCGAGAACCCCAAAATCCATCTCGCGAAAACAATTTTGCTTGACAATTTTTTCATTTTCAAAAGCGATCGCAGCTGTTTCAAAAGCTCTTTGCAGATCACTCGAATAGACGGCATCAAAATGCGCACCTTGAAAATAGCGGGCTATTTTCAAGGCCTGCTTGCGACCTTCATCATTCAGGTCAACATCTAATGAACCGCAATACTTTCTTTCAAGGCTAAAATCAGTTTGCCCGTGGCGAAGTAGAAAAATTTTAGTCATAAAATAAAAAAATCCTTAGGCTTTCTAAAAAAGCTTAAGGATTTACCCGAACTTGTCCTTACTCTCATTAGGATACTGTCTCACGCAGTATTCGACTACACCCAATAGGCTGGTGTTCTGACTTCCGAAGGTTTAACTTCAACCCCCGGCTACAGCGGCGGGACCGTTCCTGATTGTTAGCCCAAGAGCCATGTCACAGGATTTCCCAATTAAGTTCCCCAACAGGAACGCCTATCTCGAATTTTATTATACAATATATGAATCTAATAATCTTGTCAATATAGCTGCTCTATTGACTTCAAATAATTATTTGTTATGAATTTTCCCTATTGCTTGCTTGGGCAACCTGAGCTATGATTTGGTCATGCTTTGGCTCAGGAAGATTATTTTCTATATTTTTTCCCTTTTATACCTGATCTTTTGCCCCTTGATCGTCCTTAGAATGCTGGGGTTTGACATCAACCCGCTGACGCTTCGCCTAGTCAAAACCGGTCTAATCTATGTTTCCACCAATCCGCCGGGAGCCACCGTTTATATTGACGGTCGAATGGCCTCTCAAAAGACCCCGACAGCATTGAGGGACCTTCATCCGGGAGAACATTTTATCCGTATTGAACTTAACGGTTATAACGATTGGGAGAGGAGTATCCCTGTCATAGGCAAAAAAGCCACTGTACTAGCCAATGCCCTGCTCATTCCCGAAGAATGGCCTATTAAAACAATTTCTAAAGGCCCTTATCAAAATATCTTCATTGCCGCAGATAATATTTTGATCACAACCAACCCCATACTCAAAAACATCGATACCTTTCATACCGCTTTTGGTGTTGAGAAAAATTTCTACGAAAAAAAACCTTTGTTCTCTGCAAACTCCATTTATGCCTATGGGAAGTTGGTACGCCTTTATAACGCCCCCCAAAGCCCTTTTATTCTTCTGGAAGCGGACATCAAGACCAAGCATAAGTTCTTATGGATCAACTTGAAAGATAATCCGCCTGTCATTGAAGACATCAGCGATCTTTTTTTTGAAATCCCAAACCTCATCACTTGGGATAACACTGATAATACAAATATTTTCGCCTTTAACCCGAAAAATATTTACCGTATTAACATCAAGGACAAGGCTATTTTCCACCAGAATGCCAACTTCCTGCCTAAAAGGCTAAATTTACATTACATTGAAAATCAACAGGAACAATTTCTCATTAATGATAAGAATGACTTGCTCATCCGTAAGGGAAGTTGGATACAAATCTACCCTAAAGAGAATTTTGGCGACCCTCAAATGTATAAAATAGCCAAATCCAATCCGGCGACCAATATGTATTTCGAAGAAAAAACCGGAGAACTTTTTTATATAGATAACGAAGCCAGAAACCTATGCGCAGCCCAAATATTGCCATATCATCCTATATTAAATATCCCTATTCCCGAAACACTGAGGAATGAAATTGAAACAAAAGGCCCCACAACCTTGCAGTCAAATGGAAATACCGGGTCAAACAAAGTATGATATTTTATTATTCTAAAGAGAACTTGAAGCCACGACAAGCTAAGCTGCAAAGATTACTGGAAGTACTCCCCGGGGCTTGCAGCTGGAGCATTTTGCTTGGCCTCATATTCCTTTCAATCTTCTTCCCCTTTAGTGCGGCTATCCTCATCGTCGCTTTTTATCTGTCATGGATCATGAGGCTTTTGTATTCCACCATTTTTCTGGTACTTTCTACCCTTCAGCTGAACATTGAGGGCAATACTGATTGGATGCGGCGCATTCGAGGCATTGATAATTTAGCCGGCTATTTAAAAGAAATTTCTTCTATAAAATTCGGACTGCATTGGCGTCAGCGCATTTCACACAAAATTCATCTGCATCAATTGAACGAACTAAAAAAATGTAAAATTTTACCGCCGGCATCCAAAGATATCTACCATTTAGTCATTTTCCCGGTCATCAAAGAAGGCCGTGATATCCTGGAGCCTGCTATTGACGCCATCAGCCGCCAAAATCTTAATCTCAAACAAATAGTCGTTATTTTTGCTTTGGAAGAACGCGCCCTGCCGCCTGTCCAAAACGCCGTACGCGAATTGGAAAAATTTTACAAAAATGTATTTTTCGAATGCATGACCGTCCTGCATCCGGCTGTTGTCCCCGGAGAGGCCCGTGTTAAAGGAGCCAATGCCACCTGCGCGGCCAAACAGGCCGCGAATTTCTTCCAAGAACATCAAATACCTTTTGAGAATGTGATCATTTCCTGTTTTGATGCGGACACCGTTGTCAGCCCCAATTATTTTGCCTGCTTGACATATCACTTTATGGTCTACCCGGGGCGTCAGCATGCCAGTTTCCAGCCTATTCCGGTTTACCACAATAATATATGGATTGTTCCCGGCTTTGCCCGTGTCGTTGAAACAGGTTCCTCATTTTATCAATTAATCGAATCCACTAATCCCGAAAAATTAGTCACTTTCTCGAGCCACAGCATGAGCTTCAAGGCGCTGGTTGATGTGAATTACTGGCCTGTGGACATGATATCCGATGATTCAGCTATTTTCTGGAAAGCTTATATCCACTATGACGGCCGATATAAAGTGATCCCTATGTATGTCACCTTGTCCATGGATGTCGCCGCTGCAGATAACTGGTGGAAAACAGCCAAAAGCGTCTATAAGCAAAAACAACGCTGGGCCTGGGGAGTGGAAAATTTCCCGATCGTGATGCGGGCTTTTCTAAAATCTAAAAATATTCCTTTATATGAAAAGCTTCGTCTTGGTTTTAAACTTTTTGAAGGACATATTTCATGGGCCACCTCAGGTTTTATCCTTTCGGTCATCGGCTGGCTTCCGGTTATTTTTGCCCGCCGGGAGTTTGCGGTTTCTGTGGTTTATTACAATGTCCCTGATATCGCCAATACGATCTTTTCCCTTGGTTTTTTTGCAATCTGCGTTACTATTGTCCTTTCCTTATCACTGCTACCCAAAACAAAAATACGGTATCGCTGGCTCATAAAATTAGGCCATGCCTTTGAATGGCTGCTAGTGCCATTTATTTTGATTTTTTTCAGCGCTTTGCCTGCCCTGCACTCCCAAACCCGACTGATGTTAGGTAAATACCTGGAATTTTGGGTGACAGACAAAAGAAGAATCCCGCCAACATCAAGCGGGATTCAGGAAGGGAAGATAACGTGACGCTCTTTGGTTCCTAGGCCATAGTCACGGTCTTCTTGGGAGTAGAAACTTTAACCTTCCAGTGCAAATTGATCCTTAACGTGTGACAGTAGGAGACTAACATCAGTCGGCGACTGTAGTTTACGTAAAAAGATCCCTTCACCCGGAAGAAAAATTTTTCATCACGGCTGACACTATCAAAAGACTTCTTAATATACACTCGCGGGATTGATTGCGCTTCTTCGCTTTGTGCTTCTGTACCCACATAAATAAAATTCTTGCGAACATCTGTAACACATTCCTTCTCTTCAGCATGCTCACGCAGGGTTATGACCTTTCCCCTGCCATGTAAAACTGCTGTTGTCTTATGAAGGATATCACGCATAGGGATTTCCTTTGTGCCTGCAGGTAACGAATCGTTAAAATCCATTTTTATCTCCCTCAATTTTCTCCGTCCTATGGCCTCTAAATGAAGTGTAACATGCCTAAAGATGAAAACAAGGGAGTTTGACCTGTTTGGGGAAAACGTTTTCCTGAAATTTCAGCGACGATAATATATAGCGGAAGTCTATTATTTACAAAAATTTATAAAAAATCAGATCTTGAAATTGTTAAGATCCTTCGGCTATGCCTCAGGATGGCACCGTCGATTCTCTCTAGCCGCTTCTTAACTCATGGCTACCAGAGAAATACAATGGATTTAGGGGTGTTTGTGAAAAGGAAGGGGAACTCGGTTTTCCTGGCCCTTGGCCAGACGTCTAATGTTTGGCCTATGCCTGAAGACGATAAATACACATAAAATAATGGCCATTACTCTCATAGAAAATGGCGCGTTAAAGACGACCATTAAAACAGGTAAAACAACAGCCGCGGCAATAGAAGCAAGGGACACATAACCAAACAAAAGAAAAAGGACAACCCAAGTCAATGTTGCCAGGCCCAAGACTATTCTCAAACCAGACAGCTGAATGGCAAGCCCTATCAAAACACCAAGGCTTGTTGCCATGCCCTTGCCCCCTTTAAAGCCTAAAAATATTGTCCAATTGTGGCCTGCCACCGCTGCCACAGAGATGATGACTAAAGATAAAGCATTCCCCTGCCCAAAAGCATTGGCCAAAAAAGTAACCGGTATAATGCCTTTGATAATATCCAAAATTAAGACTACTGTCCCCGGCCCTTTGCCCAAAACCCTAAAGGCATTGGTAGCACCCATATTTCCGGAACCATGTTCACGGATATCAATATTCTTAAGCACACGGCCAAAAATATAGGCCACCGGTATGGACCCGATCAAATAAGCAAAAAAGGCGCTAATGACCAGAAATAGAAGATTCATTGAGAGCTTTTATCCCTTCCTTTATATAAATAACACCGGAAACAAACGTGACGACTAATGCCACATACCAGAACACAAAAGTAAACTTCAGCTGCAATAAGACCCCTAGCACGCATATAATTTGTAAAAACGCGGTGAATTTACCCGAACGATTAGCTTCAATATCCAATTTCCCCGTAGTCAGCTGAATGATCACAGAACCCAGCAATAATATAAAATCCCTGCTGATGATAGCCACCACAAACCATAAAGGAAAATGGATGGCCCCAAAACATCCCCGCTTGATATAGAGGCAAATAAATGCGCTCATCAAAAGCATTTTGTCCGCCAGAGGATCGAGAATAGCACCCGCTTTTGTTTTCTGGCCTCGGGTCCTGGCAATATACCCATCGATAACATCTGAAATGATTGCGACCAGAAATAGCCCTAAAGAAACCCAGCGAAAATATTCATGTTGAGGTGAAATGTACATGACCGCTGCGATGAAAAAAGGAACGATTAAAATACGACCGACAGTAACCTTATTTGCAAAAGTTAAAGCCATATTATTCTACCCATTCTAATTTAACATGATGGATCGGACAAGTATCCACATCAGCGCTGAAACGCTGTCCGTCTACCGGACAATATTTAACCGTATGCTGTGCGCTTAAAGCCGTATTGATCGAACGGATGGCAGATTGCGCCTGAGGGTCCTTCGCAACCCGTGCCGCCAAATTCTTTAATTTTGTTTCATTTATTGGTTGATTCGTCAGTCCCTTTGTCATCGTCGTCAATGCCGAAATCTCTTCTGTCCGGGCCGCCTTGGAGGTATGCGGCGCTGTTTGGCATCCACCAAGGTAAATAATGAATGCGAAAAGGCCCCATGTCTTCGCAATCGCAACTTTCTTTTCAAGCGTCATTGTATAATACGGATACGATCTAACGGCCAAAAAATAATATCCGCCTTACCAATAATATTTTCTTCAGGGACAAACCCCCAGTAACGGCTGTCATAGCTGGAGCCGCTGTTATCACCCATCACAAAACAATAGCCTGGAGGCACATGCACTGTTTGGCCTTCAGCACCGTAATCCCCGCGGTTATAGTAATAGACGCGTTTGATGCGGGTATCGGTAATTTCCTTGCCGTCAATATAAATGGCCCCGTTTTTAATCTCAACGGTTTCACCACCCACCGCGATAAGCCGCTTGATAAAATCTTTGGTCGGGTCAACCGGATAAACAAAAACAACAATGTCCCCGCGTTGAGGTTTTCTAAACCCGGAAATACGCATTTTTGTCAGCGGCAGTAAAGCATCGGGCCATCTAATCGACAATAGAGGACTCCCCTCTTTAAACCCGATATCCCAGAACATGGGAGGTAAAACCTGCGGGCCAAAAGTCCATTTATCAACAAAAAGATGGTCCCCTTCAACGAGTGTCATGCGCATGGAACCGCTGGGAATCTTAAAAGGCTGGACAAAATAACTGCGAATAAACGTCGCCAGAAGTAGGGCAATAAGAATAGATTCAACCCATTCACGCGTTGCTGATTTTGGTTTTTTATTATTTGGGTTGTTTGCCATAACTCTCTTTCTGTCGATGTTATTGGGCTGAGACAATATCCGCCCCTACGAACAATGTGGTGGAAGGCCGATCTTGTATCGGCCCCATAAATATTAAATCTTTAACGCGGCCAAGAACGCCTCTTGCGGCACTTCCACACGGCCGATTTGTTTAAGTTTCTTTTTGCCTTCCTTTTGTTTTTCCCATAATTTGCGCTTGCGGCTAATGTCCCCTCCATAACACTTGGCCGTAACATTCTTACCGGCTGGCTTGACACGGGCAGATGAGATGATGCGCCCATCGGTCTGGGCTTGAATACGGACCTCAAACAATTGCTGAGGAATGAGTTCCTTGAGTTTAGTGACCAGCCCCAGCCCCTTGTCATACGCACGGTCTTTATGAACCATGCACGAGAAAGCGTCACAAGGTTCATCATTAATCAATATGTCCAGACGAGTTATTTGGGCAGGGGCGTAATTCTTAAATTCATAATCAATGGACCCATATCCGCGGGTGGCCGATTTTATCAGATCATTAAAATCCACAATTACTTCGGATAGAGGGATATCAAAAAGGATTTTCATACGGTCGCCGATAAATTCACTTTTTTGAAAAAGCCCTCGTTTGCGTTTGGCTAATTCCATTACAGCATCCATATAAGTTACCGGCGTAAAAATAGATACGGCCAAGACCGGCTCTTCGATACGGGCGACCTCAGAGCCATTAGGCAAATCCGAAGGATTTTCCAAATCCATCACAGATCCGTCGCGCTTGATAATTTTATAACCGACATTGGGGGTAGTTAAAATCAAATTCAAATCATATTCGCGTTCCAGACGCTCCTGAACGATCTCCATATGCAAAAGGCCCAAAAACCCGCAGCGAAATCCGTACCCAAAAGACTGGGACGTTTCATGCTCATAAACAAAGCTGGGATCTGAAAGACGCAATTTGTCAATGGCTTCGCGTAAAGGCGCATAATCTCCGGCATTGACCGGATAAACCCCGCAAAAAACCAGCGGTTTAAGTTGTCGATAACCTTCTAAAGGCAGGGCTGTGGGACGGGCTAACTCCGTCATAGTATCCCCAACCCTCACTTCTTTGGGGTCATGCAAGTTGCAGGTGATGTAACCGACCTCTCCGGCAGAAAGCCCCTTGACAGGTTGGACGCCGGGGGCAAAAATGCCCACTTCCTGAACATCAAAATCTTTACCCACGTTCATAAAACGGATACGTACTCCGGGCTTAATAGCGCCCTCAAATATACGAACATAAATGATGATGCCCTTGTAGATATCATACTTCATGTCAAATACCAAGGCTTTCAGGGGCGCCCCTGGATCCCCTTCGGGAGGCGGAATAAACTTCACTATTTTCTCAAACAGCTCACCGACATTTAAACCTTCTTTGGCTGAAACCAGCTGAATGTCTTCCGGTTTGAACTTGAGAATTTCTGTAAATTGCCGTTTAGCCTCATCAATATCCGCATTGGCAATATCGATCTTGTTGATCACAGGCAGAATTTCCAGGTTATTGTCAATGGCCAGATAATAATTGGCAATGGTCTGCGACTCCACTCCCTGGGTAACATCAATCAAAAGCAAGGCCCCCTCGCAGGCACGCAGGGACTTTTCAACTTCATAAGAAAAGTCCACGTGACCCGGAGTATCAATAAGATTGAAAATATATTCCTTCCCATCTTGGGATTTATAATTCAGACGTACGGCTGAAGCTTTGATGGTAATACCGCGCTCACGCTCAAGATCCATATCATCAAGCATCTGATTATGGAACTTACGCTCATCTATCGCTCCCGCGAACAATAAAAACCTGTCCGCCAGAGTGGATTTGCCGTGGTCAATATGGGCGATGATGGAAAAATTGCGGATATTGGCGTGCTTACTCATAGCTGGATCAATTTCATGATTTTATCAACTACTCCCTGCGCTGTTAAACTCGTGGAATCAATGAGTATGGCATCCGGAGCTCTTTTCAAAGGGCCGACCGACCGGGTTAGATCTTTTTGGTCACGCTCTTTCATATCAACGCGCAGTTGATCCAAATTAATGCCTTTGCCCGCCGCGGTCAACTCTTTATAACGGCGCTCTACGCGTTCTTCCAGATCAGCATCCAGATAAAATTTATAACGGGCATCTTTAAAAACCACCGTCCCTTGGTCGCGTCCATCCGTGACTATGGAGCGGCTTGTACCGATGGCTCTTTGCCATCCCACCATCAATGTCCTCACTCCCGGCGTTCTGGCGGCATAATACGTATTATTAGTCACCTCCAGGGCGCGGATGGCAACAGATACATCTTCACCGTCTAAAGTAATATTCAAAGACCCCTCAGGCATCTCTTTAAAGTTGATTTTGGTATTGCGCGCAAGAACAGTCAAGGCTTCTTCGTCGGATAAATCCATTTTTAAACGCAGGGCTTTTAATGTCAAAGCTCGGTACATGGCTCCGGTATCAAGATAGGATATCCCAAGCCTTATAGCTAAGGCCTTGGCTACCGTGCTTTTACCGGCACCCGCAGGGCCGTCTAAGGTAATGACTAAATGTTCAGCCGGCATGACTTTTATCCAATCGTTCGCGTTTGTCCTTGGATTGTTTAAGGATGTCCGTCAGCGCTTCTGCATCTCGGGCCACAATGGCTTTTCGTATCACAGCTAAAACTTTCACAGCTTCATCCAAAGCTTTAAGAATTGGCTTATGATTGGATAACGCAATGTCCTTCCAGACCTGAGGATCAGAGGCCGCGATCCTGGTCGTATCTTTTAGACCTTGGGTGGCGTGATCCAGATAATTATCCGGCAGGGCTTTCATTATCGCAAATGCCATTAAATGCGGCACATGACTAATATATGCTAAAACCTGGTCATGCTCCTGGGGCGTCATAAACTTTACTGATGAGCCTAATTGCGTCCAGAACTGTTTAATTTTCTCCTTGGCCAAACGATTGGTTTTATCCGTGGGGGTCATCACGCATGATCCCCCTTCATAAAGCTGAGCGTTAGCATAGAGAGCCCCTTTTTTCTCGGAACCAACCAATGGATGGGAACCTACAAACAAAAGAGAATGGTGCAATACCTTTTCAGCCCTCTCGACAATAGCGGCCTTGGTGCTGCCTAAATCCGTAATGATGCACCCGCGCCTGTGTTCTTTCCCTAAAATTTCGATGATATCTAAAATCGTATTCACCGGAGTGGCTAGCACAATTAAATCTGCGCCGATGATCCCTTTATTAAAATCTATCGTCCCTTCATCAATAGCCCCCAGCTTCTTAGCCTCATTTAAAGCAGTTTCCTGACGGCCGATACCAATCACCTCACGGGCCAGTCCTTTTTTCTTAATTGCCAATCCCAAGGAGGCTCCCATAAAACCAACACCAACGATCGCAACCCTTCTAAAAAGCTCTTTTCGATTAAACATAGATCCCCTTTAAAAATCCCTGTCAACCGCTTGAGCCACGCGTTTGCAAGAGACCATTAATTCCTGAAATTTATCCGGCATCAGTGACTGAGCCCCGTCAGACAAAGCTTCTTCGGGGTTATCATGAACCTCAACCATTAAAGCGTCACAGCCGGCGGCAATACCGGCACGGGCCCCTGCGGCCACATACTCCCAAGAACCCGTCCCATGGCTTGGATCCACTACCACCGGCAAATGACTCAGACGTTTGGCAACAGCTACAGCATTGATGTCGAGCGTATTGCGTGTAGCAGTTTCAAAAGTACGAATACCGCGCTCGCAAAGCATAACATCAAAATTGCCGTTGGCTAAAAGATACTCGGCAGACATCAGCCACTCTTTGACGGTCCCGCTCATGCCGCGCTTGAGCATCACGGGTTTTTTAATCATCCCGACTTCCTTCAATAAAGCAAAATTCTGCATATTGCGCGCCCCGATTTGTAAAATATCGACGTATTTGGCCAAAAGCTCAACCTGGCGGGTATCCATGACTTCAGAAATCGTACATATGCCCACTTCTTTCCCCACCGCCTGCAGGATCTTCAAACCTTCCTCACCCAAACCTTGAAAATCATACGGAGAGGTGCGCGGCTTAAAAGCTCCCCCACGCAAAATATTGCCCCCCAAGGCCTTGACCATTTTGGCAATGGAAAGCATCCCTTCAAAATTCTCGACCGAGCAGGGTCCTGCCATCACCGCAATCTTGCTTGCGCCAACAGTTGTATTATAGGGAAGCTTAATGACAGTATTTTCTTTCTTGAATTCGCGGGAAACTAATCTATACGGAGCTAAAACCTGAAGGACCTGATCAACACCGGGGAAAACTTCCAGAGGAATGACACGCAAGGCATCTTCAGGGCCGATAAAACCGATCACCGTACGCTCCACCCCACGCGAAATATTGGCCTTAAGCCCCAGCTTACCCGCGCGTTCGACAATATGTTGAATATTAGCCTCTGTAGCATCAGGGCGTAAAATAACGATCATAGTATTTCTCCCAAAGTTTTTATAAAACGCTTGTTTTCCGGCGCGCTTCCGATGGAAACACGTATGTATCCTTTTAAACCCCACACGGCCATGTCACGGACAATGACTCCTTTTTTAAGCAGGGCGCCTGCCGCCTGGCTGCTATCGCCCCTCACATGGATCAATATGAAATTCGTGGAACTTTCTTCATAGGAAATATCCATGCCTTTAAGAGAACGGTAAAGATACTGCTTTTGTTCGTGCACATCTTTAACAATATTACGGTAATACGCTTCGTCGCCTAAAACCGCCACGGCCGCGGCCTGGGCCATGCTGTTGACATTAAAAGGCTCACGTAAACGATTTAGGATATCAATAATTTCCCGGCTGGCTATCCCGTAACCGATGCGCAGCCCTGCTAACCCGTAAATTTTTGAGAATGTACGGGTTGTCATCACATTGGAATATTTTTTCATCAAGGCTAAAGTATCAGGATAATCTTTTGCCTGAACGTATTCAAAATAAGCCTCGTCAAAAAATACTAAAGCGCTTTTGGGAACACAACGCATGAAATCCTCAACCTGACGAGCCGTGATATATGTCCCGGCCGGATTATCAGGGTTACCGATAAATATTATCTTAGTACGCGCATTGATCTTGGCTTTCATCGCTTGAAGATCATAACGAAAATTCTTCAATGGCACCTGGCGCAAACGGGCGCCGGACAAAGTTGACGCTATCTCATAAATCAAAAACGAGGGCTTGGCGATAATGACCTCATCTTGTTTGGTGACAAAAGCTTTTACCGCTAAAACAATAATCTCGTCTGAGCCGTTCCCGAGGATCAACTGGTCCTCATCGATGTTAAGCTTCTTGGCCAAGATACGGCGCAGCAAGAAACATCCGCCATCGGGGTAACGGTTAACTTCCAAAGCCGCTTTAGCCATGGCTGTCAACACCTTA
The DNA here is from genome assembly GCA_015233675.1 of Candidatus Omnitrophota bacterium. Taxonomy (GTDB): domain Bacteria; phylum Omnitrophota; class Gorgyraeia; order Zapsychrales; family Fredricksoniimonadaceae; genus JABDGZ01. The sequence goes on from JADFXH010000004.1 coordinate 81,402, forward strand.
GGCGAAGGCGGATACGGATTCTCATTAGAGGCCAATTTTACGACAGTTTTTAAACCAAGCTCGCGCTTAACCTCGTCAATGGGCTTGCCCGGAACATAAGGTTTAATCTTGAAAATATATGGATTTGCTGCCCGCATAAGTTTTTCTCTTTATTTTAATTAGCTTGCACCCTATTGGGGATTAAGACAGAGCATTATAAAGGCGGGTGGGGAGAATGTCAATCGCAGAGCGAAAATGGACAATTTATGGAAGATTAAGCTGTTAAAATAATAAACACTACTGATAATATTCTAGTAGCTGGTGGCAAGTTCTTCTTTTAACTGATAAAGCAATCCTGCGGCAATTTCGGGTTTAGCTAAAAAATACTTTCTAGCTTTAATAGTTATTTTTGACCTGTTCCATCCTTGTTTTTGGACCTCAATGGAAATATCGCAATTGTAGACTTTTGCAAAAATCTGACCTGCCGAATCATTTGTTCTTTTGATCTGCCCTAACCGTTTGACCAGCTGTAAACTGTGCTGATAAACTTGCGCGCTGGAATACAGCATATCAGAGACCGCATCATCGCGGGCCACAGCAATCCCTATCGCTAGCCCCGGCAAAAACCCTACCCCCAACAAGGCGGTAGCAGCATATAATCCGGCACCTTGTAAGGCGGTTGGCTTTAACGCCTCAAACATCAATAACCCCACGAGTTTAGGGACGCCATTAATATTACGGATAGTTTTATCTTTAAGATTCAAATCGTAAGCTTCGATCACAGGCGGCGTTTTGCTGTCATCCTCAACAACGACCTGTTCTATATTGAGTTTAAGTTCGTCAATGATAAAATTAGGCAAAGGCCCCTTGGTCTTTTCATGAAGCTTTTCCTGAACAATTTTAAGCTCATTTACATTCAACTTGCCCTGCGGATTTTTAAAAACAATCATTTTATTTAAACGAAAAATCACTAAAGGAAAATGCAGTTTCCCTTTCAGGGCCTCAAAAAGGTCAGCATCAACAAGTATTTCAGAAGCATTAAAAAATACTTTTGGCGGGAACCCTTGCTCATTATAAACCTGAAGATCGGTGATACGTATTTTATGGGTAAAAATATTTAAAGAAAAATTGCCAAAGGTAACCTTAGCTCCGATCGCCTTTGCTGCAACAGACTCGATAACCGGCTTAAGAAAAGCCTGTTGGGCAAACCAGATTACAATAATCGTGATAAGCCCCACCCAAAGCCATCGGTTCAAACGCGAAAAAAAATTGAAAGTAGTATTCATGAATAATTTAAATAAAAACCCCCACTGTTGTCTTACGACAACAAAACGTGGGGGCCTTTATTCTGCCAAATAACCCGATATAACCTTTAGTTGTTAGTCATGTAACGTTCTTTGAGCAAAGCAATCTGCCCGGCCGGATAATTCTTGACCAGCTTGCCTTTCCCGTCATAAATTGACACCCCTCCGTCTTTGCCCTGAAGGGAAGAATACAGCACTTGTCCCTTCTCATTCTTGGCCGTAATCATATTATCGGCTCTTTCAAAAATCAACCCATGATTATTGCCTTTTGCCAAAGAAGTCAAGGTGACTTGATCTGTTTTGGAATTATAAGACATCCTGTATTTTTCATTGCCGTTTTGAACAATGCGTGATGCCGGTGGGACATAACTCATATCAACAGGGTTTTTACCCGTCCAGAATTCGATAGAGTTAAAAACAATAGCATCAGCCAATGTCGCAAAGCCGTAAATCGGCAACAGGGCAACAACCAGGAAACAAAGTTCATCAGACCATTTATCAGCTTGAGATCGGTGAAAATTATAGACTTTACGTGTCAAATTAAAAGAACCGGTACATCCGGCATTAAATACTGCAAAAATCAAAATGATAGCCATTATTTTCTTCATATGCCCTCCTATGTTTTAAAAAGGCCCTGTAAAAAATTATGCCTGCTTGGCAGCCCTGACTCCTCTACCATTGAAATTTGCCCTGATGCCTTATTATACCAAATCGAAATTAAAAACGCTCTTTTTATTTGTGACGGCTAATGACTTACAGCCTGGATAAAATAAGCGGGTTAAAGGCTTTGGCAGCTATAATCACCTTGCTGCCGATAGTTAAGCCGGCAATTTCTTCGTCACTCGCCGCCACCTTGGTCACATTATTGCCGATACTTAAAGTTAGAATATTTATAACGCCATCCTTATGAATTTCAATAATCTCACCTGTAAACTTGAATTTTCCGCTCACATCATTATTCACGAAAACTTCCTGAGGACTGCCGGATTTTGTGATCTTGCCGTGATCAATAACAAAAACCTTTTTTGATAGTTTAAACACCTCTGACAAATCATGGCTCACCAGGATCGTTGTGGTCCTGGTTTTCTGATAAACCTTGATAATCTCATCTTGAAGGTTTAAACGCGAATGCATATCCAAATCCGATAATGGTTCATCCAAAAGTAAAACCTTAGGCTGTCTGATCAGAGCACGAATCAAGGCCACCCTTTGCTTTTGGCCGCCGGATATTTTATCCGGCTTTTGAGATTCCAAACCTTTTAAACCCATCGCAATGATCCACTCATCAATGGTGCCCAACGCGCTTTTATCACCGCAAGAATACTCCAAATTTTCACGAACCGTCATGTGGGGAAAAAGATTGTTTTCTTGGAAAACAACGCCGATCTTCCTTTGTTGAACAGGACGGTTAATCCTGTTAAGGCTGTCAAACCAAATCTCTCCGTCGACTTCTATGAACCCCTCTTGCGGTTGTGTCAATCCTGCCAATATCCGCAAAAAAGTTGTTTTACCGGCTCCTGATTCCCCGAAAACAGTAATGAACTCCCCGCTGGGAATGCTCAAATCAAGATCAAGCAGCTCTTTTCCCCTCGGCGTCTGCATTTCTTTTTTAAATCGCAGCTTAATCATAAATTAAAAAATATTCAGCCGTTTCCTGTTCAAATAATAAAAAGCCAGCAAAATGCAAAAAGATATGATCACCAGTATCAACGCATAAAGACCGGCAGTATCATAATTTAAAGCTTCAACTTCATTATAAATGGCGATAGAGGCAAGTCTTGTTTCTTTCGGGATATTACCGCCGATCATAAGCACCACCCCGAATTCACCGATGGTATGGGCAAAGGCCATGACTATGCCCGTCAACAAAGCGGGCCTGATATTCGGCAGGATGACACTGCGCAAAGTGTCCCAGGAGGATTTGCCTAAACAAAAGGACTCTTCTATCAGTGCCAAAGGGAAGTTTTGCAAACCTGCCTTGATCGGATTGACCATAAAAGGAAGGCTAAAAAGCACAGAACCGATGACAAGCCCGGTAAAACTAAAAACAACCCTGACGCCCAAAGAGCCCAAAAAATGTCCCAAAAAATACTTGGGACTAAAAGCAATAAGAAGATAAAAACCTATGACGGTAGGCGGCAAAACCAGGGGCATGCTGACAAGGGTTTCAACGATATATTTAAATCTGTTTCTCGAGAATACAATCCAATAAGCTATCGGAAGGCCAAGGGCAAAAAGAATCACCGTAACAACCAAGGCCAGCCGGAATGTCAACAATAGAGGCTGTAAATCGTAATGCATTTATCTCTCTTTAAGCAAAAAAACTTCATTTGTTTTAACCAGCCATTCAACGGCATCACCGATGATCAATCCCAACTTTTGGGCCGAACGGGTTGTGATAATAGAAATAATTTCTTTAGTTTTATAATCAAGGATGACCTTTGTTAAAATATCCGACTTTTCAAGGAGTTTGATCGTCCCTTTAAACCTGTTTCTTAAGCTGACCAATCCCGACAAATTTTTCCCTATAGAAACTTCTGTTTCTTTAAAAAGCATGGTGACTCTGCCTCCTTGCTTTAAATAGGCGGCGCTAGCCGGCGTTTCAAGGACAATAGCACTAAAAATATCCCCATCAACATCAATGTCGACTATCGACATATGTTCAGATGATTCAATGAGAGTGACCTGACCGGTTAATTTATTCACGGAAGTTGATAGCCATATTTCTTAAAAATTTCACGTGCCCGGGCTGAAAAAAGAAAATCATAAAATTCACGGGCCTCTTTGAAATGATTTTTTAATTTTGCATATTTTAGCACAATCACACCCTGGGCAATAGGCCTGTATGCGTGCGGGTCCAATTCAATCCATTTGCCATGCCCCTTGATTTTCGGGGCCAAGACAACCGACTTAGCTGTAAAGCCGAAATCCGCCGCCCCTGTGGTAACAAATTGATTGACCTGTGAAATACTTTGGCCAAATACTAATTTCGTCTGCAGCGGCGCGTACAATTTATAATATTCTAAAACATTAACCGCCTCGCGGCCGTAAGGCGCCAGACGAGGATCAGCTAAAGCAATTTTCCCAACACCAGCATCCTTTAAAACATTGATGCCTTGGGACAGGTCAGAACTTTTCATCGTCCAAAGGACTAAAACTCCATAGGCATATACTTCAGGCGCCTGTTTAGAAAATCCATCTTTATAAAGCGCGTTGGGATATTTCATATCCGCAGATAAGAATACATCAAACGGCGCTCCATTCTCTACCTGTGCAGCTAATGCCCCGGACGAACCGATGATTGTCTTGACATCAATTCCGGTTTCCTTGGCAAATGCCGCCTTTAAGTCTTCCAGGATGAATTGCGCGTTTGCCGCACCAGCGACAATGATTTCACCGGCAAAAGCAGCTATCGGTAACGCTAAAAAAACCGCAACTGCAATAAGAATTATCTTTCTCATATTCACCTCTTACTTTTTTAATGGGTTCTGTCAAAATTCTTGCAGGTTATGCATGAGAAGAGATATTATTTGCTCAACGGGATATTTTCGCCGTTGGCGTCGGTTTACAGCAAAAATGTTCTAAAGTCTCTCTTCATTTGGAACATTTTTGCTGTAAATCCTAGCCAACTTTTGGCGAAAAATCCCTGAATGTTTCGCAAACAATATCTCTTCTCATGCATAACTCCCAATCCTTGCGCATTTTTCATATAACTTTTGACACTACCTTTTAATGTAAAAAAAACCTTTTTGTCAACCATTGCCAATATATCATGGGATTAAAAATGCTCATACTTAATCCTAAAAAATATCGTAACGAAAACGCTTATTTGATATATTATAAACAATTATATGACTAAAAAAGCAATTAAACAAATCAAGAGAGCTTTAGCCCGGTGGGCTTATTATTTCTTCTACTGGTTTTTCAGCCTTTTGCCTGTTAATTTTATTTTTATGATAAGCAACGGGTTGATGTCTATCGCGTTTCCCTTTCTTATCAATTTGCGCAAAATCGCCAGAGAAAGCCTGACAATCGCATTTGCGAAAGAAAAATCCGAGGAAGAAATTAATCGGACCCTGCATGACTGTTTCTTTAACTTAGGCCGCGGGTACATTGAAATGTTTTGTTACATCCAAAGGCCTAAATTAATCCTTAAAAAGCTGCGCCTGACTGAAGGCTCTCTTAAGAATCTTGAGAATGCCCTTAAAGAAAATAAAGGTGTTGTGGGAGTTTCAGCACACTTCGGAAGTTTTCCTTTAATGCTTTTACATTTATCAAAATTAGGATATCCGGTCCACACCATCCTGCGCCCCAGTCGTGATGAAAAAATTGAAAAAAGCTTCCAGGCCCATCGATCAAGAATGAATTTTAAAACGATACTCAGCTATCCGCGTTATACCTGCATACGCCAATCTTTGACGGTATTGCGCTCTAAAGAAATCGTGGTAGTCCTGATGGATCAAAATACCGACGCGAAGTCAGGTGTTTTTGTGGATTTCTTTGGTCAAAAGGCTGGCACACCGATAGGAGCTGTCGTTTTTGCCATGCGTACCGGATCACCGATTTTGCCCATGTTTACCCTGCGTGATGGGAAAGATTCACATAAAATCATTATTGAGCCGCATTTTTATTTAGAAATTAAACCCACCGATGAGGAAACGCTGCAATACAATGTCCAGAAAATAACCAATATCATTGAGAAATACATCCGTCAATACCCTGAGGAATGGAGCTGGATGAACAAACGATGGAAAAGCAAACCTAACAGCAGTAACCCTTCTTAAACCCCTGGATATGATCCTAAGATTTTAAGAAATTTGCACATCCCCTCAAGTTGAGCAAGGGCGCGGGCCACGCAAGGGTCATTTTGATGGCCTTCACAGTCAACAAAGAAATAATAATCCCAGGCTTTCTTTTTAGAAGGACGGGATTCTATTTTGGTAAGATTAATCTTATGTTTCATGAAAGGGGTCAGCATCGCATGCAAAGCCCCTACTTTATCCTTGATGGAAAACACCAATGAGGTCCGGTCCGATCCGGTTGGAGGCACATCCATTGTCGAAATCACCAAAAAACGCGTAATATTATGCGCGCTGTCCTGAATATTTTTCTTAAGAATATTCAATCCATATAAAGAAGCAGCGATCTGGGAGGCAATACAAGCCGCGTTTTTTCGCCCCGCCACGATTTGAGCGGCTTTGGTGGATGACACCGCCGGTATCAGATGTGCCTTGGGCATATTCTTCATAAGCCATAGACGGCATTGGCCAAAGATCTGTGGATGAGAATGAATTTCTTTGACCTGTGACAAAGCCCCCTTGGACATCAAATGATGCGTCACATCCAACAAAACCTGGGAACAGATTTTAAGATCTGATTCCGCTAACAAATCCATCGTATGGGTAACAACGCCCTCGATAGAATTTTCGATAGGGACTACCCCATAATCACAATCTGCGCCTTCCACCTTCCTGAACACCTCAGCCACATTGTCACATGCAACATGATCGACGGAAGAACCAAATCTCTTTAAAGATGCTAAATGTGAAAAAGTAGCCTCCGGCCCCATATAGGCAATGCGTAAAGGTTTCTCCAGGGCAAGGGAGGCTGACATAATCTCGCGGTAAATAGCCTCCACGGCCTCATCTTTAATAGGGCCGCGATTAAGATTCTTGATACGTTTAAGGACATCCTGCTCGCGGTCGGGCGCGTATATCGGCTGTTTATTCTTTATCTTTTCTTTGCCGATAGACAAAGTAATGGCCGCACGATCATTTAAAAGCCCGATGATCTTGGCATCTAATCCGTCTATTTTTTTACGCTGTTTGCTTAAGTCCATAGTTAAGAAATCACCTCATCAGCCGCAACTTCCCCCAAAGGCTCTTGCGACAAAAGTCGAGACTGGCCGCTGCCTTCCTGGCTGGCTGTTAGTTCCTGCATCTGCTCAACAGGTGCCTCAGTTTGTTTTTCCTCAACAGAAGGGACAGGCACTGATTCCTGAGATTCCAGCAATTCGCCCTTGGGCACATCAACGCCTAATTGGTTAAACTCTTCAATTTTGGGCAAATCTTCCAATGATTTTAAACCAAAATATTCCAGAAACTCTTTAGTAGTGCCGTATAAAAACGGCCGGCCGGGCACTTCTTTACGGCCGGTGATCCTGATCAGGCCTTTATTAAGCAAATGGGCTATAGTGCCATCGGAATTTACCCCGCGGATGATTTCCACCTCAGCACGGCCTACCGGTTGTTTATAAGCAATGATCGCTAAACTTTCCAACGCCGGTCGGGAAAGTTTTTCTTTAGTTTTGGTTTTATAAAATTCACGGATGTATACTGCCGCATGACTGTTGGAAAGCATCTGAAAGCCCCCGGCGATTTCCACTATTACCATGCCAGCTTCGCGACTAACATATTCTTCCTGCAACTGCTTGATCAAATCTTGGATTTGGGAAGGCTTGAGTTCCCTGAACACTTCTTTTAACTGCTCCAAAAGCACGGGCTTTTCACTGACAAACAATAATGCTTCAATGGCACTTTTATAATTTTGTATTTGCTCATCCATCTTAAATATTTTTCCTTTGTTTATAAATCTCGTTGAGCAGTTCCTCTGAAGTGGCCAATTGGGAAGACCGCTCAAATGCTTTTTTGATCATTTCTTCCGCTTCTGTTTTTTTATACTGCAGCTGCAATAAAATATGTAAAGCTTCTTCTTCAATGTCACAGAACTGGGCCGACGGGTTTTGGGGCGTCACATGATCGCGCATTAAAGTAAATTTGCCCATCTTTCCCTGCAGCTTGGCCACAATTTCCTTGGCTTTTTGCTCACCTATACCGGGAAGGGTTTTCAAATACCTGGTGTCTCCCCGGTCAATGGCCTGGGCAATTTCACCAATCGCTTTATTAAGGGCCTTGACCGCCGCCCTTGGGCCTATACCGGAAACCTTAATGAACTCTAAAAAGAAGTCCCGTTCAACTTCATTAAGGAACCCTACCAAAACCGGCACCCCACTCGAGGGGGTCATCTGATAATAATGATACGTGATTAAACGTATATTACCATCGCTATCTTGATTTTCTTTAACCCGCTGCAAGACTGAAATGGGCGTTAAAATTTCATAACTTATCCCGTTTGCCTCAAGCGTTATGGCTGTTTGAGCCTGACGCGATATTTTACCTTTAATAGCGGTGATCATATCAATTTATAACGCATCATATGCGCCTGCCCCAACGCCAAACTTAACGCGTCACTGGCATCTAATTTAAACCCAGCGGATTTGATATTCAACAGTCTTTTGACAAATTCCTGGCATTGACTCTTGGTGGCATTGCCGTTTCCAAGCAAGGCCTTGCGGATGCGCTTAACACTCTGTTCGACAAGTTCAATATTCTGTTGGGCCACACTTAAACAGATCACCCCGCGCACATGCCCTAAAACAGCAACGGTGGCAGGATGTTTATAATGGGCGTATAATTTTTCCAGGACCACGACGTCAGGATGGTGTGCCTGAAGTATGGTCGTGATATGCAGATGGACTTTAAAAAGCCTTTTCTCGAAGGGATCCTTGACGCTTGGCTCAATAGTCCCCGCTTCGAGGATTTTGACGCCGCCGTCTTTAATGTCAACGACGCCATATCCCGTTGTGATAAGACCGGGATCAATGCCTAAGATACGCATAAATTATTCGGCAGATATTTTTGCCATTTCCTCATCGGAAATATCAAAATTAGCATGCACGTTCTGGATATCCTCGTTTTCTTCTAAGGCTTCCAAAAGCCCCAGGATATTCCGGGCATCATTACCTTCGACTTTCACCGTGGAACTTGGGATCATGGTCACTTCAGCTGACGCGATCTCAATTTTCTTGGCAATTAACGCGTTCTTGACTGTTTCCAGCACAGTAGAATCACAAAAAACCTCGAATGAATCCCCCTCTGTCTTGATATCTTCCGCACCGGCTTCAAGGGCTGCTTCCATCACGGCATCTTCACTGCTCTTGTCTTTTTCAACCGTGATATATCCTTTTTTGGCAAATAACCAGGCAGTGGAACCCGCGCCTGCCATCGAGCCGCCCTTCTTATTTAAAAGATTGCGCACCTCAGCCGTGGTACGGTTTTTATTGTCCGTCAGGCCTTCAATGAGCATAGCGACACCGCCCGGTCCATAAGCGTCAAAAACCACATTCTCAAAAACGATCCCGGGAATTTCGCCGGTGCCTTTCTTAATGGCATTCTCGACGTTGTTTTGGGGCATGTTATATTCACGTGCCCGGGCCATGGCCGCGCGCAGACGGAAATTAGTCTCTGTACTGCCGCCGCCCTCTTTGGCTGCCGCTGTGATTTCTTTACTGAGTTTGGTAAAAAGGGCCCCGCGCTTGGCATCTTCAGCACCTTTTTTATGTTTAATTTTTGCCCATTTTGAATGACCTGACATTGCAATGCCCTCCGAATTAATTAGTACAATTTAAAAAAGCAGTCAATAAGCCGAGTTCTGTGACCCTTGGCAGGGCGATGGCCATTCGACTAACATCCGCCTTTGGCGGATATCTTGCAGCCTACCCGAGAGTATGACGGAGCGGATCACCCCGTGTCATGGGTCCCACCTTTCGATGGAACTTGCGACTCCCCTCCTATTTGGCATTGCTCCATGCAGAGATTGCTCGTTTCACTCTCCCGTGAGGGAGCATCGTCACTGTAGCTCTGATCCTCGTCTGCCGGGCCAAAATGCTTTCGCGTTTGGCTTCGCAAGACTGTCCCGCGTTATCGGGATGCATCATCCTTTGGAGCTCGGACTTTCCTCTCCGACGCCATAAGCATCAGAGCGGCCATCCTGACCTGCTTTTTTTAAAACCTGTCGAACCAGCGCATCAGCCTCTTTATTTTGTTCACGAGGCACATGCGTAATTTGAAACGACTTAAACCCTGTGACCAAATGCTTAACCTGAACAAAAAGAGGCTTTATATTCTCATGCCTGACGGCATACATGCCGCAAACTTGCCTGCACATCAATTCGCTGTCAGTTTTAATGCTGACTTCATCCGCTTTTAAAATCAACGCTTCCTGTAATGCAACAATCAACCCTGTATATTCCGCGATATTATTGGTCCCTTGGCCGATGGACATGGCCATGGTTTTGACGGTTTTCGCCCCGTTTTTAATAACCACTCCGATGGCCGCAGGTCCCGGATTCCCCAAACAGCCGCCGTCGGTAAAAATCTCCAATTTCATAAGCTAAAGGTCATCGGCCAGATAAAGAATCCTGGCGCACATATCGCAGGAAATGATCTGCTCATACTTTTTAAGTTCATTAAGGACCTGTTCGGTCAAATGCATGAAACAGCCGCCGCAGGTATGATCAACTACTTTGACGATGCCCAACCCATCTTTATTTTTCAAAACACGCTCATAACGGCTTAAACAATCGGGCCTGACTTGGGGAGCTATATGTGTGCGTTGGGACTCTTTTACTTTCAGCCGATCACCGATAACAGCCACATCATCATCAACTTGTTTCTTTTTGGCATTAAATTCTTTTTCGTATTGAAGAACAGTGGCTTTTTCCGTCTCAAGGGATTTCCTGGCGGCATCCACTTCATCATAACCCAAAAGAATTTTTTCCTCGACAATAGATTTATCAGCCTTCAAATTCTCAATTTCTAGTAATCTGGCCTGATATTCTTTGTTGGTTTTCAAAAGACTCAAAGAAGCATCGGCACGAGCTATCCCTTCTTCTTTTACTTTAAGGTCTAACTCCAGCTCTTTCATAACAACCTGGATGGATTTTAATTTATCTTCCAGCCCTTTGAGCTTTACTTTTTTGGATTCAAACTCAACTTTTAAAGCTTCGAACTCAGCAGGTTTCTCCCGCAATTCGCGCTTGAACCGGAATATCTCTTCGTCGATAACCTGCAGCTCAACGAGCTTTCTGATTTGGTCTTTCAAATTTTGACCTGCAACCGTCATTCAAGTCCCTTTTAATGTGTCATTACGAACGAAAGCGAAGCAATCTTTTCTAATAAAATATATGGTGGACTCAGAAGGATTTGAACCTTCGACCTTCGCCATGTGAGGGCGACGCTCTAACCAACTGAGCCATGAGTCCGTATTAATAATGGGCCCACCTGGACTCGAACCAGGGACCAAGAGATTATGAGTCTCCTGCTCTAACCGACTGAGCTATAGGCCCGTCGTAAGGCTCGCGAGCCAAACTGCACCCAACGGCTCTCTTGAGAAGGTTCAATATTAGCATAATTTATATTTAATGGGTAGGAAAAATTTCCCCCAACCCCGCAAAGGCATTAATATCAATTTAACTGGCCGCAGGAACTCTTTCTTGAACATTTAACCCAAGGAACTGCCTAAGATCCATCATCGGCTGGATATTGATGATTACCGGCACAAAGCCGGGGGCATTTTGCAGCTGCCGGAGCATGGCGGGGTCAAGGTGGAATTTGATTTCACCGCCGTTATTTTGTGTCTGCAAATTCATATTAGCCGCGGTCAAATCAATACCTCCTTTTTCAATCTTTAACATTGCCGAATCTTTTTTTGGTGTGATCGTTCCAGATAACTTAGACAAAATAAAAAATGAGGCCCATTTCATCATTTGCGAAAACTCATCATCATGTGTCCATCCGTTAAACCCCTCATCTTGCCGGGTCACAATTTTTTCTACTTTACTGCCGGACTGTTTTGCGATCTGCAATAGATGTCCAAGTTCATGAACGATAGTTTCAACCTTTTGAGAAAAGCCGCCTGCTGATGAAACTCCTTCCGCCAATGATTGATTAAGTAAAAAACGATTGTCCGAGAATAATCCCCTAAATGGAGCGTCACTTTTAGCCAACAAAACATCATCAATTCCAAAAATCTTCCCAAATTCTAATCCTATTTGTAAAAGCTGTTTCTCTGAATCCGTTTCAGGCGAAATAATCCAATCGTCAATCGGTGTAATATCAATGATTTTTAATGTTTCAGCCATGACCTCCCGTTGAATGGCGTGCTCATCGGACATACTGTTTGCGTTCTCCATAGATCGACCGGTCGCAGCTGCCAAAGCGCTCGCAAGCCTCGGGGATACCTGCATCAATGTCTTTATTCTGCGTAAAACCAGGCTCCCCCTTTCCTTTACCCCTTTCTCATTATTAAAATCAACTTCCAGCAAAGCTAAAAACTGTTTTATCGAATTCTTTTGCAGTCCTGAAACCTCACCGTCAAACCAAGCCCGTAACGTCTCCAGTTCTTTGTTACTAACACTGGCAACCTGCGGTTGATCAAGTTCATTGTTAATACCATTAACAATATCAAACATATGACGGCCATCTACAAAAAGAGGGTTACGGTTTTTATTAAATGCGGCATTGTAGGAAGACTTGCTTTCGAAATCTGATGATATAATCCTGTCTATCGTAAAACTTTCATCTGAAAGATGTTTACTCATCATCGCGCGGTATATGCCCAACGCTATATACTTTTGGATAAAAGGCAAATATTCCTCTTCCTGTGCAAAACCGTTACGGCTTTCATATAGCGCCAATGGGATCTGGATGGCAATCCCCATTTTATCAACAATGCGCCGTATCCTCTGCGGAACCAGTGCTAAAAATTTCTCTTTTAAAGCAATATCTTCAACCCGTAATCCTTTTTTATCAATGATCTGGGAAGGTATTTCAGGATCATGATGTTCCCATATCCGAAAAACACCATGCTCAATCAAAACATCGTGAGCGGCATCCGGAGAAGATAAATTGGGAGCATAAAAAGCCCCTTGAAAAAGGACATCTTTGCCGGTAACCCTGACCGGCCTGACCTGATTGTTGATCTCAAGTTCAAGTTCATCCTGATCCGTTACTGCAAATCCAGCGTTAATTTTCCAGGCTGACTCAGCGAACATTTGCTCAAGCTCAGGGATAATCGTACTTGCCTTCTTATTCCTGCGGATCATGAATCCGGTCTGTTCTTCGGCATTTCTATCCCGCCAGCCCAATTTTATCAACTTGGGCCTGCCTTGTGTGCGGTCAACCTCAACAACAAAAGAATAGACCCTTCGCTCTCCTCGAGAGACAATCTCTACGCTATCAACTCCGGCATATTGAGTAAACTTGCCTGTCCCAAAAAAACCTGCCAGCATACCCATCAGGCCTTTTTGGCCTGTATTTAAATCGTACTTATTTGATTTTCTGATCAAAAGAGCTAACTCCTGCCCATTCGGAGCGCCGGAGCCATTGTCTTGGGCTTCTTCTACAAATTCCTTTTCTACCGGGTCAAAATAAAACTTAACCCGCATATTCCCTTTTCGTTTTGGATTTTTCTGCCTCGCTAAAACCATGGCATCCAAATAATTCTGTGCAAGTTCAGCCGCATAACCGCCTGATTCCCGCAAACCTTCTATTTTTGACCTTATATTCTGACGAATTCTCTCAACAGCCTCTCCATTCAAACTTGCTATACGGTCATGCTCTAAGGAGATGTCTTCAACCGACCGAACGCCGTTTTCAGCAGAGGAATTCCATACATCCAGCTGGTCCAGCCAGATGCCCTCCCCGATGTTTTGCCATTCAATCTCCTGATCTTCCGTCTTAACATCCTCAGCCACCAAATCTGTCTTAGTAGTCAAAAATACCAGCAAACTGCCAAGTCTACCCAAACTCTGAAAATCATCTTTTGCAACCGCCTTTTCAATAACTTTCCAAGCTGTACCTTTAAACGTGTCGAAAATCAATTCTAAATAATGCTCAGATGCCTCGCTGTTCATAATTCTGTTTACCTGATTGATCAAATTGTTTTTTGCAGAAACCTCTTTATTCCTTAACGTCAATTGAATTGAGCAAACAATTTTTGACAACAGAGGGTAGTCCTTCATATTTTTGGACTTAAACGATTCAATAAGCTGATAGACCGCTTTTGCTGATTCAATTGACGCAGGGCTGTCTAAAGACCAGCCGTAAGCCATTATTTTGATAATATCATTGATATCTTCCCTCGTATTGATTCCATCAACAACGGCCGCCTGTAAAAGTGTTTTAAAGAAACGATGGTAAAAATCCTCCCTCTCATGAGACTGCAAGGAAAGAATATTTTCTTCAAAAAATTCAGGCCAAAAATCTTTCAACCCTTTGTCAATTTCATGAAGCGTCTTGGCTACATCATCGACTAAAGCATCAATGGAGGAGAGCTGACTTTCAGCTGAAGTTTTACCTTCAATCACCTGTTCCATCCTTTGCCTTAGCAGGCCATAAAAGAAATTAAATGAATCCTCATAATCTGACCGGTTTATTTGAAGAGTATCTTCGGGAACAAACTTGATAAGCTCTTCATATGCCGTTGAGAGCTTTTGACGCCACTCGTTTGATTTTTCAGAACTTACATTTAATCTTATCTGGAATTCTTTTGTTTGAGGTTTCAAAAAATTCCATATTTTAGCTGTGGTATCACGGCTTGCCGTTAAAATTCGGCCGTCAGTCAGAATTTGAACTGATTCAATATCAGATGAATGCCCTACAAGGGTCGCATCAACCTGCCACTCTCTTGGGCTTGTCTCCCTCCATATTTTCGATGAACCATCAGAACTTGTCGTTAAAATCCGGCCATCGGAGAGAACTTTGGCTGCACGCCCTTCAAGCGTTGCTTCTATCTGCCATTTTCCGTTTATCTCACTTACTATCCTGACTTGGATGCCATTTTTATCTTCCATCAAAATTCGGCCATCAGGCAGTATTTGACCTGAATACCCATCAATAATCGCTTCTACCTGCCATTCTCCCGGGCTTAACTGCCTCGAAATCATCACTTCGCTGCCATCATAACTTGCTGTCAGAATCCGGCCATCAGGAAGCATCTGAGTTGGCTGTCTAAAACCTAAACGGCCTTCAAGTTTCGCCATAGCCTCCCATTTCCCCGGGATCACCTCACTCCATATTTTCACTTGGCCGCCATCAGAATTTGCCGTCAGAATGCGGCCATCGGGCTGCATTTGGGCTTTAATCCCTTCTAGGACCGCATCTATTTCCGCATCTATTTTCCATGCCCGATCCATTTTTATCCATATCATCATTTTGCCCTGAAAACTTGTCAAAATTCGGCCATCAGACAACGCTTGGGCTGAAACCCCGTCAAGGGTCGATTCTACCTGCCACTCTCCCGGGTTTGCCTCATGCAATATTTTCGTTTTGCCAAGAAGATCCGACATCATAATTCGGCCATCGGGCAATATTTGGGCGCCATTCCCTTCAATGCGCGCTTCCAACTGCCATTCTCCTGTTTTCTCTTCTCTCCATATTCTAGTTTTGCCATCAAGACTTGATGTCATAATCCGGCCATTAGAGAACATTTGGGCTGACTCTACCCAAACCGGACATTTAAGGGTGGCCTCCACTTTGGGTTTTGGCTCGCCCAAATTAGTCTCATTTCGTAATAAACCCAAATTAAAACTAAGCTCTCTTAACCCGTTAGCTTCCTGAAGTACAAGCGCGTCCCTTTTGATAACACCATCCTCGACACCAAAAGGCATAGCCAGAGACCAGAATTTCTCAATCTCACGGCCATTGACTCTCAATAAAACATAACGTGTTTTCTTTCCGGTATACCTATAAAGTATATTGGTGTTGTCTCGGGCCACGAGGGTACATCTCTTTTCTTTTTCAAAATCAGCCAGTGTATAACTTCTTATATGCTCTTCAAAAGCTATCTTTTTTGGTAAGGCACTCATGGCTGAATCCCAAATTTTAGCAGGTTCTGTTGAAGAAGAAATCCTTCCTTCCCCTCCTAATGAGTCTAAATAATCTCCTAAATCCTTAGGTAAAGTATTATTTAATTCCAATTTCCCTAACTTACGAAATTTATATGCAACATCCTCAGCAACTATTGGCACATCTTTGAGAATATACTCCTTAACATTAATATCCTTATAGAAATTGCCTAATTTGGCCCTCTCTCCATCGAAATTATACTTCGGATTCATCTCTTGCGGCCCGTAAGGTTTTGTCGTTACATAACTCTTTTCATCATTCCATTCCAGGAAATCCTCCTCTGCCTTCCAATTCGTTTTCACCTTTTCTTTATCTGAAGGTTCTTCTTTAACACCAAAAGCTGCATACGCTGCGGCCTCCAATTTTACTAAATCATAACTATTGGCAGTATCCTCTTCCGCAATGATCTTTATAAGCTCCAACTTCTCTTCTTTTTTCTTGTCATCTTCAGAAAGCGTAACGATTAAATCCCCAATCTGAGACGGGACTATTACATAGCCGTCTCCCCGTACTACCGGCAAAGGTTGTGTTTTAATTATGCGCATAATATCCTCAAAATTCCGAGCCTGATATTGCTGCCAGACTTGCGGCCTAAAGGGGACTGTCAAAATCAAATTCCTTATTTTATTGCCGGAATCTTTGTCTGTTGCTTCAAGGACCATCGGTAACACCGAAGCCCCCAAATATTCTTTTAGTTGTTTAATTTCAGCCCCTCTCCAATCAAACAAACCCTCATTTAAGAAAACAACACTTTGCCCTTGCGGCATTTGGAAATTATCAAAACCATCTCGCAATGGCAAAATAATCGCCCCTTCCTTTCGAAGATTGCTGATGAAAGATGTCATCTCTGTTTTTACAGCATTTTTAACTTCATTAATAATATCTGTTACTGCTTTGTTCCCGGGAGCTATCCCTTCAAGCCCGCCAATCAAAGTATTGATAATTTTAACTTTTTCTTCATTTGAATAATCATTGTGAAGTACGAGTCTAACAAGGCTCAAAACACCCTTCTTTAAGGGCTCTTCATCCTGATTTCTCTGCAAAACGATCTTGTCCCAGGAAGGAGAAACTCTAATCAGCCTTCCCAAATCAACCATCAGCTCTCCCGCCAGAATTGACGTCTTTATTACCGGATGCAAAGTAACACGTGACATGACCCTTCCATTTCTGGCAAAAATTATCGATGGCCCCATCCCTTGGGGGTCATGCACAAGGCTTGTTTTTTGTGTTTCAGCATCAATCTCCTCGGGGGTTGTCATGACTTTGTTTTCCTTATCTCCCCCATCGACAGGTAAAAGCATCCGCGACATAATCTGTAAATCCATTCCCTTCCCAGGATCGATAACTCTAAGAATCCTTGGCTCTAAAGACACCACAATCACCGGTTCATTCTGTCTGCTTTTAGGCTCCGGAGCATTTTCATGTTTAAGATTGGCAAGACCTGCTAAAACTTTCTTATGTTCCCAGCCATTCACAAGCCTAAATTCAGAAAAGCCAAATCGAGTCCAAATTCTGGGACCTTTAACAGGAGAAAACGCATCATGAATTTCCTGCTCCAATCTTTTTAAAGTTACTCCCTCTCCGTCTTGCGGGATATCCTTGCTTTTAAACACAGCGATGACCGTGCCTTGCTGTGAAAAAAGGCCTCCTGTCGCCTTTTGGAATTCTTCTTTGGTGGATTGAAATATGGCCGCCTTAAAGCCGCCTTCCTGACGGATAATGACAAGACAATACGGAGGCTTTCCCTTTTGCCTCGAAAAAACCTCTATTCTTTCTTCTGGGTTCTCCAGCCACGCAAGAATCTGTTTAACGCCCATGCCAAATTGGCCCATTTCTCCTCCGAGAGCATCAATACTGTTGGCCACCGCTTCAAGGATCGATTCAATCTTTGAGCTCCCGCTTTGATAACCAACGGTCCTGTCTAAAGCCACGTCCGGCTGGGCATCTCCTTTTATTTTTTTAATGATCTGTTCAGAATATCCAACCTGAGCTAAATGATCATAAACCCGCGTGTAATATTCATCTAAATTTTGGGTCCCCAAGCGCTCGCCTGCCTTAAGAATTCCCAGAGAAGATAAAAGCTCCTCCAGTTCAACTCTCGATAAACTCTTCAATCGTTTTTGCGCCTGTAAAAATGGAACCAAATTGAAATAGATGACATTTTGCGGCACAGGGACCGATTCAAAGGAAACTTTAGGAGATTGGTGATTACGATTGGTATCTTGCGCTTGCTTCCCAAAACCTTTAATGGTACTGATAATTTCTAAAGCCCGATTCTTTAAATTTGACATATCCAGCAACATGGCACGGTCCGCCACCGTCTGTATTCTCAAATAAGACGACATAGAAAAATCGAGATTCATCCCCCCGGAAAAATATTTTCGCGGAATAGTTTCCCGGGATAAAGTGTCAGTGTCTTCTTTAATATAATTGAACACGCCTCTTTTGAAGGCTTGAAGGTAACGCAGGTAAATTGTTTCGACATTGAGTGGGAAGGAATTTTCGTACCCAACTCCTGCCACTTTATTTTTATCTGCATACACCTGGGCCAGGATACTGTCCTTGATTTTCTTTTTGTACCAAGTAGCCAAAATCAATGAATTGTAAACTTGACGGAGTTTAGCAAAATTTTTGTCTTCGTTGACTTCCTTGGTCAATTCAGGGAGGACTATTTCCCGGACAATTTGAGCGCCTAAAGCGTTGATATCCTTGTTGATTGGCAAACGGTTTGTTCCCTGGGATGCTTTCAATTGCAACCCTCCATTGGTTGGCATTTGGTGCTTCTCAAGCGAAAGATAATCCTGCTCAAGCATGACTTTTAACTTCGATTCAACCACGTATGCCGTCCCTGCCTTGGCATTCTCATAAACAACAGCCTTGTCAGGAATGATCCAAACTTTATTAAATGTGTTGACCGAAATATTGGTATTGCCGTACTTCTTGGCCGCCTGCTCATACACCCGCCTCCAAAATCTTTTACCTACTTTATCTTCCGGATAAATTAAACTGGCTGTTATCTGCTTGAGCATATAATCTTCTGCTAAGAGATCTCTACCCATTTCCGTTAAGCCAAAACTATTAGGGATAATCCTGTCTTTCTCATAAGGAGAAAGGTTAACCCATAAATCTTTTTCCGGAATGGTAAGGCTGGCTAAAAAATATTTGATTAATCGGGTGGCTTCGGTTCGTAATTCTTGGTCGTCGTTGGGTTTGTTCTTCTGGGTTGCTTTCTCATTCAATGGTTCATTGGTTGGCGTATCCCCTCTGTCCAAAATAAAATCAAAACGGAAAGGGTTGTCGGTATGAAATTTAATGCCTTTTAAAATAGGAGGATCAAGCGGCGGACTTAAATGGACCATTACCCCGGGCGCAGGCAGACGATATTCCTGGGCCTGAGCCATAGGCAGCGGCCCAAATGTATTTAACAAAAAAGCTGTCAAAATAGCTATATGAAGACATGGGGCTCTCATATTACAAGTATGCACTATATATAATCTAAAAACAATGGGGACAGAGCGTTTTTGAGAAAGCGCTTCCTGAGATATTTCCGTCGATACGAAAAAATAAAGGTGATGGAATAATTTTTAATTGCCGGACTTGTCCTTAAGAGGAAATATCTCTGGGTAGGTTTGAATATTGATCTAAATCGCCATTGCCGTTGTCTTTATCCTTCTGCTTATCCATTTGGTTTTGCATGCCTCTCCAAAGGCTTAATTGGTCCGGCTTGAGATATTGAGACAATTCCTGGGTTTCTGCTGCTTGCAATCCCTGCCTTTGACTGTCAATGGAGCTCTGGTTAATGGATCCATCCTCGATACTTTTTTGGAGATCATAAAACGCCACCGTGTATTTTTCAATGATCGGAGTAATATTAGTTACCTGGTCATCCTGTAAATCCAAATCCGTCTTCATTTTTACAATGATATCATTAGAGCTTAGCTGAGCCTGGGCAAAAACAGGCGTTGCCGCAATGGTCAAGACTATCAGAAATCCATAAATCGCTTTTGTTCTCATATTGTATTTTCTCCTTACCTCTAAGCTCATTTATACTAATACGCACACCCTACCGGGCGCAAAGCAAAAAGCCCGACAGGATTTTCCTGACGGGCTTTTGAATGATAGGACCAAACCACTTAAAATCTTAACGGCCGCCATCTTTATGCTTTGAAAAACAGTCCTTGCAATAAACCGGACGGTCTTCCCTAGGTTTAAACGGAACTTCACACTCTTTTTTACAATCTGCGCAAACAGCTTTGTGCATTTCCCGCGGGCCTCTGTCATACCCGCCTCTACCACCTTGAAAACCCATGTGCTTATCCTCTCTTGTTGATGACCTGATTCGCAAAACACCTCATTGCTACTTTAAATTATCATCTTAAAACTGCTATCTGTCCAATGCTTTCTTTCGAATGAGAAATTTTAAGGCTGCTGACTTCTGTGAGTCTCCGATGTGCGGGCCGAAGCATGCTTGATCGTCCTCATCAATGCGGGATCTACAGCGTATCCTAATGCCGCGGCCTTCTGCAAATCATCCAAAGCTTTAGCATATTGTTTTAACTGATAATAGACAACAGCCCGGTCATTATAGGCCTGCGCAATCTTAGGGTTCATTTCAATGGCAACGGTAAAATCAAATCTGGCTTGATCGAAATCATCCAGCTCAACATAAGCTTCCCCCCGATTGGCATAAGCCTCTGCGAAATTCGGGTTTAATTTAATAGCTTTACTAAAATCATTGATAGCATCAATGAACTTGTTCTGCCTATCATAAATGGTGCCGCGATTATAATATGCTTCTGCAAGTTTAGGAGCTAATTCGATACTCTTATCTAAATCTGCCATGGCTTGGGTTAAATTACCTACCTTGTACCAGGAAAGCCCCCGGTTGTGATAACTTTCTGCATATTCAGGATTTATTTTAATAGCTTCGGTAAAATCGAAAATAGCTTGAACTTCATTGCCTTGATTGGCATAACTAAAGCCGCGATTGTAATAGACACTGGCATCCCGGGGATTTAATTCAATGACCTTGTTATAATCAGCGATAGCTTGTGTAAAATTATTCTGGCCGGCATAGGCATTGCCGCGATTATAATAGCCCTGCTCATCTTGAGGATTTATTTTAATCGTTTGAGTAAAATCTAAAATGGCTTTGGTGAAATTTCCTTCTTTTTCAAATAGAATGCCGCGATCGTAATAAGCATCCGCAGAATTAGGATTGATCGCAATGGCCCTGTTTAAATCTTCTATGCTCGCGGGATGATTATCAGCATAGACAACACCCAAAAAAAAGCCGAAAAAAAAAGCTGCCCCCAATAAAATAAACCGAAGAATCCTCATTGCTTGGAACTTGTCCATCCTCCACCTAAGTATTGAATAAGCAGCACACAAGCATTCATGCGTTCACCAAGAATAGTTACGGCAGTTCTTTCATTAGTTAATGCAGTCGCTTGAGTGTTAATGACATCCAACGCGCTTACTGTCCCTGCCTTATACTGATTAGTTTCGAGCATTACGGCTTTCTGGGAATCCTTCAGCGCCTTATCCTGCACCTGTGCTTCTTGCGCCAATATACGAAGCGCAGCCAAATTATCTTCGACTTGTCCAAATGCTGTCAGCACCGTCTGACGGTATATTGCCACATCCGTATCGTACACGGCCCTGGCCTGAGCTGTCTGTGCTTTTCTTAAACCAGCGTCAAATAGGGTTCCTGCCAATGCCGGCCCCAGTGACCACAGCGGATTTGGGGAAGAAAATATACGGGATAAATCCGAACTTTCATAACTGCCTGAGGATCCCAAGGTCAATGTTGGGAAATATGCGGATTCGGCTACGCCAATTTGGGCATTGGCCGACGCGACTGCCCTTTCAGCGGCGGAAATGTCAGGCCTGCGTTCAAGAATTTCCGACGGGATACCGGCAGGAATGATGGGGACCGTGGTTGTTAGCGTCAGAGAAGCAATAGAAAAAACCGACGCAGGTTTACCGATGAGAACCGCGATCGCGTGTTCTAACTGGGAACGCTGTACGCTGATATCAATTGACTGAGCTTCAATCATTTCAAGCTGGGTTTGCGCTTGAATAACATCTATTTCTGCGGCAACACCACTGGCATAGCGATTTTTGGTAAGGCCTAGAAACTTTTGGTAAATAGTTTCCGAATCGTCCAGAAGCTTTTTTTGCGTATCCAAAGAACAAATCTGGAAATAATCTTGTGCTAATTCAGCTTGTGCGCTTAAACGGGCATTTTCAAGATCTGCGGCGCTCGCCTGGGCGCCGGCACGGCTCGATTCAACTGTCCTACGGATTCTACCCCACAAGTCTATTGCCCAGGAAACATCGCCATTTAATAAATTGCTGGAAACAGCATTCTTTGATGATGCGTTTTTTGATCGCGTATAAGAACCTGCAGCGCTCAAAGTTGGGAAAAAACCCGCGCGGGCCGCTTGCAGAGCCGCGCGCGCTTGGCTGTATTGAGCTTCAGCTGCCGCAATATTCTGATTTGAAATATTCAGTTGTCCTTCCAGCGCGTCT
This sequence comes from Candidatus Omnitrophota bacterium, assembly GCA_015233675.1. GTDB lineage: Bacteria > Omnitrophota > Gorgyraeia > Zapsychrales > Fredricksoniimonadaceae > JABDGZ01. The sequence continues at coordinate 103,966 of JADFXH010000004.1, forward strand.
AATTTAGGGTCATTAAAAATTTTCCACCACTCTCCTCTGATGGCATCATCTTGAGGATGAGCTATTTCCCAATCTGCTGATTCCTTATAAACCTTTGGGATCAGAGTTGTCGGCTTAACATACTTAGGGCCCACCGCACAGCCGGTTAGTAAAATAAGTAAGCATGATATAAAAATTAGGCCCCCCTCTTTTTTATAAAGAGGGGCAAGGGGGAGCTCTCTTGGGATGATTTCAACTCCCCCTATCCCCCTCTTTAAAAGAAAGAGGGGGAAATTACTTAAAACAATTGTTCTTAGACTAAACATGACATTGCCTTTCTTTTCAAAACTATTAATATCCTGCATTGTTCCCATAAAAAAGAGCCACTCGTTTAGACTTCTTAAAATATGTCTTCCAAATATAATACCAGCAAATGGGACTAATCAGCAGCCCCAAAACTGTTTGTAACAGATGAGCAGAAAAAAATGAATACTCAAGTATCACAAAAATAAAAAATGCCGCAATCGCAACACCTATCACTTGTGTCATTAAATTAACTATTATGTTGGGCGTCATTGAATTTTTATTCTTATACGCCTTTATCATTTGAACAAATAAATAGATGTAAATAATACGTACTAAAATAAAGGAACATAGTGTTATTAAATCATTCAACCCAACTGATTTAAAAAGACAAATTAATAAAAAAGCTGCGCCAGCCACTATTGACCAAATTAAACCCGACCATAAAGCTACATAATAGAAAGCCAACCAACCTCCATTCCTCAACCATTCCATAAAAAGATACACAGCCGGCGTGGTGTATAAAGTCAGCATTTGGCTGAAGATAAGCCCGCCGATAATAGCAATACCCAACGGACGGCGCAGTTCAGAACCCATGCCCCAACCTAAGGCCAGCGGCAATGCTCCTAATATCGCCGACATGGTTGTCATCATAATGGGACGGAATCTCAAAAGACACGCCTCATAGATCGAGTCACGCGAGTTTTTCCCTTCCAAACGTTCGGCGTCAAGAGCAAAGTCCACCATCAGAATACCATTTTTCTTGACCAGCCCGATCAAAAGTATAATCCCGATGATCGCAATGATGCTTAATTCTGTATGCGTGATAGCAAGTGCCAGCAGTGCCCCCACTCCAGCGGACGGCAAAGTCGAAAGAATGGTGATCGGATGGATATAACTTTCATACAGAATACCCAGCACAATATAAACCGCTCCCAGCGCCGTAAGGATCAAGATTCCCTCGTTGCTTAAGGAAGACTGAAATGCCTGGGCCGTACCCTGAAAACTGCCATGAATAGTCACAGGTAATAATATATTTTTCATCGCTGAATTAACGGCCTTGACTGCATCCCCTAAAGCTACTCCCACGGGTAAATTAAACGAAAATGTGATCGCTGGAAATTGGCCTTGATGGGCGACGGCTAAAGATGTGGTCGTTGATTCATAATGGGCAAACGCGCTTAAAGGGACCAAGGCTCCCGTTGATGACTTCACATAGATATACTTCAATGTTTCAGGACGCTGCCAAAATTTTGGAGCAACTTCCATGATGACATAGTACTGATTTAATTGCTTATAAGTTGTTGACACTTCCCGCTGGCCAAAGGCATCATAAAGGGTGCTATCTATTTCCTGGGCGGTTATCCCCATTCGTGCCGCAGTCTTGCGGTCAATCACCAAGTCGGTCTCCTGCCCTTTGTTTTGCCTATCACTGTTTAAATCGGTTATTTGAGGGAGCTTGCGCAACTGGTCTTCCACGCGCGGTGCCCATGTCAAGAGATCAGCCAAATGGTCCGCCTGAAGCGTATATTGATATTGGGCATTACTCATTCGCCCACCCACCGTCAAGTCCTGCACGGAAGAAAGAAACGCAGGCGCACCCGGCACACTGCTAAGCTTTTTTCGCAGGCGGGCGATCACTTGGTCACTCGTGGCCTTGCGCACTTCTAAGGGCTTAAGGGCAATAAACATCCGCGCCGTGTTCCTGGTGGAACCGCCACCCGTAAAAGCAGCCAACGTATCCACGGCAGGATCTTTCAAAACGATCTTAACCACCGCCTTTAATTTCTTTTCCATCGATTGAAATGATATGTCTTGAGAAGCCTGAATATTCCCGCTTAAACGCCCTGTGTCTTGCTGAGGGAAAAATCCTTTGGGAACGATCGTAAACATAATAATGCTGGTTACAAGAGCGGCCAACGTCAAAATCAACATAAAACCCTGATGCCGCAAGGTCCAGGACAAACTCTTTTCATAACTGTGGTGCATCCACTTAAACACTCCTTCAGAAGCGTTAAACAGCCGGCCATGGGGTTCTTCTTTCTTAGATTTTAAAAGAAAAGCACACATCATTGGAGTTGTCGTCAATGAAACTACCATGGAGATCAAAATGGCGACCGAAAGTGTCAGGGCAAACTCACGGAACAAACGCCCCAAAACCCCTCCCATCAATAATATGGGAATAAATACCGCAACTAAGGAAACACTCATCGTAAGAATAGTAAAACCAATCTCTTGGGCCCCCTTAATAGCTGCATCTTTAGGGCTCATGCCTTTTTCAATATAACGTGTAATGTTTTCCACCACCACAATCGCGTCATCAACAACAAATCCGGTGGCGACTGTCAGTGCCATTAAGGAAAGATTATCCAAACTAAAATGCAAAAGGAACATGACCCCAAAAGTACTGATGATCGATACCGGGACCACAATACTGGGAATTATGGTGGACCGTATATTACGCAAAAAGAGGAACACCACTAAAATCACCAGTATCCCTGAAATCACCACCGTTCGTTGAGCTTCTTTCATTGAAGCACGGATCGTCGGTGAACGGTCCAGAACAACAGCCAGCTTGATTGCCGGAGGGATAGAGGCCTGAAGGCGCGGAAGTAAACTCAGGACAGCATCAACTGTTTTGATGACATTGGCCCCCGGCTGACGAAATAATATCACCGGTATACCTTGCTTGCCGTTGATGAGGGCCGCATTACGAAGGTCGGCCACCGAATCCTGTACATCAGCCACATCTGATAACCGGACGGCCCGGCCGTTTGAGTAAGCGACGATAAGAGAACGGTACTCTTGGGCCGTATAGAGTTGATCATTAGTTTGGATTTCCCAGGTCTTCTTGCCATTACTCAGCTGTCCTTTGGGACGGTCCGCGTTAGTACTGCTGATGGCGGTGCGCACGACGTCCATGCCTATCCCATATTTATTTAAAGCCGTGGGATTAAGCTCCACCCGAACAGCTCTGGAAGCGCCTCCCCCGATAATGACTTGGCCAATGCCTTCTACCTGGGATAATTTTTGGGCTAAAATGCTGTCTGCTATATCGTAGATATCCGCTTTAGTCACGATATCAGATGTCAGGGATAAAATAAGGATAGGCGACTCGGATGGATTGACCTTACGGTAGGATGGATGGATCGGAAGGTCCGCCGGCAGAAAACTTTGGGCGGCATTGATCGCCGCTTGAACATCACGGGCCGCCCCGTTAATATCACGGTTTAAATCAAACTGTAAAGTAATTCCCGTACTGCCAAGGCCGCTGCTGGAGGTCATTTCAGTAACACCGGCAATATGGGCTAGTTGACGCTCCAGCGGAGCCGCGACGGAACTAGCCATGGTTTCAGGGCTTGCACCGGGCAGGGATGCTCCGACGCTAATGGTGGGGAAATCCATCTGCGGCAAGGTAGATACCGGCAACAAACCCACGGCGACCAGGCCGGCTAAAACTATACCCACTGTCAATAAAGTGGTGGCTATAGGCCTTCGGATAAATGGTGTTGAGATGCTCATTTTGAATTACCTAAACCGAGGCGTTTGCCCAACCGGTCAAACCACAGATAAATGACCGGAGTCGTGTAAAGAGTGAGCACTTGACTGAAAATAAGACCGCCAATAATGGTAATGCCCAAAGGTTGTCTTAGCTCAGCTCCCATTCCCCCGCCAAAAGCTAAAGGCACAGCTCCCAATATTGCCGACATGGTCGTCATCATGATTGGCCTAAACCGCAAAAGACACGCCTGGTAAATGGCATCCACGGGAGGTTTACCTTCCCCGCGCTCGGCATCCAAAGCAAAGTCCACCATCATGATGCCGTTTTTCTTGACGATGCCGATCAACAAAATAATCCCAATCAAGGCGATAACACTCAAATCCGCACGGAAGATCAAAAGAGACAGTATGGCCCCCACACCCGCCGATGGCAGCGTCGATAAAATGGTAATGGGATGGATGTAACTTTCATATAAAACACCCAGCACTATATACACCGTGATTAAGGCGGCCAGAATCAAAAGCGGCTCGTTGGTCAAAGATGATTGAAAAGCCTGGGCCGTGCCCTGGAATTCACCGTTAATACTGCCGGGCAATCCCATTTTTTTCGTGGTCGTCTGAATCGCCTTGACCGCCTCTCCCAGCGATGCTCCGGCTGCCAGATTAAATGATAATGTTACTGACGGGAACTGTCCCAAGTGGCTTACAATGAGAGGTCCAGTCGTTTCCTTAACCTTAGTGATCACGTCAAGCGGCACCTGTGCACTATTGCTGCCGCGAACATAAAGATTGTGTAATTTATCAGGATTATTCTTGAAATCAGGTTTTACTTCAAGGATAACCCGATACTGGTTTAACTGAGTAAATATCGTCGACACTATCCGCTGGCCATAAGCACTATAAAGAGTATTATCAACAACAGCCGGGGATACGCCAAGCCTTGAGGCGGTTGCGCGGTCAATGACGATGGATGCCTGCAACCCTTTGTCCTGTTGGTCGCTGCCGACGTCAACCAATTGGGGCAGACGGCTTAGGGCATCCACAACCTTCGGCGCCCAGGCATTGAGTTCGTCGGCATTAGGATCTTCCAGGGTATACTGATATTGTGTACGGCTGACCGTATCATCAACAGTCAGGTCCTGAACCGGCTGCATGTACAGTGTTACCCCTTTAACATCCGTTAATTTTTTCTGCAAACGGCGGATAATATCGCTGGCAGAAATTTTACGCTCTTCGATGGGCTTGAGATTGATCAGGATCCTGCCGCTATTAAGGGTGGTATTAGTGCCGTCCACTCCGATAAACGTGGAAAGATTCTCAACAGCGGGGTCTTTAAGGATAACCGCTGCCAACTGCTGCTGCTTTTGTGCCATAGCCGGGAAAGAGATTGACTGAGAAGCCTCGGAAATGCCCTGGATAATACCGGTGTCCTGGATAGGAAAAAATCCTTTAGGAATAAAAACATACAATACTACCGTAAAAACCAGTGTTCCCGCAGCTATGCCCAAGGTCAACCCTTGACGCTTCAATACCCATTGCAAGGATTGACCGTATAACTTAATGACCTTATTAAACATTGCTTCAGACGCATGGTAAAACTTCCCTTGTTGACTAGGCGGTTTGTTTTTGAGTAATTTAGCGCACATCATTGGCGTCAAAGTCAGCGACACAATCGCTGAAATAACAATGGTGACGCCAAGAGTAATGGCAAATTCGCGAAACAGCCTCCCTACCACATCCCCCATAAACAATAATGGAATAAGCACCGCGATAAGGGAAATACTCAAAGAAAGGATGGTGAATGCCACTTGCCCTGAACCTTTAAGGGCGGCTTCGAGAGGGGCATCACCTTGTTCAATATATCTGGAAATATTTTCAATCATCACAATCGCGTCATCAACCACAAAACCCGTCGCTATAGTCAACGCCATCAAAGACAAATTATTAAGGCTGAAGCCCAGCAGATACATGACGCCAAAAGTCCCGACTAACGATACCGGGACCGCGATGCTGGGAATGATCGTCGAGGCCAAAGTACGCAAAAACAGGAACATGACCATCACCACAAGGGCCACAGATAACATCAATTCAAACTGAACGTCCTTGACCGAGGAACGGATGGTTGTAGTCCTATCTGTCAATATGGATACCTGCACAGATGCGGGCAGGGAATTTTCTAACTGCGGCAGCATCTTTTTAATTCCGTCAACAACCTGAATGACATTAAATCCGGGCTGTCGTTGAATATTAATAATCACCGCAGGTGACGTGCTCATCCAGGCCGCCTGCTTGACATTTTCTGCGTCGTCAATGATTTGGGCGACATCAGATAATAATACCGGGGCCCCATTTTGGAATGCAACAACTAAGGAACGGTAATCTCTGCTTGATTTAAGCTGGTCATTAGCGTTGATGATGGAAGACTGACGCGTCCCATCAAAACTACCCTTGGCTTGATTGACATTGGCACTGGAGATAGCCGTACGCAAATCTTCCAATGTCAAACCATAAGACGCCAATGCCGTCGGATTAGCTTGGATGCGCACAGCGGGCCGTTGTCCACCGCTGATGCTGACTAAGCCAACCCCTGATAGCTGAGAGATTTTTTGGGCCAGTCGGGTATCTGCCAGGTCTTCAACCTGCGGCAAAGGCAGAATTTTTGAAGTCAAAGCCAAAGTCAAGATCGGAGCGTCCGCCGGGTTGACCTTGCTGTAAACCGGAGGGCTGGGGAGGTCCGCCGGCAATAAATTGGCACCTGCATTAACAGCCGCTTGCACTTCCTGTTCGGCTATGTCAATGCTTAAATCCAAACTAAATTGCAAAGTGATAACTGAACTGCCGCCGGAGGAAGTCGAACGCATTTGCTTAAGACCGGGCATTTGCCCAAACTGACGTTCCAGGGGAGCGGTAATGGCTGTCGTCATGACTTCAGGAGAAGCTCCGGGATAAAAAGTAACCACTTGAATGACAGGGTAATCAACCTGCGGTAAAGCTGAGATGGGAAGTTGAAAATAAGAGACACCGCCGGCTAAAAGAATAGCAACCATCAACAAGACAGTTGCCACCGGCCGCATAATAAATATGCGGGAAGGATTCAATGTTCCGTGTTCCTTTGGGGTCATAAGATTGCTTTATTGCGAAGGGTTTATCGATTTCACGCGATGATTATGCCCGGCCACGGTGACCTTGCTGCCTTCTTTTAATTTGTCGGCCCCTTCCACCACCACGACGTCACCCGCCGACAATCCATCCTTGATTGCCACGTTGTCTTCCTGGGCGCTCCCTAACGTAACCGGTCGCACTGTGACGGTCTGGTTGTCTTTGACCAGAAAAACAAATGATCCTTGAGGCCCCTGCTGGATCGCGGCCACCGGAATAATTACAACCCCTTGATCAACATTGACCAATAAATGAATGTTAACGAACTGGTTGGGGAACAAGGCATTATCGGTATTCTCAAAAACAGCCTTGAGCTTGACCGTCCCTGTGGCGGGATCGATTTGGCTGTCAACAGCAAGCAGTAAACCCGTCGCTATTTTCTTTGTTTCCTCACGATTATAAGCATCCGTTTGCAATTTGTCGCCCTTTTTAAGTTTCTCGAGCACCTGCGGAAGACTGTCCTCAGGAATAGCAAAAACGACAGTAATAGGCTGCAATTTGGTGATCACCGCCAATCCGGTTGCATCGTTTGTCGAGACAATATTCCCGGAATCCTCCAGACGCAGCCCTATTTGTCCGCTGATCGGAGCCGTAACACGCGCGTAGGTCAACTGCAATTTAGCATTGTTGACCTGGGCCTCATCTACCCCCACTGTCCCTTCATACTGATGCACCAAAGCGTTCTGGGTATCCAGTTGTTGTTTTGGGATGGAATCCTGGGTCCACAAGACCTGGTAACGCGCCAAGTTTAATTTAGCATCATCAAGCAACGCCTGATCATGAGCCAGTTGTCCTTGCGCTAAGGCTTGCTGTATCTTAAATGGCCGATTATCAATTTCCGCTAATAAATCACCCTGCTTGACAATTTGACCTTCTTTGAACAACACTTTCATCAACTGCCCGCCAACAAGATACTTGACCGTGACCGTGTTAAAAGCGCTGACAGATCCCAAAGCGTTAATATAGTTGTTAATATCACCTTTTTTTGCCTTCGCTGTAACAATAGGCGAGTCGCTGGGCATACGAGCACTTGATTTGCCCCAGTTCTGCTTGCCACTTTGAGATGGATTGTCGGATACTTGGGATTGCTTAGGCAAGAATTTATAAATACCAAAAACTGCCAGACAGATGATCAATAAAAACCATATCCATTTCCCGGAAGCCATAATTATCCCTTCGGAATTAATACTCTTCACAAACGTTTTTTATTATTGCTCCGGCGCATTATCTCCACTGCCATTACCTGTGCCATTATGCTTATGCCTGCCCTGGCCCTGCATTTGTTCCCATTGGTTTAATTGATCATCACTGAGGACTTGAGATAATTCTTGCTTTTCATCTTCTTTTAATTGTTTCATTTGGCTATGAATGCTTTCCTTATCAGCAGTTTTGTCCTTCACACTCTGCCAGAGCTCCCGGCGTTTGGATGAGTATTTCTCAATGATTGGAGATACAGCCGCAACCTGATCCTGGGTCAAATTTAATTTAGACTGTATTCTTGAAACAATATCGCCTGCGCTAACCGACTGATCCTGCGCAAAAACAGACGCATTAATTAAAAATAAAACCACCAAGCAAGTATAGACTATCTTCATACTCATATTATATTCTCCTTTTTTATTATAAATATGATGATTTCTATATATTTTCTAAGGGATATATTACTCCTTGGAGTCAGGATCATTGTCTTCATCCGGTTTATCACCCCAATGCTTATGAACTTCCCTATCTTTGCCAAATCCGTCCTTATGCCCAAATTTATCATGCCCCATATGCATCATCAATTCTTTTTCCCTTTTCAAAGCCATATATCCCGCGTATTGCTCAGGCGTCAAAATCTTCTTGATATCCAAAATAGAATTTAAACGGTTATCAACCATCTGTGCTTGAATAGTTTTCAGCTTGTTTTGTAGATCGTTGACCTTATTCATATCTGATGTGGCCTTAACGATTTCTACATTAAACGCTTCTCTGTTAGACTTGATCTGTTCAAAAATATTTTTCATCAATTCTTTTTCTTTTTGCTTGTTATCTTTTAATTGCTTTGCTTGATCATCGGTAAGATTAAGAACCTGGGCCATCATATGCTCCTGCTGACAATGATGACAGTCGCCATCCTGATGTGTAGATTTTGGATCACCTTTGTCATTATCCGCGTATAGCATAGGAACAGATAAAGCCATTAAAGCCATCACTAATCCTGCGATTTTTAATTTTGCTGCCATATTCCCCCCCTGTTTTAGTTGCTTTAGAATTCGCCTTTTCATTTATTTAGACAATAAATAAATGAAAAAAGTTCCTCTTTAAGAAATAAAGCAACTGTCCCTTTTATTTAAATTGCCAGCCGCCACCGAGGACTTTGTATAGATCAACTAAAGCACGCAGTTCACTCAGTCGGGCTTGAGCTAACCCAAGTTGGGCAGAAAAATATCTCGTATTGCTATCCAATACCTCAAGGTAGCTGGATGAACCTCCTTTGTAACGCAATTCAGACAATCGTAGAGCGTCCGAGGCCGCTTGAGTCAATAGCTCCTGTTGCGTTCTAAATTCCTGATCCTTGCGATATGCTATCAAGGAGTCAGATACTTCTCTAAATGCCTGCTGAATGGTCTTCTGATAAAAATGCAGAGCTTCTTGCTGTTGGGCCTGGGCAAATTTAACACCAGCCCGAATCCGTCCGGCATTAAAAATCGGCTGTGTGAGCGTTGAAGCAATATCCCACATTCCACTCGGCCCCGTAAAAAGTTTACTCAGAGCGGCACTTTGATACCCTCCGCTCGCGGTAAGGCTAATATCAGGGAAATACGCGCCTTGAGCCACACCAATCTGCGCGTTAAAAGCAACCAATTGCTGCTCGGCTTCTTGGATATCAGGCCTACGTAATAGCAGTGATGAAGGGATTCCTGCAGGAACCACAGGCGCATGCGGCTGTTGAATTAATGACCATCCACGCTCAATACTTCCCGGGTTGTTCCCCAAAAGAATACTGATCAAATTTTCCTGTTGTTGGATTCTGCGTTGAAGGTCAGGAATATTTTCGGCTGCGGTGAATACTAATTGCTCTGCCTGACGCACATCTAACATCGAGGATGAGCCATGGTCAGCCAGATGTTTGATCAACTTTAAGAATTCCTGCCTGGAGGCCAGGGTTCGCTTTGAGATTTCTAATTCAATATCCAGCTCACGAAGCTGAAAATAAGAATTTGCCACATCCGCAATTAAGGTGGCGATCACCTCCAGACGGGCCCACTGGCTGGCCAACAAGTTGGCCTTTGAAGCTTCTATCATCCGACGGTACTTTCCCCAAAAATCAAGATCCCACGCGAAGGAACCTTCGATAAGATAGGCCCCCCATGCATACGGATTTGTGGTACGGATTTTTTCATAACGTTGACCGTTGGGACCAGCTACTGCGGTAATTGTCGGATACTGATAACTGCCGGAAATATTTAACTGTGCCTGCGCTTCAAGCACATGATCCGCGGCAATTCGCAAGTCATAATTTTGATCCAAAGCCATACGGATCAAATTTTGTAATTTTTTATCTTGAAAAACTTCCCACCATTTCTGTTCTCCCAGTGATGCCATTTGATTTAATTCTAATTCTTCCTTTGTCATTCCACGATAGGTAGCAGGAATTGTAACGTCCGGCTTCTTATAATTAGGGCCGATGGCACAGCCGGCCAATAATCCGCACAATAAAGCAGGAACAATCCTTCTATGCATTTTACTTTCCCCCTTGGGGCAATTTCTTTTTTGCAAACCGCTCGGTGATCACAAACAGGGCGGGAATAATAAATATGGCGATCATGGTCGCGGTCAGCATTCCGGCAATGACAACAGTGCCCAGGACCTGACGCGCCACTGACCCGGAGCCTTTGGCAAACCACAGCGGCAGGCAGCCTAAGATAAAAGCAAAAGAAGTCATCAAGATCGGACGCAAACGAAGCTTGGCTCCCTCAAGTGCCGCTTCTATAGTATCGCGACCTTTTTCATGTTCCATTTTGGCAAACTCCACAATTAGAATGGCATTCTTGGCCGATAACCCTATCAGCATAATCAAACCGATCTGTGAATAAATATTAAGATCAAAATGGCGCATAAAGAGCCCCGCAAAAGCGCCGAAGATAGCGATAGGCACAGAAAGCAGAACTGAGAAGGGCAGCGACCAGCTTTCATAAAGAGCGGCAAGGATCAAAAACACTACAACGATCGAAAGAGCAAAAACAGGACCGGCTGTTCCCGCTACAGTTTTCTCCTGAAAGGACAGATCGCTATAATCATAGCCCATATTAAGCGGAAGCGTCTCCCTGGCTACCTGCTCGAGTGCAGCTAACGCTTGCCCTGAACTATAGCCGGGCGCCGCGGATCCAAGGATCTGTGCCGCTCGGTAAAGATTAAAACGGTTGGTATACTCGGTACCGAATATTTTCTTTATTGTGACCAGGCTCGAAAGCGGGACCATGCCTTGATTATTATTGCGCACATAAAATTGGTTTATACTCTCGGTGTTCATCCTGTCTTCGCCCTCTGCTTGTAATAAAACCTTCCATTGCCTGCCGAAACGGTTGAACTGATTGACATACAAACCGCCAAGATAAGCCTGCAGCGTCTGGTAAACACTGCCTATATCAACCCCTTGTTTCAATACTTTATCGCGGTCTACATCCGCATACACTTGAGGGACAGTCGCAGAAAATCCCGAAGTGACACCTGCAAGCTCAGGCCGTTTTTTACACGCCGCTAAAAATTTCTTTACATTCTGGTCAAGAAATTCAATAGACCCGCCGCTTTTGTCCTGCAGCCAGAACGAAAAACCGCCTGAGGTCCCAAGCCCCGGAATAGCCGGCGGCAAACCGACAAAAGCCCTTGCTTCAGGCACTTCGGCCGCCAATTTTTTATTTATACTGTTTATGATCGATTGAATCTGCAGTTGCCGTGATTTGCGTTCATCCCAGGGAGAAAGTGTCACAAAAAAGAAACCGTTGTAACTTGCTGAAACACGGGTCAATAAACTAAATCCGGAAATGCTCGTATAATATTGGATACCCGGCGTCTGGCCCAAGATCCCCTCGATCTTGCGCGCTACCAAGTCTGTCCTCTCCAACGAAGAGGCGGAAGGCAGCTGAAGATTAAGAAAACAGAAACCATAGTCCTCATTGGGAAGAAAACCCGTAGGAATCTTAACCCCCATCACCCCATCTAAAACAGCGAAACCGCCCAGAAAAATCATGCCTATAAAAGCCTTGCGGACAACCCCAAGACTCCACCGGCCATACCCTTGAGTCACTTTTTTAAACCATAAGTTAAAACCATCAAAGAACCTGGCAGCAAATCCGCTGGATTTCTGACGGTGCCGCAATAAAAGTGAAGCAAGCGCCGGAGACAGACTCAAAGCATTAAACGCTGAAATAAGGACTGAAATGGCCACGGTCAGGGCAAACTGCTTGTTTAAACTCCCCTGAATCCCGCTCATTAAAGCAACAGGAATAAATACTGAAGAAAGAACCAGCGCAATACCTATGACAGGGCCGGACACCTCTTCCATTGCCTTAAACGCTGCCTCGCGTGGGGACATGCCTTCTCCTATATGACGCTCAATGGCCTCCACCACCACAATAGCATCATCGACAACAAGGCCGATGGCCAGTACCAGACCGAACAATGATAGCGTATTAATGGAAAAATGTAAAAAAGGGAAGAATGCAAAAGTGCCGATCAAAGAAACCGGGACGGCGATCATAGGGATGAGTGTCGCGCGCCAATTCTGCAGAAAAAGAAAGACGACCAAGGTTACAAGGCACATCGCGATAACGAGCGTTATTAAAATCTCACGAATTCCTTCAGTAACGGGAAGTGTAGTGTCTAACGCGACTTTATAATCAAGATCCGCCGGAAAACGGCCTTTGAGTCGTGCCAATGCCTTTTTAATGCCTGCGGCGACCTGGATCGCGTTAGATCCCGGGGTTTGAAAAACAGCAATGTTACAACTTGGCTGACCGTTAAACCTGCCGATCTGCTGATAATTCAAAGCTCCCAGCTCAATGCGGGCAACATCTTTCAGGCGCACAAATGAACCATCCGGATTGGAACGTAACACTACTTCACCGAATTCCTTGGATGTCACCAGACGTCCCTGGGCCCTTACGGTATAGGTTTTTTCTTTCCCTTTAGGGGCCGGTTCAGAACCCACTTGGCCGGCGGGGTTGACAGTGTTCTGCTCTGAGACTGCGCTAACGACATCAGAAACGGTCAGACCCAATTTCGCCAAAACCTTCGGTTTGAGCCAAATCCTCATCGTATAATCCCCGGCTCCAAATATCCTGACTTCCCCCACGCCGGGAACACGATAAAGCACATCGTTGATATTGATGTTAGAATAATTAGCAAGAAAAAGGGACTTATACGTCCTGTGAGGTGAAAACAAAGAAATGATCATCATCGGAAATCCAGTTGATTTGCGGAATGATAAACCAAAACGGTTGACATCAGGAGGGAAGTTCGGCGCCGCCTGGGCAAGGCGGTTTTGCACATTGACCTGATCGATGTTAGGATCACTGTCCACGCTAAAAGTAATGGCTTCCGACAAGGTTCCGTCATTGGCATTGGTCGACTGCATATAAAGCATGTTCTCCACGCCATTCATGGATTGCTCCAGCGGTGTCGCAACCGACTGCTCAATGGTAATCGCATCTGCTCCCGTGTAGGACGTGCTGACAAAAATTTGCGGAGGGACAATCTGTGGGAATTGAGCTAGAGGCAATCCCTGTATTGCAACGAGGCCGGCGATCACAGTCAAAATAGCGATGACCATGGCCACAATAGGACGGTTTATAAAAAATTTTGACATGATTGATTGCCTCTTAAGACGACTTAACGTTAACTAATGCTCCGTCAGTTACATTCTGGACGCCTTCAATGACCACCCTATCATCAGGCTGGATACCCTCATTAATGATCCACATAGCATCAACCGTATCCCCTACTTTCACCGGACGGATAGCGGCCTTATTATCTTTGCCCACAACTGCGACTTGATAATTCCCCTGAAGTTCCATGACTGCGCGTTGAGGGACCAAAAGCGCGTTTTTCTTGACACTCATGACCGCACGCACACGTCCAAACTGGCCGGGACGTAAAACATTGCCCGGGTTGGGGAAAGATACTGCAACAAGAATTGTCCCGGTCCCTGTATCAATCTGACGGTCCGCAAAAATAAAGGCCCCCTTTGAGGGATAAGTTTCTCCATTGCCCAAAGTCAAAGTCAGTTGAGGGTCTTCTTGCGGGGAGGTTTGATCATCCTTCACAGCAGCATTAATTTTATTAATGAAGCTAAAATATTCCTGCTCGCTCATGGAAACATAAGCTTTAATAGGATCAACCTGCGATACCGTTGTCAAAGGTATATTAGGCCCGACTAAGTCCCCTATCTGGCCTTTGGCAATCCCCGCGATTCCATCAATGATCGACTTGACCTTAGTAAACCCCAAATTTAATTGAGCCTGATCTACGTCTGCCTGTGTAGATGCCACCGCGGCTTTTGCCGATAACTCTGCCTGAATATCATTGTCTAACTGACTTTGAGCGATCGCTTTTTCTTCAGCCAAAGGGGTATCCCGCTTGACATCCTCTGTTGCCTTGCCTAATTGAGCCTGGGCCTGGGCAAGCTCCCCTTGGGCCTTTTCAAGGGCCACTTGAAACGGGCGGGGATCTATTTCAAAAAGAACATCATCTTTATGGACAAATGATCCTTCCTTATATACCTGACCCACAAGATACCCTGAAACCTGCGGTTGAATATGCGCATTGACATAACCGTCTAACGTCGTCACCCATTCCCTGTAAACAGGGACGTCTTTCACAACTACAGTTGCGAGCTCTACATTGGCTACAGGAGAAGGCGTCGCTGCCTGACGATTTTGGCATCCTTGAAAAAACAAAACAAACGGAATCGTTATTAAAAATGATACGAATCTTAGAATATTCATTATTCCCTCTTTTTTCGTCATTCCCGTTAAAGCTGGAATTTATTTTAATTCATCTTTGAATGATGAGCATGATACGAAAAACTTTCCACAATTTTCTCAAGAATCCTTAAATAATCTTCCCTTTCTTTAGCACTGACCCGGCTAAAAACCTGCATAAAGGCTTTTCGCTTACGATGCTGAACTTCCAGCATGATTTTCTTGCCCTTAGGACTTAAAGCAACGAAAACCGTACGCCTATCCTCCTCGCCTCTTTCGCGGATGACAAATCCTGTCTTGACTAATCTATCCATGATAGTAGTTGCGGCTGAAAACTTGACCTTAAGAGCTCTGACCAAAGTATTCATCTTGCAGGGGCCGCATGCCGAAAGGCATTCCAAGACAAAAAGCTGGGTATTCGTAATATCCGCACAGATTAAAGAATTGTTTTCATAGCAGGAAAGTTCGATTTTTAGTTTGGGAATCAGATTGATCATGCGGTTGCCAAATTCATCCAAATTTAATTCGCTCATACACACACCTTTGTTTTAGGACTCCATCATTTATTTCACTATGCGAAATATTATACTCACTAAATGTACACTACAATAATCAAAATGTCAATCCAAAGTCGGTTCTTTTCATGCGCGGCTACGAACGAAAATACAATGCTCTCATACATGGAATAAATTAAAGAAAAGCCCTTGTAAATTATCCATTTACAAGGGCTTGATGATTAAAGCTCTTTGATTTTTATGCTTAACTTTTATTTCCCGTACATCGCCTTAAGTTGAGCGACTGAAGGAAATTTTGCATAAAATTCTCCTTGAGGCCCCACATAGCCATTCCCTGATTTCTTAATAGCCACCGATGTATACCCGCCGCTGTTATTGGGGACATTAACAGGGAATACATCTTCAACGACAACGGTTGCAGGCGCTGATATAACTACCGGGGCTGGAGTTGTCACAACAGTCTCCACCGGCTGAGAGGCTACAACTTGCGCCGGTTGCGTAACAATGACCTGCGCCGGTTGAGCATAAACAACTGGTTCAGGGACAACTTTATAGCCATGATGTTTGGTTAAAATATAATAAACGCCATTATCAGTATAGTAAACTTCACCGTTAATAACAACCGGACGAAAATCCGATGGAATTGCGCTGACAAACGCTCCTACCGGAGGATTTACCAGCACATAATCCCCATGCCCCACATAGGCATAATACAACCCATCATAATAATAATATCGGTCCCTTCCCACCCAAATCGTATAGGATCCTTCAGGAAGAAACCCGATATGAAGGCCATAATGAGGATGTTCATGCCATCCGTAAAAATGACGATCTTCGTGATGGCGCCCAGAGTCACCAAGCCTAACCCCTACTGACCAATCCGCATAGGATAATTTTGGAAACGCTAATAAAGCCAGCATTAAAACACCCAGAGATATTCTCTTTACACTTACTGTGGTTAACATAGACAACTTCCTTTCTTTACTTAATTCTTTATATTTTAACCTTTATCAAAAAGCCTTCAATATCATCTTTCCCTTCAGCTATTAGACAATAGCAATTTGTAAAAAGTTCCTTTGCCTTCAAAAGCTCCATATTCTTTCTTCACGGGCCCTGAACTTCAACGGCATCAACATCTATGATACGGTTTTTCCCCTGGTCCAGCGGATTTACATTTAACAGCCATTGACTATAAACCCTCATTGCATAGGTAAAACAAATCCATAATGTCAAATGACCCGCAATATGCCCTGCCCCCTTTAAGACCGCCATAACAATAGCAATAGGCGCCAGGAACTCAAATAAAAGACCAAAAAACACTCCTACAAGCCCAACAGTATTTACGACAAAAAAGAATGACATTACCCAAGTCGAAATCCCCAAGGCATGCGACATCCAAAACGAGTATACGCCCAACAAAGGCCGCATGTTCTTAATGGAGGTCGAAGGAAGAACTCCCAATACAAAAATAATGATTAACAGATACGAAGCAACAATCAATAAAGGCAGAAATAACTGGATAACCTTTGTGATGCCCCAAAAAAAGACAGACACGCAAAGAATAATCCCTGCCATGCAAACAAGGAAAATCGCCAAACCTTTTATTCCTGTATAAACTTTTATCATTTTATATCTAGACTGGTAACCTTCGATTCCAACGAAGCCGGTAATGAAGCTTTATGGTTTTTTATTTCTTGCGCTCGACATAACTCTGCACCAAAACATTGACGCGTTTAAGCAGGCCATTAACCATCTCATCTTCCGGCCTTGCTGTTAGCAATCGATTAGAACGGCCTTCAATAATCTCATCCAATTCACGATTAATTCGATTAAAAGGACCTATTAAATTCTTTAAATAAACAAAAGTCACTATTAAGGAAATAATAAAAATACAGCATAGCCCAAATATAATATAAATGTAGGAATGATAAAGCCAGATCATTAAAGCTGAATCAAAATTAATATGCCTATGGGATTTAACAGCTAAAATCACATTTTCTCTGACTAACATAAGAGAAAAAACCAACGATAAAAAAACCAGCAAAGCCGGGAAAGCGGCAACCAGGACTATTTTCTCCTGATATTTATTGCTTGCAGTAAAAAACTTTCTTTGTTTTTTCATTTTATCATCCTCTCTTTTAATAAATATTCCCCCTTGAGCTAAATCCCCAAATCGTCTATTAACTGGCGCCGATAAACCAGCCCGCCAGAAAAACAAGAAGCCCTCCCACGACTACCTGAAAAGCGGCAGATAAAAATGCCGTATCCATATAACGCCAGCGGATCAAAGAAATGATAGACAATTCAACTACTACAATCACCATGGCTATAGTCATAGCCAAATGGAAATCATGAACCATGAATGGTATCGTATGGCCAAGTCCGCCCAGTGCGGTCATAAGCCCGCAGACCCCGCCGCGCAGCCAAGGAGTCCCGCGGCCGCTAAGTTTGCCATCATCAGACAAAGCTTCGGCAAATCCCATACTAATACCTGCGCCCACTGAAGCCGCAAGCCCTACTTTAAACGTTTCTGCGGTATTACTGGTAGCAAAAGCAGCCGCGAAAAGTGGAGCCAGAGTTGAAACTGATCCATCCATTAACCCTGCCAATGCGGGCTGAACAATACGCAATACAAAAAGCCTTCGACCGACACCTTGCTCAATGCTTACCTCTCCCTCGGCAGCTTGCTTCTCATTGATCCGCTGGGCAACCATCTCATGCCTCTGTTCCTCCTGAGCAAGATCTCCTAAAAGCTGCCTGATCGCGGCATCCTTACATTTCTGGGCGGCTGCCTCATAAAATCTTCGAGCATCCAATTCCATTAAAGCTGCCTGTTCCCGCGCTTTTTCGGGACGAAGCGTGTGCAACAACATTGGAGCGCGCGGGACCATGAAACCTTTTACGTCCTGCCTGCGGACAAGAGGGATATGCTCACCGAATTTCTTCCTGAAGAGCTCAATCAGGCGATGGCGATGACGGGACTCTTCATCGGCCATACGGTCAAAAAGTTGCCCTGTCGCCGGAAAATTCTTACGATACTCCTGGGAAAAATCACGGTAAATGCGTCCATCTTCTTCCTCAGCGGTTATAGCCAAAGCCAATATCTGAGACTCATTAAGATCGGAAAATTGCATAAATATTCTCCTCTTGAAACATAAGATTATACCAAAAGTTCACATGCCTTTTGACACGGGGCTGCTCTTTCAGAAATTCTACTATAATCCCCTGCAATACAGCAAGAAAATTACTGCTGAAGCACATAAACAATAAATGCCGAATAAATACCAACGGCCGCGCTCAAGCCAATCAGACAGCCATTTAAGGGCAAGGATCCCGGAAATAAAACTCAATATCATGCCGATCAAACTCGGCAAAAAAAGGCCCATCGCACTTGCCCCATGGTGTAAGGCGGCATGCTGTCCCTTAAAGAATCTTATCGCTTCCATCAAGATTACCGGCGGTGTCAAAATAACGGCAAGGGCAAAACTGAAATCCTCCAACAGTTTTTTCTCTATCCCTAAAACAAGTCCTGTAGATATAGTCGCCCCTGAACGTGAAAATCCCCGGAAAGGCAGACAGATCCCCTGTACTAGTCCGATGAGAAAAGCAGACTTTAGTCCCAAGGGTGTTCTTTCTCTTGACCGGCTCTCCTTGTATCCTGCCAAAAGTATCAAAGCGCCCACTGCGGCAAGCGCCGCTGAAATTAAAAGCAATTTGCCAAAAAGCATTTCGATTTCAGGATGAGAAACCCCTTTTAATATAAATTTCTCAATTAAAATTTTTAATGATAATCCTATAAAGCCTGTTGCTGCCGTTGCGACTGCAATACATTTTATAGTTTCCAAAATAATTAATGGGGACCTAAAAAACCTCGTTTTCCATGAATTCCAAAAGAAAACAATAACCGCAAACATTGTCCCCGTGTGAAGCATGACCAACAGAAGCGTCATTTCCGGCTTTGTCGGGTCAAGCCCCATTAATTTTTCCGCAACAATAACATGGGCTGAACTTGAAACCGGCAATAATTCACTAACCCCCTGAACTACAGCTAGAACCGCAATTTTGGATATATTGATCATTGATTTTCCCTGTTGAATTCTTTATTGATAACGCCGTTAGGCTCTTAACGCGTAATAATAACCTTTTTTTCTTTTTATTTCAACGGAAGCTTCAAAAAGTCTGCTAATATTTTTGTCTGTTAAAATTAACTCTTTGGCCCCATCTTTATAAAACTTCCCGTTTTTCATTAAAATGACCCGTTTTATTTCCGGGATTATATCGGAAAGATTATGCGTAACAAGAATGATGCTGGTGCCTGATTTAGCTATTTTACTTAAAGTCTTGCTGAATTTATGAAGCGAATGCAAATCAAGACTGTTAGTCGGCTCATCAAGAACGAGCGCCTTGGGACCGTGAACCAGGGCCCTGCCGATTAAAAAACGCCTGGCCTCGCCAGAGGACATTTGATTCATCCTCCTGTTGCGAAGGTGCCCGATTTCCAGGAATTCAATAATTTCTTTGGCCTTCCTCTTCATTCTCGAGGTTAGATGCTCTTTAAATAACCCTATACTGCTAAAAAAACCTGATAATACCATCTCCATTCCTGTTATATCCCTGTTACAGGCGTATTGCAAGTCATTTGAAACAATGCCCAACAAGGAACGCAAATCAAAGACATCCCAGCTATCCTGTCCCCAAATTTTAGATGAACTACCATTCCCCTGAAGAAAAGGATAAAATTCCCTGGTAATGATCTTGACCAACGACGACTTTCCTGCTCCGTTCGGGCCTAATATGGCGAGATTCTCTCCCTCGTAAATCTTCAGGGATATGGAATCCAGCACCTTTTGATTTTCACCCTTTATAACGGTGATCTTATTAAATTCTAATAACGGGAAGCCAGGATTTTGACTTAACTTCATAGAGAATCGACGAGGTCATCCTGAGCCTGAAGGGCGAAGGATCTTAAAATGTCTTAAGATTCTTCGTCGCTATCGCTCCTCAGAATGACAAATTTATTTCTACGTGTAAACTATTACGTTCCAATAATAAATTTCAACGCAGCTTCATTGGAGCGGACAGGCAAAGAGGCCTCTGGTTGCTAACAACCCGAGCCATTGGTAACACACACATTTCCTGAACCTACTGTAACTACTCCAGTGCTAGAAATCGTAAAAGATGACAAGTTCGTGCCCGTACCAACGGAGGCGAAAGCATAATACGCCCCATTCGTCAGCTCATCGTACTCTGTGGTGGAAGTGGCGCCGAACGGATCATAGAGACTGTTGATAATAGCTGCCGGCGTTGCGCTATTAAAATAAGTAGCACATGGCGATGTAGAACTGGGGATATACACATGCGGGGTGACAGCATTATTGTAATAGGACTCCATCGCGGCCTGCAGTGTTTGCAGCTCTCCCTTGACCTTCACAATATTACCCGAGTCTTGCATACCCTTCATACGCGGAATAGCAATTGCAATAAGGATGATCAACACCGAGATAACTATTACCAACTCAATAATCGTAAACCCTTTTTTCATTTTTTACTCCTTCCATATAATTCCATTAAGTTTTCCCATTGATTAGGTCGGGCCAACCGCCCTTCCATATAATTCCATTAAGTTTTCCCATTGATTAGGTCGGGCCAACCGCCCTTCCATATAGTTCCACTAAGTTTTCCCATTGATTAGGTCGGGCCAACGCCCTTCCATATAATTCCATTAAGTTTTCCCATTGATTAGGTCGGGCCAACGCCCTTCCATATAATTCGGTTCTGTCAAAATTCTTACAGGCTGATCCGTCGCAACTAACAACCCGTACCATTAGTTACACAAACATTTCCGGCTCCTATTGTAACAACTCCGGTACTGGAAATAGTAAACGAAGACAAATTAGCAGCTGTTCCAACGGATGCGAAAGCATAATACGCACCATTCGTAAGCTCATCGTACTCTGTGGTGGAGTTGACGGCGAACGGGTCATAAAGAGGGGTGATCACAGCTGCCGGCGTTGTGCTATCAAAATAAGTAGCACAAGGAGAAGTCGAGCTAGGGATATACACATGCGGGGTGGCTGCGTTATTGTAATAGGACTCCATCGCGGCCTGCAGTGTTTGTAGCTCTCCCTTGACCTTCACAATTTTGCCCGAGTCCTGCATGCCCTTCATACGAGGTATAGCAATTCCAATAAGGATGATCAGCACTGAGATAACTATCACCAACTCAATAATCGTGAACCCTTTTTTCATTTTTTTCTCCTTTGTTTTTCTTACAATCGGGACATTATTTAATTTCAAGTCTTCTTACATATTAAAAGAATGAGTGACCGGCCTTGCTGGCTTCAAAGACAAAACTATTTCAGTCCCTCTCGCGTCAACAAGAACAACGCTGTCATCCTTAATTTCCCGGACAGTTGACCCTGCTATCTTATCTCCTATACCGACTACGGCCCCATTGATTATAACGCTGGGCCTGCTGCTGCCCAAAAAAATCCCCTGCAAAACTAAAAAAGGCCTCCTTACAGCCGCCTTTACTGTGTTTACGTTATTAAGGCCCCTTGTATCAAAAGGATTTCTTTGGTTCCATTGCTTGTTTATAAAATGCAGGCTTACATCACTATCAGCTATAAGGCCTTTTAGCTCATCTTGTTCGTTAATCATTCCTCCGGAAGAATCGGCATGACCCGTTAGACTTCTGGCTACTAAAAAGAATGCCCCTAAAGTGCAAACAATGATCTGTTTATTGATTTTCATCATCTTACGTCGTTAATACCACAAAACTTATTTGCGAGTGGACCTGGGAGGCATCACTCTGATCACCTGACAGACGAATGCCCCCTATATCTAAAACAGCGCCGGACATATGCCTCAGCGTTGTTAAAAAATTGCCCAAATCCCTGAAAGAACCGGACGCTTCTACAGAGAAGTCTTTCCGGAGATAAACACTGCTATTTTCATTATTCTTATCTGCTGTTAAGGAATCGCTGATCTTGATTGTTAAATTGTTTTTTTCAGCGATCTTTTGGATCTCATCCAATAAGTCATCAACCTTGTCTCCTGGAATTATTTGCACGCTTGTAAATTTGTCTTTTTTGGATATTAAATCTTTAAAAAAAACCAAACTCGCCGCATCCTTCCCCTTTTGGATCTCAGCTTGTTTTATCCTGTGAACAAGAGATAAAAATAAGAACGCATCCAAAATAAGGACCGTCACAAAAAACGCTAAAGCAATCCATTTGACTGTTCTTATATCATTAATATCAAACTTTGTGAGATCCAGTTTCATCCTCTGCCGCCTCGATTTTAAAAATTGATCTATTTTTATCTTTCGGGTCCTCATCTATTGATATTTTATAACCGCGACCGGAAATACGCTCGAGTTCAACAACAAAAGGTTTTAATATTCTCTTGGAATCCCTGGACTGCGCCGAAACAATTCCGGACAAAGCAAACTTCCCGTCAGTCAGAGACAGGTCAGATAAATATACATCCTGCGGCAAATAACTTAATTCTCCAAGTACGCCCCCTATATCCAAACGATGATAAGAAACATGTCGTATCAAAAGCTTGTTCTTAATATCAGATATATGCGGCATCAACGTCTTGTATTCGGATTCTAATTTTACGGACTCCTGCTGGATTCCATTCAACCGCAGCAGCAATAATAAATAAAAGAAAACTGAAAGAAGAACCAATACCCCTGAGGATGCTCCCATGATAAGCTTCTGAGCAAATTTCTTCCTAAAATCTCTAAGGCCTTCAGGCAATAAATTAATTCCTTGCGGATCAGCCAAAGATGCCCCTATCGCCGAAGTTAATTTATGTTTGTCTTTCAGGTCATCTAACATTCCTTCATAAAGGAATTCAGCATATACTAAAGGATCCCCTATTTGCACCGGTATCCCTAATTCAGCATTTAGAAATTCCGGCAGCCTTTTTAACATTGTCCCGCTTCCCCAAAGCACTAATTTGTCAAGCTTACCGATCGCATGTTGATCATAATACAAATCAAATGCTCTGGTAATTTCTTTAACTAACAGTTCAAGCTTGGGGCGAAGCAGGGAAATGGCCTGATTAGCTGTAATCTTCCCCTCTATCAAAAACTCCTCACCGGATGAAGGGATGCCAAATTCCCTCTTTACAGCTTCCGCTTCCTGAAAAGTCAACTCTACCTTACCCCTAATGGTAGACAAAGCGCTGGTCAAGCATCTGGTAAAATCATTTCCGGTCACATTGATTTTACGTGAAAATTCCAAATGCCCATCCCGATAAACATTAAGTTCAGCAAACATTGAACCCATTTCAAGAGTTACAATAGTTTCCTTAATTTTTAATTTCGATTTTTTAATAATATTTTCTAAGGCAATCGACATGGGGATAACCTTAGTCAGATTAAGCTCCAGCCGTTTATTCTGTCCTGAGGGTTTAAAATAAGAAAGAAGACTGTCTATGGCGCTTTTGGCTACAACCGCCACCATCACACTAATTCTTTCTGCACTCTTAACAGAGGCAGGGCCGGCGACTTGAAAATCAAATAAGGGGGTCTGAATGGAAAAACGCTGGGCATTGTTTACTTCGATTTTAATCGCCTCCAAAATCTCTGAATCAGGCATCGGAGGCATCGTGAGATAATCAACAATTGTATTTTGGTTGGAAACCGTACAAACGACATCCGCGTTGGTGGTATCAAAATCAGCTAATGCACCTTTAAGAGCGTCTCTAGTAACGCCTTCCCGTTCCTTTTCCTCCACCACCCCGATATTTTTGGAAACAGCTTTAATGATCGTTGGTTTACCTTGATAAAAAGCCGCCTGCGCTACATTCACAGAGCTAAAACCTATATCAATCCCGATCACTGTCTTGCCGCGGGCTAACGATTTTTGCAATTCCAGTATTTGCGGAATAAGGGCAGCCTTGTCCATTATATGCATCCCGATCAATTGAAGTTAAAGTCGTAGCAGCTGATATTATCGTTGATAAAACTTGGGAACCCTTAAATTAATAATCGCGCCTTATAATAGTTCCATGCATGCCCGGAATGAAGGCCGCCCAGAAATCCAGCGCTTCAAAAATAAGGAAATCCCCGTTATGCTCTCAAAATCAAGCTTATGCTCGCTACTAACAACCCGAACCATTAGTAACACAAATATTCCCGGTAGCTACGGTAACAACACCAGTACTGCTAATAGTAAACGTAGATAAATCCGTACCCGTACCAACGGATGCGAAAGCATAATATGAACCATTAGTCAGTTCATCGTATTCCGTGGTTGAGGTGGCGGCAAACGGGTCATACATAGCACTGGTAATGATTTGCGGCGTTGCGCTAACAAAATAAACAGCGCTTGGTTTAGTGGAGCTGGGACTATATAAATGCGGGGTGACTGCATTGTTATAATAGGACTCTATCGCCGCTTGTAGAGTTTGTAATTCGCCCTTGGCCTTCACAATATTACCAGCCTGCTGCATACCTTTCATGCGCGGTATGGCAATTCCAATAAGTATGATCAACACTGATATAACTATAACCAATTCAATAATAGTGAACCCTTTTTTCATTTTATTCTCCTTTTTATTTGTTTTTAAAAAACTATTGCTTAATAGTTTTAATCATATCGAACATCGGTAAAATAATTGACGCCATAATAACCCCAACAACAGCTGCCATGAGTGTAATAAACGCCGGTTCAATGAATACCATCAGCTCCTTGACCTGAAATTGAACCTTGTTTTCATAAAAATCGGCAATTTTATTAAGAATCACGCCTATGTTGCCGCTCTTTTCCCCCACTGAAATCATGTAAGTCACATCCTTAGGGAATTCCCGTCGAGCCACTAGCGCTGAATAGATGCCCTCTCCCTTCTCCACGTTGGCATAAACTTCACCGATAATCCCAACGTATACTACATTCCCAAGAACCTGCTGAAGAATTCTCAAACTCATCAACATAGGGACCCCCGTGTCAAGAAGGGTGGCCAAAGTACGGCAAAAACGTGCTATAAGAGTCTTATTAATCAAGTTCCCAATAACAGGCATCTTAAGCACAAAACGGCCATAGAAATTCTTACCCCTGTTTGTTTTAAAAAATTGTTTAATCCCCCAGATAGCCGCTATCAAAGCAGGGATATAAAACAGCGGGTATTTTTTCATCCAAATCCCTGTTTGGTAAAGTATTCTGGTTGGAAGAGGCAAGGGGATGCCGGCTTTTGTAAAAATCCCCACAAATTGAGGCATAAGAAAAGTAATAATAAGGATAACAACACCTATACAAGTCGTTAATAAAATCATCGGATAAATCAGCATCCCTCTGATCGTTTGCCTTAAGTTATCCTCTTTTTCCAAATATATAACAAGGTCTTTTAAAACTTTATCCATGGTTCCGGAGGTTTCCCCCGTGCGGACCATGCTGACAAAAAAATCCGAAAATATATCCGGAAATACAGCTAACGCGTCAGAAAAAGTTGAGCCGTCAGATATCAGCTGGCTGATCTTGCGTGTGGTGGCTGTCAGCCGGGGATTTGTCAAGAGATCACTTGTAACATTAAGGGAATTCAATAAAGGGATCCCCGCATTGATCATACTTGAAATATTGGTGCAAAAAACCATCAGATCACGCAGCCTGACGGGGGAAGATCCTATATTATAGTGCGCGATCGAAGAAAGAAATTTCCCTTTTTTTAAATCTAAACCCTTGTCCCTGCTTATCTTGACAGGAGTATACTCCATCTGACGCAGTTGACCGAGGATTTCCTGCTCAGAGGAGGCTGTCAAATCTCCCTCGACGAGCTCACCGGCATTATTTCTGGCTTTATAAAAATAGAGTGTCATTTAAATTAATTACTCGTCCTGGGTCACCCGGTACACTTCTTCTTTAGTTGTTAAGCCTTGAGCGACTATTCCCATACCGTTATCCCGCAAGCTTTGCATTCCGGTGCTCAAAGCCATGCGATGAATTTCCTCGGAAGAAGATTTCTTTATAACAAGGGAACGAATTTTTTCATCAAAGGACAGTAATTCATAAATACCTGTGCGCCCCTTATAGCCGGTCATCGAACAATTTGTACAACCCTGGCCTAAACACCCTTTACATACTAAACGGACCAACCGCTGGGCCAAAACACCTATAATCGAAGACGCTAATAAAAAAGGTTCCACCCCTATATCCAAAAGACGAGTCACGGCTCCCGCCGCATTGTTCGTATGTAAAGTGGCCAAAACCAGATGGCCTGTTAAAGCCGCCTGAATTGCAATTTGAGCAGTTTCCGCATCACGGATTTCACCGATCATAACAACATCAGGGTCCTGTCTTAGAATTGCGCGTAACCCGTTGGCAAACGTTAAATCCACCTTCAGGTTAACCTGTGTTTGGCGAATGCCCGGCAGACGGTATTCCACAGGGTCTTCAATCGTCACAATTGAATACTGCGGGTCATTGATCGTACTGACCGCTGAATACAACGTCGTCGTTTTCCCGCTGCCTGTAGGGCCCGTGACTAAAAGGATCCCGTTGGGCCTGTCTAATAAACCACGGAATTTACCCAGCATCGGCGGCTGTAAACCAACCTGCTCAAGACCTAAGCGGATATTACTGGTGTCAAGAAGCCTCATAACAATATTTTCCCCATAAACCGTCGGTAAAGAGGAAACGCGGATATCGACACGCTTGTTGTCCACCTTCATTTGTATACGTCCGTCTTGAGGCTTGCGGAGTTCCGAGATGTCCAGATTAGAAATGATTTTGATGCGTGAAATAATAGCCGCTTGATATTCTTTGGGGGGAGAAGTCTGTAAATGAAGAACCCCGTCGATCCTGAAGCGAATAGCCAGCGTATTTTCCTCCGGCTCCACATGGATATCAGAAGCCCCTTCGCTTACGGCCTTAGTAATCATTGTATTGATAAAAGTAACTACCGGAGCTTCTTCGCTGTTATCCTGTGCCCGCGAAATGCTAATCTCTTCCCATTCCTGAGGGCCCTCCTGTTTAGACTTAGGGGAATCTTTTAAAATCCCGTCCATCTTCCCTCCGCCGTAATACTGGTCTATCGCTTTCTTTATCTCATCCTCAGTCGCAATGGCCGGCTCAATGGTCAACCCTGTTTTGGAAGCAACCTCATCTTGTAGATAAACATTAAAAACATCTACCATAGCACAAGTCAGGCTGTTCCCTATTCTTAATGCCGGTATTATCAAATGTTTACGGGCAAGGTCTTCGGGGACAATTTCAAAAAGCTTAGGATCGATCAGCAGGTATTCTAGTTCGATACGCGGGATATCGGTGTTATCAGTAATAAATGCCACCATTTGGTCCTGTCTGATAAACCCCAGTCGGGGCAATACTTTAAAAATGGAGTCACCAGTTTTTTGCTGTTCAATCTTGGCCTGTTCCCACTGAGCCTGAGAAATAAATCCTTTCTCCAGCAAAAGCTCATCAATAGATTTTTTACCGTATGTGCCCATAGTGCTTGCTTTCTTAAATTTTAAGTAATTCCTGAATCTTTTGTGTCAAAATGGGAATGTTCAAAGGTTTATTACAAAACGCATTTGCCCCCACCTGTTGACTGATCTGTCTATCAGCTTCATCGGCAGAGGCGGTGAACATAATAACAGGGATGCTGCGGTAACGCCTATCCGCCTTAATCAAGGCACAAGCTTTGATGCCGTTCATTTTAGGCATCATCTGATCCAAAATAACCAAATCCACCGGATTCTGTCT
The DNA here is from genome assembly GCA_015233675.1 of Candidatus Omnitrophota bacterium. Classification (GTDB taxonomy): domain Bacteria; phylum Omnitrophota; class Gorgyraeia; order Zapsychrales; family Fredricksoniimonadaceae; genus JABDGZ01. The sequence continues at coordinate 132,100 of JADFXH010000004.1, forward strand.
AATGATCGCTAAAGCTTCATGGCCATTGCTCCCCTTAAGCACTTCAAATCCCATTTTCACGAGAGTTTGCGACATAAGGGTCACGGCCATCGCATCATCATCCACAACAAGAATTTTCTTTTTTACGGCTTCGGCTGTCATGTTATTTATTATTTCCCCGGTCACCGACGGCTATACACGCATTAACAAAAAGTTCTGTCACCTTGACATAAGGACTGTGCGGGAAGAAATCTTTCATCTCGGTCAGCGCTTCCTTAGCCGCAACGCAATTACCAAAATCCTTGCCATAAATAAAAGCGATTTTATACAAACAAAAATCCGTTTTCCCCGACTGCGGGAATTGCTCTAAAATCTTTCTGTAGGTTTTAATCTGTTCCTCGCTAATGTAAAGATTTTTCGCCAGATCTTTGGATTTATCCTGTTCTAAGCTTGAAGCGTAATCCAAAAGCCCCCTGATCACGTTGGCGTCCTCACCTTTGGAAAAAGAAGACTTTAAAGAGGCTGTCTTAGTATTGATAAAGGATGCTGCCGGGGACATTGAAACGATATGGGGAGTAATCAACACCGTCAACGTCCCATCGTCCATAGTCGAAGTATTATGATGAAAGAGCCAGCCTAGAATAGGTATATTCATAAGACCGGGAGTTCCGTTCGTGCCAGAATTTTCATTTCTGCTGTCAAGCCCTCCGATAACAATCGTTTCGTTGTCTTTGACCCTGACCTCGGTTTTTGCCGTGCTGGTGGCGATTTCCGGATTCCCCTGAATAGTATTAATCACAGACGAAACCTCAGGTTCGACTGTTAAAGTAATCCATCCGTCGGGTGAAACTATAGGGGTCACCTTAAGCTTGGTTCCCACATCGACATATGAGACTGATGACTGATTGACAACGCTTCCACCGGTTCCTCCCGCCGTTGACGTCGATGATACATACGGATAATGGTCCCCGATCAGAATGCTCGCCTCATGGCCATTAAGAGTCGCGATTGAAGGAGACGCGATCACTCGCGCCTTATTCTGGGTTATTAAAGCATTAATGGCTATCGTTGGGGAGACATGCCTCCAGTTGCCGGACATACCAAATATGCTTCCATCAGAGCCGCTTCCTACGATAGTTGAAGTACTCGCTGCGCTGGGAGCAGTTGTGGAGCTGCCCGAACTGTTAGAAGAAGTCAAAGATGTATTAGGCCCCGCAGGCGTAGCCGTATCACCCGACAGCAAACTCACGCCCATACCGGTAGATGGCGTATAAGAGACACTAATGGTACTGCCAATGTCCTTAGAATATTTCTTGTCAATATTCACAATCCTGGCATCGATCATGACCTGAATAGGCGGCACGTCAATACCCTTAAGATAATTTTTAATCAGAGCCATATCTGCCGGATTCGCCGTAACGACCAGGGCGTTATTATCCTCATTATCCTGAATAGTGCCCTTAAATTTACTCTTCGCCCCGGTTAATAAACTTTTTGCTTCTTTAAGTGTAAGAAAACTTAATGGCAATGTTTCCGTAACCTGATCAAGATCGTCCTTGGGCATAACATAAACAATGCCGCCTTTTCGCATGAACCCGTAATTATGTATATCAAGAATCGCATTTAAAGCGTCGTCCAAAGAAAAATTATTCAGTTTCGCGGAGATCTTGCCTTGCAATTCCTTGGAAATAATAATATTAATATTATAAGAATAAGCTATCGCCTTAAGAACATCTGTCAAATCAGCATTAACGTAGTCTAAAGAGATCAAATTTGATGCTGATACTGTGGCCTTCTGAGAAGATTGTTGAGATTGTACCGAGGCCGGAGAGATTATCTCTAAAGAATTCTTTGGCGCATCAGGCTGATCGGCGAATGAAAGTACTTGCCCCAAAAAAAGAAATATAGCCACTTTCACAATAAAAGCATACTTTAGGCATCTATCCAAGGATATCCTCCCGATATTTAAGAATCAGCGTTTTGTATAGTTACAAAAACATCAATCCCAGAATATTGTATAAACATTTACATTCTATTGACATATTTGTAGTTATACAATAACAAATGAAAATATTTTTTAAGCGGTCAGAAAAAGCAGGCAAACCATATTTTGTTTGTTCGCTATTCTTCCCTGCCCGATGCTTGTTTAAGAGCCTTAATGAATTGCGGATTAATAACGCCTCCCAAATCCTGGGCCTTATGCACATCTACCCACGCTTTATCATATTCTTCTAAATGATAATAAAAAACGCCCCGGTCATAATAAGTTTCAGCATAGCTGGGCTTTATTTCGATGGCCTTCGTGAAATCAGACATGGCGGCATAGAAATTACCTTTTTGGGCATAGACACTGCCGCGGTCTTCATAGACTTCAACATCCTTAGAGCCCGCTTCAATGGCTTTTGTAAACTCAAGGATGGCTTTATCAAAATTTCCTTTTTTGGCATAAATAGCACCAAGATTAATAAAGGCGTCTGCGTAGTCAGGTTTTATTCCAACAGCTTTATTATAATCTGATATCGCTTGAAGAAAATCACCATGCTTATCGTAAATAACACCCCTGCTATAATAAGCCTGCGCATGATTAGGTTTTTTCTCAATAGCTTTGCTATAATCTGACATGGCCTGGATAAAGTTACCATTTTGGCCATAGCTAACACCCCGGTTATAATAGGCATCCGCGTAATCAGGATCTAATTCAACAGCCTTTTTAAAATCAGACATGGCCAAAGCCAAATTATCTGCCTTACCATAGGCATTGCCGCGGTTATTGTAGGCCCTTGCTTTATGCGGAGATTTTCGAACGGCATCATCCCATAAAACAATTTCATCCTTCCAAACTTTATTTCTTTGACAAGTTAAGACTGAATAACAAACTGTCACAATTGTCAGCAGGACAGCCGCCCCTCTCATATTATTTCTGCCCCAAAAATAATACACGCCGCTGACTAAAAATATACTGTAGCCCGCCAAAGGCAAATACAGCCTGTGCTCAAAAATGACATCCTGGATCGGAAAAATACTTGATTCAGGTAACAGCGTCAAAAAGAACCAAAAAATAGAAAATGAAACTAACCTGTACTTTAAAAATAACCGTTTGGCAGTAAAAAGAATAATGATCAATAGAAAGAAACAGGATAACACGGAGAACTCAAAGAAACTTTTTGAGACAGGATAATCATAATCAATGTTCTGGTTTATCGGCAGAAAAACAAATCTAACATAGGTGACCATGACCCTGAATTGGGTAAAAAGATAATGTATAGGGGAAATACTTGCAGGACCTTCTGCCGTACGATGCATTTCTTGAAAATTGACTGACTTAGTCATTAACATTGTTGCAGGGATAATAAATACGGCGAATAAAAACGGAATCATGTATTTCCAATTAGAATTTTTCCTCGGGTTTAAAAAACTAAATTCATAAAGCAGGATCATCAAAGGGAGAGTTATCGCTATCTCCTTAGTGAACATGGCTGCTATCGCTGTTAAAGCAGCGGCGATGTAATAGAATTTCCACTGGATTGAACTTGATTTTTCATCCCGCAGCAGCCTAGATTTTACATAAAGGCTTAAGGATGCCAGATAGAATAATGCCGCCATCGAAGCTGCCCGTTGAACGATATATGTCACTGCTTCCGTCTGCATAGGATGCGCGACAAATACCAGGCCTGCAAATAAGGCAATGGGACCGGCATGCTTGGCGATCTTATCCTCTTTCATGAAAGGAGAAGAGAAAGTCAAAAGGACAAGCCACCAAACAAAAAAACCTGAAGCTAAATGGACGCTGAGGTTAAAAAGATGATAACCAAATACATTAAGGCCATGGAGATGATAGTTAAGAGCAAAAGAGAGATAGGTGATAAAACGACAGGGCCAGAAATTCCATATATTTTGCAAGTCCGAAATATTCTTTATAAAATGATTGTCGATGATAGAGGGAGTATCATCAAACTGAAACGAGCAAAAGAAGGTGTTAATATAGACAAGGAGCCCTAAACCAGCAATGATATAAAACCCTCTCCTCATGATTGCCCGCTGCCCCCTTTTATAAAATACTTCACAACCCCCGGTCTTGAAAAATAATAAATGGCTGCCAAACAAAAAGACACTTCAACGCTCCAGCTGACAATGACCGCCATCCAGGTAAAAGCCTGTAAAGAAAAATCTGTAACGTTATTTTGATAATAAGCCGACGTTGTATAATTAAGGAATCCTTTATACGTGTGCCGAAGATAAATGGTGGAAATCGAAAAATAGCACAGGCCTATGAGGATTTTGCGGAAATTATCGTTCAGGCAAATGACCCCTGCTCCGCATGCCAGGCCAAATACCCGCAAAATGTATGAAACATAATAACGGACGGCAATTATTCTTTCAGGGAACTCCCTGTTAACGAATTTATAGCCGCTATAGGAAGGTATATGATAAAGTTCATAAATGGAAGTTATAATTAACAACCCGCCGAAAATTACTATGCCGATAGGTCTTTTAAGAAACATTGCTTAATCGATAGAATGACATTTTTTTAAAAAATGCGATCCACTTTGGTGCTGGATCCCCGCTTTCGCGGGGATGACATAACAAATTTTGCCATCAGAATGACATAATAGATTTTGTCATCAGAATGACATAATAAATTTTGTCATCAGAATGACATAATAAATTTTGTCATCAGAATGACATAATAGATTTTGTCATCAGAATGACATAATAGATTTTGTCATTCCCGCGTAAGCGGGAATCCACTTTTACAAACTGACCCTTCATGTGACACAGTCTGTAAACATCTGTATAAAGATTACCACCTGAACCAGCAAAACACAATTTAGAAACAAAAAAACTCTGCTTCGTCTTCCTCCAAGCGGGATAAAGCATTTTTTTCTTCGGCTTTCAATATCCCGAAATATTCTGATATAATGTTTTTAGAATTTTATATTGGAGATACCCCATGAATCTTATAAACGAGTTGCTGATAATTATTATCATGATCTCTCTCAACGCTGTCTTTTCCGCGTATGAAATGGCCCTGGCCTCTATCTCGCGGACTAAGCTCACTTACTTGGTGCAAACCAAAAAAAAAGGAGCCAGCGAAGCTTTATTCATGAAAGACCGGATAGAAGCGAGCTTAGCAGTTGTGCAATTAGGAGTTACTCTCGTGGGGTCAATAGCTGCTGCCATCGGCGGTGCGGGAATAACAGAGGCGCTTAACCCTTATTTTCAAAGAAATCTTGGGCTTTCGAAAGATCTTGCCGAATTTTTAAGCTTGGCCACCCTGATTGTTCCCTTAAGTTCTTTTACGATCATCTTCGCCGAACTTATCCCTAAAATCTTCGCCATTAAAAACAGCGAGTGGGTTGTCCTGAAATTGTCGAGAATTATGGTATATTTTTCTTTTGTCGCTAATCCCGCGGTTTCTTCTTTGGAATATATCGTCAAATCTGCTATCAAATTTATTGACAAGAAAAAACCGATCAACAGCCCAACTTCCGACCCCCAAAGCAGTCTGCATGAACTTACGGCCGCGCTTTCATTGGCCAGGACATCACGGTTGATTAATGCCCAACAGGAAAGAATTGTTATGTCTGCCGCCCAACTTTCATTAAGGCCGATTAAAGATATCATGATACCCGCCGCTGAAATATTTATGATCCCCAAAAGCAGCACCCTGACAGAAGCCCTGGTATTAGCCCACTTGGATATGCACACCCGCTTTCCTGTTTGTGAAAAGAGTGACGACCCCCAGACAATCCAGGGTTACATTAATTTTAAAGACATTATTGCGGCACTTAAAATCAATCCGGAAGATCCGACCATTAAAGGGACTATCCGTCCCCTTATAAAATTTCTGGATACCACACCAATTTCAAAAGTATTTGAAAGAATGATCCAGGAAAAACTGCATATTTGCCTGATTGAGAATACCCAAGGACAGGTCATAGGCATGGTCACACAGGAGGATATTATTGAAGAGTTAGTCGGAGAGATTGAAGATGAATTCGACCGTCTTCCTAACTATATTCACCCCTACGGTAACCAATGGCTTGTGGGAGGAGCGACTCCCATGTCCGCGCTGGCTAAAACACTTGGGATCAACTGGCCGCTTACTTGTGCCAATGAAGAAGATTTCAAATTAGCGGACTGGTGCCAAAGGAAATTTGCAAATCCTCTTAAGGGCGGCGAAATTATTTCTAGAAACGGCTTTCAAATTACCGTAAGAAAATTAAGAAGAAACAAAATTAGTGAAGCATTTGTTACGAAGGATACGGCTGCCCCGCAGGCATAAAATTTTGTGGCAGGATAGCTTTTGTCAACTTTTATATACGCCCAAGGTATGGTCTGCGATCACGTCCCAGGAGAAGTCTTTTTCAACGGCATTTCTGCCGTTTTTTCCCATCCAATGCGCATGCTCTAGATTGGCAAATAACGTTCCAATGCCCCAGGCAATAGAATTGGGATTCGGCTGGATTCTAAAACCTGTCACATCATGCCAGACAAATTCAGATGGCCCGCCGATTTCAGTCGCTACAACCGGTTTACCGGCACTCCATGCTTCAAGAATAACAATGCCGAATGGTTCATTGCGGCTGGGAACGCAAACGCATTGACAGGCCCTGAATAGATCCCTCAGGCCCCAGGCATTTTGATGCCCGATAAAACGTGTGGCATGACTGACGCCTAATTGCCGAGCGCGATTTTCAACAGCGCCTTTCAGGTGCCCATCACCCGCAAAAACAAATTTCGCGGCAGGATAATGATGAAGAATGGAGGGAATAGCTTCAACTAACAGGTCAGGTCCCTTTTGTATCGTCATCCTTCCTGCAAACAATACCATCGGGTCAAGAGGTCCCATGCCGTATCTTTTCTTAACCTCACCCGGATCAATAAATCCGTCAAAATGTTTGTAATTGACTCCATTATAAATAGGGCAGACTTTCCAATCAGGAAGATTATACATCCACATGATTTCATTCTTAAGGGTATAAGAGACAGAGATAACTTTATCCGCGCAAAACGTGCCGTGTCTTTCGTGATCACGTATCCGGGCTGACGGGCCGGCATAAAAATTATTTCCGCACCGGCCGTATTCCGTGGCATGGATTGTTAATATAGATTTTCTCCCCCTGCCCTGCTTGATCCAAACCATCGCATTGGACGTCAGCCAGTCATGAGCATGAACGATATCAAAATGAGCTCCCATATAATCTTCAACCTGAAATACCGTTGTTACAAAGGAGCGGCACATGTTATTTACATCTTCAATGATATCCGAGTGCCCGTTATAGGGGACCCGGTGATAATGCACTCCATGAATACGCTCGTATTGAGGCTGATCATATCCACCCATACGGGTAAAGACATGGACCTCATGACCTTTACGCTCAAGCGCAGAGGCAAGCTCGGTCGCATGGACGGCAATTCCTCCGATGCTTATCGAATGGAGGGATTCCCAAGATAAAATAGCGATCCGCATGGGGTTGAGCTGTCTTGGCGTTTCGATTTTAGGAGGTATATTCTCAACGGGACTTATTTTAAGAGATATGGGAACGTATGTAATCTGTGATATTTCATCCTGCGCCGTTTCATCCAGCGCGGTTGCATCCGAATCGGTTTCAACCGGAACTGCTTCAATCTGAGTTGTTTCTATTTGAGAAAGCAGCTCCTCAGTCTCGCAAGAATGATCTTCAAGAATTACTGATTCTAATTTTTCATGCTTTTTCATAAGATTCTTGTCAAAATAAATAAAAGCTTATTCCCTTAAGCCTTCTAACTAGTTGATTCCATTCATGTTCCGTAAGGCGGAATAATTTATACATTATACTCTAAAAATTTAAAAAGCAATAAAAAAATTCTCCTCACAAGGAGGAGCGATGGTTGCGAACAAGTGCGACAACTCTACCAGTACAGCTTTCTAAATTGCTCCGAATATTGCTTTATCCATTTACGCGATGCTTCCTCAAGAGTGACATCTGTTCCCTCTTCTAAACTAAGCAAATCACGGTATTCTGCAATAAGATAAATCTGTTCAATCATCTTTACCTTAAAAGCTTCCTGAGACCTCGGAAAATTTACGGCTATATCATAAAGTTTTGTCTTTGGATTATTAACACTACGAACCACTTTTGCCTTTATGTTAAACAACTTGCCTTCAAAGGGCATTTTTATCAAAATCCCGGCACCGGGTTTAACAGGATATTTGCCCGGGAACAATAGCCCCCCCAAACTAACATTAACCGTTTCAGACCGTATTTCTTCCTTACTCTCTTTTACCCTTGAGTTAATAACTTTATACGCAAGAGGCAGGCATACCGGATGGCGGATAAAATGCCGAAATTCTATTATTTGCATACTGCCCTGATTGCCTTTGTCTTTCAGCTCTTCCTTTTTCATTACCTCATTTCCTTTTCGAAACACCGATAACTCCTGAAGATTCTTTGTGAAAATAATCCAAATTATTAGAATGGTGAAACCGCGGTTTGATGGTTATATCAATTCCTTTAACGTTCGATTGATCTTCCTCGGATCTCAAAAGGCTAAGGATGTGATCTTTAACATAGGGGATTCGAGGAGCCTGCACGCTGAAATTTCTCAACCCAATTTTCAGGAGATCTTTGGTAAAATTCAAATCCCCTGCCAATTCTCCGCACATTAAACATTCTTTACCATAGACCTTTGATTTACGGATAACCTCTTTGAGCATATCGAGAATCAGATAATTGCCAGCTTCGTAATAATCAGCCACATCATCCCTGCCCCGGCCAGCTGCCATCACATACTGTACCAAATCATTGGTGCCAATACTAATGAAATCAGACAACTCAATCAATTCATTAATAGATAAGATCGCCGCGGGAGTTTCCACCATGGCCCCCAGTGCTAAATTTTCGTTAAAAGGAAGGCCTTCATGACGCAATTTCTCTTTCTCTTTTTGTAAATAGTTGCGGGTTTCTATCATGTCTTTAGACAAAGAAACCATCGGGACTAACGCTTGCACATTAAATTCTGCGCTTAACCTTAAAAAAACCCGCAATTGCATTTCCAATAATCGGGGGTATTTTAAAAGCAGCCTTATGCCGTTAAGTCCCAAAGCAGGATTGGCATCCTCAACGACACCCCAAAAGGGAAGTTTCTTGTCCCCGCTGATGTCTAAAAGCCGTAAGGTAATAGTATCAGCAGACAGATGCCCTAGTGTTATTTTTAAATGGTTATAAAAATCTTCCTCTGTCGGAAATTTCTTCTCTGCCAAATAAAATACTTCAGTCCTGTAAAGACCAATACCGTCAGCTCCAAATTTCTTGGCCATTTTAAGATCATTAAGAGAAGACACATTAGCCATGACCTTAATTATTCTTTTATCCATAGTTAAGGGGACATCTTTAACACGCTGCATAAGATTGACTTTATACTCAATTTTCTTACGGATTAATCGTGTGTACGCCTCCCATTCCCGCTCTTTGGGATTGATGATGACCTGCCCATTCTTGCCATCCACGATGACCTTTGCTCCGGGTATAAGCAATATGTTGTCAAAATTTATTTTAGAAACTAATGGAATGTCCAATGCCCGCGCAAGGATAGAAGAATGCGAATTTTGTGTCCCTTCTTCTGTAATAATGGCTTTGACTTTCCCGATATCCAGCGAAACAACATCAGACGGAAGCAGCCTTTGAGCAAAGAGCACTGAGTCCGCAGGCAAGTCCACCTCAATTTCTCTACGGACGACGCCGCTAAGCATTTCCAGCAGACGCCTGCCCAAGTCCTGAATATCATCCGCTCTTTCACTGATATCAGAACTCCTTGACGCTCTTAATTTTTTTTCCCAACGTAAAAAAACATCCTGAACGACTTTTTCTGCGTTTAATAATCGGCCCCTAAGATCTTTTTCTATGTCTTTAAACAGCTCAATGTCAGTCAATATAAGAAAATGGGATTCGAAAATCTCAGCATGCTTGGTATCGATCTGGCTGGCCACCTTTGATTTAAGTTTAGTGAGATCGCCGCAAACTTTATCGATGGCTAGCTGGATCCTTTTAAGCTCATCCTCAACTTCATCTTCCGTTAATATTTTTTGTTTGTACTCATGTAATAAAGCATTACGGGAAAAGACCAATTGTCCCGTGGCATAGCCACAAACAATAGGCAGACCCCTTAGGACTAGATGGTTCAAAGAAGATGCGGTGGGAAGTGCCCTCATAGGTCACCTCATTCCTGGAAGAATGTTCGATATTATTTTAGGACTTTATTAAAAATAAATCAATGTTTTTTATAAAGGTAGGCAAGGAAAAATAATACCTTGGTTGATCGGCCCTATTAAAAAGACCTTTGGGGTTTGAGCACAAATATTATTTTAATCTTCTTCTTCCCACAAGTGCAAAAGGCCTTCTGGGGCCTTGCCTTGCAAAAAATCATCCTCTTCCAATTCAGAAAATAACCAGCATGGAATCTCATTTTTTTGTCCGGACATTCTCTTAATTTTTGCGATAGTATTCTTCATGTACCCCCTCCTATTTGATAATTATCAGGCGGCCTGCAGTTCCAATTCTATCGTTTCGGCTTCCCACTGGAACATGACATTTTTTATATATTGAGGTATTTGATTTGATTTTAACTCACCATCTAGATACATTGAAACAATCGCTTTGTTTTTTTCATATTCAACCGGTGTCATGCTGATCTGCCGAACCATTAAGTCAAGGCTGTTCATTGATTTCATTTGATTACTCCTTTCTTGAACCTACAAACACTGCTAGCCCCTAACTCAGAGAAGCAAGCAGGGATACAAGGGAATCCCTCCCTTCTGATTTATCGAAATACCCTTGGGCGCCTCTGATTTTTTCCTTCTGTTCATCGATCGGATAAACACTTGACACAATAACTTTAATATCCTTATGGAACATCTTCATCACTTCAAAAAGAATCGTGCCATCTACCTCCGCCATATTGATGTCTAAAAGAACCAAATCAAATTTGCTTCGCACCAAAAGGCCTTGAGCCTCTACAGCATTGGATGCTGTCTCAACATCAAAACCCATCGATAAAAGAATCTGCCGGTAGGTTCCTCTAATCTTTACTTCATCATCAACCACTAGCACTCGTTTTGCGGTCATTACTTTCATACCCTCCTGGTCTAATCCCCTCTTCTGCGGCAGTCTGTTCGTTAGTGAGATTGTTGTGGCTCCATGAACCATAGCCGAATCCCCATCTCTTGATGAATAATATTCCGGCAATCTCCCCAAATGTGTTTTCATAATCGGTCTCCTGCTTGGCTATTTAAAATCATCCTATTCACGCGTATTTTTTAACATAGACCCCATAAAAATAAGGTTAGAATTAAATAAGAATTTTCTTATTCTTAGATTAATATGGATAAAGTGAAGTTCCTTCGGCTTAGCCTCAGGATGATATCGGGGAATTAATTAAGCAGTACAGGCAAAAAAACTTTAAAGGTAGACCCCTTGTTCAATTCACTATCAAAAGTAATATCTCCCTTATGTGCTCTGGCAATTGCTCGAGCCATGCTTAGACCTAGGCCATTGCCTTCAGCTGACTCCTGCTTCATTGGACGGATACGGTAGAATTTGTCAAAAATCTTGGCCTGATTTTCTATTGCAATACCAATTCCTGTATCTTGTATCGATACAACAGCATATTTATTAAAAAGTTCCGTTAAAATCTTAATCTCTCCACCTGCTGGTGTAAACTTAACGGCATTATGTATCAGGTTAAAAAACACCCTGCGCAGATGGGTAGGATCTCCTTCTATCCAAAGAGGATCATTTGGCGTTAATAATTCGAGATTAATGTTCTTTTCTTGTGCCAATATTTTAAAGTTCTGGTAAATCTTGTTGATAAATTCTGTTAAATCCATTCTCTCCATCTTAAAAATCTCTAACTTGTATTCATATTTTGAAAGGAGCAACAAATCCGTTATTGTCTTTATTAACCTGTTAACCTCATAAAGAACATCTGTCATGACCCGCCTGTCTTCTTGTTTTGTGCTTTCTGCACTGAGGGCCAGCTCAAGTTCACCTTTGATAATAGCCAAAGGGGTTTTCATCTCATGAGAAACGTGTGAATTAAAATCATTAATATAAGAAAAAGAATTCTCAAGGCGCTCGATCATCCTATTGATAGATTTCACAAGCTCTTCCATCTCTTTGTCCAACTCTTTAATAGGAATCCTCATATTTAAATTCTTCTGGGTGATATGGTCCGCCGCCCGAATAACATTCTCCACGGGCATTAAAACCCGACGAGTAAGATATACTCCCATTAAAATACTCATCAAAAGAATAAACACAATGCCCCCTATAATCGCAAATACCATTCTATAAATGACCCGTTGGATATACTTGATGGGCATAGCCAACTGTAAATTCAGCGTATTTAAATTAGAAAATGTTATTGGATAATTAATCGCGTAATAATGGTTCCCATTGATTTTCAGGCGTGAAAAATGGATTGTGTTGCCAAATCGCGCGAATTGGGCATTGAAAGATTCGTCCTCTTTAATTGTCAAATTTTCTGACCGCAAAATAACTTCCCCTTTAGAATTTCGAATTCTGTAAAAATCATTCTTCAAGCCCAGGGCTTTACTGTCTTTTTCCCATAATTGATCCACAATCGTTTTATCAGCAAGGCCCTTGCCCCCAAGCAACTGATAAAACAACATTGCCGGAGATTTATCCTCCTGAGATATTTTTGCGTATGCGTCAATGAATTCATCGATCTCTTGAGCCTTAACCAGCAATTCTTCTTCCTCCTCCTTATAAAGAATCTGTCGGATAGTATGTACAAGATAGGCACTAAAAAGAATAAGAACCACGCTCAAGATACACGTGCCCAAAACACTGGTTTTAAAACGGATAGAATTGATTTTCATTTGTCTTTTAGAGTATACCCGACACCGCGCAGAGAATGGATCAACTGCTGCGCTTGATTGGAATCAATTTTCTTTCTAAGGTAATTAATGTAAACATTAATAACATTAGAATAAGCGTCGAAATCATCATCCCAAACATGTTCGGAAATCATAGTTCTGGTTACAACCTGACCGGCGTTGAGCATTAAATACTCCAGAAGGGAATATTCCGTTGAGGTCAGATCGATTTCTTTGCCCGCACGATACGCCTTACGGATAGCTTGATCAAGCTCTAAATCCGCGACCTTAAGACGGGTTGATTTGTCAGATTTTTTACGCCTGAGTAACGCGCGGACACGTGCTAATAGCTCAGGGAACGAGAATGGTTTAGTTAAGTAATCATCGGCCCCTGCATCTAAACCTAAAACCTTGTCCTCCACATCATTACGAGCTGTAAGCATAAGCACGGGGGCATCAATCTTCCCTTTCCTTAATTGCCGGCAAACAGCTATACCATCTTTACCGGGAATCATGATATCAAGGATGATAAGATCATACGGATTCGACTCGGCAAGGAAAAGAGCGTCAACGCTGTTATCAGCAAGGTCAACGGCATAATGGACTTCAATAAAAGCTCTTTTAATTAAGGCAGCTAATTTTCTTTCATCTTCAACTAGTAATATCCGCATAAAAGGTATTGCCTTTGTTTAATTTCTTTAATCTTCAGCCTGACAAACTAAATAGTACATTAAAAAAATAAAGCAGTCAATTATGTACGGTCATAGGGTATAACAGATTTTAAAAAACTGAGGTGAGCACCGGAGGAACAGCTTTTATTAAAGGCTTCTTGAGCCTACAAGAACCTGATCAAAAGGCCAGTCAAGGACAGTTAAAACGCAAGTATCTCTTATTTGCCTTTTTTTGGTTTTCTTTTTTCCTTATTGCGAGGGCTTTTATCTCCCATAGCAACACCCCTTTCTAAATTTATAGCCACATTCACCATTAAAAGGTCATTTAATTTTTTCTAATTCTTAGATCTACAGCGCATATCCTCAACATCTCTTTGGTCTTGTGATGAGTGGTTGTGGCAATAGATTTCATTATTATAAATGCTCAATATATGCTTGCATCGATGATGCTTGCATTTTCTTCCCTTTTTGTATGTTATAATCTTTTTGATAATACCTACTTTCCGCTACCAACTTACTTTATAGTGTTCGGGGTGATTCGTCAATCTATTTGATTGCCGAATTTAATCTTTGATCCCAAATTCTTTCATCAACTCAAGGAAATTGGTTTGATCAAAACGCCCAATATACTTATTGGCTCCGGCTTTCAAACAATCCTCGACAACTTTCTCAAGGCTCTGCAATAGTGGACCGCTTTTGACTTCATCCGCATCATAATTGGCATAAACCACAATCGTTGTATGCTTAAAAAACTCATACACACGCAAGGACCGGATGATCTCTTTCGTTGAAGCGTAATCTTGAGTTAATATATCAATAAGAATCACCTGCGGATTGGTTAAAAAACAGCGCATCCCGATCTCAATGACTTTATTGACCGGAACAACAATGCAATTAACCTTCTCCAGTTCCTGACGCATTTTCTCCAACACTCCCTCATCAGGGCCAATTATCACTACTTTATGAAATACGCGCTTAACCGTTACATAAGCATCAATCTTTTTAATCTTAGCTTTCAGATCATCCATATCAAACGGCTTAGGCGAATACATTTCTACGCCCAAAGACGAAAAAGATTCCTTAAAGACTTCTTTATCGGTCACAATAATGACGGGCAGGCTTGCTGTCGATGGCCTGTTCTTGAGTTCCATGTACAGATCCACACCGTCCATTTCCGGCATGACCACATCCGTAATAAGAAGATCCACCTTCTGTGTCATAATAATATCCAGCGCTTTAATTCCATTCTCCGCGATTGTGACCTTATACCCTTCTTTCTCCAATAAGCGCGAGAGCAACAAAGCGCTGCTTTGTGAGTCATCTGCGACAAGAATATTCTTTATCATATTGCCTTAGTTATTTTTTAAATAATCCACTGATACTGCCGGTAATCCCGTTTACACTCTTAAATACTGTTGTGCCGGTATGCTGCATGTCTTGGGCCATGCCAGTGACAGCGCTGCCAACTGCTTTAATAGTTTCGCCGGAAATAGATTTGAGGACAGTCTGAATAAGTTCGGCAGGAGTGAGGCCATTGGCGCCACGCCCCAAATCAGTAAGATGAATGTCCGGTAAAGGTAGGGTCATTTCCTTACTGGCAAAACCTCTGAGATTAATGTAAACCTTCGCTCCGGTAATAAGAAAATCATCTACTTCGATTTTTGGAGCAGGCTTACTTCCGGGCTGGGCAGGCAAAACTTTCTTGGAAAAAGCATTCACGTTATCCATTATCTGGCTCAAATTATTACTGCTGAGCCCTCCTTCAAAAGTGATCTGAGGAGATTTAACCTGCACTGAACGCACAACAATCTTATCCGATAAAACAGAAAACGGATCAACGCTTACAGCGGCTAAACCAACACTGATGGCTTGCGGCGTTTTGTACCCCTCGGGGTTACCTACGATAAGGCCTTTAATTTGAGCCGCACCATTAAAAAGCCCAACATCAACAGCATCCACTTTTACCGGGACTTGGATTATTTGGGGGCCCAGCTCTTGCATACCAATCTTGACAATAGGCCCAATGTACATACCCGTCCCAACAATAACCACGATAATCAAAACCAACAAACCAACTCCTAAAATACAGAAAGTTTTTTTCATAGACATAGTCCTTTAGTGAAGTTCGTTACGCTTCCAATATTCATTTTTAACTGTAATCATTATATCATTAATCCGCTAAAATCCTAAAACAACAGACAATCCAAACAAAAAGACAGAACCTCAACCAATGAAATTCTGTCTAAGGGACAATCCAGCTGTTTTCCTCGTATGAGCAAAGTTGGTAATACCGGCTCATATCCCTTCTTGCTGTAATGTTTTTTGAACAGCTGGACGCGCCTGAATTCGCTTTACAAAAGAAACCAGGTTCTTCCAGAGGCCTAGATCAATACCTAAATGCGGGCACCAATTTAATACTGTAAAAAGATAGGCATCCGCCGGGCCAAAGGCCTTGCCTATCACAAATTCCCGGTTAGCTAATTTCTTATCCATGAAATCAAACCGTTTAGCCACCTTATCTTTAATTCCTGTAATTATTTCCTTAGGAGCCTCTTTATAGCCAAAGAGTGAACTAATCGTTTTGTGCAGTTCTGTCGCGATAAAAACAAGACATTCCAGTTGTTGATAACGATCCGCCTTTTCTTTAGAAGAGTCTAAATCTGTTAAATATGTTAAAATCGCAACACCCTCAGTTAACATTTGTCCAT
Organism: Candidatus Omnitrophota bacterium; assembly: GCA_015233675.1. Classification (GTDB taxonomy): domain Bacteria; phylum Omnitrophota; class Gorgyraeia; order Zapsychrales; family Fredricksoniimonadaceae; genus JABDGZ01. The sequence goes on from JADFXH010000004.1 coordinate 148,338, forward strand.
TATCAAGCACCAGCACGGGGACATACCCTTTAGGGTTAATCTTATAGAAGTCTTCGCCTTTTGCAGTTTTATGTGTTTTGAGATCTACTGTTTCCGAGTCATATTTCAACCCTAATTCATTTAATACAATGTGTGATGCCAACGAGCAGGCTGATGGTGTGTAATAAAGTTTCATCTTTATCTCCTTCCTTAAAATTCCACGAGGCTTTCCATTGATTAGGTCGGGCCAACCGCCCTTCAGTAGCCGCCGGGGGGCCAGCCATAGACACGAGAAATTAAAAGATCATTTTGGATAGGAATAATTCACCATCCATTGAATGCCAAACTTATCTGTAAACATTCCAAAATATGAGTTCCAAAATGTCTTTTGGAGCGGCATTGTTGTTTTCCCGCCTTTTGAAAGATCATTAAACAACTTGGTTGCTTCTGCTTCGCTATCTGTATTTAAAGATAAATGAAAATTATTACCAATCTTTAATTTATGGCCCGCTGATTCCAGGGAATCAGTACCCATGAGAACATTGCCATTACCGACAGGCAAAGCAATATGCATAATTTTATTTTGATCTTTCGCAGGTATTTTGTCCCCTTCGGGAGTATCTTTATAACGCTGCAAAACAGTGAACTCCGTATCAAATACTAATTTATAAAAATTAAATGCTTCTTCTGTGTTACCTTTAAAATTTAAATACGAATTCACTCTTGCCATTATGCACATCCTTTCTAGCATGGTGTCTAAAGTCTCTTGGAATATACATAATAAAAATCATGGTGTACAGGTCATGATTCGTCAATTTACTGATTTTTTTCTACTATTTAGTTTTATACAATAGGGGGCAGCATTAAACAATTTCCGATAAAATTCCGGCTTATCCTTTTTTCAAGATGATGCAATACCAGCGATGACAAATTATACTTTCATATCTTCACCTCAAAGTATATAGAAAACCTGTCAACAAACATAAAACGGTTACTGAGGCTAAAAATATAGCTGTCACTTTAACCCCGAATTCTTTTCTCAAAACCAGAATTGTCCCATAAGACACTACAGGACCAAGCAAAAGCAAACACATCCCCGCGCCGATATTTAAACCTTGGGCGACCAAAGCATGGACTAAAGGAACGCTGCTGGTTGCGCACATATATATAACTAATCCATAAAGAACAGCAAAGAAGTATCCATACCCTTGAGCAAGATAGCTTTTAATCCATACGCCAATGGGACCGACGCTCATGACCAAAGCTGCCAAGAAAATGCCTAAAATAAGCTGCAGGCCGATTTCTTTAGGCATATCTATGAAGGCAAATTTAAGAACACTTTTAATCCTCTGCCAAAAATTATTTCTTTCAATCTTGGGTGAACAATGGCAACAATCACTTTTTTTATCATCAATCGGTCCGCGTGTTATATCAGAGAGCTCAGCATTTAAAAGATTGCCTATCAAGCCCATGATAAAACCAACGATGATGATCGCAAAAAACATATAAACAGTGAATTTAGGCCCCATAAATCGCCATGTCACAAAAAGCGCACTGATAGAGGTTGCAGGTGTCGCGACCAGAATAGAAAATAAAGGCCCGAGCCCAGCCCCCTTCTTTCGGAAGCTCAGGGCAATCGGCAGAGATCCCCAACAGCATACCGGCGAAATAGCACCTATCAAGGTGGCCAATATGATGGGCATAAAACCTTTGCCGCCTAAATACCTTTCAACCCAATTGCCCGGTATAAATTCATTAATAATTCCGCTAAACAGGAGTCCCAACGCAAGGGCTGGGATCAATTGGATTGAATAATCTTTTAGAACATCAAAGAAATATAAAATATAACATCTCCAATATGGGCCTTTAGAAGAGGATTATACCATATCACATCTTATCTATTTAGAACCAGTTTTATCATTTCAAACTGGAAAAACTTACAAGTTTTCCAGTCTTCTCATCCCATAAAACTAAAAACATAGACTTAACCCCTTCCATAAAAGTACGGGGTTTAATCTGTAGTTGGGGAATCTCTCTATAACATCTTTCAAGATTGTAATTAGAGATTCTATAATTTAAGTGATGTATAAAGTGATACCCAATATGGCCCGTAAGCTATTCGAGGAAGTTTGGTCCTAGACCAATAAACATTTTCAAACTGATGATGTATATAAAATATCCATACCACGATAAAAAGAAAAAGCGGGTTACGATATACCCTGCAGCCCAACTTTAACCTTAACGGAGCCTGTCGGTATTCACCAACGGTCATAGTCCATATATCACCGAGACCGCGTTTTTCTAAATTAGCAACAGTTGCATGATGAAGGACATGAGTCTGCCTGAAATCAAAAAAAGCAATGAATGTAAATATTCCGCAAATATGCCCCCAAAAAAAACAGGCACTAGGGGAACCTTTAAAATATGTTTTATGCGCACAATCATGAAGAATACGTTTTTATTAAAGTCAGAGCCTTCGTATTGAGTTAATTGAAGCAGCCATGCGGTTTTTTCCATAAAAATATTTTATTCAGGTTAAATATCTCTGCAAGTTTTTTATGAAGGCCTCTTTTTCTCTTCATCCTTTAAGAAATCCTGCTTAAAGATGATCATTGAAAAAATAACCCTCTATATCCAATCGGGTACAGAGGGTCACAAAACTTGCAGCGGGTTAAAGGCCCGGGTTAAAATCTCCTCGTTGACCTTTGACTCTCTTGCAAATTTGGATGATTGGCTTCATGGGCTTCATTGTGGCTTTCCATCAGCAACCGGTAATTGGGAATTATATGTTCCCCAAAGAGATTGGCATAATCCAATGCATCGGGACGATTCCATGTCTTTTGGAGTTCCCCTATAACGGCAAATGTATCGATGGGAATTACACCGGCTTGTACAAGGCGGGCGATCGTCAAATCAGTTGCCATCTGGCTCCAGTTGCCCGACGCGTCTACCACAGCATACACCCTGTAACCCGACTCTACGGCACAAATAGCCGGAAAGGCAAGGCACACACTCGTGAGTGTGCCAGTCATCACGATTGTCTTTCGCTTTGTCTCTTCAACGGCCATCACGAATTCAGGCACATCCCAAGCGTTGATCTGCCCCTGACGTGGAACATATCTTGCGTGAGGAGCAAATTTTCGAATCTCCGGAATAACGGGACCGTTGGGACCTTCCGGTACGGATGCCGTTGTGATGACAGGGATCTTCAACATGGTCGCGACCTTGGCAAGAGCAATAACATGATTACGCAGGTCAGAAATAAACATGTCTTCAACTAAATTAAAAAGACCGCTCTGATGGTCAATTAACAGCATTACAACGTCGTTGTGATCGATCATGATTTTTTCCCGGGGTATTTTCATATGGTTCTCCTTTCTTAATCGAAACCAAACTATTTAAAACCGCAACAATTCAGATTATCGCTACTTTAAATCAAACAAGATAAATTCACTATCTTCCATAGCTAATATTATCGCTCTTTTTTCTTTGCTTATAGACAAGCCATCACCCGCTTTTAGATTTATCTTATTAATTTCCGAGACTCCCTTAATCATTTGGATCCAGATATGACGCTCAGGGCGAATATTAAAATTGATTTCTTCTCGAAATTTCAATCGTCCTATATAAATGTCGGCATCTTGATTTATTCCTATGGACCCATTCCTTTTATCTCTGGATACAACAAGGACTAAATCCTGCTCTGAGAATTCGTTTTTGAAAGATTTTTGGCCATAACTTTGCCGCATGCCTTTTTTCTCAGGCAATATCCAAATTTGAAAAAAGTGAGTTTCTAAATCTTTAAAAAAATTCCTTTCAGCATGCGTGATTCCGGCACCGGCACTCATAATTTGGACTTCATCAGGCAGGATGACCGCTTTATTACCCAGTGAATCTGCATGCTCAAGACCTCCACTGACAACATAAGATACAATCTCCATATCATTATGGGAATGAGCACCAAATCCTGTCCCTCCTTGAATCCGATCCTCGTTGATAACCCGCAATGTACTAAAACCCATGTGGTTAGGGTCATAATAATCAGCGAAAGAAAAAGTATGGTAACTATTAAGCCACCCCTGATCGGTATGGCCCCGTTCTAAAGCAGGCCGGACAACAGTGTTTCTGCTCTGTGTCAGCATAATTATTTCCTTCTAATTCGAGAACCATCTTATGTTTCTTTTATACAGGGTATAGGTATTTTATTCTTACCAGAATTTTTAGGTATGACCAAAATCCCTTTCTTTTTGACCTCTTGCCACTAAATTAAACAAAAATTAGCCAAATAGCTGGATCTTGCATCAAATTCAGAGGGAGGTAATCGGCTCACGCATCAAGACAAATGGCCCCGGATCATCTGGATAAGAAATCCACCCGGCCAAAGACCCTCCATGGAGTTCATTGATAGGGCTGCCTTTTTCATTAAACAATTCTTTAACTTGGATGAAAATATTTTTCTGCGGTAAGCAAAGCTCATAATTTGCGCCGACCTTAATGGAATTTCTTGCCTCAACTTTAAGACGTTTTTTTAAGGCGTCGTATTGGCGCACAATGCCCGTATAGCGATAAGAAGAATATTGGGAATTACTCATTAGATATTCTTGCCCATTCCCGCCCGGGTCGCCACGCAGGAACCCGTCAATAAAACCCCGGTTCGATGTAGAAAGTATTTCTTGCATAAGTTCTGGATTAAAAGGTTTTCCGGCGGCCATATCATCAATGGCCCTGCGGTAGGCGCGGGTAGTCATAGCTACATAATAAACAGACTTGGAGCGGCCTTCGACTTTAAAAGAACACACTCCGGCATCCCTCAGCTGCCCTAACAAATGGATAGCACATAGGTCTTTAGAGTTCATTAAGTAACTTCCGTTCTCATCTTCATCCAATTCGAATAATTGCCCGGGACGCTCTGATTCCTTGAGATAAAACTGCCCCTCAAGCGGTTCATACGCGGCACGACCTTCTTTTTGATAAATCTTATACTTCCAACGGCAAGAATTTGCGCAAGCTCCCTGATTACCGTCACGGTTACTTAAGTAATTAGAAATCAAGCAACGGCCTGAATAGGCCATGCAGACGGCGCCATGCACAAAAGATTCCAGCTCCACCTCCGGGCAAGCTTCGTGCATCTGCTTTATTTCCTCGATGGAAATCTCCCGTGAGACAACGATCCGCTTGGCCCCATTGTTCTGCCAAAACCTAACCGATGCATGATTAATAACATTAGACTGTACCGAAATATGGATCACCTGCCCAGGAAAATATTCTCTCATCAACATAATAAGGCCGGGATCTGACATAATCCAGGCATCCGGCTGACAAAGCGCGAGAAGTTGTGCGATATATGTATTAAACGAAGCCAATTTATGATTGTGAGGAAATACATTCGCCGTCACATAAATTTTTTTGCCTAAGTTATGGGCATAATGGACAGCCATCGCAACTTGCTCAAAATTTTTAAAACCATTTTCTCTGGAACGAAGAGAAAAACGAGGGATTCCCAAATACACAGCATCCGCGCCAAAAGCAAAGGCATATCTCATTTTTTCTATGTCACCGGCCGGGATTAATAATTCTGGTCTAATCAAAAATGCACCTTTCTAAGGCCGCCATTAGATAATAGTATTGATTGATAGCAACTAGGCATAGGCCTCCTAATTAGATCTTGAATAATATAACTGAAATACGGCTACTACTCAAGACAGTTCAAACCCATACATGAGCAAACACTTGTCTATCATCGAGGGGATGTGAGTATCCAGAATGAGGGCCGAGGAATAGAGGTTCAGCAGTATCAACCTACCTTGCTGTGGGGTTACTTTCTTGAACACTTAATCCAAGGAATTGCCTCAGATCCGTCATAGGCTGGATATTAATGATCACGGGCACAAAACCTGAGACGTTTTGGAGCTGTTGAAGCATGACGGGGTCGAAACTAAATCCAATGCCATCACGCTCCTTATGCACTTGAAGATTCATCTTATCGCGGGTTAAATCAATACCGCCATTCTGTGCCGAATTCGCAATCAACGCTTTATCCAACGGCTGATTCATTTTGTCATCGTACCAAACAAAGACGCCATCCGTATTGCTTAAAACATTCAAATAATTACCGGTTCCGATACTCCTTGGGTGTTGAACAAGTATCTTGTCTCTTTTGTATGCCACATCTTCACCTTCTCTAAAAGGCCCTTCATTCATTGTATATTGAAAATGATCCATAAAACTGCCTATCTCAGGAGGAATAATTGTAATGCCTCGCCCCAAATCAATATTATCCCAATCATTGTGCCTTATGGCCGTTTGATTTCTTCCTCGGATAATTACTTTGGCATTAGTAGTCAAACTATTAATTAACTGATACGCTGACATCTTAAACGAATCCACTAAAACGTCCTGCGCATCCTTGATCACCAAGATATATTCAGGATGACTTTGCTGAAATGCCAATAGTTCCTGCTGATACTTATCCTTTAGCGCCTTACGAAGGTCTCTTTCTTTAGATCGCAACTCACTTACCTTCTGCTCATCATTGGCTGTTCTCGCTTCCGTCAACTCGCGCTGCAGAGAAATATACTCTGGAGAGCTACGATAATGGGTTGCGTTTTCAAGATTATCAATAACTAAAACAGGCAATCGATAATTACCATATCCGATCGCTTCCAAAGCTCCCCCGTAAGAATAGGCTTCGCCTAAACCCAAAGACTTATATTGGGCAAGCCTGGGAACATCCTCCGGATTCCCCAAATTAATCGTCCTTGATTGAAGGACATAAACCTTCCCGTCTTTCTTGGATGATGCCAACTCAACCTGCTGAACACCGAATAAACTTTCTATTTTTGCTGCAGTTTCTCCAAACTCAGGAAGAACAGACTGAAGATGCTCACTGAGCTTGTTTTCATCTAAAGCATGAGTTTTTTTATTATAACCAATAGCTCCTCCGGAAGCCTTTCCCTCCTCACCACGAATTTCATAATGGATCAACATCCTGTCAGGGTCATGGGTCGAGGTTACAAACATACCAAATACGTCAATATCCACTTGTTCCATAATAACCACATCCATCTTATTGGGATCAAAATCAGTAACACCCAAATCCTTCCTGTATTTATGGGATTTATAACCATCTCTGGCATTGTTTACAATGTCTTTATAAGCACTCTCAACACTTTCCGGAAGTTTGAACCACGCGTCTTCTTCAGAAATATCTTTTTTGGGGACTTCATCTTGGGTGAGCACCGAAATATTATCAAAACTTTCAAACACTCCTGAAAAAGGATGATTGCGCCCCTCATCAGGATGCGCACTGCGCACTATAACCGGTTTCTGAAGGCTATTAAACGCCTTGCGTAATAAAGTATCATTCATTTCAAGACGCCCGCTTCCATCCGACTTGACCACGAAGAATTTAGCGATATTAAATCCTGCCTGTTTAAGTTTAATTAATTTATCCGGCTTTTCACCAAGACCTTCAATAGACGCATGCCTATCTTCAGGGAATATAATCTCTTGACTTATCATTGCATGGTCGGCATTGTGGGGGCCTTGATTCTTATACGCCAACGCCCGGCGGTAAATTGTTTCAAGCCAGCCTTGGCTGGCCTCCCCGATCCGGCGTGATGCCTCCTCAGATGAAACCAGTTCTACAGGAGCATCCCTAAGAGCCTTATCCAGGTCCCAGGCCGCGCCGGAATGGAAATCATTGACCTCAATGACATAAGCTGAAAATTTCCCTGCGTTGTGCCTTACAATGACGTCAACACCCATATAATCAACAGCGTTCTGTTCTTTCTGTTTGACCTTGTCATCATCCATGGCCTGATTGATCGCCTGAAATGATTTGTGGCTTTCATCGTCAATGGCCTTTTCCATGTCCTGATATTCTTTCGGAGTCAGGTTAAGTTCTTGTGACACCTTTTCCAAAAGCCATGGCTTAGCGCTCTGGCTGATGTTGATGGCTTTACCTTCCTTGTCGATCCGGACAACCTTAGCCAGCCGGCCTTTTTCATTACCCGTTACGAAAACACGCACATTCCAATCAAGGGTATCGTTGTCACGCTTGACAAATGGTGGCGTAACCCTTTCCTGGACTATAATGTTAATTCCGTTACGAACCATTTCATAGATCTCATCAATCTTGCGATGGAGATCTAATCGATTAAAAAATACGACGCCATACCCGCATTGGCCGTCATTGGGCTTGGCAACGCCAGCTGTTATCTTGTTTTCGAGTAAAAAACTTTTAAGTTCTTTTTCTAATTGGAACTCCAAATCCCTGTCTTTGGAATTAAGCCTGATAACATTTTTTGAAGATGTCCTCTTTCGACTGATCATATCCTGTACAAAAATTCCCTTGCGGATGTAGTCACGGTCAGAAACGATGATTGCCCGCCACCGCGGCACTGTTACTCCTCTTTTTTCCAGCTCGATCATCGAAATATCTTTTAACCCTATATAATTGTCTTCCAGAGGCTGACCAGGCTCTGGCACCACCGACTTGCCCAATAAATCGTCGAAACGCGCGTCAAGATTGATGACATAATCCAATGGCACGTCCAAAGGATTCTTGTTGACTACCGGCGTGCCACTTTTGAACATAAAAAGAGGAGCCCCTACAATTGTCCCATACGACGCGCGTTTGGCTCTATTCATAGAAAAAAGATTGATGTTCCCGAAATGGCTGGCGGCTTGAAGCAGAGACAACTCATCTTCGCGTAAATCTCCGATATAGCCGACATTAACGACATCTTTTCCCGTAAGAAGCATATCGTCCTGGGCCATGACCTTTGCGGATTCGTATCCGTGTTCACGCAAACTTTGGTTGGCAAAATAAAAAAACCTTCGCAACTGCGATTGTTGATTATATTGATATTCGGCGGCTTTAACGTCAAAGACGGTTTCATCAACAAGATACGGCTCATCTTTAAGGGCATCTTCAATAGTTGCGTGCAGGGCAAGGCTCCGGCTATCGAAAGGCTTGCTCATTTGCGAAGATAAACGCAACCTGATAATCCCATATAGCCACGGATATTCCAACCGCCGGTTATCCTGGATTGAAAAATTAAACAAATCATTGTTTAAAACATTTTGCTCATCAAATGTTAAGACAACACTCCCTTTGTAATCATTCTTCGAGAAACCAGCCGCTTTAAAGCGGTCCAACGGCGCAGCAAATATTTCATAAGCAATATGTCTATTGGTATCAATAAAGGCTTCCTCTCCTTTATAAAAATGGTTGATGCCGACCACATACGGCGTCTCGCCGGTAGCGTTCTTAACTTTGACGGTCCAATAAACCTGATTCAAAATCTCTCCTTCTTTAGATTTCGCCATTTGCGGCGGCATCCGGTCAAACGACACATTAGCTTGCGCATCTCTTTTTTTCACAGCATCCCGCATGATCATAAGAATATCCGCGTAAATCAGTGAAAATTTCCTGTCTAAACCCAATGTTTCCGGCAACGTTTGTCCTCCAACTTCATCAATCCCATAATCATTCAAACGGTCATAATCCGTGTCAGGATCGAATTTGGAACTTACGCTTCCTTCACTATCTAAATAGCCCTTGGCCTGTAACGCCTGAAAGACTTCTTCCGACAAAGTTTCATTCATGACCGTGACTTTTCCCGGTACAGTTCTTGGCACCGCCGGCAGGGTAAAACTGTGCTTATGAAGATGCCCTTTCCCATCCGTATATTTTTCATTTGCTCCAGCCATGGCGTAGTCAGGTTGGCTATTGGTTGAGCTTAACTCCCCATACGGCATACGAAAGACTTGCAAGCCATGGTCCATGTGCTCATAATCGGGAAAATTATAACCCATAGGCCCCCACGGGGAATTATTCCCTGCCAGCCTCCCGATTTTCGTCAAATCCCACTTTTTTAAAAATCGGTCCTGCTCTTCTTGGTCCATTGCCCCTATGTTAAAAGAATCCTTGATAAATAATGCGCCTTGCTTTACCCCTGCCCTTAATTCTTCCGGGAATAAATTATAATCTTCCGTGAAAGCCTTGATGAAAAACATATCAATCTTCTTGGGCCTCAAGGCTTGCTGTAGCGCCTGCGGGTATTGGTCAGCTTCAAAAACATCACATTGATGAAAATAGATCGTCCTGTCAACTCCGAGAACGTCTTTAAACCGGATGACATAGGTCTCAGCTAGGCCTGTTTGCGGCGTAATCCTAATGTCGCTTGCCTGGCGGTATTCCAGATTCGCGCGGATAAACGGCTCCAAACCTATCTGGTATCTGTCTGTTAAATATGAATGTGTTTCATCTGAGTAAGGATGGACCAAAGCTAGTTGTGTATGTGTTTCGATATAATTATGATATTCACTTTGCTGTAAATACCCGGTTATCATTTCTTTGAATGCCTCTTGTCCTTTAATGGAGCTCTGGGCTTTGGTCATCCCGACGATAGATAAGTGGTCTATATTAAAGGGAACGCGGAATGGCATGTTATTGATAAAATGCACTTCTTTCAGGTCCGGGAAAAGATCGAAAATCCGCAAATCCAGCCCGCCGGGATAAACCGCGGTTTTAGGCTCCCTTTGAAAATCCTGGTAGAACGATGGTCGTGTGCCAAGCATTTCCTTTGCCTTATCAAGTTCTCCATGTGCGACAAAGTTTTGAAATAACATCTGGTCATCCTCCTTCAAAAATACCTGAGACATTCTCTTTACTATAAGTGCCTTTAGCAGGTAACGACTATCCTTTTCCCAGTATATTGAAGACGTAAAGTTTTCCTGATTTTTGAGCGCTAACATCGCATGATCAGCCGAAACTGAAGTTATGACATCATAGTACGGCAGCAAAAAGGAGGTATAAATCTTTTCTGGAAGACTTTGGGATTCAAATCCCCTGCGATCTATGGTCCGGTCCATTGATGCGGGATCAAGGATATCACTTATCATTTGCCGATAACCAGACAAGCGAAACTTAACAATCTTTGTATTCTTCTGTATAGATGCCCAAAAATTTTTGTCCTTTTTGGAATAATGTCTTAAGCCCTTGATGGTTGACGATTGCAAGGACAATGGATCCAAAATTTTTGGTAACTTGTCGCTTATATCATATAACGCAACGTCAAACGCTACGTCCATTTGGCCGCTAATTTTTTGTTTTTCTTGACTCATAACTAAGGAAACACTTGTAAGCTTCTTCAAGAAAGAATCATAAAGTGAAAGCACAGAATCAATATCCCCTTCTTGTATGAGCATCTCATCTGTCTTGCCCTGATTATGCTCTAACCATTGGTCCAATTGAGCAAAAGCCGCATCCGGATCTTGCTTTTCAATTTCGTCCTTGATAGCTCGTGCCATACCTGTTAGGAATGAATATATCTCCAGGATTATTCTATGTCTTTCAGGAGAGACGCCACTGTTCATTGCCTTGTCAAACGGCGTGAAATTTGCCTCGATAATTATCGCACGGTTCGAAATCCCTTCAGACAACGAATCAGGATCATGGGTAGTCAGAACCAAATTACTGGTTCCTTCAAAGGTAGTAGTATGGCTCCCCATCGCAAAATCCACACCTCCGGAAAAATATTTCCTTGGCACTGTCTGTTGTGTTACAGGACCGTAATCTTCCTTGATATAGTTATACGCCCCCTTCTTAAACGCTTGGACATACTGCGCCCAAATCTTGTCCTTTTGTGTTTTGTCCTTAATATCAATACCACCGGTTTTATTCTGGTCTACATAGGCTTTTTTAAAAAGACTTTGCCTTACCTTATCTTTGAACCACATCGCCAGAATAAGCGAATTATAAACCTGCCTCAATTGGGCGAAATTCTTGCCTTCGTTGATTTCTTTTTCAAGGATTGGAATTACGATTTCACGGACGATTTGGGAGCCCAAAGCATTGATATCTTTGCTTGGCGTAAGGGGATTCCCCTGGAGTGCTTTCACATTCTTCCCTAGTTCGTTTGGCAACGTGCTTGGGGACACGCCCCTTTCGGGGGCATGTCCCCTGGTTGGCATTTGGTTTGTTTCTCCCTGGTTTTTGGACAATGCAAGATAATCCTGCTCCAGCATTACCTTTAACTTCGATTCAACCACATACGCCGTCCCTGCCCCGGCATTCTCATAAACAACGGCCTTTTCTGGAATGACCCAAACTTTATTAAATGTATTTACCGGGATATCCGTCGTTCCAAATTTCTTTGCGGCTTCTTGATACACCCGCTTCCAAAACTTCTTCCCAATATCATCTTCGGGATACATTAAACTGGCTGTGATTTGCTTGAGCATATAGTCTTCTGCCAACAAGTCCCTGCCCATTTCTGTCAGTCCAAATGACTCAGGCACTATACGATTTTTTTCATATGGACTTAAATTAACCCATAAGTCTTTTTCAGGAATAGTTAAGCTGGCAAGGAAATATTTGATTAAACGAGTGGCTTCGGTTCGTAATTCTTGGTCGTCGTTGGGTTTGTTCCTCTGGGTTGCTTTTACATTCAATGGTTCATTGGTTGGCGTATCCCCTTTGTCCAAAATAAAATCAAAACGGAAAGGATTATCGGGATGCACTTTAATGCCTTTAAGCATTGGAGGATCAAAGTGAGGACTTAAATGTACCCTCGCACCAGGTGTAGGCAAAATAAAATCATTCGCTTGGACCATTGGTATAGGGCCAAACGTATTAAATAAAAATACCGTAAGTATACTTATAGATATAGCTTTTCTTAGATTTAAATTCATATAATTAGTGAAAGTATACCCGACAATTGCATACTTTGCCACCTGAAGACCGTTTTGCCTTGAGAAGCGCGCCCTGCCAAGGCGTACAATAAAAAAGCTTAGACACATTGTCTAAGCTTTTTTATAAATTAAATTTCAAAACTTCCGAATTGTTATTTCTTTTCAGGCACTGTTGGAACAGGTTCTGTTTTAGGTTCAGGGGGAATGCCGGTTTTATCTTTAGAATGATCCTTTAAAACCCTAACCCCGACAGATTCATCCGTTCCAGGTTTAAGCTTAATGCGAACCCTGTCTCCCGCGTTTATCTGCGAAGACGCCTTTGCACTAATTTTTATAGTCCTTGATGCTCCGGACTTTTCTTCCTTTACAACCATGGTTTTAGCGGCAGCATCAACAGAGACAACTTGCGCAACGATCCTATCATATTTCTGGTCCTTACTTGCCTTTGCCGCAAAACTCGGCATAGAAAAAGCTGCCATGAACAATAAAGCTAAAACAATCGCGAGAATCCTTTTCATACAAACCCCTTCCTTAAAATTCCACTGGTTTTTTTAATAATTAGGTCGGGCCAACTGCCCTTCCTTAAAATTCCACTGGTTTTTTTAATGATTAGGTCGGGCCAACTGCCCTTCCTTAGTCTTATTAATATTTGACTATTTTTAAATAGGCCTTAAATCTACCAAATTCAATATACACATTTTTTGCGAAATATAAACATATTATTGAAAGTCTTTAAACCTGGGGCACCAATCTGGTTAAAAATTATCTAAAATCCGCCGCCAGCACCACCTCCTCCACTGGAACCCCCTCCGCATCCACCCCCACCGCCACTAGACCCGCCACCGAAACCACCACTGTGAAATCCACCACTTCTATAACCGCCTCTCCTTCCCAAAGCAACAAGCCCCAATAACAGAACACTCCAAAAAGAACCTCGTGTATCAACAGGGAGACTTGTCCAATATTTATATCTTAAAAGCATTGAGCCAACATACCCAGCAATGACTAACGCCCCCAACAAAGGTGCTGTGCCATACATTGCAGAGCCAAAAAGTAACGTAATTGGTAATCCAATAAATATCGGCCAAGGGAAATTCCATATTAGAAAAAAGAAAAATGCAAAAAAATACATGACCACAGTCACTTTTTGCGGCGGCCTCTTATTTAATTCAACACCCTGCAAACCTGTTAAAGAAATGCCCGCATCTTTGCTAATGACATTGGCTATAGCGGCAACCCCATAATAAAGACCTTCAGAAAATTTCCCTTCTTTAAAGTAAGGGACCATTCGATTGCGCCCTATTTGACTACAAAGGCCATCAGGCAGGATCCCTTCCACGCCGTATCCAGTATGAATTCGCCACCGTCTTTCTGAAACCGCCAAAAGAATCAAGACTCCATTATCTTTCCCTTTCTTTCCGACCTTCCATTTATCGAAAAGCCTCTGCGCATAGTCAAATTCAGTATACGGTGAGATGGTTCGACGTGTCACCACAACGATCTCCGCAGTTGTTTTTTCATCCAACTCGCTTATCAAAGAACTGATTTTTGCGTTATATTCAGGGGAGATAACGCCGGCAAAATCGATGATCCTTCCCGAATAATCGGGCAGCTCCTCTTGAGCAAAACAAGTTAAAGAGAACAATACAAAAAACGTCAATAGTAATGGCTTAGTCCAGTTCATCAAAGTTGGTCTATCTTTTTGGTAATTTTATCTAACTCGAACACAAAATCAACGAGCAGACGATTTAGTTCCTCCGCCTTAACTTTAGAAGAATTCCTTTTTATTTCCCAAATTTTAAAAAAAATGGGGTTTTCCACTGAAAGCTCACCTGCAATCTCCCTTAATACAGTTTCCTTATTGTACGAAGGTTCTTTCCCTTTAACCCTGATCACGTTTCTTAAAATATGTATCACAGAAGTAAAACTCTTAAACAAAAAATTAGCAAGTTGCTGACGGTCTTTCGGATTGATTCTTAAATATTGCTGTTTCAAAAGAATCAGTTTTGATTTAAATTCCTGCTCACATTGAAAACGCAAATTCTTTCGATCAATCTTTATTTCCTTTAATACATCCGCACCATAATAACAATGGTAATTTTCCTGCATATCAAGAAACTCAATAGGAAAAATATGGCTGAAATTCAGCACAAAATCACGGCTTAAAAACAATGGATCAATCCTTCGATTGGAAAATTTATGCACAAGTTTACGGGATCGCTCTAATGTTGATAAATCCGTGTTTTTTAGCACCACCAAAAGATTAATATTAGAGTGCGCCTGACTGTGCTCGCCGCTTACTATGCTGCCATACAATATGACAGAAATTAAATCATCAACATAAAGTTGTTTTAAATCATCGACAAAAGCGTTAATTTTTTTCTTAAAATCTTCAGGCAATTGTTGTTCTTGCATCCAGACCTCCTAATTTTTAAAATAGGGACGCCCTACATATAGGCTAATGTTTTTATTAAAGCATTAAGCCTTTAACAGATAGCTGACAGTAAATTATGATTATCCGACGCCATACGGCTCTGGCTTTCCTAATTCCCTGCACAACTTGTTCACTTCTTTCTTAATATCAATTACCCTGAGTTCCCTGCCGATCATGCTGTTGTTCAGCTTCTCCAAATTCGCCACCTTTTCCTGCAACTCTTTTTCCAGCTTCTTGCGCTCGGTGATGTCAGTGAAAAAACCCACCGTACACGCCCTGCCATCCAATGTTAGAACTGCGGTCTTGATCTGGGCATAAAACATCTTTCTATCCTTTGAAAGACACGGTATATCCACAACCACAATCCTATCCTCACGCACTTGAGCTTCAAACTCTGCCACGACGTGATCCAAGTACTCTTTAGGATGGATATCCACAATGCCAAGCTTTGAAAACTCTTCTTGAGTGTATCCGAACATCCTGCACATAGCCGGATTGGCATAAGAAAATTTTTTAGTTTGGATATCCACAACCAGAATCCCTTCCGAAGCGCCGTTGAACAACGTCTTGAACCAAAGCTCTGACCTCTTTAACTGCTCTACCATCTTCCTGTGCTCAACAAGATTTCTGCCTGTACCGGAAAGACCTATGATATTGCCGGCACTGTCTTTAAGAGCTGTTCCGTTAAATTCATAGGGGACCTGCGTTTTGTCCTTCAAAACAAGATTAACAGTTACTTGCCCAGAACCTTCTTGCCATATTTTTTCTATAACAGCGGCAATGCGCCGGTGATCTTCTTGTGCGAAAAAGTCTGTCGGCCTCATCAAAGAAAGTTCCGCATCGCTATAGCCGGTGACCTTTCTGAAAGTTTCATTCCAAAGCAAGAATTTACCGTTCTTATCAAATGCGTAAAAGATATCGTCAATAGCGTTTAACGTGTTTATTTGAAGGCTATGCACACGTTTCATTTCCTCATCCATCTTTTTTTGAGCGGTAATATCCAATGTAAATCCAATAATGCCGATAATCTCCCCTTTGGGATCCCTATAGGGAATTTTATCTGTACTGACCCACATAATGCCGCTGGGGGTCATCATCTCTTCAATAATATTTAATTTGGGCTTACCGGAGATCATTACTTCTTTATCATCCTGCCAATAACGGTTCGCGGCTTCCTGGGGATAGATGTCCCACCCTGTTTTCCCTTCCATCTCCTTCTTGGACATCCCGTTTGCTCTGGCAATCGCATCATTGACACGAATAAAACGATTTTCTTTGTCTTTATAGAAAATCATCGCGGGGGAAGCGTCAAGTATAGCCTGCTGTTGCTCACTTAAATGCTGCAGGATCTTTATCTCTTCGAGGAGATCTTCTTTACTTTTGTCTACCTGTACCATGGTGTTCCCCTCTTATTGATGTAAAAAATTATATGGGTTATTCTACCATAATAATTTTATTTACCAAAAGAAAGCCGAAAGCAAAAAGACAGAACCTCTACGAATGAAGTTCCGTCAATTGTCTTTTGAAATTATTTCCACAAAAATATTCATATATGGCCCTATCTAAGGAGCGCACCAACGGCTCCACCTCATCAAGCGTGGCACCTCTAATTCATCCTTAACTAGAAAGAGTGAAAATAATTCCAGGGCTTATGGCATTGCTCCAGATATTCAGGATGGTCTCTCACGAACTGTCTGGCGATTGCCAATGCGGCGTAATAGTCCTCTGTTTGATATGCATGCCAACGTTTGGAGTTAAAACCTCCGTCCTCTTTCCAAACCCTATAGGTATAGTCCAAACTACATTCGGGATTTAAGCCGCAACGGTGCGCTTGAGGGTTCCGCCTGTCTTGCAAGATGCCGCCGCCATACTCAAAATTTAAATTCTTCCTAAGATCGTTTATCTGCCATAAACCAGAATCCTCGCTGTAGCCGGCCATCCCCGCAATGTTGTTTGCAGACACGCAAAAAGGCCTGAAGCCAGACTCTGCATAAGCCAGTGCGATGGCTTCCGCAAGATACTCGCACGAGAATCTTTGACTTGCCAGACCGGCAACCTCATCGATCGGCCACACAACACCCTCGGTACCCGGCAAGCAGTCTCCTCCAAAAGTCGTTGATAAAAAGACAAGAAACCAAACTACTGCATATATCAAAAGGTGCTTCATTTCCTTGAAAGACCTCAACTTTACGCTCCTGCGATAGAAGCCCCGCCTATAGATTTGTGTTTATGTTTGGCTTGCCTGCCCTAGCCCCCTTCGTTGGGAGAGGTTTACACTTAATCCATTGCGGATGAACTTTCATCGGAGGTTTCTCCATTTTGCCGCGGTTACGGATAATAAGACCATCAAGAAAACGTCTTAAAATCTGATCCCCGCAGGCCCTATAGTTTGAATGATCTTCTTTGCGGAATATTGCAGATAGTTCCGATGGCGTAGTCTCAAATTCGGCTAATTTTAGGATATCGATAATATCTGTATCCTTTAGCTTAAGTGCTACCCGAAGCTTCTTCATAATGTCATTATTATTTATCATTTATTCGCTCCAATATAATTGTTGTGCGTCATCATAAATAACTATTGGTTCTGTTTCCAGTGACTCAAGCTTATCATAAAAAATAAGGTTAAATCCGTTTCCTAGTGCAACAATTCGGCGACCAGCTTTTGCAAAGGCTCTATCTGAATCTTCTTTTTCGAACTGATCCAAAAGATATCCGCAGAATCAACCATAAGCCGACCGGCGATTTCCTTTTTTTTCACATCAAGCTTAGAAGGCCCCACCTTGTCGATCTTATTGACAATGATGTTAAAGGGGCAAGCATTATGTGTAAGCCAACTGATCATTGAAATATCCAGCATTGTCGGCCCTGCAACAGCATCCAGAATGACAAATACCATGCTAAGATTATTCCTGCTGGTTAAATATTTTTCTATCATAGGCCCAAATTCTGCCTTGCCAGATTTTGAACCGACCGCATATCCATAACCGGGAAGATCAACTATCCAACGGTATGGTTTGACCTCGTACACATTAATAGTCCTGGTCTTCCCGGGGACCTGTGACACACGTGCCATGTTATTTTTTTGGCACAAAGCATTAATGAGAGTACTTTTACCGGCGTTAGATCTCCCTACAAAGGCCACTTCAGAATCACTCTCTGTTAGCTTCAGAGTATCCGTTTCAGTCATTAAATGTTTTGTCTCGCGTAACATCTCTAACTCCAACCTTTCTGAGCATCTAAGCGCCCTCACGCTCCTAAAAACTCTAGCGTATGTTATCTTCCGTTTCTTCGGTTACTTTAGCTATCTGTTTACTCTCTTCAGTCAGCCGCGTTTTCTTCCAGCTCCCTTTGGCAAACCAACAAATGGATACAAGGGAAACAATGACATTGGTGACAGGAAATGACCACCATAATCCCGTAGACTGTAGATCAGTATGTCTGGAAAGAACATAGGCAACCGGGAATTGGATCATACATTGGGAGACGAGTGCAATCACCATAGCAACTAACATATCCCCGGACGCTCTAAAAGCGGAAACGATGCATAGCTGCACACCAATACCTCCCCACGCTAGGCACATAATACGAATAAACTGTGTGCCTTGGGCGATGACTTCTGGCTCGTGCGGTATAAAAAACGCCACAAAGGCTGGCGCAAAAATATATGCAATAATCCCAACCAAGGTCAAAAGGACAAAGCCACAAAGAGCGCCCAAAACAGTCACGCGCGCCGCACGTTTGATGTTACCTGCACCTATATTCTGGCCAACCAAAGTTGAAACAGCCATGGACAGCCCCATGGCCGGAATAGTTACAACCTGCAAGATATTCGATCCCACACCATATGCAGCAATCGTCAATGTCCCAAAACTAGCCACTAAAAATGACATAACCATCAGGCCAAATCCACGTGTCGATAACTCAACAGAACCGGGAAAACCCAAAAAGAAAGCATACTTGATATATTTCAGATCGGGCCGAAAACTTTTGGGAGATAATTTTATGCCATGACGCCCGCGCAGGAAGATAAAAATGCCAAGAAAAGCGGCTAGCGCCTGAGTGATCAAAGTGGCAAGAGCGGCACCCCTCACGCCTTGTGGGGGTAATGGTCCTACGCCAAATATGAAAAGAGGATCAAGGATAAAATTCAAGATAACCGTTCCAAACACAATCAGCAGAGGTATTTTCGTCTGACCTATTCCTCGCATTAATGCTTGGAACATGGCGTAGATAAAAACAAAAATAATACCGATAAAAGATATGCGCATAAATCCCAATGCTCCGCTATAAACATCAGGAGCAACACCAAGCAACTTGAGCAAAAAAGGCGAAAATAAATATCCTGCTGCTCCCAAAATAATGGACGTAAAGGTCACCATTAGCATTGTCTGCGCCGCGACATGATTGACCATGTCCTGACGTTGGGCACCCATATATTGGGCGGACAGGGTTGCCCCCGCCATCGCAAAGCCGGCCCCCAGCGCAATCACCAAAAACATTAGTGGAAAACTGACAGACACAGCAGCAACTGCTGCTGCGCCCAATCTTCCAACCCAAAAGGCATCGGTCAACTGATAGCCCGTTTGGAGAATATTTCCCAATACAATCGGAATGGCAAGCTGGAGCAGAGCTAACCCTAATGGTCCCTCAAGAAATAATTTTTGATTATCGTTTCGCATGAGTGCGTTTAAATATACTTCTGCCTGATTTAAATTTCAAATCATTTAGCGTTAACCACAACCCATTAACCAGAACCTCAATTAGATAGGAGTTTGACACTTTTGCCATGTTTTAGCAATCTTTTATGATCAATGATATGTCAGTTAAAGCTGGCGGGATAATTGGCAAACATACAACTTGAAATAACACCATAAGCCCTGGCAAAAATTACTGGGGCCCTCTCGTATGAGACGAGGAATAACCTCTCTATTCTTACCAACTTCAGGGATTGGCCTTACATAGTAATTATTTATTTTCGGAAGCAGCGTCAGCTTCAGCTATTTTGCTGTATTTCTCAGGATCATTATTAAAAGTGCTCTTACACCCCGGGCAACACAGATTATACACTTTGCCATTATATTCTAACTTAAAGGCTGGCCCCATCACGCCAACTTCCTTACCGGAAACCGGACAATGTTTATTCCCAACCTCCACTGCCTGCACTGCTGCTTGTGATGTTGATGGAGCTTGCTGAGCAAAACCCATCCCCATTGTCAAAAAAATAACCCCCAGTGTTAACGCAATAATTCTGTTCATACACGTCTCCTGTTTGTTGATCCCTTCATTGGAACCAAATTTGTGCACCCATAAATAAAGACGTTATTGCTCTTAAAAGGTTACGCTATTTCTTAAATTTTATTTAAGGGGAAGCAACTTTAGGTATGCTTTGAACAAGGGCAACCGGAAGACATGCTGCAGGCGCTATGTGTCTTTTGAATCCACTGATCACGCTCATTGCATGTACAGATAGCTTCATCCAATTTAGATTTTTGAGATTCAGGGGCCTTAGCTCGGAGGTCTTGAAGAACATCTTTTTGATAAGCATTCAGAAATTTGAGCTTAGTAAGATAATTTCTCTGCTCGCTAACAGGCAGTTTAGCTATGGCATCCAACGAGGCCCCAGCCTCATTAAGCATGGCCTTAAGGGTCTGAATATCGATATGGCCATCTTTATTAAACTTATCCACCAGCTCTTTTGATCGTCTCTCGGAAAACACTATTTTCAGTTCCATCTGGCCTTCAGGATTAACGGTCAAAAAATATTTTACCTTTTCAGTTAGAAGCTTTACTAAATATAAAGGATCCCCTGGTACACTGCTGGCGGAAACATTGATCGTTCCCCAAGAAACAAAAACAATAGCCAGAACCAAGGCAAAACCCCGCGCCCAAGCGACTGAAGGAAAGAAAAACAAACGATTGAGCCTTGCCGAAAACGTGTTTTCCTTCTGCCTTTGTATTTCTTCTCCAACTTTGATCAGACAAGACATGACCTGATGCTCTGAAATCTCTATAGGGGGCATATCATTCAACTTCTGTGTCACAGAAAGAAGTTCTTTTAACTCCTTGGCATGGTTAGGATACTGACGAATAACATCTTCCAAAGACATGCCCCTAAGCATCTTCTCACAGCACTCATTGAATATGTCTTCTATCGGTTTATTATTCTTATCCATACAAAACACCCTTCTTCATCATTCCATTTCATTAAACACTGATTCGAGGTGCCGAAGGTAAAACAAAATTTGCTTCTCCATACATAAAGACGACCAACCCAGCTAAAAGTTACGACCTAAATGGAGTGCTCTCGGTATTGAGAGTACGCATGCTAATGCTCTTTTAATTCCGGGATAGGAAACTTACTGACGTCTACTGTGCCCTTTTTCATCTCATAATTCCATTTCCAAATACTGTATATTGCTGGATAAACTAAGAGTTCCATAACAAAACTACTAAAAATACCCCCGATCATAGGTGCTGCGATGCGTTTCATCACATCTGCCCCAGCTCCAATTGAGAACATAATAGGAACTAGCCCCATGAACATAGCGCTGACCGTCATGAGCTTTGGCCGAATACGTTTGACAGCCCCGTGAACAATAGCTTCTTCAAGATCCGACCTCGTTTTCATCTGCCCACTACGGATAGTTTGATAATACGCAAGATCCAAGAAAAGCATCATAAAAACACCTGTTTCCGCATCAAGCCCCATGAGCGCAATCATTCCCACCCATACCGCAATAGACATATTATAGCCCAGCATAAAAAGAAACCACACAGCGCCAACCAAAGAAAATGGCACTGCCAGCATGATAATCCCCGCCTTAACATGAGAACGGGTGTTCATATATAACAGCATAAAAATAAAAAACAACGTAATAGGAATAACAGTTTTCAAGCGCTCCCGGACACGCAGCATATTCTCATACTGCCCGCTCCAGATAAGCGTATAGCCGGGTGTAGATTTAAGCTCCTTTTCAACCGCACGTTTAGCATCTTCCACAAAACTGCCCACATCACGGCCAGCAACATCCACATAAACATAACCAGAAAGCATACCATTCTCATTACGGATCATAGCTGGTCCTTGGACCAACTCTAACTTCGCAAGCTCTCCCAAGGGCACCTGTGCCCCCTGTGGTGTGGCAACAAGGACACGCTTGAGACTTGGTATATCATTACGTAACTCGCGCAGATAACGGACATTAACCGAATAGCGTTCCCGTCCCTCTATAGTCGTCGTCACGGGTTCGCCGCCAATCGCTGACATAATAACGTCTTCAACATCTCCTGCTGTCAATCCGTAACGAGCAAGAGCATCGGAATCAATGTCAAAATCAAGAAAATACCCGCCGGTCACACGTTCCGCATAAACACTGCGGGAGCCCGCCACCCCCTTAACAATTTTCTCAATATCTACACCTATACGTTCAATCTCCTTGTAATCCGCGCCTAATATCTTGATTCCAACCGGAGTCCTAACACCAGTTGAAAGCATATCAATACGGGCCTTGATCGGCATGGTCCAAGCATTAGACACGCCCGGAAATTTTACTCTCTCATCAAGCTCATTGATAATGTCCTGCCATGTAACGCTATCATTCCAAATAGGACGAACTAATCCCTGAAAAAATTCAGGCATCCATGATGAATACCAGCGATGGACATGACGCCACTGGCTTTCCGGTTTAAGGACGATTGTTGTTTCCATCATGGAAAAAGGTGCTGGATCAGTCGCTGTTTCAGCACGTCCTGCCTTGCCGAATACCCGCTCAACCTCCGGAACAGTTCGGATAACCTTATCCATCTGTTGAAGAAGCTTTTCTGCTTCAGTGACAGAGATCCCTGGCAAGGTTGTGGGCATATATAGAACCGTTCCCTCATTTAATGGAGGCATAAATTCCGACCCCAGCTTAAAATAAATTGGAATCACGGAGAGAAAAAGAAGTCCTGCACAAACCAATGTCGCAAAGCGGTGTTTGAGAACAAACCTGCAAGCTGGTTCGTAAACTTTAAACAAAACTTTACTGATGGGATGTTTCTCTTCCGGGTAATATTTACCGACGGTCAGCATATTTAATAAATTTGAAATCCATCGAGGACGGAAATTGACCTTATTGACGCGTACCAAAAGCACAAACATGGCGGGAACAAGCGTAATTGCCAGAACTGCGGCAATAGCCATCGAAAAATTCTTGCTGAAAGCAAGCGGTCTAAAAAGCCTGCCTTCCTGATCAACAAGAGTAAAAACGGGTAAAAATGCCACCGCAATCACAAGAAGCGAAAAGAATACTGATGGACCGACTTCCTTCAAGGACGTTAATAGCACGTCATGGTAATCTTCACGACGGCCCTTGGCGTCCCATAACTGAATCTTCTTATAGGCATTTTCCACCATCACGATGGCCCCATCTACAAGGACGCCTATGGATATGGCAATACCAGCTAACGACATGATATTTGATGTCAGCTTCAAAGCTAACATGGGGATAAAGGACAAAAGCACGGCCACAGGAATGGTGGCAATAGGCACACTCGCTGATGGGAAATGCCATAGAAAGAAAATGATCACCAAACTTACAATAATCACCTCTTCAATGAGCTGATGTTTTAGAGTATCAATAGCTCGCAAAATTAAATCTGAACGGTCATACGTTGTTACGATTTCCACTCCCGGAGGAAGTGACGCTTTTACATCTTTTATCTTCTGCTTAACCCGATCAATCACTTGAAGGGCATTCTCTCCCGTACGCATGATGACGATGCCGCCAACGGTGTCCCCTTGGCCATCCAAATCAGCAACACCACGACGGATTTCTGGCCCAATGGTTACTTTTGCCAAATTGCGCACTAGAACCGGACGCCCCTGAGTATCCGCGCCCACCACAATATTCTCGACATCTTTGGTTGATTTGATATAACCCCGGCCGCGAACCATGAACTCAGTCCCAGCAAATTCGACCAGACGTCCGCCCACGTCGTTGTTACTCCTGCGTACAGCGTCAATGACTTTATTAATTGATATATTGTAGGCTTGCAAAGCTACCGGATCGACGTTGACTTGATATTGTTTCTGAAATCCTCCGACGGTTGCCACTTCTGAAACGCCAGGCACAGACTGTAACCAATAGCGTAAATACCAATCTTGGAACGATCGAAGCTGCCCCAGATCATTTTTACCGCTCTTATCCACGAGTGCGTATTGATAGACCCAGCCGACAGAAGTTGCGTCAGGGCCTAATTCTGTTCTAACCCCTTCAGGCAATCTTGAGATAACTTTATTAAGATATTCAAGCGTACGGCTTCTCGCCCAGTAAAGATCTGTTCCATCCTTAAAAATGATATAAACATACGAATATCCAAAATCCGAGAAACCCCGGACGGCTTTGACATCAGGAGCCCCTAACATGGCCGTTACAATCGGATAAGTCACCTGATCTTCAATAATGTCCGGTGAGCGGTCCCATCTGGAATAAATAATAACTTGTGTATCTGAAAGGTCAGGAATAGCATCAAGCGGGATGTTGCGCACAGCCATGACAGCACCGACAATAGCCACTGCCGTCAAAATTAAGATAAGAAATTTATTCTTTGCCGAGAATTCAATAACCCTTTTAATCATTTACCGGCCCCCTCAAGACGGCTTTCAGCATCAATCAAGAAATTACCGCTGACAACAACCTTGTCCCCTTCTTGAAGACCGCTCAGGACTTCATAATAACCTTTAGCTTTCGAACCTAAACTCACCTCTTTGACCTCAAAAACATCATCGTGTACGACATGGACGATTTGACGAGTCCCCGAATCTAACACCGCATCTTCCTGAACTGCCAGCTTTTCTCCTAAATCAACATCTATTCTGGCTGAGCCAAATATTTCACCACGAAGGATTTTCTCCTTATCATCGACTTTCACCCTGACCCGTACAGTCCGCGATTGTGAATCCAAAACTGGAGCTATACCAGAAACTGCTCCCTGGAACACTTTTCCCTGGAAAGATGGAGTTTCAAACGACACTTTTTGTCCCGGGCGAACTGTAGAAGCCTCATCAGCATAAATAGCCGCATAAACCCATGCTGTTGAGGATTTTCCAGGATAATACAAACTGTCATCTGCCTTACCTGCCTTGCCTAATTCATCAACTTCAGCATCAGTCATCCCCTGAAGATAGAGTTTTCGACGACTTGCCTCTAAAAGAGACTTGGATTGCTCCTTCAGAGAGGATTCAGAACTGTTTTCAGCAGCCGTAGATGACTTTAATGCTTCAATAAACCCCGTCTGGGCTACGTATAAATCAGGATCGAACGCAACTCTTCCTGATGCGCGAATTTCAAGGACAAGGTCACGCTTCTGAACAAGCCCTGTCTTAACTCCAATAAGTTGCTGTTGGTTAGGATTCACATGAACACCGGACATTTCATCAGCTCCCGAATTTTCATTTTCATAAACAGGAATATAATCCATCCCCATTGAATCTTTCATAAAGGTGGGCGATGTTACTGAAGGGTCCATTGGGTTTCGGTAATAAATAATTTTTTTGTCTTTCTTGGACTGGGAATCCGTCGCAGGCACCCCTATGGCATGGTCTTCACTCTTAACAAGTTTCATCCCGCATATAGGGCACTCACCTGGTTTATCTGAAACATAATCCGGATGCATCGGGCAATGATATTTAGCCTTCATTAATTGAGAGCTTTGTGACGATTGAGAGGTGCAGTGATAAATATAAAATATGCCTGCTGCCACAGCCATAATTGATAACAAAATTATTATCCAAATATTCTTTTTCATTTTATCTCTCCCTCGTAATCCATATCACCCCCGACCACACGTTCCAAATCAGCTTTTGAAACCGCTAATGTGGCTAATGCATCTGCATATTCCATTTGATAATCTCGGTATGCCCTAAATGCTCCAATATATTCGCTAAATTCACCTGTACCTGATTCATAAGCGACACGCGCTGTTGTTACCGCGGACTTTATACGCGGTAAAATGCCATCTTCATAAAGCCGGACAATATCGCCAGAAGCTTTTACTTTTGCCAATGCGCTTCGTCCTTCAAAAATCACGGTATTTTCTTCAGCTTGTAAATCCGCTTGTGCAGCCTTAAACCCTGCGCGGGCTTCTGCAATTTCCGGGCCCTGTTTCCCCCAAAACCATAGTGGTATGGTCAAGCCGACCGCTCCCATCCATTGTCCCTTGCTAAAATTTCCACCCTGCTCTTCATGTTTGTACTCCAACCTAATATCCGGCAACAGTTCTTGCTTGCTTAAAGAATACTCTGTCTTGGCACGATCCATCATGTTCCTAAAAGACTTTAACTCCGGACGATCTTGTTTTATCCTTTCAATAATATTCTCTTCGGAAGCATCTTCCTGTATTGAATCCATGCGAATATCAATATCTCCCAGATCCTTAGGCGTCATATTAAGAAGGGATGCCAGTAAACTTTGGGCAATGATCCGGTCTTGCTCAAACTGTTTTTGGGCTACCATGACCTTATCCTGCTCTGCACCAGCCCGTAAGCTATCTACCTGTGAACCGCGGCCTGAAGAATACTTAGTCTCTGCCGCTTTTGACATCTGGCTGGCCAAATCAAGACTGTCTTTAGTTAAGGCCAACTTGCGATTAGCCACAAACATTGACGCATAAGCTTCTTTAACTTCTTTAATAACACGTTGCTGTGTTTCCTTATATTCCTGCGCGAAAGAATCCATCTCTTGCCTGGCAGCTTTCCTTTTTAAAAAAAGCTTGGTCGGAAAAGGGATCTCCTGTGAAACTGAAAGGGTTTTCATCGGCTTACCATTGGAAGATGGAAATATCTTATCATATCCATACTCAACCATGGGATCAGGAAGATTGCGAAAAAAAGCAACACGAGCACGGGCCGCTTCATAGCGGGCACTAGCGGCTAAAATTTGAGGATTTTGAGATAAGGCTTGCTGAATCAATTCATGGAGCCCCATATGTTTACCTTCTTGGGCAAACATAACTGTCGGTGCAATCAACAACATAAATAATAGCAGCACTGTTACACGCATTCTCAATCCCCTTATAAAGTTCCCCTATTTCTAAAGACGCTCACTAACAAAGACGAAAGGAATGAAAGAAAGTTACGATGTTTTTTAAGCCCCAATATCCTTTTTCAAGTATTGTTTTAACCCAGCTACCGCACGAAACTGCAGAATTTTCACAGCCCCCACCGAATTATGCATGATTTGAGCTGTTTCCTCTAAAGTATGACCGTTTAAAAATCTCAATGAAATTACTTCTGCTTGGCTCTCGGTTAAAACTGTAAGCATATGTTTTATTTCACCAGCCATAAATCCTTCTCTGTGATCTTCTGTTGATACCGTAATACTGTCATCCTCTATTTCATCAAGCGAGGAGGATTTCTGGCGATCCATCTTACGGTAATAATCGATAAGCAGATTACGAGCTATCTTAAACAACCATGCAGGGAAATTGCCAGTTTGATTCTTAATGGAGCCCACCATCCGTACAAAAACTTCGCTGGTTAAATCCTCTGCATCCTCTCGGTTACGTGCCCGATATGACAGGAATCGCAACACAGTCGGATAGTAATGTTTAACCAACTGGCCCATAGCCCCCTCATCCATTTGACGGGCCTGTCCTAAAATATCATCCAAATTATCTGGATTTTTAAATTCATCCATGACTTAAGAAACCTTTCTACTAACTGACTCCGACGCCATATTCATAGACCATACTCTCACCTATAAAAATGCACAAACTTCGGATGTAGTAGAAACCCCATTAAGGAACTGTCCATGAGCTCTCCTGTCTATTTATTGCCGCTAACCTCTTTATCAGCTATGGCACTGTATTTTTCAGGATTCTTTTTAAAATCCTTTATACACATGGGACAGCAAAGACTGTAAATTTTTCCTTTATACATAATTTTAACCGGTCCTCCCATTGCCCCTTTCTCACCAGGAGCAAGAACTTTCTCGCCACTTACAGGACAAATTTTATTCCCTGTCTCTACTGCGTTGGATGTCTGTACGATTGAAGTTACTACTTGAACATCTTCTGTCTTTTGCGCTTCTTGGGCTAAAACGAAACCGCTGGATAAACTTAAAACAGCTAATGCTAAAATTAACGATTTAGTATTCATTGCATTTTCCCCAATTGCATAATGGTTAAACTAATAAAATGCATATCCTATAATAACAAGACACATGAAGGGCATCAAGGATGAACAAAAAGATTAAATACAAACAGAATGTTGCCGGATATAAAAAGGGACTTCAGAAGAGCTGCCTAATGGAGGCCCCAAATAAACAAAATAAACCGAAGTTCGCAATGCAGATTTTGTGGCTTAACCAACTTTCAATTCTTTTTTTAATCTCTTCCCTTATGGCCCTGGTCTTGATAACCTTATCTTCCCAAGCCCCTTCAAACTTTGAGGGGTCAGTAAAACTCCAGTGAAACCGCTTGGCAATTCCTGGGAATATCGGACAACGCTCTGCACTGGTTTCATCACACACCGTAATAACATAGTTATAAAGTTTACCGCTCTTGACGCAATCAAGGACCGACCGTGTCTGTTTATGGGAAACATCAATCCCTATTTCCTTTAGGACCTCAATCACGACTGGATTCAACTTCCCTGGCTCAATCCCGGCACTTTCGGACTCAAACCTATCACCAGCCAATTTCCGCAACAATTCCTCTGCCATCTGACTACGTGCTGAATTATGAATACAAACAAACAGAACTTTTTCCTTTGCCATCAATCACCACCCTTATTAACAACACTGTCTAATGAACCACGTATTCTTCTCTAAAAACTTGGCCACATTGACCAAGCCGATCATAACAGGAACTTCGATTAGCGGACCAATGACCGCGGCAAATGCCACCCCCGAATTGATACCAAAGACGGCCACAGCAACAGCAATAGCTAATTCGAAATTATTGCTCGCTGCTGTAAACGAAAGCGTAACTGTTTTACCGTAATCAGCTCCCATTTTTCGACTTATATAAAACGAAACGATGAACATGATCACAAAATATATCAGAAGCGGAATCGCAATCCGGACAACATCCAAAGGAATCTTTACAATATATTCACCTTTAAGGGAAAACATAACGAAGATCGTAAAAAGAAGAGCGATAAGCGTAATGGGACTAATACGAGGGATGAAAACCTTCTCATACCATTCTCTTCCCCTTAGACGCAATAGGACAAGCCTAGAAATCATCCCCGCTAGAAAAGGAATGCCTAAATAAATAAAAACACTTTTAGCTATCTGAGCAATCGTAACATTCACAACAACACCTTTGAGGCCAAACCAATCGGGCAAAATTGTAATAAAAACCCACGCATACACAGAAAAAAACAATACCTGAAAAATGGCGTTAAAAGCTACCAGACCTGCACAATACTCGGCATCCCCATCAGCTAGATCGTTCCAAACAATGACCATAGCAATACACCGGGCCAATCCTATCAAGATCAATCCGATCATATATTCCGGAAATCCTCTTAAGAATACGATGCCCAAAGCAAACATTAATATGGGCCCGATGATCCAATTCTGAACAAGAGATAGTGTCAAAATTTTATAATCCTTAAAAACATCCCCCAGTTCTTCATATTTCACCTTCGCCAAGGGGGGATACATCATAAGAATTAAACCAAAAGCTATCGGCACATTGGTTGTACCTGACCGGAACTGATTCCAGAATCCCACGATCCCCGGAAAGAAAAACCCAGTACCAACGCCTACAATCATTGCGAGAAATATCCATACTGTTAAATATCGGTCTAAGAAAGCAAGTTTCTTCATTTATTTATTCCTTTTGTTTGAATACGGCAACACCCACCTTCTATTTTTATAGCTTTAATATTCACAAGCCCATCAGCAACTTTCTCATGTGCTATAGAGAGTATTCTGGTAAAAGTAGGCCGTGAAACTTTCATCAGCTTAGCAGCCTGTGCATGGGTCAATCCCTCTAAATCTGCTAATCTTATAGCTTCAAACTCATCAATCGTTAACCCTATAATATCCCCTTCTCCCAGTTTCTTAAACTTGGGACGGAAACACCTCTCTCCCGGCAAACACCTTATCCATCTTGTTTTTTTAGGCCTCATTACATAAACCCCATTATGAACTATGGTTCATAATACCAATAAATATTCTTTTGTCAACATTCCCTACGAGCCAAATCGAACAGGAGGTGAGGTTGCCCTCACCGTTGGGTGAGCGCAGTATTAAGGGATAGTCCGATCTAATCTGCCTTTGGACTATCGTTTTCTGTCCTATTTGTCCAGTCGACAAGGAATCAATTTTCCGATAACTCCTTGAAACTTCGATGGATGTAAAATGTCCACCCTCTAAAGGCGGCCATTTTATAAAGATCGCAAAAATCTTTTAACATCCTCGTGATCACCAGCCAAAACAAACTCAACCAAATCCTTTTACCATCTAAAAAGAATTCTAACTCTTAAGCCTTTTCGCACTTCCCAATAAGGACCATGCAAACGCTTTAAACCAAGCCCCTCATGAAGAGGCCGGTCTATGGAGAGTATTTCTATCAAATCAGCAACAACTCCCTTAATTTCTTCTTTATCCTTGGAAGTTAAGGCTTTGATAGAACGTTCAAAGCTGGATTTGAATTCAATCTTCATAAAGATTTAAGATAATCTTTAGCACCCTTTGCCGATGTAAAAGTTTTGCCTTTTTCAGCAGCCAACTTCTCTATCTTTTGCCATTCCTGTGGGGTGTACGGAGACTTGACTGTTACTTGGCAGGGGACAAGCACAACACCTTCTTTCGTTATGCTAAAACCTACTGATTCACCTTCTTTCAAACGCAACATTTTACGAATGCGGTTAGGGATAGTTACTTGCCCTTTACTGGTAATCTTGGCTGTTTCGAGAATGGTCATATTCCTTACTTCCTTACTTTATTACTTAAAGTATACCATTTTAAAGCAACACGTCAATCAACTTGAGAGTAAATAAATTCATCGATTTCACTATCAAATCTTCCCCAATCTGGCCTCGATTGCTGACTTTCCCTCTTCAATTCTGCTTTCAAAGAATCAAGAATGAAGCCATCTATCCTCTTCCAAATATACGAAGCAAACCGGACAGGCTTAAAATTCCCCTCCTTATCACGGTATCTCAAATTATACGTTTTAATTTTTTCATATAGAATAAACGTGGCATCGGATAGAATCTCTTCACCAAAGCGTTCGACATACAGCGGAAAAGTCTTCTTATAGATCCTAAAGATAACAAATTTAGTATGACGAAGGATCAGCTCTTCGATTTCTTTCTTGGAACCCTTTTTTGCTTTGGCTATGAGGCGTCTTTCTTCAAGAAGAGAAATTCGAGGGTATTTGGGTAAGGAATGAAGATAATCTATTAACACTTTTAGAAGGATTCAATCGTTTATAAATCCTTCAATAAATAACTTGTACTACGCCCACCAGCATCGTCCTTGATCAGGATCTTCTTTTCGATCAATTCAAGAATATCCCGCAATGCAGTATCATGAGAACATTTGGCGATCTTGGCCCATTTTGAAGATGTAAGCTTCCCTTCAAAACCTTCAAACAACTTATTAATCACCATTATCTGGCGCTTATTAAAAGAGCCTTCAGGATAAGTTTCCCAAAAACGTGCTTTCTTAAAAACTCCTGCCAATGTCTTTTCAGTCGTATCTATGGCCCTATCCAGACAGGCTAAAAACCACTTAATCCAGATAGTTATATCCATGTCCTCATTCTTTTGAATTTTTTCAAGCACGTCATAATAGGCATTCCTTTCCTGACGTATCTGAACAGACATGCTATAAAAACGTTGTGCGCTGCCATCGGCACGTGCAAGTTGCATATCCGTGATGGCCCGCGCAATACGCCCGTTACCATCATCAAAAGGGTGAATTGTCACAAACCACAAATGAGCAATGGCCGCTTTAAGCACAAGATCAATCCCAGCGTCTTGATTAAACCAAGCCATGAAATTCTTCATCTCATTATTAAGACGTGATGCTTGAGGGGCTTCAAAATGAACTTTTTGACGTCCTATTGGCCCGGAAATAACTTGCATAGGGCCATGTTTATCATCACGCCAGCTGCCGACAACGATTTTTTGCATACCGCTTCGACCAGTTGGAAAAAGACTCGCATGCCAACCGAATAAACGATCTTTGGTCAAAGATTTCTTAAATTTCTGTGTCGCATCCAACATCATCTCAACCACCCCATCGACATTACGATCAGAAGAAACAAGCCCAGCAATGTCCATCCCCAATTTTCTAGCGATAGATGAGCGCACCTGAGCAGGATTAAGAATTTCTCCTTC
Source organism: Candidatus Omnitrophota bacterium (assembly GCA_015233675.1). GTDB lineage: Bacteria > Omnitrophota > Gorgyraeia > Zapsychrales > Fredricksoniimonadaceae > JABDGZ01. Next base: position 180,794 of record JADFXH010000004.1, read on the forward strand.
AATCTCGCTACTCTTTAAAACATCAAGAGTAAGTGTTTGTAGGATAGCTTCCGAACGCAAAGGAAATCCTAAGGATTCCATGCGACCGATCAGCCGCCCCTGCCGATTGCGCACCTCTCCCAGCAAAGACATGATCTGTTGATCATCCCAAATGAACTTTGGCCAATTATTTAATTGATGTATATAATGCATTATTCTACGCACTCCTTGCGTAGAATATACCACTCATTCACCGCATACGCAAGAACTGATCTCGGGAAATACTTTCGACTTTAGGTTCGAACCCCCCAGAGGTTCAAGCCCTTCACAATCGGTTAGAACTTCTTCAAATGGCTGGAAAATCAATCACTTGGGAAGATTTATACAACAAAAATAGAAAATGGGGTCGCTGGCGGGGGAGGGTCAGAACCTGTTTAATGGCCTCAACTGCCCCCCTGACATGATGAACTAAAGGTCAGCAACGACAGGAATACCCGTTTAACTTGCTGTTAAAGAGTTTTCTTGAACTTTTAACCCAAGGAATTGCTTTAAGTTCGTCATCGGCCGGATATTGATAATCACCGGCACAACGCCTGAAAAATCACCAGACCTAAACTGCTCGAGTATGGCCGGGCCAAACTTCATCTCAATGGCCTGCCCATCCCGGAAAACATCCAAGCCCATGTTGCGGGCATTCATGTCAATACCACCCCGTGTCTTAGAGATCATAGCTTCATCGTATTCAGAACGGCTTTGTGGAAGTGCCCGTAAAGGCGAGTGAGTTGGAGCTTGGGACGGAGCCAACAAAGAATGACGGGAGCCATCTTGATAACGGCTTAAAACTGCCTTAAGTTTATCGAAATCAAAATCGCAATATTTTTTTTGACTCAACCGTTGCATTTCGGGCATAGTGCGAATCGAATGAATTCTAAGCTCGCTTTCATCAGAAATATAAAATTCAAAACCCATAGGGCTCTCGGATATGCCTCCATCAGGGCCATTATCATCATAAACTATATGGAGCGTCTCCACCGCGTGCGGCACGAGTCCCAGCATTGGATTTGCATCGAGATACCCATACAAATTAAACGCAACACGTTTTTGGTACCACTCGCTATCATTAGGTTCAATGCCCATAAAAAGCTCGAAACTATCGTATCCACGTGCGTGTGCGCGAGGACTTCGATCTTTAAAAATAGCTTCCAACTCGTTGTGAACATTTAAAATATCCTCATGGAATTTATGAACTTTATCAACAATCCCATCGAGGGACTCCTGATCCAAATTGGCAAATTCTTTTTGCATGTTTGCGACAAACCTTGCAGTTCTATCCGCATTCCATTTGATTTTTCCCAATTCCTGGAAGACATACGCCAAAACATCCGTATAAAGAGGATCATGTGCCCCTAACACCTCGGTGTGCAGTCTTCCATTTTCCTCCAATATCCCGAAACGATTAAGAATCAAACGGGTCCCATCTTTCCTGTTGACTCGCAGAACATCCTTTTGCGGTAAATAAGCAACTGATTCCGGAAAAATGTCCCCTGATTCAGCGGATGAATAGATGATAGCTCCGGATGCATTGAGAATCAGGCACCTCTGGTGATAGGGATCATTCACTAAGGCAAACTGATAAAGCGTGGGAGCTTCTCCATATTTTTGTTTCCGGCCAAAACCAGTAATATCTGCGGTGGCTGCGTATTGTTTCAAGACCAAAAAAAGATCCCTGCGCATGGTTTCTTCCTCATTTCTTCCCTGTTTCGATACCCCACCACCTAATTTACCGGGAATCAGACTTCTAATCACTGTTTCTCCGTTCAAGCTAAAAGTCCTCAAGACATTGTCACGCATTTGAGAAATTCGTCCATTCTTTTTATCATACTGAATTTCGTCACCGGGCCGCCAGCCAAACAAATCTTCATTTGTAGATTTATCTTTTTTTAGTATTAATTTAATGGAATATTGTACAAGCGTGTCTGATGGCACCTCTGTTTTCATTTGGTCATCCCATTTATAGCTCCTGAGATAGCTTAATTTAAACTCAATTACGAATTTATTTTCTCCCTTCTGATTGGATGAAATAAAACGCCGCTCCTCGGTTCGAATAGGAATGCCGGGGCCACCTCGGCCATTAGGTTTATATTGAGCACTGAACCCAGGCAAAAAAACATCATATTCGCTAAAACCACCTAATCTTTCTTGATCCCGAATTATTTTTTCTTTAAATTTATTTTCTTTAAGCCATGTCTCAAATTCCGATATGGACTTTAATACCGCATCTACATTCAAATCGTGCAAATCATTCGTCTCATGTGTCCGGACAAAAAAATCCCCGTCTTCCGGTCCTTTGGGGCCCTTGGCTTCTCTATTAAAATCATTGTGCAAATCAGATTCCCCTTCTTCAACGAAGTTTGTCGTTCCTTCATTCTTCAGCGGGCGTTTTTGAGGGCCTACCATCTTTTTGGCTTGAACGATGAAATGTCCAAAAACATGCAAATCTTCGGATGAATCTTTAAGCATTCCCAGGGCAGTGTCCGCCACATGCGCATAGCCATATTCCAAACTCTGGGAAGGAATATAATTCTGATAGTGTTGGATGCCCACCCTCATCCGGGTAAAGTTTCGTCTTGCCTGTTCATCATTACCCAAAACGGTCTTTTTTAATTCAATAATGTCAGCTAATTGGGGCTCATCCGGTAAAGCCGCAAGAGATTCCAAAATATTCAGGATTGTTTTCCTGGCTTCAAGTAATTGAGCAGCGCCTTCATTAGCACTAGTTAACAGAGACTGAATAAAATTGATTACCGACTTTACGTTGTCAGGAATAATTTGGCCAATGGTGTCTTTGTCGATACTCCCAAAAGTGTCGATCAGATTGATATTCTTGGCAGCCATTTCCTTAATTTGCGCGCTTAATCCACCATAATAATCAAAGTGGTCACGAATGTACTCAACCGCAAGTAAAAAAGGAGCTCCTTTCTTGATTCGAGGAGCCAACCTTTGATTATTATAAAATGACAGGGAAGAGCGAAACAGTTTAACAAGTTGATGCGCTTCTGAAGCTCCTTTTTTTCCCGCTTCTTCTAATTGAGCCAAAATTTTATCCTGATCCAGAGAAGGTGTTTGCAAAAAGCGGTTGATTTCAATGACAAGGACTGCCATTTCCTCAGCCAACTGTTTGTATTCGTTGGGCACAACGGATAAAGGAATCTTCACTTCTTCACGTATACGCTGGCCTTCTGTATAAAGACTTCCCAGAACATTGCCATCCATTATCATTGCCGAGTCTAGTTTCTCGGTCGTATCGTAACGCTGAATATTTGCCGAGACCATGGCCATATCACCATCAGTAGACATCGCCAAATCCTCGCCAGGCTCTAATTTTGATTCCCGCTTAATAAGTTCACTTGGTTTTCGATCCCATACCTTCCATCCTCCTGAAAAATATTTTCGTGGAATCAGCCGCTTGCTTCCCTCATCGATGTCTTCCTTGATGTAATTAAAAACCCCTTTCTTGTAAGCTTTTAAATACTGCTCATAAATCTTTTCTTTAACTGCCGGGTCATTAGATAACACACCGCCTGTCTTTCCTTTATTACTATAAACCTGATTAAGTAAAGCATCCTTCAAGGCCAACTTATACCACGATGCTAAAATCATTGAATAAAACATCTGCCGTAACAGAGCAAAATTCTCACCTTGATTGACCTCTTTTTCAAGCTCGGGAATAATGATTTCGCGCACAACCTGGGAAGCCATCGCATGTTCCTTGTTTACATCGTTACGGAGCTGACCTATAGCCAAATGTTTTTCCAGCGATAAATAATCCTCTTCCAGCATGACCTTTAAATGTGAGCCTACCACATAACCGACATTATTGCGTTCTAAAACCTTGGCCTTATCTGCCACGATCCATACCTTATTAAACGTATTTACCGGAATATTCGTCACCCCATACATCTCACGAGCTTTTGTATACACATTGTCCCAAAACTTCTTGCCTAATTCTTTTTCAGGATAAATAAGAGATGCGGTCAATTGCTTGAGGATGTAATCCTGCGCTAACATGTCCCGGCCCATTTCGGTTTGTCCCAACTCTTGCGGGATCATGCGGTCTTTCTCATAAGGACTTAAGTTAACCCAAAGATCGTCTTCTTTGATCGTCAATGCGGCTAAAAAATACTTGATCAACTTTTGGGATTCTGCCTTAAACTCAGTAGAGTTAATCCTAAAGCCTGACTTGCCTGTATCCAAAATAAAATCAAATAAAAGAGGGTTGTCGGGGTGGACCTTCAGGCCTTTCATCATGACAGGTGCGTAAGCCGCAGAGACATTGACCAAGCTCCCGGGCGCAGGCAAACGAAAGCCTTGAGCTTGGGCCAAAGGCATAGGCCCAAAGGTATTAATTAAGAATGCTACTAGGATCAATATGTGAATTAATGGGATTCGGCTCATATTATTTAAAATACCTATATTAAAGTATCAATAGTTCTTCACTCCCTATAAGTATACAATATTTATATCGACAAAAGCCATCAAGGAAGAAATTAAATGAGCACTTTAATCAGAAGTTTAAAGTCCCGTCAAGAGTAAACGGGAGGATTTGTAACCTGCATCTTTACAAATAGTTACGATAAGAAAAAATTTGGGGCGGGTGACCGCAGTATCAAGGGATAAACCTATCTTTCCCCACCATTTTCTGTCCTATTTGTCCAGTCGACAAAAGGCTAAAATTTCAATAACTCTTTGAAACATTGATGGATGTAAAATGTCCACCCTTTAAAGGTGGACAAGGTCCTCTTCTGGATCATATCTGTCCCACTCTGGGCTTAATTGTTGACTTTCCCTCTTCAGCTCTGCTTTCAAAGAATCAAGAATGAAACCATCGATCCTCTTCCAAATATACGAAGCAAAACGGACAGGCTTAAAGTTACCCTCTTTATCACGATATCTCAAATTATACGTTTTAATTTTCTCGTAAAGAATAAACGTGGCATCGGATAAAATCTCTTCACCAAAGCCCTCGACATACACCGGGAAAGTTTTCTTATAAATCCTAAAGATAACAAATTTAGTATGACGAAGAACCAGCTCTTCAATTTCTTTCTTGGAACCCTTTTTTGCTTTAGCTATAAGGCGACGTTCTTCAAGGAGAGAAATTCGGGGGTATTTTGGTAAGGTGTGAAGATAATCAATTAACACTTTCAAAAAGAATCAAATCTTGCGATATCTCGTTGTAGCTCCAAGCCCAATCCGTTCGATCTTTTTTAAAACCAGCAACTTGTTCAATACCTGTTTAACTGTTGGACGGGCCACCTTTGTCTTCGCACAAATCTCCCCCGGAGTCGTTTCATCAACACCCTGCAAATACTTCCAAATCACAAGCTGTTTAGGAGAAAGAAGTTTGTCTACACTTTCCTTCGACAGCAGCTGGATCGCCATTTCTGCCTGCTTGTGAATAACTGATAAAAAGAAATCAAGCCAAGGAGAAATATCCGGCTTGCAGCTGCGCATTGTCTTCTGACTCTTACGCAAAGCAATATAATAATCCGCCTTACTATCCTCGATAAGCTTCTCATGTGATAGATAGAGCACATACTCATACCCGTTCTTTAGCAACAGGAGATTCGTTAAAACACGAGAAAGCCGTCCATTACCATCCTGAAAGGGATGGATCAAGAGAAACTCAACAAGAAAATTACCAATAATGATCAGAGGATGATATCTTTTCTCATCAAAGGCCTTTCTAGTAACTTCAACCAACTCCAACATTTCCTTAGGCGTCAAATATGCCGGTGTTGTATCGAACAAAAGACCAACCGATTTCCCTGCTGTGTCGATCATATGAACCTTATTTTCGCTCTTCTTATATTCTCCCCGATGCAACTTATCTTTATCCACGTATTTCAACAACTCTTTATGAAAATGTTTAATCGTACTCTCTGAAATAGATATACCATCCCATGACTCAAAAATATTACTGAGAAGTTCATAATATCCTCGCACTTCCTGCTTGTCACGGTCAGCAAACTTTTGAACTGATAATCCTCGCATAAGTCTCTCTATGTCTTCATCAGATAGACTGGAGCCTTCAATACGGGTGGAAGCGCCAGTTGATGTGATCAAAACCGAACGCTTAAGGCGTCCTAATACCTGTGGATTAAGTGTTGCCCCTGATATCCATCGCCCCTTTAGCTCATCAATAAGGGCAGTCTTAGACCATATCTCTGGGGGAAGATCCTTTAATCTTTGATAAAATTGACTTTTCATAACTCCTCCGATATATTCAACTATATCCAATTATATCTGATTATATCCAATTGTCAAACTTAACAATCAGACATAATGCTAGTATCCAATTGTATCCAGCGATTATCGCTCCTTCCAAGGCAGATCAGGATCTCCCGGTGACCAAATAAGAACACCGTCTCCATCCTTCGCTGCTTTAACAGCCATCTCCAAGGCATCCAAACCATCATCATGTGCCCCTTTAGGGAAAAATTTCATCTGTTCTAGAAGCATATGATGTTTCTTGGAAAATTGAATAGCCCCACTTTTGACCATTGGCTGCAAGGCTTCTATACGCGCCCCCTTGTCTCCAGTATGATTTATCCCCTCAATAGGAATACTAACACCCTTTTCCCGGCTGCGTTGCTCTAAAATATCCTTCACAAACTCCTGAAATTGATTTGTTTCAAAATAAAATCTTTGGTAATTACGATATCCGCCATATGTGATAAGCGTATTTATAAGGTGATCTGGGAGTCGAATTGCTAAATCTGCATCCAATACATAAAGCTTCCCTCCTTAGCAATTGTAATAATGGCCGAATAATCTCCCCGTCTCTTATTTTTTCCGACACTTGGGTCATATCAATTCCACTATGTCTAAATAAAAGCTCTATTGAATCCAAAACTAAATAAATTTAAGATATTTGCATTAACTAAGACCTCAATTAGATAGGATTCTGCCACTTTTAACCAATTTTGGCAATCTTTTATGATCTATGGAATGTCAGTTAATGATGGTAGGATAATTGGTAAGAATGCAGCTCGAAGTATCGCCCTAAGTCCTAACAAAATCGACAGATGCAAAAAGCCTTGGGGATCAATGATCACCAAGGCTTTTTCCTATCTTTTGGGTTTCCCCTAATAAAGATAAATGTGGTTTTGCTCGGGACTCTAATTCAAATTATTTTTTCTTTAAGTTTCGTCCCCCTCCTGTCAGGTTTTGTAAAATTCTCTCTTTTGACGTTCTTAGTTAATTAAGAAATATTTGAAAAAATGGCATTAACTACGGGCCATTAACTAGGATTCAAATTGATAGGAAATGCCATTTTATCGACGATCTTAGGCAATTTTATCCTATCTTTCTTGATTTAGTTAATCTTAATACTCTCCGACGGATAATCGCCATTTCCCGACGACGCATCTCTTTACGTCCCTAGGACATAAAAAATCCCCCGACAGTTGTCACCGTCGAGGATTTGTCGTAAGTCGTTGTGCTGCAACGATTTACAATAAATGGGGTCGCTAATGTTGCCCTGTGCGAACTTTTTATCTTCCTCTACGTATAACTTATTCTCGGCACAGTAGTTCGAGGCCCCAATACTACACGCACAATTGATTTTCTTCTCTTTATGCGGCTTTACCGCAAGTTTTGCGGTACTATTAAGCATCTTACCACTGTTACATGCTTCGGCAATCTTTTTAAGGGTTTCATTCCAAATTTCTGCATTTGCCCCACGAGAAAAAGGTCTTCCGAAAAGCCCAATTTTAAGCTTACCAATACCCTTCTCTTTATCTATTATTTCACATTGAACCGAATTAATGAAGCGTGGTATTAAAGCCTGTACACGCTCTTTATTATCCTGATTTAATGTATAAAAATCATCAAAGAGTTGGAGGGCTTGGATACATCCTCGTGCCGTACTGGCCTGGGTCTTTTCAGCTTCTATTTCTCTCTTTATATCTTTCTCTTGAACTTCTAAGCTGTCTTTCTCAATATTTAAATTTTCGAGCTTTTGTTTTATGGCACCTACTTTAGCCATGCCTTGGTCAGCCAATATTTCAACTAAATTGGCTATTTTTGTTCTAATGTCTTTTAAAGTACCCTGGACTCTACCCAAATCTTGTTCCAAATTATTTAGGGTCGAATCAGTTGATTGGTTGGCACGGCCAACAATTCCTTCAACAATTTTTAGTTCTAAACGCAAATGTCTTAGAGTTTCAACAAGAGTATTATCTACGGCTTCTGCTGATAGATAATTTACTTCCTTACAATCTATTCCATGCGTCTTATTTGCCTTCATACACATATAATATGGATAGTATTTGCCGCCCCTGCCAATTGCAGGTCTGGCAATCATACTTGAACCACATTTTGAACATTTTAGAACGCTCTTACCCAAATAAGTGTATTTATTGCTCGAAGTAGTGGGGCTATGATTTGTACTCCTATTGTGATTAAGAATATTCTGGATTATATTTTGTGTTTCTATGGAGCGAATGGCATCCCAATTTCCAGGATAAATTTCACCCTCATGTTCTTGACGGGCTGTGTATCTAATATTTTGGAGTATTCTTGAGACCTGCGGGAAAGAATAGGTATTACCTTTAGGTGATTTATAACCCTTTCTATTAAGCTCATCCACAACTTTATAGATGCTTTTTTCCCGTTGATATGTCTTATCAATGGATAGTACGTGTTTTTTATAAACGGGGTCAATCTCAAAGGTTGTTTTATCATTTACATCTTTTCCTTTTCGGTAACCAACAGGCGGTGGCCCTATTGGTCTTCCTTGTTCAAGATGTCTTTGGACAGTTTCAATGCTGTATTGAGCTATGCGTTCAGCTTGCCATTGTGCCAAATTAGCATGATTACGCATAATCATTTGACCGTCTGGCGTTGACGTATCAATATCCAAATCCAAACAAACAAGAGCCACTTCATTCTCATTAAATTCCCGAGAAATATCCATGTAATCTGTAACATTTCTGGCAAGCCTATCCAATTTAGTGACGACCACAACATCAATCACTTTTAATCTGGTAAGTTCAAGCGCCTTTGCGAGACCTTGTCTTCCTTCTCGTTTTGTTGCGCTACGTCCTTTTCTTTTACCATCTGAATCTTCATTTTCAACGTACACCTCAACAAGCTTCCACTCTTGTGGAGCATGTAGACTTGATTTTGCTTTAACCCAATTCTGTAACACTTCCTTCTGATGGTCTAAGGATTCACCGACCTTCTTAGCTTGTTTGTCCGTCGAAACACGGACAATCCCAAAGACTCTTACTGTGGATGAATCTTTGAAACTATGTATCGTAGTAACATTTCGCCAACGAGTGGATTTTTTAATCATATACTCACCATAAATTGATTATTGTTTTGTTTGGGTAACATCACTTAGATTATATACTATTGTTAGAATTTTATCAACCCTACTTTGGCGTTCTCCTGTCTGGATTTTTTCGACAGGTTTCAGCCCATAAAATCCCAAAGATATCCACCAAATCCTTTATCCTTTCTTCCTCTGGTAGATTTATATAGGGATTGCTCGGATTTTCTAACAATTCTGGACACGTTTCACAATCAACGATTTCAACCTTAAAGGAATGAATTACTTTCTTGGAGGAGGGATTATTTTGTGACATAGTCATCATCCTCCCCATTACCGCACAGAAGACCAGCAAAACAATCAGCTTCCTGTCTTTCAAGTCCATCGGTTTCTTGGTTGACTTTCCTGACTTTTTCTTTGATGACCTTACTTCTAAAATCATACCTTGGCTTTGGCTTCTCCTCTGGCTTAACCATTTGGAGAAATTCTCTTAGGTAAATCATTTTTTCATCTCCTTTTTAATGTTTAACGTATTTTACGGGGCCAATGGGTTCAAAATTCCCAAAGGCCCCGTTTACTTCCTTAATAATATCGTTCTTCTGGTCTTGTTGATTTTTCATACTTAATATTTTTCTCGGCTTGAATCAACGAGTCATAATCGAGACGTGATAACAGATTTTCGATTTTTTCTCTTATCTCGATTATTTCTTTTTCTCTGATACATTGTTCTTCTAATCTTGCCCTTTCCTGTTCTTCCAGCTCCATCATCCAATTCTTAACTTTACCCATAGTGTTTTCCTTTCAGTTTGTTGTTCTAATTTCGATTCATTAACGTTTTCCTAAAATCCGAGAAATAAGCCTCTTAAAATTATCGCCCAGCCCATTCTCTTTAAATAAGGGTGCGGTCAGCTCATTCAATTTCTGAACCTTATTCTTAAATTCTTCTTGTTCTGACTCACTCCTAAATTCGGAAACCTCACGTCCTATTATTTTTAATAGGCGATAATCGTCGCAACTGCCTTTACCGCAAATCTTGACCACAAAATATAGGCTCAAATATTTTTTAATCAAATCCGAGAATTTCATTTTTCGATATTTGTCAACATTTTGCGCTTCAACCTCGGCCTTTTTCATCTGTGCTTTTTCTTTGGCCTCTTTTTGTTTTGCCCACATTAGTTCATGGCGTTTTCTATTCTCCTCCATGCGTTTTTTCTTTCTGTCCTCTAATATCTGACAATCTCTATAAGACTCTTTCCACCATTCGTCTTTAAGCTTGACGCAAAACTTTTCAAGCTTCTCCCAAAGTTCTGGATGGTCATAAACAAATGCTAATTTCCTATCTAAAATAATCGGTGATTTAGCGTTCATAACATTTCTCCTTTAAATCTCTGCATTATCGAAATTGATTTTATCTTTGGCCGTGTCAGCCAATTCCCCGTAGGGTTATTTAAAGCTTATCTTTGGTCATCAGCTTAAAATATCTTCTTGTTGACCTGATACTTTTATGCCCCATCAACCGTTGAAGGTCTTGTAAACTCACACCTTGTTCTAAACAACGAACAGCCCATGAAATCCTAAATAGCTTTGGATAAATCCTTCTGCCGTCCAACATGTCTTTTTTATTTATATGTCGGCACATATAGTTAATCTTTCCGATGGTAAGATTAAAGGCATTTATTTCTTCCTCAAACTTTCGGAAATGATATTGCAGATTGTTCCTAAAATTCGTCGGAATACGAATAACCCTGTTTATATCTTCGTTGGTGATTTGAAGGACACATTGCCGTCCATCTGGCTCATCCTTAAAAGTAATATCCCTTCTGGACAAGACCAATATTTGTCTTACGGATAAACCCGTGTAAAACATGAAGGAGAATACAAAGAACCGAGAACGCACTGGCTCGAAACAATACCGATTGACCATATAATTGATTTTGTTCAAATCGTCCTCGGTAAGTGGACTTAGAGCCTTCCTTTTTATGTACTTCTGTTTGGGCAAAGCAACTCCTTTGACTCTTAAAAAATTAAAACACTTTCCTAACGCCCAAATTATTTGATTTATTTTTACCTGGGAAACTCCCTCGCTCTGTAACTTTGCAATATGGTCAGCAACCATTTGTGTCGTCACTTGAGACAAATCTTTTACAGGGTTCTGACAAAAGAAATGCCTTGCGTGAGTACCTGCGTGTTTGGCCGTGGCTCGTGACTTATGCTTTATTTCGATGAGGTTATCCTCAAAAGCTTGAAGTAACTGCTCCATGTTCAAATTCTCCTTATCCAACTATTTCTTTATTGAGCGACTTAATTTCTTTTTGAGTCAGCAATTTCAAATATCTTTTTGTTGACCTGATGTTCTTATGACCCATTAACTTTTGTAGTTCTTGGAGGCTCATTCCCTGCTCCAAACAACGGCAGGCAAATGAAACCCTATATAACTCGGAACTTACCCTGCGGCCATCACCCAATATGTCGTATTGATTCAGGTACTTGCACATGTAATTCATATTGGCGACGCTGACATTAAATGCGTTTGTATCTTCTGGCCACCACCTAAGATAATGTTGCAACTCCGCACTAAAATCCTTTGAAACAGCAACCTTTCTATTGAGGCCCTCTTTGGTAATTTCGAGGGTGGATTCACATTCTCCTGACTCATCGGTGAATTTAAAATCCACGTAGCTTAGAGTCATAATGTCTTTGACTCGTAGGCCCGTATAAAAAATGAGCCTAAGCACATGCCTTCGTACCAATATTGGTTCCAGGGTGTTCATGTAAATCCAATGCTCTATGGCCTCTATTTCGTCGTCTGCCAGTGGACGGATGGCATTATTGGGCCGTTTTTGCCTGGGAAATTCAAGTCCAGGCACATTGGCCCACTTGAAAAACAACCGTAAGGCCCATATCGCTTGGTTCACCCTGGCCTGGGAACGACCTTCCAGCTTGGTCACATAGTCCAATATCTGTTGGGTCTTCACTTGTGAGAGACTTTGCATCTTAGTTTCGTACAAGAACCCCCTCACATAAATCAAGGCATGTTTAACCGTACTCATTGTCTTACCCTGTTTAAGATAATCCTCAAAGCTCTGTAACGTCTGGTACATTGAATCAGCCTTCCTCTCTGGGGCAGGTCGGAAGGATTTTATGGGCCAATTTGCTTTCCAATGCCTTAATGAATTTTCCGTTATAATCTGGCCTTCTTTTAAAGGCCCCTAACTCGATAATACGGGTCAAATAAGCTTTATCTATGTCCACTATCAATAGACCATCATCCGTGGCCCGTTTATTCAAAATTGGGGTCTCTTTTTCCAGTAGAACCCCCTGTTTTGGCCTATAAATATGGAGTCTCAAAACTTCATCCGAGTATTTAAAGACCTCTGCATAATTGAGGAGCAAAAATTCTTCTCCACATTCGTCAAACCAGACCAAACGCTTGTATTGTTGCGGTAATAAGTCTTTCATAAACTTTTTCCTTTCCCCCGATAGCGGGAGTTAATTTTAAAGAAGTCGAAGAACTCTATCTTTGACTCAACATTCTTTTTGGCGATATATTCAGGTACGCCTTCATGCATAGGTTTAGCTTTGCTCTGGCCAAATTGCCTGATGCACCTTTTTTCAATCTCTGGGCAATGCTGGGGGTCTATCCTGCTTAGTACGGCGTGGATATGGAACCCCTTGAACCGATTCTTTTCACAAAACACCAGGGCTTCCGTGTACTTATCGAAGAAGACCTGCCCAGGGCGGTTCAAATTTTTAAAGAACCTTTTAAAAACTTTCATAGCTTCGTGTTCGTTCATACCCTCAAAGATGGGCCTAAAAGTAACTGTGAGCCATACTGTCCAATCCCTGATTTTCAAAAACTTCTTCCAATCATTTTTTACTTGTTCTACTTGATTAACTGACTTCATACTCTTAACCTTTCTTCTTAATTATTTCTTTTAGTGGATACACGAATCCCTCAAGAACAATCTTATGGATTGCCTTAAAAGACCCCTCTTTCGCCAACAAGGAATAAGCCTGTGGCAAGGGGTGACAGGCCAGTATCTCGGCCCAATCGTATATGTGATTATTCTGTTTTGCATACCTTTGTCCTAAAACGGAGCTATCTTTGGTATATAAATGCCTTTTACTGGCGAGCGGATATAAAAGCTCGCCCAAGGCATAATTAAGCCCCAAATGGAGCCAAATGCCTAATCTTCATGGTCAAAACTGTTAAGTGGAGCAGTCTATCGGTTTGGATACGACAAGCGGCACTTAGATGATTTATGGGGAAGATGCTTTTTCCCGCTTTCCCCCCACAATTCTATGATGTGTTCATTTTCAAAAAACCGTGAAAGTATTTTTGTATGGCTCTCTTTTAGCTCCCCCTACATATCTAATATGGGAGCATTTTTCAAAATCCAGCAAAGTATTTTTGTGTCTCGCTTCCTCTGATTACCCCCCACATCTACTATGGGTGCCTTTTCTAAAATTCAGTAAACTATTTTTGTCTTACTTGTTTCGTTCCCCCCACAATACTAAGATGTGTTCATTTTTAGAATTTGGACAAAGTATTTTTGTTTGATTTTTCCCGTCTCCCCTCATGTCTATTTTGTGTTCAATTCTTAAAATCTTGTCATTTATAAGGCATTGGAATCAAGACGGCCTTATAATGTTTGCTATGGCAGAAGATGACTCCCTGGCACATTACATAAAACAGTTAAGGAAAATTACCCTGTTCACCCCAACCCAGGAGAAGGAATATTTCCTCCGACTCAAGGGCGGTGAAACGAAATATAGAAACTTAATCTATGAAACCTTCCTGCCCTTGGTGCTAACAACCGCTAAAGAATACTGTGGTAAGGGTGTTCCATTTCCAGACTTGATTCAGGAAGGCAATATAAGTCTCTCCAAAGCCATTGATAATTTTGACCCCGCAAAAGGTTTCAGATTCTCCACCTATGCCAAAAAATATATAGGAAGCGATATTTTGACTTTATTTAAAAAAGACCGCCTTGTAAGAATCCCCGATAGGCGTTTAAGGCAAATCCTTCAATATCGAAAAGCGGAAGAAGAACTGGAAAAGGAATTATGCCGTCTCCCTACCATTGAAGAGATTGCTGAACACATGGACGAATCCATAACTGTCGTTAGCAAAATCCAAAAGGCCATTGCCACAGAGGAAGATATTGAGGGTTTAGAACGCCCTAATGACACAAAGATACTTTCCACGATACAGAAACATAATTTAGGAGAGTCCGATATTATAAAAAAAGCGGATATAACTTCGCTTGGGGAAAGCGGGGCAAATATTTTAAAGGAATTAGTTGAAAAAGGAATCCTGGTTAATTATTCTCCGACCGAAGTTCGTTTTGCAAGAGATTCACAAGGTTTTGATGACAATCTAAAGGTCGTTAGAGAAATTATAGAAAAATATGCAAAGAACAATAAAGAATATGATGAAATCTTGTTTGCTTTCTTTCGGCCCTATTTAACAAAAAACACATATTCTCAAGCAGACTATAGCGACCAATTTTGGGGAAAGGACTTTTTTAATTCAACCGAGCGAATATGTATGGCTACTGCTTGTAGAATGTTTGAATCGGTATTTACAAAAGAGTCCTTTGTAAAACATTTTCCAAATGGTGAAGAAATTTTTAATTGGCTATGGGAAAAAGGGCGCATTGCAGATGTGGAAGAGCTATGCTATCCACCCGTCATTGCAAAATCTAAAATCTGTGAAATTGGCCCCAATGGCCCCAAAATTCTGGACGACTTCTTGAATGAATTTGTTGTCACAAAAGCTGATTCGCCTACAGATGTTATACTACAGCCATTAAATTGGTGTGAAGAGAAGGCCCGTAGAATTGCAAAGGAAGATTTCGATAAAATCTGGGCCATTTTTAAACAAGCCCAGCCTAAGAGCCGAGAATACGTAGGTGGTAGTATTACAGAGTTCCAAAGAGAGCTTCTAATTAAAACTTATCCGAATGAAGTTGGACGAATTATTGAGCTTATTTGGAATGACAGTAAAGATTTCTCAAGACCAAGAGGGCTTTCGGAACTGGCGGATGTTATGAAAATGCCCAAAACCGTCATCAAAAAAACCTTAAAAAAGGCTTCGCAAAAGATAGAACTCCTAATCAAGCAGTGCATTGATAACACAGAAATTTCTGATATTGGCCCTGATGGAGCCAAGATTCTGGACGATTTAATTAAAAATGATGTGGTAGAGGCTTGCTTCCAAGGGACGTTTATTTTAAGGCCCGCTTTGGGACGGAAGAAAAGATTAGTGCGTGAAATAGCCAAGGAAGACTTCCATAAAGTCTGGGCCGTCTTACAACGTGCCCACACCAAAAAACAGACCAAAAAACCCAAAAAGCGTATTACTTAACCTCCAATAACTGGTTATTCCGCCTCTCGTGGCCGTTCTAAAATTTTCATCATCATGTAATACACATTTTACGGAGCCTATTTTCCTCATTAAGCTGTATATTCAAACTTTCCGAATCATCCTTGGGATACCTCGGGAAACAAACAGAATAGGCTCCAAAAGGTCAGGATAAACTCAAAACAGAGACTTTCCAGGGATAATGGGCAAAGTTCCGCCAAGTCCAGATGAATCACTTTTGAAGCCCATATTATCCTCGCTTTCATATTGGCCTCGGTTGAAAGTAAAATCGAAGCCATATAGACGACTTTTTTGGCCTTCTCCCCCGCCGCTGACCATAAAAAAGGGTTCCCATTTTTAAAACCACTCGTCGGAGGGGTGACATTTTTACTCGTATCATTTCGCCCACCTCCTGAAATATCCTTCCTTTTGCCTTGGAATTGAATCCTTCTTCCCTTTTGGACGGCCCATTTGCTTTCCCTCGGCTCTTGCCCTATCCATTCCTGCCTTTGTCCTGGAAATAAGGATTGAACGCTCGTATTGAGCCACGGCCCCAAGAACACTCCAAATAAGTTCGCCGTGTGGCGTAGTGGTATCAATCATTTCTGTCATTGAAATAAAATCTACTGTACGGTTTCGGAGTTCTTGGAGAAAACTTAATAAGTGTTGGAGACTGCGCCCCACACGGTCAATTTTCCAGACCAGAAGACAATTAAACTTTTTTTCCCGCATGTCATTTAGAAGTCGTTCAAAGGCGGGCCTCTTTATATCACTCCCTGAAAAACCACTATCAAGGTATTCTTCCTTAATCTGATACCCCATTTGTTGACAGTAATTTCTTAAAGCGAGCCGTTGGGTATCTGTGTTTTGCTCTGCAAGGGATGTCCGACAATAAATAACAAGTTCACGCATAATGTCCTCACTTTCAGTTTTTGAAGGGATAAAGACCTTTTAGCTTCTGTCAATATACGTCTTATCCGTCGGTATTGAACCGCCGTATCTTTTCTAAACAACTGCTCTATTGGATGAAATTTGTTATTCATAGTATTACTCTATTATTAACTTACTATCTTATTTTATTACCTCGTAGATACAAAAAATCCTCACTGTTTAGAATGAGGATTCTTTACTTCTTATGCTTCGCTAAAAACTCTTTTAAAGCCTGTTCCACAACTTCCCCATACGTCTTATCTTCTTTAACTGCATAAAGTTTAATTTCCTTGATAAGGTCAGGGTCAACTGTGATTGTATGTTTTATTTTGTCTGCCATGTCTTCCTCCTACTTAAAGAATACCATAAAATAATAAAGTATGCAAATAATAAATAAATATTTTTTAAAATCTCCGTCGAGGAATTAAAAATATACCATTTAAACGTACAAGATACCCCCCTGGGTACGAATTGGCAAAATAAAAATGCTCGCCTTCAAGCGGCACTACTGTTCTAAGAAGGTCTGGATACCCCCAGGGGTCGGAATTGGCAAAAGATGTTTTTCCAAAAAAAGTGGCAGGCCCATTTTTATATTGGACGCTTTTTAAAGAAGCTCGACCATCTCGTGAGAAATAATAGGCACACCATTAAAACCATTTAAATGGGTATTGGAATTGATGAATTGTTTCATTGCTTCTAAATGAAAATTTGGCACAAGGATAGCCGCAACATCATCTTTCTGAAATTTCCATTCGTATGCTGACCGCCACTCACGCTCATAATAAAAATTGTTATTCTGTTCCGTATCCACATTGACATCTGTTATTGATATTGCCCTTGTTAGGTCACTACGTTTTGCGTAAGTTCCTATTAGCATAAGAAATTCGTGAAGTTCCTTATTGTTTACAGCATTATTTGTATGCTCATTATCAAATTTATTCAGCAAGGCTTCTGAATGTTTAAATAAATGAAAATCATGTTGAATATAAAATACTGGATTAAAATGACCCCTTATAATAGCGTTATTTTTCTTAAAGGCGATTCCGTATTGGCCATAACGACACGTATGGATTCTCAAATCTTTGAAGGGAATATCGCACATACAGGCCGCTGGCCATCCTATTCTCTCCTGCCCGCTGGGCATTTTAATTCTTTGATAATCCAAAGATACTTTCAATGTTTGATTGCCAATTATGGCCTTTAAAATTTCAAACGCCTTATCTGGCGTTTTATTGTACCCCGTAAAATGCCACAAAACTTTTGTTGCAAATCTTTGCAAAAAATCAGCTAAATCGGGATGAGATTCTGGACTCATAAATTTTCCTTATTTCTTGCTTCTTGTTCCATAGGAGCATTGAAGTAACCTACCGTCAATATCTCGGTCAAATATTTATCCAAAAATTGTTTTATTCCCCCTAATTGCTCATACTGCAAAACATGTGCCAGCTCATGTTTGTAAATTCCTTGTTGGTGAACACAATCTTTTCTCAAAAGTATCCCATAGCCCAAAGTCAACCCTGCCGTGTTACCTGAAATAAGTTCGGTTTCTTTACATGCTTGTTGTAATAGCGGATGCTCTGGCAACGGCATTGTATCCACCACTAAAAATCTAACCTTCTCTGGGTATTTAATTCCAATTTTTTTGGAAAATACCTGCAACTCGTTTGATAACGACTGCCCCCGTTTAAGTATTTCTTTTTCTTTTGATTCTACCCACTCGCAAGCTAATGGAAGCAGACAATCTAAGTCAATAGGCATAGATGTATGCTACCACAAAATAAAAGACCAGCCAATGAACGAATCACGGGCTGGGTAAATTAAATCGAAATTGAAGGCGGCTTATTTATACCTGGGCCTATTTGAACGCAAATTCAGGACAACAATAAGATAAATAAAAATTAAGGGTGTGGGATGGCAATGCAAAAGCAGATGACGACCATGTTCAATATCGCCAAGCCCCAATCACTACCACTATATCCGTATGACTTAAAGGCCATTTTAAACACCTATTAATAAATAACAAGGCCGCTGGAAAACCAACGGCCTCAAAAAATCAACTCAAACTGAAATCATACCTTTTATTGCTGTATCCCTGGTTGAACTAATGGTTCAACAGCGGGCCTAATACTGACAATCACTGGAATTAACCCGTCAATATGAATATTTTCCAAATCCTGCTGGCTAATTGGCAATGGGACTCCTTTACCATCACGCTTAATCTGTAAATCCAAATGAGCGGCATTGAAGTCGATACCACCAAGGTCATTGGGATTCTTTTTGTTTGTAGTCACATGTGCTACTGTGGCTCTGTCAGCATCAGCCTTCAAAGTATTGAACAGCTTCACCAGGTCAGCCCAAAAAGCATCCTGGATGGCTGTGGCTACTTCCCTATCATTTATCTCCAAACGTCCTTCTGTCCCCGTGGGGCCAAACAAGAGATTCATATTTGCATCAACATTCTGGACTTCGTGAACGCTGGCGGCCTGGGGATTCTTAGCGAAATTGTCTCTCAAGGTTCCCTGAATCTTCTGATGCCAGGCGGAGATATATCCCCAGTCTTCATTAAATAATTTGACAGTAGCTTCTGTCTGATTCGCCAACCCTACAAGGCTGTCTTTGACTTGAGCGAACTTAGCTTTAGCTTCGGCCAATTTACGTTGAGTCTCTGCTTGCTTGGCCGCCTCTTGTTGACGATGGGCCTGTCCTTCTGGGCTTAATTCCCAGGCTCTATGTTTGGCATCAGCTTCGGCCAAGAATCTTGTCTCAAGCGCACTGTTAGATTCAGTTGCGCTGGTCACAGTTATTGTTGTTCCATTGAACGCCCCTTCAACATTGGCCCCCGTCTGCTTTTGTCCTTTTTTCATTACGGCGAAGAAATTATCCCGACTACCATACCAATTAGCACTATCCAATACCAATACCTTAGCACCTTTTCTATCTATCAAGGTTGCCTTATATTCACTATCAATAACCACTGCCTCACCAGCCATTGCTGAATCAGCAGAAGCCCTTAAATCATTAAATAGCTTTCCTAAATCGGCCCAAAAGGATTGCTGAATGGCATCAGCAACTTCTTTATCATCTATCTCTAAACGACCACCAGTTCCCGTGGGGCCAAATAAAAATTCCATATTTGCATCAACATTCTCAACTTCGTGGAGATTCGCCGCCTGTGGATTTTTAGCAAAATTATCACGCACTACATCTTGAATCTTTTGATGCCAAACCGATATATAATCCCAATCTTCATTAAATACCTTAACCGTTTCCTCGGTACGATTTTCTAAAGTAGCAAGAGTACCTTTTACTTGAGCATACTTCGCCTTAGCTTCTGCCAATTTCTGTTGGGCTTCTGCTTGCTTTGCGGCCTCTTGCTTTTGATAGGCTTGTCCTTCGGGACTTGCCAGCCAAGCCTTGTGTTTAGCCCTCGCTTCGGCAAAGAATCTCTTTTCAAATTCTGTGGAAGTTTCAGCGGCTCCTGTTACTGTCACTGTATTGCCATTAAATGAGCCTTCAACGTCTACGCCAGTCTGTGCTTGACCTTGCTTCATTACCGCAAAAAAATTATTCAAATTACCATAATAGTTATTGCCATTCATAACCAATACTTGCACACCATTACGGTCAACTAAAGTAGCATTGTATTGGTCATCAATGACAACAGGTGTTCCCGCCATTGCCGAGTCAGCGTCGGCCTTTAAGGTACTAAACAATTTCACCAAATCGGCCCAGAAAGAGTCTTGAATAGCTTTAGCTACTTCTCTATCTCTTATCTCCAAACGCCCTTCGACTCCTGTCGGGCCAAATAAAAAGTTCATATTCCTGTCAACACCCTGGACTTCATGGACGTTGGCCGCCTGTGAGTTCTTAGCAAAATTTTCTCTCAAGGTTCCTTGAATCTTTTGATGCCAGGCGGAGATATATCCCCAATCTTCACCCAATACCTTAACCGTAGCTTCTGTACGATTGTCTAATCCGAGAAGACTATCTTTGACTTGTGAAAATTTCGCTTTAGCCTCAGCTAATTTTCTTTGGGCTTCCGCCTGCTTCGCCGCTTCCTGTTGCTGATAAGCTTGTCCTTCTGGACTCGCTAACCAAGTCTTGTGCTTAGCATCGGCCTCGGCGAAATATCTTGCCTCAAAGGCGGTAGGTGTTTCAGCTTCCCCAGTCACAGTTATAGTATTGCCATTAAATGAACCCTCTACGTTCGCACCTGTCTGCGCTTGGCCCTGTTTCATCACCACAAAGAAATTATCCAAGCTACCGTAATAATTATCTCCATCCATCACCAATACCTGTACACCGTTGCGGTCAACCAAATTGGCTTTATACTCGTTGTTAATGAGCACGGGCTTACCTGCCATTGCTGAATCTCGCCTTTGTTCTATCTTAGCGACCTGACTTTCTTCAAGGTTTGCATCAACATCATCTGCTACAGGAAGAATGTCACCTTGTACAATGGGTTGCCCAACAGTGTCATCTGTAGTTACTGGAACTCTCCCATGATATGCCGTTCCAACTGAAACCGCCCCGCCTGAAAAATACTTTCTTGGAATCACTTCATTGGTTAATCTATCCACATCCTCTTTAATGAAATTGAAAACGCCTTTCTTGTATGCCCGTAAATAGCGGTGATAAATTTCCTCATTGTTCTTTGGGTCTTGATTGACCCCCATTTAATTTCACTTTATCCGCATAAATTCTATCCAATAATGATTCTTTCAAAGCACGTTTATACCAGGCCGCCAGAATCATGCCACTATACACTTGCCTTAAATCGGCAAAATTCTTCCCTTCATTGACTTCCTGTTCGAGGGCAGGCAATATAACTTCTTTAACAACCTGAGAACCCAATTTATTGACTCCTTGGGCATCCGCTTGTACAGGCATACCCTTCGTATTGATTCCTGTATGCTTTTTCAAGGACAAATAATCTTCCTCTAACATTACTCTCAAATGGTTCTTTAAAACATACGCCGTATTGCCTTTTTCATAAACCAAAGCATTGTCAGGTAAAATCCAAACCTTATTAAAGGTATTAACAGGAATATTTGTAGTGCCATACTGCTCTTGGGCGAGGGCATAGACCTTATTCCAGAATTTCTTCCCTAAACGGTCTTCGGGATATATTAAGGAAGCTGTTATCTGTTTTAAGATGTAGTCTTGTGCCAACAAATCACGACCCATTTCGGTTTTACCAAAATCACCTGTAATAATGCGATTTTTTTCATAAGGAGACAAGTTTACCCATTGGTCATCATCAGGTATGGCTAAAGAGGCCATAAAATATTTAATCAACTTCTTATATTCGACCTGTTTCTGTGCATCAGACAAAGGTTTATCCCCTCTTACAATAATAAAATCAAATTTAAGCGGATTGTCAGGGTGAATCGTAATGCCTCTAAGTACGGCTGGGGTAAATTCTGGGCTTAAATTAATCATCACACCAGGCTTAGGCATCCAAGGTATTTGATTAGAAGCTACTTGGGCATAGACTGGGGATTTTACAGAGGTACTGATAAAAGTCACCAAAATGGCTATGGAAATTGCTTTACGCATTTGTCTGAACGTAGTTTTATTAATATTTAAGGTATATGGGGTCATACACGCTCCTTTTTATCCACTCACATGGGGAGATATGTTAAAACGTCAATAACTCCCCCCTTAGCGGAAGTATACAACATTTATAGGCAAAAAACAAACCAGTGGTGTGTTTTTACAAAAAAAATAATAACTTCTGGTATGTGGTACGGATTTAATTGGCCGACTATCATATCTGGCAAGGAGGTTTTTAATGGAAAATCCTTACCAAATGGTAGGAAAAAGGGTGCGATTTTTCAGGGAACAAGATGGATTAACTCAAGCTGAATTAGCTGAAAAAACGGGCTTGAGCGACAATTTCATCGGGCTTATAGAACGGGGCATAAAACATCCTACCCTGGAAACCTTAGACAAAATAGCCCATGCGTTGGAAGTGGATTTAAGCGAGCTTTTTCAACCCGTTACAAATGGGCAGGAGAACTCTGTGAAAGCTTTAGCGGAATTAAAAAGGATATTGAACAAAAAGAACTTCAAGGATGGAAAACTATTGTTGGCCCTCTATAAAACAATCTGCGAGCACAATGTTTCTTAGAGGTTTGTAACCAAATCTGGTCTATACATGATGTCCTCATGCCTACTTGCTTCAAATTCTTCAATTAACGCCCTAAATCGCCCTAATTGAAGGCGCTCCTCCTTTTGGTAAACAATGTCTAATAATCTACGCAAATGAAAGAATTTTACTATCGCTGGATTATTTTTATTGTTTCTTAGGTACTCTTTGATAGGCTCTGGCAGTTCCAAAACCCGCATAATTTTGGCTATATACGACCAATCTCCACCCATGACTTGGACAATCTCTCTGACCGTGCTTATCCCATGAATCTCCTTCATTCGGGCATAATATTCAGCTTTGTCCAAAGGAAACCGCTCTAAACGCTTTAAATAGGTCTCATGCTTCTCCCAGGCTTTCTGTTCTATGGTATCAATATGGGCCAAATCTTCTGGACGATACCCAAAACGAAATTGTTGCTTATGGTCTTTAATAACGGTATAAAATGGAATTGTAATCCAATAGGTACGGGGCTGTTGTGCGGCGTATTTCTGGATGTAGCTTATATAGGCAAGTGTTTCTTCGGGGGTAAATTGGGGAACGGAGGCTTCTACAGATGAAAAATCCCCCATACGAACCAGTTTTGTGGTTAAAACTATACCTTGGTTCGCATGAGGGTAACAAATGGGGTCTGTGGCGTGACGAGAGTCGCGTTTCACAAACCCATACAGTAAGGCTACTTATGGCATTCCACAGGCGCAAGACAACCTGCCTTGAGGTGTCTTTGGACATGCCATTCATCGAAAAGAACAAACCGGCGCCCCCGGTCAATATCGTCCAACAAGCCCTTGTGGTCAGGGATTATATGGCCCAGAACCCAGACGCAACGCCTTTCTCCGCAGCTCCCAAACTCAACCTCCACCGCAAACGAATTGCCAAGCTCCTTAAAATCGCTGAAAACCTACCCGCAAATCTTATCACAGAACTAACAAATTGCAATGACCCTCAAACCCTACGACAGATGAGCATCAACCGCCTGCTTAACCTCTCCGAAAATCGAATCACCCAAACCGTCTGACGCAAACCTGACGGAATCAACTGGAGACCTCCCAATAACCGCCTTTATCAGGCCCAACTCTTTTCAAAATATTTTGCTTCTTAAGTTTATTCAAATTGTATTTAATACCTGCCAGACTCAACCCTGTCGCCCTTATCAATTCTTCAGCGGTTATTTTAGAATTTTGGCGTATCAGGTTTAATATTTTCTGGTCATTTTTCAGGCTAGTTTTCAGGTTAGTTTTCTGGCTAGTAGCCTCTAACCCTTCGCCCTCTTCCCACTTAGGCCGATAGAAAACAACCTCAAAGCCGGTTTTTAGCCGCTTAAACTCAACCCGGATACCTGCGGCAACACACTCATCATGAATACGCTTAATCCCGCTTCCCCAACGCTCAATATCCTTGGACTTATACATCGTTTCAGCGATTAAAGGGTTACGTAAAATGGATTTCTCATCACCAGTGAAAAAATCTTCCGGATTAATCCCATCTGGAAAAAATCCCGGATTATAGATCACAACCCGATCTTTAAAAATCGCCACCTCATTGCCTTTAGGATTCGTATAGTCCCTGTGACAAAGTGAATTCCCGATGGCTTCCGAAATCGCCCTCTCTGGAATCTCCGGAATCTCTTTGCGTCGGCTTTCGCTTAAATCGGCACGCCACTTTATATTCCCATTAACATAAACCTCTGCCTGCTGGCGTAAACTAAAAAGATTTCCTTTGAACGATTTAATATCCAAAAATGTCAACTTGTCAACGCCAGCAAATATAGCAGCTTGCACTTCCATCGAATTATGGTCACAAAAGAGAATTTCAGCCGCATGGGTCAATTGATTCTTATACAAAAGGTCAAGTTTGTTCAACGTACTTTTAACATCCACAAAATCAAAATCGATACGCTTTGCCGTCTTAGCCTTACGCATGAATTCCTTAACCGCATCCTCATTAACATCGGCAATCTTTTCTTCAGATATCTCTTTTTCCCAAAGCAATTTTTTTCTGTTTAATATGCGGACTTCAATCTCTTGAGGACTCATTCCCTTGTCGGATTCTCCAACGCGGATGTGCGCCCGACCATAAGCGAAATACGGGCTGTCAATCCCACTCGCCTCCACAACAATGCAATCTTTCCCTTCAATCTGCCGTACCTCCACCTTGGGATAAACCTTTGGCTCGGTATTATCCACGACCGCCTGTGTCACATCCTTAAGTGTCGTCTTTCCAATAGTCTGCCCTAAAACATTGCCATGATCATCAATGCCAAAATACACCTCTCCACGGCCATGTTTATTGAGCATAGCCACAATAGAAACAACCCCTGCCTTAACCTCAGCAGTAGATTTTTTGAATTCGATTGTTTCAGTTTCTTTTAACATTAAAATTCCTCAGTTTGAGAATTCATTCTGTGACAATCTGTCGTAGAACTGAAAACATAATCGAATGATAATGGGGCTAAATCCAATGCCCTAAACCAACGACTTATTTCTGAATTCAATCAATATAACCAATGGCTCTACGCACAATAAAATTCATCTAGATCCGATTTATTTTTTATTCCTGTTTCTTTTCAATAATTCTGGCTGTCAGCGCTCTTACAGAATCCATGATATCTACAGGAACCGCAAGAACGACCGTATTTGATGCAGTCGGCCCAAGACCATCTATGGTTTGAAGAGTTCTTAATTGCATAGCTCCTGGAGATTGGGTCATGGTCTTTGCTGCTTCTGCTAGATTAACAGCAGCTAACTTATCCCCTTCTGCTTTAGTAATGGTGGCTCTTTTTTCTCTCTCTGCAGAAGCCTGCCGAGACATCATCTTCTTTAATTCTTCAGGAACATCAACATCCAAAAGTTTAATCGCAGTGACTTTAAGTCCCCAACTCTCAGCTTGCTTTTGAATGATCACTTCGATTTCATCACCTATCTTTTGCCGTTCAGCTAAAAGATCATCAAAAGTCATCCCCCCGACCACATCCCTCAACGCTGCTTGAGCATACTGAGAAACAGCATACAAATAATTCTGAACCTTAATGACAGCATTCTGAGCATCCATGACTTGAAAATAAACGACTCCATTAATTGATACCGGCACATTATCCTTTGTAATCGCTTGTTGCTTTGGAATGTCGTTAGTTAAAACTCGCATATCAACAACCCTTACGGCTTCAATTAAAGGAATTATAAGATTAAGGCCGGGATCCAACGTCCTTGAATATCTACCAAGTTGAAAAACAACACCTGTTTCATACTGCTGAATGATTCTTATTCCAGAAATTATAATAAATCCTAAAATAATAACTATTGGCAACCATATCATACCCATATCCTCCCTTTTTATTAACCCACTCCTAATTAGTAAGATAAAGGGCTTTAATTATCCCTTTATGAAAGCAAACCTTCAATTTCTTGAAAATTTGTTATTTGATTCTTTTTAAGATAAAATTTCTTTCCTTCGGTTTTAAGACGAAGAATGACTCGTTTTTCGTCGGAAGACAATAAAGAAGAATCCGTCTGAAATATTCGTTCTTTCCCTTCAAAATTCTTATATTTTACCGTCACTGACTTTCCTCTTATTACTGGATAATCTTTAGGCAGTGAATCGATGGCTGATTCAATTTCACTAAGATTTCGTACAAACTTTTTATTAAATGTCACCCGCTTCCCAGTAGGCACAATGCTTAAAGAAAAGAAATCTTTACTAGCACGCAAAGTCCGTATATCACCATAAAAGGTTTTATTCTCTCCTTGAAAATTTCGGTAGTCAATTCCAATCCTCCCGGGGCCTGGATCAAAATTTCCAGAAAAATTTTTAGTAGGCGCTCCTGGTTTTAACAAAATGTCATTCGACACTATTAATTGTGGGTCATACTTCTTACATTGGGAATTAGGACATTTAACTCCCCCCATCATAGTTTTTTTTGCGCCTTTTGTGCGGCACAAGGGACAAACAATGACCTTTGAAAACATATCCATTAATCCCATTAGCACTCTCCTGTCTTTTTAAGTGCCCACAAAGGAACGGCTATAGAAACGCATATATTGCTTCCGCAATATATCTTCAATAATGCCCATCTACAGGCAGCCCCTTCTCTCACAGGGTTATTTCTGCTGCTGCTTTTGGGAAAGAAGAGAAAACTCTTTGATCATCAGTTTTCACCGATATCAAAGGTCTGGCAGCCGTCCCTTTGTAGGCAGTTGCCGTTTTGTATTCTTGCCAACGGAAAAACACTCCATTTAAATGTTTATGTTTAATTAAACGACGTCGATGCGTCAGGGATGGCAAACCAAGTTCACGCAATTTCGCAAAACTTAATCGTTTAAAATTCCCCTTTTTATGACCGTTTGAGAAAATAACAGCCAAAGCCTCCTCTGCCAACCATCGATCTAAAAGTTTTAGCTGATTCCCGTCATCGATATGCTGAAGGTAATAATCAATGATCGCAATATTACATAGGCCCTCATCGAGAGCATTCTGAATAGTGTTAATGACCAAATTAATCCTTTTAGTTTCATCATTAATGTAAGCTAAATTCTTTCTCTTCTTTCTTAACGCATAACGGAAAATGTTACAAATTTTGCGTGTTTTGTCACGAGATAGACCGATTACCCCATTGGCGCGAAATTCTAATCCTAAATGTTTAAATTTATCTACTCCCTTAAATCCTTCACAAGATACTCGTTCTTGGTTAAAAAACAAATCCTGTTGATGTCGTTTCTTATCAACTAGCCCATGTTCAGAAATATAGTTATTATAAATTCTCATCGCCTCGAAGATAGTGCTTCTATCACTGGAAAACATCAAGATATCGTCGGAATAACGAAAATATTGAAGACGAGGGATTCTTTCTAATAAACGATCTAACGCAGTCAAATAAACATTCGCGAAAAAACAAGCAATTGCTGTACCAAAGGGAATCCCTCTTGTTGCTTGAATGAACTGACCATCCCTCTCATAAGAAAAATTAATTCGTTGTTTTAAAAGAGAGTATAAAAAATCCTCCGTATCTATTAAGTTGTCCAGTTTCTTTAAAAGCAGATTTTGATCAATAGAATTAAAATAATCAGCCAAATCCCTTTTTATGATAAACAACGGTTTTGAAACAGAATTAAGCGTTGTGATTATTTTCTTCTGACAAGCATTGATTCCTAATCCATTAAGGCGATATGCATAGGAGTGGTTTGAAAACCACGAGTTAAGATGAAAATTCAATAGACGATACAGAAGAACATCTACTAATCGCTCTTCCCAAGGAAAAATATAAATAGTGCGTTCTTTTCCACTAAAATTAAATTCAAACGCTTTTCCGTGCCGAAATTGAAAGTTTAATGAATTTAAATCTTCATTTATTCTTTCAATATTTGCTAAACCATGTCGGGCAAAATCATAAAGATTTTTCTTATCAGTAGAGCATCCTAAAGCTTTGCGCCAGTTAAAAAGAGGTGGCGTATAAAGCCGGATTGCTGCCCGATAAAGTTCTTTTTCTGAATAAATTCTTTTCCAGGTTAACTTTGGATGCATGATTATAAAATATAATTAAATTTTTATGAATAACCAAACAGTAGAATGAATTGATTATTCACTATTATAATTATATCTCTAACGATTACCCTCGTTTTTGATAAACTGTCTTTACTTTTTTGGGGCAAAGGTATTGCCTTACTGCCTTCGCAATAGGCTCTGGGTCATGTCGCCCACAAGAATAAATATCTAAGGCCAAATACCTACATTCAGGATAGGAATGAAATGCAGCGTGAGATTCGGAAAGCAAAACAAAACCTGTAACCCCCTCTCCTCCACCTTCAAATTTATGACTACCTGTTTTTCTTAGAATATTAAATCCTGCATCTCTCAAAGCTGAACACAAAATACGCATCAATTCTCTTCTGTTGCGTAACTTATCTTCATCTACTCCAAAAAAATCCACAAGTAGATGCCTGCCTCTAATCTGTCTGGTTGACAATGTCATATTATTTAGCTGTTTCTATGCTCTTGATCCACATTTTAGCCAACTGTGAATAAAAATACATATCATGAGCGCCGGAAGCAACAAATTTCTTTCCACCAAATCTGAACTTAAATTGTGAAAATCTAGAATAGGGATGATCCGGCTTACCATCAGGAGCAATCCCAAAGAAATCATATTCACAACAGCCGACAGCTCTGGCGTCCTTCATCATTTGCCAATGTAAACCATATGCAGCCATAACAGATGAAAAAAATGACGTGCTTCCTCCATATAAGAATGTTGCCCTTTTCCCATAAAAGATAGCTATTGCTGCTCCCATGAGCATCCCCTTATAACGACTAAAATAAACCCTGATCATATTATCATTCTTTAACGCACGTAACATGCTCTCAAAATATGATCGCGGTTCACCGGCAAAGTTATGTCTATGATAGGTCAATTCAAAAAGATAATAAAAATCCTCAATTGCATCTTCGTCAATCGCATAATAAACTTCCACAGACTTTTTCTGAGCTAACTTTATATTATATCGGCCTTTAGCTGTCATCTGTGCCAATATGTCATTATCTTCTTTATCTATAGGAATAATTAACGTGGGTGTAGGGATAAGATCTAGCGGTGCTCGGATAACCTTCCCCATAAAGGAAGGCAAAACTCCCTCAATAAAAGGTTCAATTCTTGCTAAAGGAGCGCCTGTCTCGGCAGATATTTTCTCTAACTCTTTATAAATGAGATCCATCGCTTGGGAAGCAACCTCTGCTTTGCCCCACGGTAATACAGGGCCATACGGCATTTCCAAAGCAGATGCCCCCACAGAAGAAAGAACGTAGTAAACTATCGTTCCAGCACAAAGAACATCATCAGAAAAAACACCTAAACGCAATACTGTTTGTCCTTCTAATTCTTTAAAACTGCTCCATGCCCATGATTGCATAAACCCGCTCTCAGGGGTAGAGCGTACTAAATCTTCCCATTGAGGCTTATCATTATCAGTCAAATATCGGAGGTGCATTCTAGTTTGCTTTCTGGCCTGCTGCTAATCCATCAGTCAAAATAGCCTTAACGGCTTGCGGTGTTTCTGGACGAGACAAATGTGCTTTTATTAAAGCATTTATAAATCTATCCATTGTGTCATTAGGTCGACTATTTGAAACGGTGCTATCTTGAGGAAATCCTTGGAAAGGATACGCTACCCATGTTCCATCAGACTTCCTGAGCATTATTGAGCGTTGATTTGATAAGTAGACTCCTGGCGCAAGCTTAAAAAAGTCGCGCTGTTCTTCTGGTGGCGATGAAATATCTGAATAATCATTATGCAGATTACTCAGAATTACTTGTAACTTCTTTAATTTCTCAAAATCTTTAACTTCTGCTTGTCCTCTCTCCTGAAAAACTAACTGAGCTGGAGCAGCCCAAGACAACCAAGTCTGATAATCTTTTAATGTTCTTTCTAATGCTTTTCTTTGAACAGTTATATTTTGAGACAAAACTTCACCAACTTTAGTATCAGAATAAAATTCAAAAACAGGAGAAGATCCTCCTTTTTCAAATAAAATTAGGCTCGTAGGTGTTACTTGAAACTCATATTGCAGCAATTTGGGCAGACTAAGATAAACACGTCCCGCTTCAGAAATATAAAGATCATCCGTTAAGGCAAAAAAGAAATTTTCATTCTTAACAACACCGTCTTTATCTACGTACGCAACAGTTGGATATGGTCTTTGTATATTTGATAATCTGTTTAATGCTATTAAACCAAAAGGTAATGCATAATATGCTGCTCTCTGTGTTTGTGAAAAGAAAACTATCTCCTCCCCACTACCAGATCCGCCAGACCCTTTAGCAAAAACGTTATCTGGATAAAGCATATTGATAAAAATAACCAAAACCAGCAGAGCGGATACAACTTTTTGAATTCGTTCCCAACAAAAAACCTCCTCACGCAAAAGATGAGGAATTTCACGCTTAAGGAGATTAAATTCTTCTCTTAAGGCACTAGAAGAATTACTTAAGTTCTTTTCTATTTCACAGAGCAGCGTTTCCCAGTCAAGGGATTTTAGAATTAACGACAATTTATCCAACCATTCACCCGCAATATGTGCGGCAATCATGTCGTGAGAAAAACCAAAAGATTTAAGATCTTCATATGTTAATGGTTTTGAAAAATCTAAAACTGATCCATCCCCGCTTGGCACACCAACGCGCATATTTAAAAGGCAAAGCAAATCAGAAGGCTCCTCTACAACCGTAGCCAAAGATAGTCCCCAAGCCATATGTGCCTTGGGGAACTTCATCCCGTCTAGCAATATCTCTTTTCCTAAATATCGAACAGGCACAGAAAGCTTAATATCGTTAAGCTCACGCGATACTATTAGTTTTTGAGAACCAAAAAAGAAACCCCAATCTCCATACCCATGAGAAATAAACGAAGGAATCTTTGCTTTTAATGGTTTAGGATTTAATTTCAAACTAATCAGGGTTTTAAAAATTGACCAGTAAGCAGGCGCAGATAAATCAGGAGATATTGAGTTTAAAGTTACGAGTCCATCGGAAGAGAGCCTTTGCTTAATTAAACTGTAAAAACCTTCCGTAAACAAACGACATGTATCCAGCCGATCAGGAAAAGTAAAATCTACAACAATAAGATCGTAAGTCTTACGAATTTCTTTTAGATATTCTCCTGCCTCTTTTAGAATAACGGTGACCCTTGGATCACTTAAAGCATCTTTATTCCAAGGGACAAACTGAGATTTTGCATATTCAATAACACCTTGATCATAATCAACAAGATCAACCTGTCTTACATTATCATATTTTAAAAGCTCTCTTAATGCTAACCCATCTCCGCCACCTAAAACTAAAACATCAAAAGGCCTCTTCAATCTTGAAGTAAGTATGCTTGCCGCTGGAATGACCAGAGATTCATGATAAATAAATTCATCGCGAGTATCGAATTGAAGACTCCCATCAATATAGAAACTAACTCCGCCATCACTGGGCTTTGTTTCAAGTCTATGTTTGTTGGTCATATTGATCCAATAGTTTATTAACACCAAATAATACGCCCGTTATAAAAATCGGTAAAAGGCATGTCTCCATAAATTGAATAAAATTATGCGGGCCAGGAGCAAATCTAAAATACATATAAAAACTATAAATCCATGATCCTGGCAAAAAGACTGCAAAGAATATTAAAGGCGTCACTTTTTCTCTAATATCAGATGAGAAATATGGGATCATTTTCAATATCAAGACTGACAAAATTATAAGGATTGTCAGAACCGTCCAAAAAGGAGCTGCCATATTAAAAATAAAAAATAATACCAAGCTAAAAATTATCCAAGTCGCAGAAAAAGCTATTTGCCAAAATAAACTGCCATACAGAAACATAATAATTATCGATGCTATTGGTATACTCGCGGCAATAAGCCACTCTATAGCAAACCCGCTACTCATCATTATAAAAGCCCCAATACCTACGAACACATAAACATTACTTAGATTCTTGTTAACTGGTCTTATCCGCCTACGAACCTTCTTAACATCATCTGGTGGCAAAATTCTTATATCTGATAAATCAACAACCGTCCCATCATACGCATCTGGATAGTTGCCATCGCTTTCTTCCCATATCTCTATAGCAATATTACGTTTTCCCGAAGAATCATAATAATCCCAAGTCAATTTGGGAACCATCTTGCCGTCATCATCTCTAGCTCGGCCGGAAGTTTTATTACGAAGAGTAAACGATGTGCCATCATTCAATTTGATGGATTCAGGTGGAGAAGGAGGAGTTTCTTTTTCTTTAAAAGATACCCATTCACCTTGAGGGCCTGGGTATCTTATAGAACCAAGTTCAATCTCGTGCGTTAATATCCATACGATCTCAGTATCTGATCCTTTTTTCTCTTCTTGTTTAACAAGATAAACTGTTTGTTTGCCTTTAGATTCTAGTGTCCATTGAGTTTCTTGATATGTTCCTGTGTGGGAATAAACGTATTGATCAGTGACAAGCCAATCGGTTTGATGATAGCGGAGGCAATCTCCTTTACTCAAATCTTCTAGCGATTTAATAGCCACTCACTTTCCTCAATTTATGAAAAAATTAAGACCATTTCACTTAAATAAAATATAAACCACAAAAATATTTTTGTAAACACTAATTTGTTAAATTTCAGCCCATAAATAACTTAAATGCTACCTATGAGTAGTCGACTGATAAGTAGCGCTCCCATAAAATAATCTCATAAAAGGAGCGCTACTTTGGCTGATATCAATAAGGACGTTGGTAAAAGAATCCGATTATTCCGGGAGAAAAAACACTTTACTCAAGAAGCCCTAGCCTTCAAGGCTGATCTACATAGAGCCTATATTGGACAGATTGAACGTGGAGAAAAGAATCTAGGTTTAATTAATCTACAAAAAATTTCTAAAGCTTTAAATATCAAAATGTCAAAATTATTAGTTGAATAGCCCTTACGATTTTCCCATCCTCGTTATAAAATACATATTCACCAATTCAGCAGTAAAAACAACCTTGCCACCGATATGCCAACACGTATTCCGCTCCGGCTCCAGTTTTGACTTGTAATCGTAGATCGTAAACACAAGACCGTTGATCCTACCTACCCACTCGGCTTTAATCTTACTGTCCAATGATGGGCCCAACTGTGGCTTGCCGAAGGCCCGGACGATTTCCTCGTACCGGGCACCTTCAGGCAAGTATCCCTGACAGCCAGTGCCATCGTGCGACACATCACCCATAACAATATCTATGTCGATCGTGGCCCTGACTTTCATGCTTCCGCCTTCTTTTTAGTTCCCCAGCCAGCCTTCCAACGCGACACTGCTCCGGCCACGACCTCTTGGATCCGTTCTGGGGTCACACCATCAGTCAGAACCTCCGCCAGCTCGGCCTTGTTAAGAACACGGAAATTCTTGATCCCACGATCTTTGGCCATCAGCATAAGTGCCTGTCGTGTTTCTGGGAGCGCAATTGGTGCTTGTGCCGCTGGTTTCTTCTGCTTTTGTTTTTTCTGTTTTGTGCTCACATCCATCCTCCTTGTTATTTGGTTAATTTTGATAGCAAGTAGGCCATACGGTTCAATAGTTGGCAAGGCATTTGTCGTCTAACGAAAGATCAAAAAGGCCCCCTGCGCGATAATCAGGATTGCCCCACGACCGCATTCTTCCCAGACGACATTGCTAACCAACGCTGACCAGATCGCCGTTGCTGTTGACAGGAAGATCGTAAAGAAAACAAATGCCTCAATGCGAGAAAGAAAATACGCCACCGGCAGAAACGCGACCGCATACATCAGCCCCGTTGTCCACCAGTGGTACCAACTGGCGTCCTGCCCCTTGCGCTTCCAATAGGTTGTCATGACCGCAAAGCAAACCAACCATGAAATCGCCAGCGACCAATGACAAAGCCCTATGATCAAGGCCGACACCACCGCCACGGTCGGACATCCGAAATCCCGCCACTTAGTGTTGTACCCCGCGGCCCCGCCCATGCGGTAAAGAATTGCCGATACCACAACCAACAAAATCTCTGGAATAAAAAGAATTGGATTCATGAATGACCTCATTTCTTAAGCGTTAATAAAATTTCTTCGTTCTGCTTGGCCACGTCTACCAAGACCTGACCGATTTTGTAAAGCATCCGCTCCCGCCGGTCGCTCAATTCAACCGGCAGAAACCGCATGGCCTCGTCATGTTCAAGCCTGCACAACTTGCAATATTTACTGATCGGCTGGGCCAGATCACCGTTGACCTTATGATGCGTGATCACACAACTGTGACAACTGGCGGCCGCGGGGCAATTCTTCCAGCAACCGGTGTATTCCTTGTTGATACTCAAGAACACACCCCGGATGAACGGCCTGTCCTCAAAAATATTTCCCAACTTGAATACCCGGGCACTGGCCGCGCGGTGGCAAGGATAAACATCGCCATCCGGTAGGATGGCAAGATAAGATTTACCTGCCTCGCAATAATTCATCTCCGGCGGCACCTCGTCATTGACCACCTTGAGCGGTTTATCAATAAATGCGATCTGCAGAGAAATCCCCTGCCGGATGCAATACCGGCGATAGTGATACAGCTGATTAAGCTGATATGAATATTTCTCAACAGCTTCATCCGTCCAATCAGCTTCCATGACCGCGTGGTGCATGATCTTCTGGACTCCGACCTCCTGATGCAAAAACTGGACGTTGATCGCAAGCCTCCCCACGGTCTTCGGCGTGTAAGTCATGCGAACACCCAGATCCGGGAATATGACCAACATCTTCTTCATGTTCTCAGCAACCTTGGCCCAGTTGCCCTTGCGATGCTCTATGGTCGTGGACTCATCACCATCGCAACTGACCTGCACCGAAAAGTGAAGATCCTTGAACTGACGGAAAACCTCATCATTAAAAAAAGTGCCGTTGGTGGACACGCTAAAGACCGCCCTGTGTCTGCCGTCTTGATCCGGCCACAACTCCCGGGTATACCTCGCCT
>JADFXH010000005.1 GCA_015233675.1 Candidatus Omnitrophota bacterium
GAAACGAGGCGTTCTTCCAAATTGGCGATCTCTTTAGGGGGCCTG
Source organism: Candidatus Omnitrophota bacterium (assembly GCA_015233675.1). Taxonomy (GTDB): domain Bacteria; phylum Omnitrophota; class Gorgyraeia; order Zapsychrales; family Fredricksoniimonadaceae; genus JABDGZ01. The sequence continues at coordinate 46 of JADFXH010000005.1, forward strand.
TCCGAGCAGATGATAATTTGTTTATGGTGATCATGTAAAGTGTTAAAGGTGTGAAAAAATTCTTCCTGGGTGGACACTTTTCCGGCGATAAAATGGATATCGTCGATCAAGAGAATATCGACGTTACGGTATTTTTGGCGAAAAGCCTCTGAGGAATGGTGACGGATGGAATTAATGGGGCAAATCAGGTTTTATTTAATATTGATGGTGTTTTGATCGCTACCCGTATAATTGAAGGGGAGTTTCCTAATTATAAACAGGTTATACCTAAGGAGGGTAGTAATAGAGCTAAAGTACGGACCCAGGATCTTTTGGCGGCTATCCGCCGTGCCAATTTACTTTCCACACCGGATTTTCAGGCGATTAAGTTTGAGCTTTTCAAGGATAAATTAGTGATATCTAAAACCACTCCGGATGTCGGCGAATCCCGTGAGGAGGTAGCGATTGAATACGGACAGCAGGAATTGATTGTGGGATTTAATCCGCAGTTTTTTATTGATGTGCTTAAAAATATTAACGAAGAATTTGTGCCTATGGAATTTTTGGGGCCGGACAAACCCTGTGTTCTGAGGCTTAAAGAGTATTTGTATCTAGCCCTTCCCATGAGACTTTAAGGGTTATAATGGATACTATCAAAAATATTGTTTCAGAAGTTATAGGACGGATGTCGTCAGGTAAAGGCGGTTCTTTTCAGGACATCCAGACGACTTGGGAGAAGATCTCTAAAGATCAAGGCAGCAGGGTAGCGGAATTCAAAGACGGATGTGTGGTGATAAGCGCGGATTCCTCAATGCGGTTAATCAAGCTGAATTTAAACAGGGAAATTCTTCTTAAAGAACTTCAGAAAGAATTTCCGTTGATAGTAAAAATCAGCTTTAAAGTTGGGTCTCCTTAGCCTGAACAGATTGTCATCTTTCCCAGATGGTGGTTAAAAAAGCTCACAGGGGCATGTATTATTTAGGAAGAAATTGTTCTTTGAAGCGGCAGTGTTTTAGTATTACGAGTATGGATGAACGGGTATTCATGCTATTCTGCATGAAAGGGCAGTTTATAAAAGTGGATTCCCGCTTTCGCGGGAATGACAAGGAATTTTGTGGGAATCCAGCACTAAATCTATTATGTCATCCCCGCGAAAGCGGGGATCCACTGCCAAAGCGGAGCGCATTTTGTAAAAAAATCGTCGATAAATTATTATTCAGTGCCGAATACTTAATACCTGTTCCTCCATCACGCAATAAGGTGCATTAAGAGCGAAAGGAATTTCATGGATACTTACACAAAAAATAAATTGAAGCTAAAGGTTTAATATGGTAATAACTTAAAAGTTTAGTTGTTTAGAACTTAAGCTAATCTAAGGGAGACTATGAAGACAGAAGAAAAGCAGGTTAAACAAAAAGGCACCTATGATGCCAGCAATATTACGGTCTTAGAAGGCTTACAAGCTGTGCGCATGCGCCCGGCCATGTATATCGGAGACACTTCCAGCAGAGGGCTTCATCATCTGGTTTATGAAGCGGTGGACAATGCCATTGATGAAGCTTTGGCAGGGTATTGCACGGGGATCGACACAATCATCAATCATGACGAATCTATTTCGGTCATTGATAACGGGCGCGGCATACCGGTGGACATCCATAAGACTGAAAAGAAACCAGCGGTAGAAGTGGTCCTGACCACCCTGCACGCCGGAGGGAAGTTTGATAAAGACTCTTATAAAGTCTCCGGAGGCTTACACGGGGTGGGCATCAGTTGTGTTAATGCTCTTTCAGAATGGTTTGAAGTTGAAGTCAAGCGAGAGGGGAATATTTATCATCAGCGTTATGAGCGGGGCAATACCGTTTCCAAGCTTACAGTCATCGGAAAAACAAAATCAACGGGGACCAAGGTCACATTTAAGCCGGACAAAACAATTTTCAAAGAAACCCAGAAATTTTCATATGACATTTTAGCCAAACACCTGCGCGAGCTGGCCTTTCTAAATAAGGGCACCGCCATCAAACTCGTCGATAATCGCGGCGATAAACCCAAAGAGTCCCTGTTTTTATTTAAAGGAGGCATCATCTCTTTCGTGGAGCATCTTTCAGAGAGTAAAACGCCCCTGCACAACAAAGTGTTTTATTTTGAAAAAGAAAAAGACGATATCAACGTGGAAGTGGCTCTTCAATATAACGATACGTACAATGAAACCGTCTTTTCTTACGCCAACAGCATTAATACCGTTGAAGGAGGGACTCATCTTTCGGGATTCCGTTCAGCTTTAACGCGTGCTATTAATAATTATGCCAAAGCCAAGAATTTACTTAAAGACAAAGACGGGGTCGGCATTTCCGGGGACGATACCCGCGAAGGCCTTATCGCGGTGATATCAATCAAGATCCCCTTGCCCCAGTTTGAAGGGCAGACGAAAACTAAGCTTGGAAATTCCGAAGTAGACGGACTGGTCGCATCCATGACCTTGGAAGCCCTGACCCGTTTTTTTGAAGAAAACCCGTCAGTGGCAAACAAGATCATTGACAAGGTCATTATGGCCGCGCGCGCGCGCGAGGCAGCGCGTAAGGCTCGCGAACTCACCCGCCGTAAAGGGGCCCTGGATTCTGGAGGACTTCCCGGCAAGCTGGCGGATTGTTCCGAGAAGGACCCTGCCATGTGCGAGCTGTACCTGGTGGAAGGCGATTCCGCCGGCGGTTCAGCCAAACAGGGGAGGGACCGCTCCTTTCAGGCGATCTTACCTTTAAAAGGCAAGATTTTAAACGTTGAAAAATCACGTCTGGATAAAATTTTAAGCAATGAAGAAATCCGCACCATGATAACGGCGCTGGGAACAGGTATCAGCGAAGATTTTAACGTTGAGAAACTGCGTTATCATAAGATCATTTTAATGTGCGATGCGGATGTTGACGGATCTCATATCCGCACCTTAATTTTGACACTGCTTTACAGGCAGATGCCGCAACTCATTGAAGGCGGGTATGTATATATAGCCCAACCTCCTTTGTATAAGGTAACAAGAGGAAAAAGAGAAGAGTATATTCAAACCGAAAAGGAGATGAATGACCTGATATTGGAATTGGGTACGGACGGCATAAAGTTGACCAAGATCGAAGGTAAAAAAACATATACTTCAGCCCAACTCAATGAGATCCTTCAAGCGCTGGTTGAATTAGAGCATATTGTTGAGCGTCTCAAGCGCCGGGGGGTGGAATTCAGTGCCTATGTGGAAAAATATGACGTCAAACACAAAAAGATGCCCCGTTACATAGTCAAAGTAGGTTCTCAGGAAGAATATGTTTTTGATGATAAAGAATTGGCAGAGATAACCAAGGACGATACTGAAACGCAATATATTGAAATATTCGAATCCGAAGAAATTGAACCCCTGCAGGAGAAGCTCGATGGTCTGGATATTTTTCTGCAGGATTATAAGCGCAGTATTGAGGAACAGGTGCTCTTGGCCAAAGATAAAAAAGAAAAAGGCAAGCCCCGTGTGGATTTAAAACCATTATTTGTTATCGAGGATGACAAAACTAAAACGGAATTGATGTCAGTGGCGGACATCCTTCATTATGTGCGGGAATCCGCCAAAAAAGGCATGCATACGCAGCGCTATAAGGGTTTAGGTGAAATGAATCCCCAGCAGCTTTGGGACACCACCATGGACCCCGAGCGGCGTACGATCCTTAAAGTAGCGCTTGAAGACGCCGTGGAAGTAGACAAGACCTTTGCCATGCTCATGGGTGACGAAGTAGAGCCTCGCCGCCAATTCATAGAGAGCTACGCGCATGAGGTTAAGAATTTGGATATTTAGTTACGATGCATTCTTAGGGAATTAACGCAAATAGGATTATGCATATCAATACAGAAAGGCAGATTCATGTCACGTGATTTGAACAAAAAAGAAAGAATTATCCCTGTTTATATCGAAGAGGAAATGAAGAATTCCTACCTTTCCTATTCTATGTCCGTTATCGTCGGCCGCGCTCTGCCTGACGTGCGCGACGGCCTTAAGCCCGTGCATCGGCGCATCCTTTACGCCATGAAGGACCTTAACCTCGAGCACAATAAACCTTATAAGAAAAGCGCGCGTATTGTCGGGGAAGTGCTGGGTAAATACCATCCGCACGGGGATTCGGCGGTGTACGACACCATGGTCCGCATGGTCCAGGATTTTTCCCTGCGCTATCCGTTAATTGACGGACAGGGAAACTTTGGGTCAATCGACGGGGACGCGGCCGCGGCGATGCGTTATACAGAAGCGCGTATGGCCTCGGTTGCCGAAGAAATGTTAAATGATATCGAAAAACAAACTGTTGATTTTAGTCCAAATTTTGACGGATCCCTTCAAGAGCCAGATATCCTGCCGGGAATGGTCCCTAATCTTCTGGTCAACGGGTCTTCGGGTATTGCCGTGGGAATGGCCACCAACATGGCTCCCCATAATTTGGGTGAAGTTATCGACGGGATTGTTTATTTGCTGGACAATCCTGAGGCGGTGATAAAAGATTTAATGAAATTTGTCAAAGGACCGGACTTCCCCACCGGTGGCATTATCTGCGGGCGGGAAGGTTTTGTGGATGCGTATAATACCGGCCGCGGCAAGGTGACTATCCGGGCTAGGGCCAGCATAGAGCAACAAAAGAGCAACAGAGAAGCAATCATCATCACCGAGTTGCCCTACCAGGTCAATAAGGCAAATCTGATTTTGAACATGGCGGACCAGGTCCAAAATAAACAAGTCGACGGGATCACGGACATCCGAGATGAAAGCGACAAAGAAGGGATCAGGATCGTTATTGAGCTTCGGCGTGACGTTGATGCCAATATTGTGCTTAATTATCTATATAAGCATACCCAGATGGAGACCACTTTCGGTATTATCAATTTGGCGCTGGTTAATAAATCCCCGAAAGTTTTAAATTTAAAACAGCTGATGGGCCATTATATTGCTCATCGCCGCGTTGTCATCCGCCGCAGAACACAATTCGATTTGGACAAAGCCGTCAGGCGTGCGCATATTTTAGAAGGGTTCAAGATCGCCTTTAAGTATTTAGATGAGATTATAAAAACGATCCGCGCTTCAAAAACAACAGCGGACGCCAAAGAAGCCCTGATTAAAAAATTCGATCTATCCGAGGCCCAGGCCCAGGCTATTTTGGAGATGCAATTACAGCGTCTGGCCGCGCTTGAACGCGATAAGATTGAAGCGGAATACCAGCAGCTTTTAAAAGACATCGACAATTACCGCGCGATTTTAGCTTCGGAGAAGAGGGTGGATGCCATCATCAAAGAGGAGCTGGGTGAATTAAGAAAGAAATTTGCGGATGAGCGTCGTACGGAAATTGCCGGACGTGCCGAGGACATTGAAATTGAGGACATGATCGCTGATGAAGACATGGCCATCACCATCAGCAATAAGGGGTATGTCAAACGATTGTCGGTAGATGGCTATCGTTCGCAAAAACGCGGGGGGAAAGGGGTCACTGGAATGACCACCTCGGATGAAGATTTCGTTGAGCGGATGTTTGTGGCCTCTTCCAAGGATTTTTTGCTGATTTTTTCCAATTTAGGGACAGTGCGCTGGCTTAAGGTGTATGAAATTCCGGTAGCATCACGCACGGCCCGCGGCAAGGCCATTGTGAATTTGTTGTCCTTCAAGCCCGAGGAGAAGATAAGCGCTATTGTGGCGGTCAAGGAGTTCAGGGAAGATCAATTTTTAGTATTTGTTACCAAATTAGGGGTGGTTAAAAAGACCAAGGTCTCTGTTTATAATAATCCCCGCAAAGGCGGAATTGTCGGCATAGGATTAGAAAAGGGAGACGAGTTAATCGGTGTGGCCTTAAGCAATGGCAAGGAAGATGTTCTTCTGGCCACGAGCCAGGGGCTCTCTTTGAGATTTCCCGAGAAACAATTGCGGGACATGGGGCGCTCTGCCAAGGGCGTGCGCGGTATCAACTTAGGAAAAGAGGATGCTGTCATCGGGATGCTGGTGTTTGCTCCGGATGTTGATAAGACAGGGGCCAAACTACTGTCCGTTTGCGAATTAGGTTATGCCAAGCGTTCGGACTTTGCTGATTACCGCACGCAATCACGCGGGGGTAAGGGAATTATTAATGTGAAGGTCACTGAAAAGAACGGAGCGGTCGTTGGAGTCATGACCGTTTCCGAAGGGGACGAGATCATGGCCGTGACTAAAAAAGGCATGGTGGTCCGTTCCTCTCCATCGGAGATCCGTGAAACCGGCCGCAGCGCTGTCGGCGTGCGCCTGATTTCCATGGAGGAGGGAGACCGTCTCTCTTCCGTAGCCCATGTGGTCAGCCACGAAGAGGAATAGAGCAGGGAATAATTTAAGCTTGACGAATAAGATCGACGCAATATAATAACGGATTCCTGTCGAGTTTATTTTCGACCCCATCGTCTAGCCTGGTCAGGACACAAGCTTTTCAAGCTTGCAGCGCGGGTTCAAATCCCGCTGGGGTCGCTTTCAAATCCCGCATTACAATCCAAGGAGGGTCCAATGTTAACTATCTACGGTTCAGACCTGTCAGGCCCGGCCATCAAGGTCCGTTTGGCGGCCAGTTTTTTGGGGTTAAATTACAAATGGCATCTTGTCAATCTGCGTGAAGGCGAGCAAAAGCAGGAATGGTTCCTGAAAATTAATCCGGTCGGAAAAATCCCTGCCATGGACGATGACGGATTTTATTTATTTGAAAGCAACGCCATTTGTAAATACCTTTGCGATAAACACAACTCACCCCTGTATCCAAAAGACGTTAAACAGCGCGCGGTCATCGAACAATGGATAGATTATGCCTCTTTTCATATAGGAGCAAATCTGATGCCGATTGTTTATAACCGTGTTTTTGCCAAGCGTAGAGGTATTCCGGTCAATGAGAAAGCTATTACTGATGGGGAAGAATCCCTTAAACAATATTTTCCTATCGTTGAAAAACAATTGACCTTTCATAAATACATTGTCAGCAATGAGATATCGTTAGCGGATATTATTTTGTTGGCCCTACTGGAGCCGGTTGAAATGGCCCAGGTTAATCTAAGCGGATACCCTAAATTAATGGTATGGCGCGCTGAATGTAAAAAGCAGGGTTTTTATACCAGATGTTATAAGGAATATGGAGAAATGTTAAAAGCTCCAAATGTTAAATGAAGGTAGCCCTTTTACAGCTTTGCGCAGGCAGGGACAAAAAAGAAAATCTTTCTTTGGCCTTAGCCATGTCCCAAGAGGCCATTGCGGGAAGGGCTGAATTTATTCTTTTGCCGGAAGTTTTTAATTTTCGCGGCGACCTTAGAGATAAGGAAGTGTTAGAAAAAGCCGCGGAAAAAATTTCAGGCCCATCGGTAACTACTTTTATCCCCTTAGCAAAAAAACATAAAGTGTCATTTTTATTGGGGTCTATGATAGAGAAGGCCCCCCTTTCCCTTGCCTATAATACGTCAGTTTTTATTGATTCGAGAGGTGAAGTCACTGCTAAATACCGTAAAATGCATTTATTTGATGCCATTATAGGGGACAGGATAGTCAGGGAATCGGATTGCTTCCGGAAGGGGCGGCACCCTGTGACCGTCAACATAGGGGAATTCAGGGCAGGGCTTTCAATTTGTTACGATTTACGTTTTCCTGATCTTTATCAAAATTATGCGCGAAGGAGAGTTGACCTTTTGACGGTGCCTTCGTGTTTTACGAAGAAAACAGGTGAAGCTCATTGGGAGACGCTGCTGCGCGCCAGAGCGATTGAAAATTTGTCATATGTTTTGGCTCCTAACCAGGTAGGAATTGATGCGCGGGGCATGCAGGCCTATGGGCATAGCATGATTATCTCACCGTGGGGAGAGGTTCTTGCCAGAGCCGGCGCAGAAGCCCGGGAAATTATTTATGGGGATATCGATATTAAAGAGGTAAAAAAAGCAAGGGCCATTTTACCGGGGATTATAAAATGATTTGGTAGTGTCAAAAGTTATATGAGTGCGCCAATACATATCAGTATCAGCCTGTGCAAGGACTGCGTGTTATGGATGAGAAGAGATATTGTTTGCGAAACATTCAGGGATTTTGACAGAACCAATGATTTATCAAGGGCGTTGACCCGACCTAATCAATAGAAAAGCTTGTGGGATTTTAAGGAAGGAGATTAATATGTCCAAATGCGTTAAAGTTGCGGTTACGGGCGCGGCAGGCCAAATCGGGTATTCTTTATTGTTTCGTATTGCCGCCGGAGAAATGTTTGGCAGGGACACGCAGGTTGATTTAAGTTTATTGGAGCTGGAAAAAGCCCTGCCTTCATTGCAGGGCGTGGTCATGGAACTGGAGGACTGCGCGTTTCCTTTACTGCGAGGAGTATCCATGTATTCTGACCCAGGCGCTGCGTTTAAAGATATTGATTGGGCCTTGTTAGTCGGCAGTGTGCCGCGTAAAGAAGGCATGGAGCGCAAAGATTTATTGAAGATCAACGGAGGAGTTTTTACGACACAAGGCAGGGCGCTGTCCAATAATGCAAAACCGGATTGCAAAGTCCTGGTCGTTGGAAACCCTTGTAACACCAATGCTTTTATCGCTAAAAGTGTTTGTAAAAATATCCCGGCAAAGAATTTTTTTGCCATGACCATGCTTGACGGGAATCGGGCAGCGGCACAGTTAGCGCACAAGGCCAGGGTGGCTGTTGATCAGGTCAAGAATGTAGCGGTTTGGGGGAACCATTCAGCCACCCAGTATCCGGATTTTTATAATGCGACCATAAGCGGGCGCCCTGTTATAGAAGTCATTAAAGATGAAGAGTGGCTTAAGGGCCCCTTTATTGAAACCGTTCAAAAACGAGGAGCGGCTATTATTAAGGCCCGAGGCCTGTCTTCAGCGGCTTCCGCGTCGCAAGCGGTGATTGATACGGTCCGTAATATTATAACACCGACGCCCGTGGGTGAGTTTTTTTCAGCGGCTGTTTCTTCAGATGGCAGTTATGGGGTTGAGCCTGGTATTATGTTCGGATTCCCCTTGCGCTCTAATGGGAGGGACGCTGATATAGTTCAGGGGCTCAAGCACAATGAATTTGCCCAAACTAAAATAAAAGCCACCTTAGATGAGCTATTAACAGAAAAAGAAGCGGTGGCACAAATAATTTGATTTTGTATTGACCCTCATAATATCTTAATATATGATTTTATTTATTGAAACGAAACAACTTACGATAACAAAATTGTAAGTTATCGTCAGAATTTGAGGGAAGAGGTTGCTTTTTAAAATAAAACCAGATATACTTAAAAATATTATATTTTAAGTGGATTATTTTAGGGGGAGAGTTATGAAAAAAAACACAACAGTAACGTACGGGGTTATGTGTTTAGCTTTTGGACTTGTCTTTTTAACAGGCTGCGATTTGTTGGGATTGGGTCCCAAAAAACAAGAGGAACAAAAAAAACAACCCGTAACAACAGTGGCTGCGGTTCCGGTTGCTCAAAGCTCTCAAGAGGCACCGGGCCCGATACCAGGTGATGTTTTGGTGCGCATAGGAAAATGGACATTGACAACGCAGGAGTTTAACAATCGTCTTGGTCTATTAAAACAACAGCTCCCTGCTTTTAAAGAAAACGACCCTAATTCTAAAAATGCCGTTTTAGAAGAACTTGTCCGTCAACAGCTTTTAGTTAAAGAAGCCGACGATACCGACATTGGCAATACTAAAGAAATAAAAGATGCTGTAGAAGATTTTCGTAAGACGTTATTAGTTCAGGAAATAGCCAGCCGCCTAACCAAGGACGTCATGGCAACAGAAGAAGATGCTAGAGTCTATTATGAAGCGAATAAGGATAAGATGGCTGAGCCGGTTACATGGAATGTCCGTCAGATCGTTGTGGGAGATGAGGCTGCCGCCAAAGGGATATTAGTGCAGGTCCTGCAGGGTGGTGATTTTGCTCAGATTGCCCAAGCCCAATCTAAAGGGACAAACGCCGCGGAAGGCGGAAAGATTAAACCGTTCATGACCGGCCGTGCGCCGTTTGATGCTATGCAAACAGCTATTTTTAACCTTGAAGTAGGCGGCGTCAGCGGTGTATTTAAAGGGCCGGAAGGATATTATATTGTTAAAGTTGATTCTAAAACAGGAGGAACAGTCAAGCCTTTTGCTGATCTTAAAAAAGAGTTGATTTACGATTTGACGATGCAAAAACAACAGGAAGTGCTTTTGAAGCATTTGAAAGAATTAGCAGAAAAAAACAAGCCCGAATACAACAAAGAGCTCATAGAACAGGCTGTTGGAAAAGTAAGCTCGAATTAATGGGCAACGCGGTAAGGAAATTTTTAGTAGCGCGCCATAATAGTATAAACAGGAGGAACGATTGGCCTTTGAGAATAAAAAACAACTTCTGATTATTGTTGGTGCTGTGGCTGCCGGAATTGTGGCGGTTATTTTGACCAGTAATTATGTCAAAATCAGCATTGAAGGAAAAACCACTGCCTTGGCGGAAAAATATGATGCTCAGCAAAAGCAGATGGCCGCCCAGATTCTGCAAAGGTCCGATCAGCAAATGGCGGCAATAGCTCAGGAGTTGGAACGCGTCAAAGCGCAAGAAGCGGCAAACATGCAAAAGCAAACAGCGGCGATACAGGCAGCCCAGCAGGCGGCGATGCAGGCAGCCCAGCAGGTGGCAAGGGCTCCTCAGCAACCGGCTTTTCAAGCCGCCAAGAGCCGCAAGTCATCATTAGCCGTAAAAACACCGGTGGGTAAACGTGCGGTGACAGTGAAGATTGATTCATTAGCTGCGGTGGGCGGATTGATCAATCCCGGAGATTTTGTTGACGTTATAGCCCATCTTAATGTTCTTGCCCAGGATACGGACAAGAAAAACGTGACCGCCATGATTTTTCAGAGCCTGCAGGTTTTGGCAATTAATACCAATGAAGATGACCCTGGCGCTTATGATGAACAGCAGGCGGCAGTATCTTTAAAAATTACCTTTGCCGTTGACCCTCAAGAAGCGGGACTTTTAGCCTTTGCGGATAAAAACGGAAGTTTGGAGTTGGCCTTGCGTTCTCCTGATGACAGTGACCATAAAAAAGTTAAAGCATCGACGTGGAAAACCTTGGCGGATTATGTCTTGAAAAATCAGGGTGTTGATATTCAGAATCCGGATGGAGTGTCTGAAACTAAGCCTGAGGGCAATAAGCTTAATATCCAAATTTTTAGAGGCGGTAAGGAACTCTAATTAATGAATCGAGCTTTATTAAAGAAATTTTTTATTATTTTATTGGGTTTTGTTTTGACTTTATTGTATCTGCCTCTGTTATCCGCGGATGAAAACACATCGGAAACGGAAGATGTTATTGACATGGTCACCGGGGACATCCAATCGGTCACGGCCAACAGTTTGACCAGAGTTTCAGTGACTAATCCTGATGTAGCGGATATTTCAGATGCTCAAGCCGATAAGGTTTCTCTTGTAGCCAAGAAACCCGGAACGACAGTTTTGTTTTTATGGGACGAAGCGGGCAAGCGCAGCATTAAGGTGCGGGTTGTTAGCCAAGACTTAGAAAGTGTCAAGGCCAGAATACAAAAGATTCTGGATGAAGCTAAATTCACGGGTGTTTCTTTGGATGAAAATCGGGATGAGGGCAAGGTGGCCGTTTCAGGCTCTTTGTCTAAAGAGGACAAGACCCGTCTTGAGGATATTTTGCAGCCATATGCTGAGAATTTGTTAAATTTAGTCAAGGTCGAAAAGATTGAGGATTTAATTCAGGTAGATATGCAGGTTGTGGAAATCAGCACAACGCTGGAAAGACAGTTGGGTATCCAGTGGTCGAACGCGGCCGCGAGTAATACGTCCGGCGGCGGCACTACTCCGACTACTACCGGCGGCAGTTCCTCTTCAGGATTATCTCTTCCTTATAATGAGACGCCTCCGCAGACAAACGGTAAGATAGGTGATTTTTTTAAGATAGGAGAGTTCAACAGGTCATTTCAGTTAGAGGCTACTGTCAATGCCCTGCTTCAGGAAGGCAAAGCAAAGCTTATTTCCAAGCCCCGCTTGGTGGTTGTGAGCGGCAAGCAAGCAAGTTTCCTGGTTGGAGGGGAAATCCCCATTCAAAGCACGACCACCAGTGCAAGCGGAGGTTCCCAGACACAAAATACGAGTTACACACAATACGGTGTTAATATGACGGTGACGCCAACGATTCGTGACGGCAAAATCGATGTCGTGCTCAATGTTGATATACGTGACGTTGACAACTCATCGTCTTTTTCGACAAATTCTAATGTTGCTTTCATCACGCGTACGGCTTCGACCGATTTGCTTATGGAAAACAAGCAGACTCTTGCTTTGGCGGGACTGATTAAATATTCCTCAAGCGAGACATTAACCGAGGTCCCGTTTTTTTCTAAAATACCCGTTCTGGGAGCTTTATTTAGAAACCGCAGTGTACCCGGGGATTCCAATACAGAAATGGTAATTATTTTAACGCCAACTGTTCTCACAGAAAAAAAGATTTTGGATAAGCAACTGTCGATGCCGACCCCCTCCGAGAAAGATGCTTATAAGGCATTTGACGCCAAGTATGAACATGAACCTTTGCCGTCATGGCCTGTTCCTAAGGTTACGTCTCCGGTTTCTAATACTCATGCGGATATTGGTACAATTACAGCCTACGCGAGGATGGTTCAGCTGAGAATTTCTCAAGCCATTTCCTATCCTCAGCCTGCGGGTCAAGATTTGGCAGGCACCGTGAAACTGAAGGTGCACATCCTTAACAATGGGTCGTTGGACTCAGAAGAAGTGGTTGAATCCTCAGGAAACTCCCTCTTAGACCAAGACGCTCTGCAGGCCGCCAAAACAGCTTCCCCTTTTAATGCTTTTACGACGGGAATTGATCAGAAAGACCTGTTTTTTACGATTCCCATCGTTTATAATAAGTTTGTTGCAAAGGGACAGGGGACTACTGCGGAGAAAGTAATTGCTTCGTACTAATACGTATCTTCCCTTAAGTGTTTTTATTTGTTTATTTTTGATCAATCCCGTCCAAAGCCGAGCGGATTCCACGAAGAGCCCAAGCGACAAGTCCGCAGTTATAAACAGCGAATTAGATGACGTAGAGAAAGATTTTCCTAAAAAGGATATTTTTCAGGGTCTTGTTACTCCATCCGGGAATAAGGCCCCGTCGAATGTAAAAAACAGAGTACACTCGCTTGATACGGGGGTAGAATTTCTTTACTACCGGTATGAAGAGCCTTCATATTTAACAATCGATGGCAGTACGACTCACGACGTTACTCTTCAGGGGCCTATGTATGGGTATTATGCCGACTACGCGTATCGCCCCAAGTCTCCCAATATTTTAAATAATATTATGACTAATGTTTATTTTTTTCAGGGACGGTATGCCGTTAGCCGTGATTTGAAATATAAGGGATCAGGAATTTCTAAAAATGAGCACGACGATGATATGGAATTTCGAGGGCTTATCGGTAAAGACTATTCGTTAGGTGCGGATTCAATCGTGACGCCCTATTTTGGTTTTGGATACCGCTATTTGATCGATCACGGCAATGGCCATATTTCCAGCGTCGGAAATTATGGGGATGACCGAAAATCACATTATTATTATCTTCCTTTGGGAGGGTATGTGGTGATTAATATGTCTAGGAATTGGGAAATTGATCCCAATGCCGAGTATGATATTTTCCTTCAGGGCTGGCAAAAAAGTTTCTTAAGCGACGGGAATCAATTCGGAAATAATAATCCGGATTTAGTCAATCATCAGGACCACGGGTATGGAGTGAGGGCCTCTGTCAAGTTTTTAAGAAAGGGCCCAATGTTTGACTTTTATGTGGAACCATATATCCGTTACTGGCATATTGAGGAGTCTAAGCCGGAAACGGTTTCAGTTGATGGAACAGAGCAGACGCTTGTAGAGCCAAACAATACTACAACCGAAATCGGCTCCAAATTCGGCATTCAGTTTTAAACAACACATCCTTCCTTGGCGTTCGCGTATAAAAAAACCGGAAAAAACATCAGCGACAAAATTAAAAATCGTGGTAAAATAACAAACTATGATATGTAAAGTTGTTACAATATTCAGTAATAAAGGCGGGGTGGGCAAGACATTTATTGGGGTTAATATTGCCTGTGCGTTAGTTTTAAAGGGCAAAAGGACCCTGATAGTTGATTTAAATTTACAGGCCAGCCAGGATATGGGGCGTATGATTTCCCTGCAATCAACACACTGTCTGGTTGATGTTTTGGCGGACATAGAATCGCCCGACGCGATAAGAAAGAACGTTATCCCGCACCCAAGCGGGCTGCATTATTTGCCGGGCATTAAATACCCTCAGCAGATGGGGCACATCACCGCGGACAATTTGCGTTTATTTTTTAAAAAAGCCTCCGCTCAATACGACTACATTATTGTTGACGGAGGAAGTTCCTTTAGCGAGATTTTCTTTAGCATCCTGGATTCTTCCAATTTGATTTTGTTAGTGGGCACGCCCGACGTTCTGGCTGTTTATCAGATAAAAACCTGTCTGGATATTTTTCAGAACTTACACTATCCCTTAAAGATGGTGCGTTTGGTTTTAAACCGCGCGGAGAGCCGCGGTTCCGTTGCCTGGCAGGAAGTCAAGAATGCCCTGTCGTGTGAAGTCTTTTCGCTTATACCTTCGGACGGCAAGACAGTGGGCGTTGCTTTAAACCGGGGAGTGCCTTGTGTCATAGACAGCCCTAAAACAAAAGTGTCGGAAGCTTTTTTTGATATTGCCAATAGCTTGAATGATGAAAGCATTTATGTCCAGGCCAGCGATGTTATCAGAGTACGCGCCAGCGACGACACTTCTAAAAAAAGCAATGCGTTTTGGGCAAAATTTGGGATTAAGCCTAATGCGGCCGAAGTGGTGATGGATTTTAATAAGGAAGAAGATGATGTTATAAAATTAAAGAGAGCGGTGCATGGCGGCTTGGTTGAGCGCATGAACTTACAAAAAATGTCGCAGGAAGTTTTAAGCGATCCCGCCCAAGCGGCCAATCTGCGCAAGGCCGCGGAAAAAGTGGTGACGGATCTTTTAGCTGAAGCTTCGGGGACTTTTCTTTCCAGCCATGACGAACGCGTCAAATTAGTCAGGGAAATTGTCAATGAGGCATTAGGGCTCGGGCCTCTGGAAGACTTTTTGGGGGACGATACGATCACGGACATCATGGTCAACAATAAAGATGAAATTTTTGTTGAAAGAAACGGCAAGATCATTTTGACCAACAAGAGGTTTATTTCCAATGACCAGGTCCGTGCCACCATTGACCGGATCATTGCTCCATTAGGCCGCAGGGTTGATGAATCAACCCCGATGGTTGACGCGCGACTTTCCGATGGATCCCGCGTCAACGCGATCATACCGCCGTTGTCCCTTAACGGCCCCATGATAACGATACGTAAATTTTCGCAGGACAGATATTCTATTGAAGACCTGCTTAACCGGTTTAAAAGTCTTTCACAGCCCATGGCAGATTTTTTAAATGCCTGTGTCATTGGCCGAAAAAATATGATTGTTTCCGGGGGTACGGGTGCGGGTAAAACAACCCTTCTTAACATCATTTCCCAATTTATTCCGGATAATGAACGCATCATTACTATAGAGGACGCGGCGGAACTGCGCTTAACCAAAACCCATTGGGCAAGGCTGGAAAGCCGTTCGGCAAATATCGAAGGCCGCGGCAAGGTGACGATCAGGGATCTTTTTATCAACACTTTGCGTATGCGTCCCGACCGGATAATTATCGGCGAGTGCCGCGGGCCGGAAGTTTTGGACATGTTGCAGGCGATGAATACAGGCCATGATGGTTCATTGACCACCCTGCATGCTAATACGACAAGGGACACTCTTTCACGTATGTCGTCGATGGTTTTACTTTCCGGGATTGAGTTGCCGCTGCGTGCTATTTATGAAATGGCGGCTTCGGCTATTCATATTATTGTGCAGGTCAACCGTTTTTCCGATGGGACTCGTAAGATCACAGAGGTCTCAGAGCTTACCGGCAAGATGGTTGACGGCTTGCCGGAAATTAAAAACGTATTTACCTTTGTTCAAAAGGGAGTGAATGCGGAAGGACAGATCCTTGGAGAATACGCGGCTACCGGGTATATCCCCAAGTGTTTCGATGACTTAAGCGTCCGCGGCATAGCTCTGAGCAAAACCATTTTTGAAACTCACGTTAGTGCATGATTTATAATCTCACCCGAAAAACTCCAATAGCTTCCCGTGTCAAAGTCGCCCGAAATCCCTGGCAGCGCATGAAAGGGTTAATGGGGACAGGTGCTTTTCTTCAAGGCGAGGCGTTGATCATAACGCGTTGCCAGTCTATCCACATGTTTTTCATGAAGTTTCCGATCGATGTGATATTTTGTAACAAGCAAAATAACGTGGTCGGCCTTTGTGCGAACATTAGGCCTTTTTGCTTGTCCCCTATATTTTTTAAGGCCTCCTATGCCATCGAACTGCCTTCAGGTACCATCGCCGCCTCCAAGACCCAAATAGGCGACAGAGTCCAAGTATAACCTCCAAGATACTTCCCTTCCTCTTTTAACACAATGTATTGAATGGTGAATGAAAAGGTATTTTATACTTACCTCTTATAATGATTCACGCGTTTGAGATAAACAGCTATTATGTGTGAGGCACATTTGGGAATTTTTCGCCAAAAGTCTGCAAGGTTTTACAGCTTGGATGCCGCGTATGCCTTATCGCGATAGCATCCAAGCTGTAAACCGTAGCAGACGGAGAAAATATTCCCGTGCCGAATACATAATAGCTGTTTATCTCAATGCACGAATGAAAACAATAATATAATGCATTCACGGCAGTGGGTTTAAGGGAAATGTTGACGCGGTAAGATGCTGTGTTATAATTAAATGTCCAGACTGGAAATTTCTATGGGTGTAACTTATAAATTGAAGGATGAGGTTGTTAATTTTATTATAAGCCAGAGGCATGGAAATGCTCTTTTTTCCTGTCGTCAACTGGCTGAAGCCGCTTCGGAAAAATTCGGAGTACATCTTTCTAAATCATCGGTCCATGATGTTCTTAAAGAATCCGGTATTATAACGCCCCGGGGCCGTAAACCCAAAGACAAATTTAAAATTCCGCAAGAGAAAAAGAAGCAAATCCAGGATAGTCTTACCAAGGTCAAGCTGTTTTCATCTCCCTCTGTGTTCAAGATCAATGAAAGTCCTCCCCAAGAGCCCATTATTCTTCCTGAAAATATAAGCATGGAAATTTCGACTGATTATCAAGGCGCAGGAAGGATTTTTGTTAAGGCGGCGCTTTGGGATCTAGGAATTTTTTCAGAGAACAACATTAAAGAAACGGATTGGAAGTATTATCTGACTTATTGTAAGGGCATCAAGGTGGTTTTAGAAAGCGACCAAAATATTTTTATTAGCATGTCTCTGCCGATAGAAAGAGGTATTAGGGAAGCTACAGATGGGCTGGTCAATAATGTAATTCCTCTTATTGTTGACAAAATTTCTGATCAAGAGCTTTTTAAGGCTTGTATGGATGTTCAGGAAGGGGCAAAAATACGTTCAGTGTCGATAGTGGATTATAAAGACCATATTATATTGGAATTAACAAATATAGTGGATAGAAAGAGAAGCTTTTTAAATAAAAATAGAATATTTGTGGAGAATTATGAAAGAAATTTTTTGGAAAGAGCAAAGTCGATATTTTTTCCACAACTTATTCATAATAATGATGTTATAGAAAATATATTGAATTTGAAAGGATTCGATAAAAGCAATAAACACGAAAATAATGTAAGCATATTAATTAATAATAATTATACTCATAAAATTTTAGCACAAGAAGCGGCTGAAAAATTAAATGGGATGTGTTTACGTGATGAACAAAATAGATTGGTGAGCGTAAAAATCCAGATAATTGACTAAAAAACTCGTTATTTCAGAGGCCTTTGTGTGTGCCGGAAAAACTTGTCATTTTGAGGAGTGATAGCTGCGAAGAACCTTAAAACGTCTTAAAACCCTTCGCCATAGATTTTGTCATTCCCGCGCAAGCGGGAATCCACTTTTACAAAACGACCTTTCATGTGACTCAGCCTGTAAACAAGTCCTAAATTTTTACCTGTTGAGTTGACAACCCCTATTATATATGGCATACTTTCATTAAGTAACGGTAAAATGTATTAACAGCCCCTTTGAGGGCTTTTACATAAATGAAAGACCCTGAACATTTTTACTGTTCCTCGCTCCTGAATTTTTGAAGGGGGAAGGGTCTAATTAATCTTCTGGCATGTAAGGTGAAGGGCGATGATCCAAAAATTAAGAAATAAGAAGGCTCAAAATCTTATCGAATACTCGATCGTCGTTGCCTTAATCTCAGCGGCAGTGGCCGCTTTGAGCACCTACGTGTTTAGGTCAGTGCAAGCACAACAGAAGATAATTACTGAGGCTTCTCAAAACTAAAGAATTTCGCATTTTAGGAGAAAACTATGCATATAAAGAATAAAAGAGGTCAAAGCACAGTGGAGTACATTTTGCTTGTGACCGCAGTAGTGGGCGTTGTAATTGCCTTTGTGGCAAGCGGGAATAGTCCATTTCAGACACAGCTTAATGGGACTTTAAACACAGTTACACAAACAATGAATACCATGGCAAACGTATTTGCATCATCGCACTAGAGCGAGTAATTTATGAGGTAGTTAAAAATATAAATCTTACGAATTAACATGGTCCCTCTTAAGCCGCTAGCGCATTCTGCGGGGCAGGCAATCAGCGGGGCCCAGAAGGAGAGAATAAATGTTAAGAAACTTCCTTAAAAACAGAAAAGCACAAAATACCGCGGAATACGCGCTTTTGATCGCCCTGGTGGTTGCTGGAGTCATTGCCATGCAGACCTATGCCCAGCGCGCTCTCCAAGCTCGTATTCATGATGCATCCCATTATATGGCAAGCGAAACGAACGCTATAGGTGCCAATACGCAGTATGAGCCGTATTATATGGTTAGCAATTATAGTGTGAATTCCGAAAGTAATGAAACAAAATATTCCGATAACACGACGTTAGGAGATAATTCTACGAGTAACCGCGGCAGGGTTGGTTACCAGAACGTCACCTATAACGGTACTAGCGCAGACTAAACACAATTTTAATGGACTATTATAAGCCGCCGCGTAAATTTGCGACGGCGAGGAGGAAAAGATTATGTTGCAATATCTTAATCAAAAACGAGGGCAAAGTACGCTGGAATATGCGGTGCTGGTAGTTGTTATTATCGGCGCTTTGCTGAGCATCCAGGTGTATCTCAAACGCGGCATACAGGGACGCTTGAGAAGTTCCGCGGATGATATCGGTGATCAGTATTCTGCGGGGAATATGAATGAGGTTAAAACAACATTCAGGGCCAGCAATACGCAGGAGACTTTTAATGCTGGAAATTCATCAACTAATACAATAAATGAATGGACCAATACTGAAAGCAACAGCTCAATTCTCAATATGACCCAGGAGAATTGGGGAAAATCATAAGGGGGTTTAAGCCTTTGACTTCACTCAGGATTGCCCTGAGTGGGGTCAAAGGGTTAATATTTAAGGAAAACCCGTTATGCAAAGGCAATATGATGTAAGGAGCAACGAACTCCCCCTGCTTCCTCTTTATAAAAATGAGGGGGTAGGGGGAGTTCATATTTTACAAAAGGACAAATGCATGTGCGCACATAAAGGTCAAAGCACGGTGGAATATATCTTGCTCGTCACGGCGGTGGTCATGGTAGTGGTCATGTTTACGGTAGGCAGCGGAAGCCTCTTTCAGCAGCGGCTCAATAGCGTGTTTAATACGACCACACAGGACATGCTAAATGTAGCCTCTTACTTGCAGCAAAATGCTGCGCCGTGAAAGGGCGTTGGCCCGACCTAATCAATGGAAAGGCTAGTGGAATTATATGAAAGGATATGGTCATGAATAACAAGGGTCAGGCAGTCATGGCGGAGTATGTGATGATTTTTTTTGTCACGATCGCGGCCCTGACAGGCATGACCACATTGATACAGCGCTCGCTTCAGGCACGCATTCACGAAGGCAGGAATTTTTTGATAGCATCGGTGGCAAACAGCAGTGTATGTGATGTCAACTGTTTGGCCGCCACCGGAGGCAGCATTGCGTATGAGTACGAGCCGTATTATTCACAAGTAGTTTCGGATGTTGCGCACAATGGCCAGGAAAATGCAGTGGCAACAAAAGGCAGCCCGCAGGCGATAGGAGCCATTTACCTCAAATCTTTAAATGACAGGGTCCAAACCGTAACGAACAGCGTACAACTGTCTCCGGGATGTGCCGATGGGGCCTCCCCGAGGCCGTCGTATTGTCCTAGCTGAGAAGGAAGAATAAAGATGCTTGCAAACCGAGGACAGTCCATATTGGAATACACCATGATCATCGGGATTATTGTAGTGGTGCTTTCCTATATGGGAACAAGCATCAAGCGTGGCACGCAAAGCCTGATAAAGGTTGCGGCAGATCAGGTAGGAAACCAGCAGAACGCGGAACAGGATTTTAATGACACCCAACAAGGGTATATGGTGGGATCGAACACACAAACGTTTGAAAATAACAATAAACAGGTTACGGAAACAGGGTATATGCCGGCATCGGGCAACGCGGTATATATAAGCAATACGAGTTTCAATGAGTCAGCCTACACAGTGTCAAATACCATCACTAACGCAGGATTCGTTCCGGGCAGCCAATAAGGGATAAAGTTTATGCAGAATAGAAAAGGACAATCGATTTTAGAATATACGGTGATCCTGATCATTATTTTAGGCGTTATGATTACTATGAAGGATTATGTCAAACGAGGCATTCAGGGCCGCTGGAAATCAGCGACGGATGATATGGGCGACCAGTATGACCCGCAGAGCGTTAATTCCAGTATCGTTTATGCGACACAGAGCAATGGGCTATCCATCGTCACGGTCGAAAACGGGAGCTCTGCCAGCGTCTGCGGACAATGGACAAACAGGGTTGATACATCGAATTCTTTGGAAACGAAAACAGGCTACACACAGATAGGAAGCTGATGTTTAAGGTAGATCCAAAAAAAGCACAAGCAGTTACTGAGCTTGCGGTTTTCGGAGCGGTCCTGATTTTTCTTATAGGTACGATCGTGCGGACTGCCGTTGGCAACAGCTATGTGCAAAACCAGAATTTTAAAGCCATGCGCATGGCAATGCTGGCTTCCTGGAATGATTCCAAGGCTAACCCTAATAGTTTGACCCAAGTTACCGCCCACAATAGCGGTTCAGTTCTTTTTGTCGAAGACAGGCTTTCTCCTGACTCGAATAAGTACGGAGACCTCGACCGAACTCCTTATATTGCCCAAGGATCAGGGACTTTTTCATATAATTTGATGTATCCTGTTGATCAGGGCGATGTGAACGCGAATTTGCCGATCATGGATGTATATATTAATGGACAGCATTTTCCTTTTGCTACGGCATCATTTGTTAAAAATCAGCCAATCACACGTCCTGCCGACTGCGGGTATGCCGGAGGCGGTCCCTATACGCCATCTGTGACTCAGCCGATGCTTACCCCTCAACAGTGCCTGCAGAATCAATGCCTTCGCCAGCAAAGAGAATGGGCCGGAGGGACTGTTAGAGTAAGTTCTTTTGATTCTATAATACCGGTAACAGGCGCGACAGCACCTCTAAGAACGCTTCAAGCCCAAAACAATGCCTGTACAATTTTTTCAGGTCTGGCTCAAGCTCAGATTTTTTCACCCAACCCAATTGCCAACCCTGGCTATCTTTGCCAGTCCACGACTTTTGGTAAAATCAATCCGGATTGGAGTTCTCATTGGAGCGCGTTTGTTTCATTCTTTCCAACGGTATTTCCCAGCATTACTCCCCAAGAGGCTAGTTCGTATGAAAGCGCAATTAAACAAATTTTGCAAGGCGTTCATTATTCATATAAGTTATTTTATAATATGTCAGCTAATTTTGGGGGAAGTGGAGTTTCTATAGTCGGGGCTCCGAGCGGAACGCCTTTGTTTTCCACGATCCCGCCAACCTGTTCATCTCACCCATGCAAGAATGCGGAATTATCAGCGGAGGTGGTTTTGACTAGTACGCTGACCAATGCTAATGCGGACATGCAGTTTGATCTTATGCGTAACGGAGATTATGCCACGGTAAAGAACCAACCTTCTTCTTCCCTTCGCCCATTCATGGCATGGCAATGGTATGCGACTGGCGCAACATCCGCAGACATGATAGGACTGGATGCTTCCAACAGTCAATATCCCCAATGGGACATTGATGGCAGATTAAAAGAGGTGACTGTTTATAATATCTCGAATTCAAACGGGGCAACAACTGTTGATTATGAGGATCCGGATGGAGGGGACATCGATGGAGGCTGGGACGTTAACTCGTGTACTCCTAAACCCGGACTTCAGACCCCTTCTGAGATTCTCACCTTTACTCAGGGAGGCACTTATTTACAGATCAAAGAAGGGAAACTATACAATCCTGAAACCGGCCAGGTAGTGCGAAGTGCCAACAAACGCAACAATCTGGATATAATACAGAGAACCATTCAATTAAGTAATAATACCGGGCGGTTTTGCACGACGACATCCCCCACAAAACTTTGTGCCTCGGGCTGCGCGAACCCCAATCCGGTGGAAGTTTGCGTTGACGCAAGCGGCAGTTGCTTTTCGTCGGATAATATTGCCAAGACATGCTACGATATCGCAAAGAACATGATTTTTGTCCGCAGCCGTCTTCAAGATCTGCGGGGGACATCTTGGATAACGCGCACAGGGGGACAATTACAGGTGCATTGATGAACTTACGTGAAAATATAAAAGCGCAGTCGACGATAGAATTCACTTTCGCGATGATTGTCGTCATGTTTTTAATCTTCGGACTGGTGATGGTCTTTCGTTGGACAGGCATGGACTTGGCCAGCCGGCGTGTGACACAGGACATTACGTTAACAACGAATCCAGAGCCTACAAAAGGGGACCCGTCATCACAACTGAGTACCGGTGACGACGTGATTTTGCCGATTGCCGCGGTTTATCACGGAAGCATTACTAACGGGGACACAGGCCCATGATTAAAAAGAGCACAAAAGGGCAAACAGCGTTGATTTTGATTTTATTGACAGCAACGGCGCTGATTTTTCTTGCCATCACTTTAAACTGGGGAAGGATTGCCCAGACAAAGACCATGTTGACCATCGCGGCCAACCAATCCGCCTCGTTGATGGCTTCAAACGTGGCAAGCTATGGTCAGGAGCTCAAACAGACGAACCTGCAAGATACCAATGAGTTCTCATATACGACTTCTGTTTTTCTTGCGCTTGTTTATTTGTTGATAGCGATTATAGCGGTTATTGTGACTCAAGGAGCGGCGCTTGCGACGCTGGGCCTTTATTTAGCGATAGCCACTCTTGCTCTTCAGGTTGTCGTGATCCAGCCTATGATAACCAGTCTTTGGAACAGATTACAGGTGGGACAGCCGATCCAACAGCAGTTTTATGAGGGAGGAGTTGCCTCGGCCATTCAAGGTGCTGTTACAGATCAGGTTACCATTTCTGACTATTTTGACTGGAATGCCAACGGCAGGTATGGGACAGGGGCAACAAATCCTTCTAATGACACTGTCAGCCGGTTTGCGGTTTTTTATACTGATCGTCTCAAAATGTTAAACAAAGGATATATTCCTCAGGTGGTTCTTTTTTATAATCAACTGAAAGAATTCATGAGCGGAGCAACGTGCCTGCAGAATTATACGGATAATCAAACAAGTGCAATACCGATTAATTCGAGCTGTATTGATCCCGGATCAGGCAAGAGTTATTGCGCCGCGAATTCTTCAGACCCTGCTTGTACACAGAAAATCCCCAGTCTTATAACATGCACACAAAACGCGTATGAGAACAGCTTAGATTCAACAATTCCGCTTAACTTTTTCTGTCCGGCTGATTGTCTTTCTTCTTCTCCCGCAAATCCAACCGCCTGTAAATTGTTAGTCTCAAATGCGGCTAGTTTTCAATTAAGTGACCCATGCACAGATTCGGACAGTTCTCTTCCCACATATAACCCTTATTGCGACCCATGCTGTCAGACTGATACTGCGGCTAATAATACTAAGTCTCCGCGGCCGTCTTATTGTCCTCAGACAGGGGTCCCTGGACAATGTAAAACAAATAATCCCTACGGAAGCAGTTATCCATATATTTATGACCCATCCTATCAGGAGTACGCCAACGGGGTGTCCTTTTTGGATCAGTTCGGCCGTGACGAACAAAAACTGCCGTCTAGCCCTCCGTTCCAGCCATTGCCCGGTATGAACCCCATCGGAAATCCGCAATTCCCTAACGGCATCTATCCATTATTTTGGCTGTTAAAGGACTATAGTCCGCAAGCAGATAACATTGATCCGGCTTCAGCAACTTGTCCCAGCGGAGGGCAGGACCACTGGTGTGTAGCAGGCACTTATAATAGCGGCACGTGCATTATACCTCCGGCACCTGTTCCGGCAGGGTTTACAGATTTGACCCAGCTAGGACAATCTTCTTTCAGTCTGCCGTACTCTTGCACAGGAAAAAACTGCTGTGTTGATTCTCTCATGAGCAGTGTTTCGACGTCCGCAAATACGGCAAATATAAATATAACGATTGGCACAGCGCTGCCGGTGGTCACGATAAGTGATCCGAAGCCAGCTCCTGCCTCCTATGTTGCTGGCGGGGCGTTTCCTCTATCTGCTACTGTTACAGAGCCCTCCGGCATCATTAGCAGTGTCGTCTTAACAATCAACGGGAACACTTTAAATCCCAGCTCCTATACTTGGGGGCAGGCAGCACCAGGACAATATTCTATTCAGGCAGTAAACCCCGTCGTCGGATTCCCGATTCCTTCCTGTGATAGTAGTACTAGTACAGATACAGGAGGATCGTATACCCTATCGGTTACCGCCACAGATGCGGCAGGGATTCAAGGGAACGGATCAGTTACAATAACAATTAGTGCTGATCCCGCGACTTGCGCCGGCCCGAGTGGGTTTAATTGCGGTACTGACAAGTGCGGAGTATCTTGCGGGATATGTGCTGCTTCTGCGTCGTGCATCAGCAGCTCCCCCGGAATGCCCGGGAAGTGTTGTCTTACTGCCTGTCCCGCTGGCGATAACTGTGGCTCCATTCCAGATGGCTGTGGAAACACGATTACATGTCCTCCAGATAACTGTAGCAGTGGGAACCAAAAGTGTACTAGTAATGTGTGTACTTGCGCGCCGAATACCTGCCCGGCTGGAAATACCGGAGATGCTTGTGGCAGTTTGTCAGATGGCTGTTTAGGTACAATGACTTGCGGCTGTTTACCGACGCATGTGTGTGGCGCTTCGAACACATGTTCGTAGCTGAATGCCTGCTTTTGTTAAGAAGTGGGCACGTGATTGAGGATGCAATAGTATAAACAGGAATTAAAATATGCGTTATTATGTGTTGATTTTATTATTTTTTATATTAATTACGTTATCTGCTAAAGTGCAGGCGTCGGCTTCTGTTACTATACAAACGCTTACTAGCTCAAGCAGTTCAAACAGCTCGACATGCTCCCTTCTGAATCCTAACTGTCAGTATCCTCTGCAGTCTACTATTCTTCTTACGGCTACTACTTCAGGGAAAACTCCGTATGTGACTTTTTATTACCAGCAAGGAGGAAATACGATCATTTTGGGAACAGTTTCTCCCAGCGACAGTACTGGTACCACCTTTATCTATAGCTGGACCCCGCCGCCAGCACTAACGGGAACTTTTTCTGTATATGCGGCCGCTTCAAATGGAGTAGCGCTTGGAAGCACTTCTTTGTATGGGCCGATTGACCTTGTGGGAGATACAACCCTTTTCCCAAACGCAAATCTTGCTAATAATTCGATTTTTGGAGAGGGAGGCAGCGGTAGCTGGCTGCCGGGTGACAATCAAATGTGTTCAGCCTCCTGGCCGTATAATGGGGACCTCTCCGCTCCCAACGGCATGTGCGAGTGGACCGGAACTGCGGCGGCAAGCCCTCTTTCTGTAACAGCCAATAGCACCGTCGATAGTCTGGATGATGTTATGCATACCTTTTCAGATTTTGTTACTTTTTCTAATAGTATCCTTAATTCTGATGCTGGGACAATAAATACAACTTTTGATAACTGGTATCCCTTTGCCGCTCAGTGGATTGCTCCTGCATGTACAGGGGCGGATCAATGTAGCACAGATACCTCTGTTTTGGGGGATCCTTTGAGCCTGACGCCTCCTGCGTGTCCAAATGTCAGCTGTAACCCAGGTGACAATGATGGACGTTTGTTAAGTATTTATGAGCCAGCTGGCTATCCTAATATTAGCGGGTGGGCATACAATAATAAAAAACCAGCGGTAGATAAACTCAATGACTGGAATAATGCGGTTACAACGTGGCTTAACACAAGCTATACGCCTTCAACCGCGACCAGCTCTACTGCCGTCTGGTGCGTTCCATTGGAATCGGCGATATCCGGTTCTGCTGAAGACACGTATATTCAACAAAACGCCCCTACTTCCGTCTGGGGAGACCTTCCCCATGTCATTGCCTGTTTGAATTATAATGCCGGTCCAACAACGGCGCAGCAGGCGACCAGTAATTATCAAAATTATTTAAGTTGTCTGAACTATTTGCAGAGCGGGGCATGCCCTACTGTCATATCAGGGACTCCGTGCGATGCCGGGGTGCTTGGAGCATCTTCTCCTGTTTGGGATTCAAGCGATCCTAATAGGTGCAATGTTTTTTCAAAAGGAAGTTTCGCGAATGCAGTGAATAATCAAATTAATTTCGGCCCTGTGAACAACTACAAAAACTGCCTGTCTTTGGTGACGAACCAATGTCCTGCCAGCTTGGCAAACACCGTCTGCGACCCTTCAGTTTTAGGCAGATCACTCACGTCAGGATATACCGGATGCGCCGATGGCAGTTCGTGCAGCGGAGGTAAATGCAGCACAAGCGGGGCTAAGTGTGTTGTCGCATATTCAGGAGGGGCAGGATCATCAAGTTGTAATCCTGTCGCTTCCGTTTCAGACCAGTATCCCTACTCGAAATGGCTGGAGGATAATATAACCTTATTTACTGACGAGACCCCGAAATTTTCTTTGCGTTCGGCATTTTTAACCGATATCTTTACAAGGGCACAAACCATGCAAAATATAACTGCCCAGGCGGATATTGCCCTGCATAATTTTTTAAAGCCCTGCGGCTCAGCTGACTGTTCAGACGGCGGCCCGGCGGCCCAGCTGATCTACAGGCACACTCAGGTTCAAAATTCTACCACAGCATTACCAAAAGCATTACCAAATGCCGTTGTTTACGGATGGGTAGACAGCACCTTGCCTAATGGACAGACCTTGCCCGGCAGACCGGCAGGAGCGGGGGGATACGCTCATATTGTTAAAGTTACAGCATTTTCGACAGGACGTAACGGTAAGAATGGCGAAGGGGGCGTGGCAATACAAAGTCAAATGCCTTGGATTTACACGTGGACATCAGGGACTTTTGGCACGAAGAGAAACTTCGAACTAATGTCCCGCGATGGAGCCGTGTTCGTCAGTGTCAAGCGCTGGGATGAGGAACATAGCAGTGCGGTTACTTTTCCTAATGGGAATACGTTATGGCAATTTTTGTACCATAATCCTAATGCTTTAAAAAATATTAACATAGCAACACCATTCAGTCTTTTTGGGGCTGTGGGGGGATGCGCCATAAATTACGGCGCCAGTGGAATTTTTGGATTTGGACTGATGGCCCAAACAGCGCAAGGTCTGGCGGCCAGTAACATTGTACCTCAAGACAAGACTTCTCTTCAGTATGCTTTTATGTTAAATGATAGTGGGGATGGAACAGTTGACACGACCAATGGAGCCTCCTCCTCATCCTGTATACAAGCAGCCGATGCATTGTTGTCCACGGGCACGGAAAGTCATGCTTGCGCGGAGTATATAGCCTCCAGCAATGCTTCAAAGAGTTCAGGGACCGGAGATACAGATTATTCTATTAAATTTGTTGATTGCAGCACTCTTTATGGCAGCACATTGCCAGATGCGGAACCGTAGTTTGAATATTGGAGATGTCGAATGAGTAGGTCAGACCGTTATCTTAAAGCCTTCGCCATCGTCGAATTTGTGGTGTTGTTTGTCATTATCATTTCGGCATTTTTGATAATGAGAAATTATATTCAGCGCGGGATTTATGGCAAATTGGCAAAGACAGGACAAAGCTTTGCCTATGGGCGCCAGTTTGATCCACAAAAGACGATTGAATGCGGTTTTGATCCCCAATCAAATACATGGTTTGACCGCAATTGCTTTGAATATTATAAAGTTAACAATAAGTGCAATGGCAACCCTGATTGTGAAGAGAGCATTATAAATGGCAGCCTATGTTCTTCAAGCGGCTGTATTCAAACCAGCAACTAATAAACAGCCGCTTTGATTTTATTGTCAAATTTTTTCTAACTAGTAAGTTTTATGTTATATTTGTATTATATGCTCATCCTTGCCCTATTATTAATATTTCTTTCCGTCTCTCTTTTAGGAGTCACCTTGGTGCCGGCGCTGGTGGCCAAGTCCGGCCAGCTAAACAAAAACCGGGCCATGGCCGTCGTCGGGAAGGTTGACCGGTTCCTGAATGAAGAAGAGATAAAGAAAATGTACCAGATGACCCTGTTGGGCCCTGTTGCTTTGGGGCTTGCGGGGGTTTTTCTTTTCCCTCAAGGAAAAAATTTAATCGGGCTTATTATCGGAGTAGTGCTGGGATTTATTCTACCCCGCATGTATATTGGCCGTATCCTCAATGCCCGCAAACAGAAATTTGATGACCAGTTTATTGATGCCCTTATGATCATGTCCAGTTCTTTTCGAGGGGGCTTAAGTCTTGTCCAGGCCTTTGAATCCGTGGCAGATGAAATGCCTGAGCCGGTAAAAGGCGAGTTTGGCGTAGTATTAGGGGAGAACAAAATGGGGGTTTCTTTGGACGAATCTCTAAATCGTCTTTATAGGCGGATGCCATCCCCTGCCATGCAGCAGATGGTAACTGCTATTTTGCTGGCTCGTGAAACCGGAGGTAATTTGCCGGTTATTTTTATGCGCATCGTCAGCAGCACCCGTGAACGTAAAAAGATAGAGAAAAACCTGCAAACCCTGACGGTGCAAGGAAAGATCCAGGCATTCGTTATGACCGGTTTACCGGTATTTTTCTTTTTTACCGTATCGGGCACTAATCCGCATTTTTTTGATGTCATGACTCATTCGCCCATGGGGCAGAAGCTGATGATTATATGTATTGTATTGTGGGTACTGGGGGCGCTAAGCATTTGGAAAATATCAACATTTAAGGACATATAAAGCAATGTTAGTACCGTTATTATTAGCATTTTTTGCCGGATTTTCCCTGGTTTTGGCCTTTTTTCCTGTGGCTCTGGATTATCGCCCCAAATTGAAATTGAATATTGATGACCCTTTCGCGGCCATTCAGCAAAAGCCCGCTGAGCGTAAAAGGGGGTTGGGAGCAGATTTGGCGCTTTTTATAAGGAATAAAATAGCGATTATTAACGCGCCTCTTGCTGTTTCGCCGATCGGAAGGCGTGTCTTTCACGATTTGGGCATGGCAAAATCGAGCCTTAGCGTCGAAGAATTCTTTTTGATCAAGGAATGTCTGATTGCGGGGAGTCTTTTTTTGGTGATTAAAGGAGGCGCAAATGCCGACTTTTTCATGTTTTTAGTTTTAATGAGTTTAGCTTTAGGATATATGCTGCCGGAATTCTGGCTGAAGTCCAGAATAAAGAAAGTAAAAGGAGAGATTTTAAGGTATTTACCGGATACCGTTGACCTTTTGGGTCTTTGCGTTAATGCTGGTTTGGATTTTATATTAGCGCTTAAGTATGTAGTGGAAAAATCAACCCCAACGGTGATTATTGACGAATTAAGGAACATGATGCAGGAAATCAATGTGGGTAAGCCCAGGCGTGATGCGTTGAGGGACCTTGCCCGCAAGTACGAATTGCCGGATTTGTCCACGTTTTCCAGAACTTTGATTCAAGCAGACAGAATGGGGACATCTGTTATAGAAGCATTAAACATCCTTTCCGAAGACATGCGCGAGGCCCGCTTCAGGAGAGGGGAAGCTATGGCTTTGAAGGCTCCTTTAAAGATGCTTGTCCCTCTGTTATTTTTTATATTCCCGGTTGTTGCAATATTAGTTGCCGGCCCAGTCTTCCTAGATTTCATGCAAAACAACCCCATAAAAAATCTCGCCCATTAGACTATAGCCATACAGGTCATTTTTAAGAAGATTATGTCATTCCCGCGAAAGCGGGAATCCATTTTTATATTACGCTTCATTTCAGCTAAAGCCCAGATCTAGTTAATTTCCACTCTAAAACAATGTCCATTCTAATTTGTGTTAAATATAATAAGCAGAAGTATTGTCCATTCTGAAAAACAAATAAAAAAATTTCCAATATAATTCAATTTCCACTCAAAAAATGTCCATTCTGATAAAATTTTATGTAAAATGAGATTTTCTTATTCTCCTCACCATTGATGGGGGAGGTAAGGTGAGGGGGGGGGAATTCGTAGGGGCCGACCTTGTGTCGGCCCGATAAAAAACAATCAAAAATTGTCACCCAATATTAAGCTTCAGGAAATTATAAAACTAAAAGTGGAGTAAAAATCTTATCAAACATCAATTTATTAATAAAAAAAGCGCATACAAATTTATTTATAAAAGATTGTGGAGTAAAAAATCCAAAAAACGATAATTTAATGATTGAAAAATTCAAAACCCACCTCTAATTAATTTTAATATAGAATATAGTTTATAAAATAGAGAAAATTGCACATTTATTTATATTTCTTTATTTTTGTTTTAACACAAACATAACTTTAATATTTATAATATGTTATAAATGTAAAATAATTTCCAAAAACTTGCTAATCGTAAAATATATGGTATACTCCAATTGTCGACGACAACATGGAACCAGAATACAAAAAACATGAGCCAAAATTTGGAAAACACAGCTGAATTTCCTGATCAGGAACAAAATGTTCCGCAAGCCCAGGACAACGCTGTGAATTCTTTTGTTTCGGCCCCTCAAACTCCCGCATCAGACGCCAACCCCTTTGTAAGCCGTTTCAACCAGTGGATAAAGATCATCGCCATTATAGTTTTATCCACCTTTATACCGGACCAAATCAGCTGGGCATTTGGCTATAATCCGGCAGTGCTTTACAAAAATTTACCGATGTACACCATGCAAAATGCGGACATGCCTTTGCCAAAGCCTGCTATGCAGGTAGCCGGAAGTGTTGAATATTTGCTCAAGCAAATTCAAGACAAGCCAAAGCTTCGTTTGGAATTAAATTTAGACCAGAGATCTTCTCATTCCCTTGAAATCGACACCAAAACTGTTTTTAATTCAATAAAGATCAAACAAATCACACAGTGGCTTAATTCGCCGGATCTTAATGTCCTTAATTGCGGTGTATATGCTTTAAAGAATATTTTAGAATCCCAAGGCATTAAGCGTTCTTTGTCTGAAATCGCTGTGATGACTTTGTCAGTGGACATCATGGCGGATATCATTAAAATCGGTGAGCCGAAATTAAAAACAACCCTTTTTGCAATTAATAAAACCGCTAAAGCGCTGGGGTTAGATTATGAAAGCTTAAAGCTTTCTCCTTTAGATACTCTGAATTTAAAAACCCCATTTATCGCGCATTTTAAAAATGAACATTTTGTCACGGTTCAAAAAGTACTTGGCGGGAAGGTATATTATACCGACCTTGATTATCCCCGCATAGTTGACCAGCAGGATTTCCTGAATAATTCCGACGGCATCGTCTTTGCCCAACCCCCTTCTTTATCATCCTCTCAAGCGATACCCGAAGCCCTGCAAGCCTTTGTCTGGGGCGACAAATGGCGCGACAAGAGCAGCTCTTTGCCCGGGTTTATGACCAGCGCCCAAATTAACTTTCAGATTATCATGGCGATAGTTACAGTTTTTCTGCCGGTCAAGGGCGGTATTGTTCTGGCCGATTTTAGCTTTCAATTAGGCCAATTCATGGGGTCTCTGGGAAATATTTGTGTATTGGAAAAGAAATGCAGTCAGGACACAGCTTTTATTTTATCTCACGCATTGACGGCTGCCTTTTCAGCATTTGAGGGAACTTTAAGCAATGGGGGCACTTGGAGCGCCGCATGGTCCTCCTTTGGAGACGGCCTTATCTTTGGTTCCGTTAATGCCGTTGTGGATTTGGAAATCGCCAAAGTGGTTAATAATGCGTTTTGTCCCGCCAGCGCAAATCCTTGCAGCGATACTAATCAAATTTTGTCCCAATTAGTTAGCACGATTGCAGACTCTGTAGCTGATAAAGTTGTCGATCAGGGGGTTGCCAGTGTTTCGGACCAACTTTTTCATACTGATCTAACTGAGTTTTTAAATGGACCATCGCCGGATGAAGCTAAAAAGATGGTTGAAAAGGATAATCAAGCTGTTAAAGCCGATGAGCAAACCTATCAAGCCGATCAGCCAACAGTTGATGGTCAGCCGCAAACAGTTGATGAACAGCAGAAAACAGTTGACGCCGAGGAGCAAACAGCGGATGCTTTGCAGAAAACAGTTGATACAGAACAGGCTGATTTAACTAAGGATCCGAACAACACCGAACTTCAGAGCAAACTTAAAGTCGCCCAAGACAATCTTAACGCTATTAACCACAAGCTTGATAACGACACAGATAAACTCATTTCCGCCACAGACGATCTTAGGCAACTTCAAGCTGACGAGGCAAAACGTAATCTCGACAAGACCTACCTTGATAATCCAAAAAATTTCAATGATGCATTGCATAAAATAATGATCAAATCGCTTCCTTTTATTGTTAGCCAGCTAGCAGAGGCGGCGGCGAGGTTCATCGCATATAAGGAGTTCAATGTCAAAGCCACGGACGGCCTTTCCAATGCTATCGGTCTCGGGGCCAGCATGATCGCTAACACCGCTTTTTCTGACTCAAAGTTCTATACAAAAGAGTTTAAGGATACTTTTCCTAATACTCCTAATCAAGCACAAGACATGACGGATTCTTTTAGGCGTGCGATCATCGCTTTTGGGTTGGGGATGCTGTCAAATAGCGCGATCGGAAAATACGACGAAACTAAAGCCAAAGATGATCCGTCTTACGCTCATGAGTATAGTTATGACCAGGCTGAATTTCAGACTCTGGTCTTGTTGGGTTCCAGTCTTTTGTCTGATATGATATTAGTGAGTTTGCCTCCAAGTGGAGAAAGTACACAAACAAGCAGGGTAGGATTCTGGCCCGCGTTTCAGTCAATATGGAATGGGGAGGCCAGTTCTTCCTCAGGGGAATACCAAAGAGATGGCAAAATACCGGTGCAGGAAATTCCAGCAGGAAGTTCCCCATTTGTGATTCCGGATTTTGCCGAAAGTTTAGGAGGCAAGCCCCTTTTAGCTGCTTATTTTAGAAATGGATCATGGGGAGGGGCTGAGAATTTTATAGATTGGTCAAATACCCAATCTGAAATGATTGGTTTTACTGCCGATAGCGCCGCTTCTGCGGATACGATGTGGACGCAGATGAAGAAGAACAATAAGACGAACAATAAGACGAACATTGGTCCTGCCCAACGCACTATCGGCGGTCTGATCACCTTCGGAATAGTCACCCCTGCGGTTTCCAACAGCACATTGCAGGACCAGTTCCTTCTTTCCATGCTTCAATCGCATATGATAGGGAATATCGGTATCGATCCCGGCTATATTGCCAGCCAGGCGCAAGAGGCCAATATCACAAGTATTAGTAATTTAGGATATATTACGGAGTATGCATATGCAAAATTGTTTAATACCAAAATTAATACCGCCGCGCTTAATGCTGTGAAGAAGATAACGGGAACCTTTCAAGTTCAAGCTGCTAAGGCAGAGCCAGCTCCAGCGCCAGAAAATAAAACAAATCCAGGACAAGAAAATACAACTCAAATTACGGGTGACGTTACAATTACAATCCCTGGCTCCCCTGATATAACACTTCACAATCCTATAAGGACTGTAAACCTAGATAATAATACGGTCACATATACTCAACCCGCAAGACCGGATGGTAAAGAGCCGTCACAGCCACCAGTGACCGTTCAGCTGGGAACAGAGAAGTTGCGGGGAAGTGGTACCGTTGAGTTTAATGATCCTAAAAGGAAAAGCATAACTGTGAATGGGAATGCGGGGTATATTGCTTTGAATGAAGCCCCTACGACGGATGAGAATGGAAAGCTTATTGGTACAATTCGTATTGTACGGGACCCTCTTAGAGAAAAGCTGTTGCGGGCGGGAGCACCGGATTTTGAATTTGGAAAAGGGATCGGCGCCGATGGAAAGATGCATTGGGCCATTGGCAAGGTGGACGCGGGCTTTAATTTTCTAGGAGTCAGTTTGGGCAAAAGCCAGATGGCGGTAAAAGGTAATTTAATGGATTATTTAAATCCTCTTTCTCAGCCGAAAGCAGTCGTGGGAACAGGCGCTGGAAACATTTTAGATATGATGCAGACCGGTCAAATCCAAGGTATTCGTCCGGTTACGGGTTCACTTGATGGCAAGAACCAGCAGAGTGTTTCGATGGCGAATTTGGCAGCGGCAATCTTTTTTGACCTCCCGAATCTCCCGAAGAAAGAGTTGGTTACAAATGTGATCAAGTCTTTAGGGGGGGCTGTGTCTGATGCTGACAAGGAAGCTCTTAATAGCATTGGAGATGGAAATCCTTTAACCCCATTGACTACTGCGCAGGTGGACCAAATTAAGCAGATTTTATTTAAAAGTTCACCAGATGCGGCAATAATAGTGTCAATCTTTTCTAATCTTCCGAATCTCCCGAAGAAAGAGTTGGTAGCAAATGTGATCAAGTCTTTAGGTGTGGGAATATCTGAAGCTGAAACGAACTTCCTTAATAAGATTGGAGAGGGAAACTCTCAAAACCCCTTGGCAGATCCAGAAGAGTTGCGCCAAATCAAGAACATTTTATCTAAAGGCTTACAAGACACAGTGCTGAATACCATCACAAAAGGTCAGGTTGCCGGCTTGATGGCAATCGTTCATGATGCCAACCCTCAAGGATTTGGCGTCAAGCTTGACTATATGCCTTCCAGTTATTATATGGCAACGGGAAAGGTTTTGACATCTTCTCCTATGAAGCTCGATGCGCGGTTAAAACTTGCTAATGCTCTAGGGCAGGCTGCTTATAAGAATGTGATGGATGAACGGAAGAATAAAAAGGCCGCTATTAAAGAAGGGACTATCGACGGAGTATATAATACAGCCATCGTAGCAAAGGAAGCACAAGATTATGTTTCTCAACAGCTCAGCAATCCCGTTCAAACAGCATATATCACAGGCGTTAATGTTGTGACTGATCCCAATGGACAAAAGACCTTTGCTCTAGCGGCTATAGGAACTGCGTTAGGGATTGCCCCGGGTATAGCTGAGCATGGCGTGGGTGGGGAAAGCTCTTCTTCTCAAGCGCTTTACACACTAAATAATGCCGGACGGGGACTGGCGTTTCTTTCGACTAATAATTCAATTAACGTTGATGGAAAATCCCTGACCGGCAAGCACCTTGAGTATGCCTTACCTAATATTTCCCAAGGAGGATATCAAGTTGTTGACAATAACTTTTCCAATGGAGCCAGGGCATATTTTGGTACAACGATAGCCGCCGCTCCTTTAGCAGGGAACATAATAACTCCAGGGATCCATCTTTTTGGTGATCATAATACTTTTTGGGGAGCGGGGGTGCAATTTGGTTCCAGCAATACGATCCTCCCGTTAAATACCGACAAACGAAAGGGAGCTTATTATAATACCACTCAAGCAAGCGAGATCAGTCCTTTAGGAGGGTCAGGGACATTAATAGCCAAGAGTGTCGTGCCTGGAAAGATTACCGACGGGACGCTGCCTGGCTGGACGGCATTTGGAACACAGCCAGCGAAGGGATGGCAATTAGATAAAACATTAACCCCTAATGAACAGGGAGTAACGATTAGCAGTAACGGGGTTTGGTTTGACCAAAATGGTAAAGAGAAGGGAAAAACTCCACAGGCAGTGGCAGGCAAAACCCAGAACTATTTAGATGTCTGGACCACAGAAGCTGGAAATATAGTCCATAACGCAATTAACGGGAATCCAAATGCCCCCGGGGTGCGTTCTTCTCGTCTAGTACCGAAGGCTCCCCCAGATTCTTCCTCTTATCAACAAAGTGGAGAAACATTGCCTAATAATGGATTTGAAAACACTCCAGCAGAGCCTCTGGATCAGGTCGAACGAAGCTTATTAGGACTATCGCAGGGAGTTTATCTCATTGGAGTCGGACAAGAGAAGCACGTAGCCGCAGTAACGCTGGATCCTCAGGCAGGTTTTGGAGCTTCCTTTGCGCCATTAATCCAGAATGTTACTCTTAAAGTTGTTGACCACGATATTGCTAATTTTATTCCAACTGTTCAAGGGCCCTTTGATGCAAGAGGAAGACTTGTTATAAAAAATCAGATAGCTGACGAAAAACTAAACCATAAGCCTATAACAAAGGACCAAGTATTTAGTATTAATAAGAATGGAGTTGTCATAGGATTGGGGGATATCAACAAGCCTGAGACCATTGCGACACAATATCAGAATATTGATGAGGGAACTAATCTGGATCTGGTTCAGAAATCCGGAACTATAGTGGAAGAGCGCACAGGTATTATACATAACCTAAATTTTTCTGTAGTTGATGTTGACGGAAAAGGGAAGCTGAAATATTTAACTACACCTCACGCCGATTCCATCGATCTGGGAGGAGGCCAGATTACTAGCGCGGCAAGCGGTAATTTCGGGCTAAACGTCAAGCCTACTCCCCAAGGAGATGTCCTCCAAATAGCTCTTGAAGGGAAAGGCCAAAACGGCAAAGATAATCCGCTTATTACTTATAGGCCTATCGCCGCACTCTCATGCCCTGCAGCAGTCTCAAAGGGTTTGCTCGATGCCCTTGACAATGCTGATAAAGCAATAACTACGGGTGTTGCTAAGCTAGAAAAAGCCACCTATGCGTACAACATAGCCCTTGCGAACAATACAAGTGATCCCTCTGACGTTAATAAAGCGGCTCTCAAAACTGCCCAGGACAATCTCGGCCAGGCCAATGAGGATATCTCCAAAGCTAATAAAGGACATGATAGGGCCCTCTCCGACATTGCGAACACTGTCCAGACCTCTGCCTCTAACCAGTCCGCGCTGCCTGACGATGTTCGTGCTGCCATTACCAACGTTAATGACGCCTACATTAAGGCCAACGCTGCAGGCAGTCTCAATGCGGCACAGCCTTCTGAGAAGAATGCCCAAGCCGCCAAAGACGCTGACGGGAAGTTCAGCGATGCGGAGAAGGCTTATGACAAGGCTCTTGCCGCTCACCAGCGTCCTCTGAACGTAGGCTTTAGTCCCGATGGCACTACTGTTGTGACAAGCGGCCAGCAACGGGCCAATGTTGAGATTTCTGATTTTAATTTAACTAATGCCGGGTTGTCAGGGGACTTTAGTTATGTACGTATGATTAATAAAACGGGAAACCCCGTGCTAACTTTCGGAGTACAAGAGGGAAATGGTGTCATTCAGGCGACAGGCCCAGAAAACTATCCTAATCCCAAGCTGCCCACCATAATTCAGTTTAACGAAAATGGGGTGCTTGATAAAAACTGGAGGGAAATTGCTTTTGATAACAAAGACATGCATTCAGTTGTACAGGTAAAAGATGCGCACACAGGGCTTACGGTAGACATGCTGATGAACCTTCGATATTTAGCATATGGCGACAAGGGGCCTATTGGAATCAAATTATCTAATAACAGGACGATCAGGGACGCTTTTGGAGGGCAAGGAACAATTACAGCAGCGAATATTAATGACGGCTCATTAAGGTTTAATGTTGATTCTCAAAATTTAATTACAGGAAAAGGGATGATTTCGGAGGGACAATTCTTTAAGGAAGGCGATATTTTAAAGGAAAATTTGGTGGGATCTGATGGGAAAATTATAGGGAATAAATATCAAGCAGTCACAGCGAAGATGGTGGATGAATTCAACAGCCAAAAGACTCCTTCTGCTGCACCGAAGACAGAGGATATTATAAAGGAAAATAACCTTACCATAGCTTCAGAGGAAGGACATTTTGTTAACCAAGGGATGAGCCAGTACACGGTTGATATTAATAGCTCAGGCAACGGATCAGCGACGCAATATTATGGGAATACGCTGTTGACCAATAATACAGGAAAGGGATTGCCTTTATTTGACTTGGTGAGAAAAGGCAGCAGCGACCCCATAGGTACCGGGTGGCTGGAAGGGAACCTATTTCATTTAAACAAGAACCAAGCAATAGATACGCCTGAAGGGGAAAAGGAGAGTAAACTCGGCAATATGTTATTAATGGCGAATGGCAGCAACACGTTTAAGGCGGTAGAAGTAGCGAAGTTAGCAGATGAAGTTTTGCCTGTTTTGACACGAAAATTGACAAAAGCAGAGACCATAGGTGGGAAGAAGTATAATGCCGATGATACAGTATATGAAAGTCAAAAGTTAACAAAAGACATAACTATAGGGAAGAATACGTACCATGCCGGGGAGGACATAGTAGTTACACAACAAATGCATGATGATTTTTTGTCTAGTGACCAAGGCAGGCAGATGATACAGATGGCTGAGGATTTGACATTACTGGATGTGAATTCTCAGGGCAAGATTCTGGGCATAGGTTTTGGTAAAGATGGTAATGGAAAATATTTACCAGTTCAATATTCCACAGGTGGCTCGGCAATAATACAAAATCCGGAATACCCTGTGCTCCCTATTGATAAGGAAGGCAAATTGGAAGGGCAATTGAAACTGACCGTAAAGACCCCAGAAGGAACGAGCATCCCATTGCTGGTTAGCCAAAGGAGTGAGAACCAGGCTGTCTTAGAGGCAGTTCAAGCAAAGTATCCTGAAAAGGGAACGATTCCTAAGGGGGGGCTAACGATAGGGAAGGACACAATAGCAAAAGATATGATTAACAATCCGACGGAGGAAGCGGCAATGTTAACTTCAGTCGGTTCAAAAGATCAACCGTCCTTGCCCGTTAACAGCTCATCTGTTCAAGGAGCAAACAATACCCCTCCATTTATTAACGACATGTCTTCTCATAGCATATTTGATTTAGCGTCTGAGTTGTATACATCGCCTGCGTCCAGTGCCATTCAATCACCATTGCCAGCCAGCAACGCGTATACTCCTGTGGGGGACAATATTTTCCCATTCAACTCCTACCTCTCTTCGCCGATCGTTCCGTATAATCAATATAATCCATTTGGTCTAACATCTGCGCAATATACATCGCCTGCACCCAGCGCAACACAATCACCATTGCCGGTGTCAGATACAACTCCGGCGCTTACAGTAACTGATGGCTTGGGCAAATTGCAGGCCCAAGGGACAGCTCAGTATATGATCAATCTGGACAGCTTAGGGAATGGGGCTGCATCGCAATTATATGATAATAATACTCATTTGATCAACAATACAACGTATGATTTGAACGTATTTGATGTTATAAAGAATGATCATACACGAGTGGCAACAGAAACATTGGAAGGCAATACATTAAACAAGAAGAACGAATTTTATTTTAACCAAAACCAGGCAGTAGCGGCGCCAAAGGGCTTAACTCAAGAGCAGCTTGGGCATTTGGGAAACTGGGCGTTGGCAGGCGTAGGCACAAATACATTTGAACTACTTGAGACCTTGAAATTAGCGGACACAGTTTTAGCTACTGGAAAAATACAAGGATTGCCCGATGCAGGCGTACAATTAGCCATGACATATACGGCGAATACAAAACTGGAAGAAACTCTGGATAAGGCTCATCAGCAGGGAATGATACTGAAAGATGATCTGACCATAACGAAGACTTTTAAAAATGGCGAAACATTGACGAAACAGGAATATGACGCTTTAATAAATAATCCTAAAACAAATCGGCAAATGGTACAAATGGCTGAGAAGGCCACATTCTTGAGGGGAAATTCACAGGGACAGATCTTGAACATAGATCTGGCTAAGGAGAAAGGGTCAGATGGTAAGGATCATTTGTTGCCGATTCAATATTCCACAGGAGCTACGGCTCCCATAACAGAGACTTTAAAGGATGGGCAGGTGAAATTGGTTGCGAAGGGAGTTGATTTGCCAGTGGGAGCAGGGGTAATGAATGTGAATGAATATGTCGGGGCAAAGATTCGATCAGCGCATCATGTAGGTGACAGCATTCCTGAGGGGGGGATAAAAGAAGGCGAGACAATATTGATTGAACCTGGAACAGATCACCATAAGCTTCATGAAAAAGATTTGGATACTATGGAACAGGCGATGCGTAAAGCAATGGGGGGAAGTGAGCAACCTGCTTCGAAAAATATTTCACCTTCAGCCAAAAAGGGGGCCTCAAGGACTGTAGATCAGATACCTGAGTTTAAAGTAACCGGCATCTGGGACGATTTAAAAGGCAGCGGACAAGCGCAGTATATGCTTAATTTGGATAGCACAGGCAATGGAACAGCATCGCAGTTATATGATTCTAACACCCATTTGAACAATTCGACGCCGTTTAATTTGAATATATTTGATGTGATTGATAAAAACAATAAAGTTATAGCCACAGACACATTAGAGGGTAATACATTAAATGGGAGGAACAATTTTTATTTTAATGACAACCAGTCTTTACGTACACCTAAAGGATTAAAGTCGGAAACATTAGGAGAATCGGTAATGGTGGCGACGAAGGCGGGCAAGTGGTTTAATACGATAGAGACAATAAAGTTGGTAGATACAATTTTGCCTATTGGGGGGCAGTTGGCAAAAGCTATGGACATAGGAGGGAAGACGTATAAGAAGAACACTATAATTACGAAAGAGATGCAGGATGCTTATTTGAGAACTCCTGAAGGCGCAAAAATGGCGCAGTTGGCGCAAATGGCGGAGAGAACAAAACTATTAAGGGTAGATTCGGCAGGCAGAATAAAGAACATGGATTTTTATGATGATATTGTGACAGACTCATTGGGAGATGCAGGGAAGATAACCTTTCATGATACAAGCACCGGTCAATTGGCCTTAGTTGTAAAATCGAATCAGTTCGTGGCGGGTCTAGGACAGGATCAAGACAAAGCGCTTGAGTGGCAAGTTCCAGGTGGAAAAGACAAGCAGCATCCATTGTCCGGAGAGGTGAAAGTCAATGGCAAGACAACGAAATATCAATCGGGAGAAAAATTCACAGATGGGGACATAATCAATGCAATCATGAAGAAGGAACACGGGCGGATTGATAATTCTAAAGATTTACCGCTGCCGAACCATACGTTAAAACTTATTATGGGTCAAGACGGAATCGTTCGCGGACAAGGAGGATCGCAGTACCAGATCACTTTAGATAGCACAGGCGTTGGAACCGCATCACAAATTTATCACGATACCCATTTAAGATTAGCCCAAGACATATCCAATGTCCAGTTAATAGAGGTGGGTAATAAAGATACTAATCTACTAGCAGAAAGGACATTAAAAGGGCATGGCGGGCATGATTTTTATTTAGATCAAGATGGGGCATTATACAGGCCGGATGCTCTTAAAGGCCAAGAACTATTAGGGAGCATGGCAACGTTGGGCGTGGGAAAAAACAGTTTTACCCTTGTAGAAACCGGAACTCTGGCCAAGCATATGGGGATAAATATGTTCTCCGAGCAGGCGACATACTTGGATACGGATGCGGACAAGAATATCCTAGGGGCAAAACTTCTTAAGGGGTCGGTTATTAAAGATTTGTTTGGTGGAAGAGGAACGCTGCAAAGCTATGGCTTGTCAGATGGGAAACTGCATATTGATATAGTAAACGCGAAAGGTTTTGCAGCTCTTCAAGGTGTCCAGCCCGATGCAGAGAAGAATGCATCTTCCTCTGATAAGGAAAAGGGAAAATCAGCAGGACAGACAACATCTAATTTGCCTTCTTTAATATTAAGTTCGGGCAGAAACGGAATCATAAAAGAAAATGGGTATGTGCGGCTCATTGCGTCTAATATGAGCAGTTCGGGGGCAGGTTCAGTCATGCAAGATTATGCAAACACACACTTGATATTTGCAGGACGGTTAAGCAGTCTGCCGTTGTTTGATATAGATCGTAAAGGAAATGAAATAGGAATAGGAACGTTGATAGGAAAGAATTTTTATTTAGATAAAAATGGAGAAATATTTGCTCCAAAAGGAAAATCGGCAGGGCAATTAGGGAAAGAGAATTTTCGTGCAACGGGAGCGTACGGGATATCGATAGTGCCTACAAAAATACTACTCAGCGGGAAATCTATTGAAACGCTGTTGAAAGCAAACAGCATCACGATTGATTCTGCGGGAAACGTGAAGGCCGTAAATTTTGGCAAGCACTTGGAAGCTATATATCCGTCCGGTCGTGAAAGAATAAGCAGCTATTATGTGAAAGATGGCGTGATTCATATTAACGCGAAAACTGAGGGGAAACATGGAGGTGAGGCAGGAAGAGGAAGCATGGTAGTCGAGACCATTCCTTCTCTAGAAGAAGAATGGGGGTTGGGTGACCCATTTCATCCGATTCCAAAGTCTCAAGCAGAGCCATTGGACATCAATGATCTTTCAGGCCTGAATGCTTTTTCAGATCCATTGGGAGGGGGCAGCCTATTAAATCCATCTGGTCGGAGAGCTAAAAAAGCAGCCCTTCCATCATGGGGTCTGAATGATACAACAGGTACAGCAGGGGCATGGGGGCAGGGGAGTGTATTAAATACATCGCCTTTGGCTTGGAATTTTTTCAATCAAGGGACAGCTCAACCAGTGTCAGAAGGAAATGGTGACGCAACAGAAAGACACCCGATGCCGGGTGAGACATTAAAGCTTTTTCCGGATAAGCATGGGGATATGGTTAATGTGGGAGACACGCAGAATATAATCCAGGTTAGTCCTTCACGTTACGCATCAGAAACACAAGATTAC
This sequence comes from Candidatus Omnitrophota bacterium, assembly GCA_015233675.1. Classification (GTDB taxonomy): domain Bacteria; phylum Omnitrophota; class Gorgyraeia; order Zapsychrales; family Fredricksoniimonadaceae; genus JABDGZ01. The sequence continues at coordinate 43,203 of JADFXH010000005.1, forward strand.
AGTAATACACTATTGATACTCCCCGACCAGCGAGAAACACCTTTAATAGATCTGAAAGATCGAGAGGGCCATACTTTAGTAACACAATATTATGGAGGAGACACGCATTATTACTTTAATTCAAGCCAGGAATTGTATGTTCCGGATGTAGTTAGGGAAAACAAACCAACATACAAGGATGTCTCAGCACAAACGATGACAAGAGATGATTGGGCAAAAATGTTTCACGATAACTCCATTAGTCATAGAGGCGTTACGACGTTTGATTGGTTAATGTCTGAAGGGTTTTTCGAAGAAACAAGCGGATCAAAAGGCACTCCGAAGCCTCTAACGCCTGACAAAATAAAACTTCTACATAGCATGCAGGTATCTGTTGACAATGTAGTGCGTAATTATTTACTCGATCCCACGGTGCCTAAAAATCAACTACAATCATACCTTGCTGTAACACTCAATATTCCAAGGGCCTTGGCCATTTTGCAAGCGACAGTTGCAAAGAAAAATGTTGCGATTTATCCTTATCCAGCGCATTTATCAGGATACATGGAAATGGGAACGCTAAAGGGTTCTGCAAAAGATTTTCCGATGTTTCAAAAGGCGGATCTTGTGGAATATTCGGATGATAATGGGATATATAAGGGAGCTAATATTCTCGAAGAGCAGGCGACGTATATGAAAGTTGATGCGTATGGGAATATATTAGGGGCAAAATTTGATTTAAGCAAAGGTATCGTAGACAGGTTTGGTGGATATGAGGCTATGATAGCTCAGCCAACCCTTGAAAATGGGCAGGTGAACATTCAAGCGCAAACAGTACATGGCAAGTTAGGTTTAGCTTCTCTTATGGCAGACATTATAGTACCAGACAAACCTGGCGGCAGCGGCCCACAATCTCCGACGGACCATGTTGTGTACTTTGTAAAAGACGGGAATTTAATTAGGAATGGTAGTGAAGCTGTTGTTGGCGGGGAAGATAAGCCAAGCCAGACTCAGTATGTAATAACATCTACAAGTACCAGACTCGTTGGTACTGCTAAAGGGTCGTACAAAGGAACGCTGGTTAAAAATTGGTCAGGGCTTCCGGATTTTGCGGGTGGGGAAGATGTGAAGTTTACAAATGTTCCAGATGACAAAACATCACCAGGTATTATTTTGCATAAAAATGCGGAAGTTGCGGTGGATCAAAATGGGCAATTGGTTACAGAAAAGCCTTTAGGGGTGGTTGTTGGGCATATTTTTAATAAAGCTAATAAAGCATGGAATTTCGGAGACCCTCAGGAGATAGGAGAACTTAGCTTGGCGGGAAATAGTCTGATTATGGTCAAGACTAATGGGGAGCTCAAACCTTTTGTTGTTAATTTAAATGAAGGAACAGTGACTTCGCTAAAGAGGTTTAAAGGTGAAGGCACAATAGATGATGGGGTGTTTTATGGGTGGAATGGTTTTACTGTAGAGGGAGTAGATAAAAATAAAATTTATTTTGTCGTTCAAGGGCCAACAGGAAAGCCAAGGCCAATAGCGTATCATTCTGACGGTAGTCCTGCTACTTTGGGATTTGACCCGTCATGGGGGAAACGAGCAGGCACGGCTGTCGGCGGGTTTGTAGTAGATGTTGCAAAAGATCTTACAAAAGTTGCCAGGAATGGAGCCGGAGAAATAACTGGAATATTGGGTGGTTTTGAGTTCCCTAATTCTTTCATGGGTAATCTTACGGATAATATAATTTCGTATGGGGCACAATCTGGCTGGGGAACTGATTTGCGAGGCATAACGGCATCTCCTGATGGGTTGAAGGCATTTGAAGAAGACAATGCAATTGGTGCGGTAAAGGCAGGGCTTGATGCAACTATGGTATATGGAGCAGTTACAGGATTAGCAAGAATAGGGGCACAATTAACAGTGCGGGCAGGATTAGAAATAGCAGGGAAGGAGGCAGGAGAGCAAATATTGAAGAGAACTCTTTATCAAAATATTGGTAAATATATTTTGGAAAGAGTTGGGGCTCGTCTTGGGGCTCGTGTGATAGGGTTTATGGCAATTTCAGCAGCATCAGGAACAGTTGGTGGTTTTGGTAATGTGGCGCTTCATCACGGCAACTGGGATTATTTTCTCCCAGGGGCAGAGGCAACGGCTATGATACCCGGAGAAATATATTTGGCAAGAAACCCAGCAACCTCTGTTTTTGGACAATTTGTCCAATCTGGAACTCTTTGGACAGCCTCGGGAAATTCGCTGTCTTTAATGCTGAATAATGAACCATTAACACCGGAACAAAATGTACATTTATTCTTAAATGCGGGTGTTTCAAGCATGGGCGGGAGCATTTTAAAAACGGAACTGGGGATGTTGAAGGTGGGAGAGGACGTAGGAACGTTAAGTCGTATAGCACGCGTCAGGGCAATTTTACTCCCAGTATTATTAAGAGGCCTTTCCCGCACAGCCCAGAGTATGCTTTTTATGGGAAGATTAGATACGCTAGCCAATCATGTTATGGTAGCGAGGGATAGAGTTCCAGACCCAACTGGCATGTTCTATATCCAGAAAATGAATGTTGGAGAGTTTACTGCTAAGAGTTTTCTTGGATGGAGTTTTACTGATAAGAATGGGAATTTTAGCTTGGAAGGGCATTATAATCCCTTTGCAGGGGCTTCATTTGGCGTCCTTTTTGCTGGAGCAGGAGGGGCGGCATCGTTGTTTTTTAAATCTTTTGAGAAGGCAAAAATAGCTGTTGAAGGGTATTCTAAAGCCGTTGAAGAGATTAAAAATGCAGCGACAGACGGTAAAACAATAAGTGAGAGCGGTCAATTAATAAGTGAGACTGGAGAAGTGTTGAAAGAAGCACCAAGGTTGCCCTCAATAGGGGTGAGAAGTCAGGCTGCGATTCTTACAGCTTTACGTAATCCAATAATTGGAAGAGCTCTGGCTTTTGGCACAGTTAATGCCGCTGTCGGGGCGGGTAACGCCTATATAGGTGGGACAGCCACATGGAAAGCATATAAAGCAAATTTTGCCCGTCAATTTTTGGGAGCTTTTTTCAAGGCCGCTGGTGTGGGGGCAGTTTTTGGATTGGTAGAGGGAGGGACTTTGAATGCCCTAAATTCTCCGGGGCTTAAGGAGGCCGAGACAGAGGCTAAATTAACATATTGGCAGAAAATAACTAATGCTAGCAGCAGATTTAATTATGGCATGTTTGAGGGTGAGCTTAAACGTCCTGCGGATGTATTTGATTTTGATAGTAAAGGACCAGGTCCGGAGGCGAAAAATCTGGTGACAGGAGCCCGCCGGGGGTTGAGTACTGCTTTAAATGTGGTAGCTATGGGAGCGACTGCTTCTTACTTACAAGGAGGAGGCACCCGCCACCATGTACAAAGTGCTCTTTTGGGTGGGCTCGGAGCTTTGCTTATTTCTGTCGCACCTATATGGATGCGCAGGATGACAGTGGGCCTTACTCCGGATGTGCCTAAGGCAGGTAATAGAGAATTTGTAGATTATATCTTTCAGGAAGGAGTCAGGACAGTAACCTCTCATGCTCTGTTTGGCAGCCTTGTGGGTGGTGGTATGTATGTTGTTGCTACTAATCAAAAAGGCAAATGGTCATTATCGGATTGGAGGGGATTCGCTGAATATGCTGGGGCTGGATTTTTAATAGGCGCAGGAATTGGGTTTGCCCGGGCAGTACTTGGGGGGTTGTCTAACTTTGGCAGCTCAGCAGAAATGCAGAAGGCGATACAAGAGGGAGATTGGGGGGCTTTTAGAACCGAGGGAAAAGTGGAAAAAGATTTAATAAAGGCGCAAGAGCTGCGAAAAACATTGGTAGGAAATATGGCGCTTCGGGGAGGGATTGGGGCTTTTGTCGGCGGGTTAGCTGGGGAAGGGATGTATAGGATTGATGCCAAAGCTCATAATGGAAAGTCGGAAACAAGTCAGGCGCAATATATCGTTTTGGGAGCAGCTATTGGAGCAAGCAATAGTTTATGGAGCTCCCTTGGGAATCCTTTTATGCGTAACGCTTTGGGCGTAGGGACGGAACAATTAACTTTTGAAAAATTAGCGGCTAATCCAGAATTAATAGGGAAGTATGCTATTTTAGGGGCCACAGATTTTGCCTTTACCATGCCGGCTTTTATGGCGACTACTGTTCCGATCCATCATCTTGTCAATCGCTTGGAAGGTAAATCCTATGCAGAGGCATGGGATAAAGCTTTTCATGGTTTCATGCTGCAGGATACAAGGTATGACGAAAACGGGAAAGTAATTAAAGAGGAAATAGGACTTGTCCCGTCAATGATGAAGCACATATCTGACGGCGCTAGGATGGGTATTGAATTAGGGCCAGCCTTAGGCATTCTGCAGATGCCCGGAAAAGCTATTTTTACAAATGCGGAAGAAGGTTTTGGTAAAAGCATTACCACCAGTGAATTATCACACAGCACCGCATCAACGGTCGCCTTGTTGGCTGGGGTACAAGCGCTTACGGAATATGGAATCAAACACACCGGCATTATTCAAGATTTCAGGAAGGCAGCTAAAGAACAGGCAGAAGAAGAAGCTCCGGAAATTGAAAAGAAATATTCCATCGTGACGAAAGACGCAAAGCGGAACTTGATTAACAATTTAGCTGAAAGTATTTATGATCAAAAAGTAGCCGGATTAGGCCAAAAGGTAGCATTTATTTCTTTGTTTTTAAAACCCGTAGCTGTTATGGCTGATATGTCAAACGTTTCTCTTTCTCATGATCAGAAGGCGGAAGCATTGACTCCTGAAGAAAGCGCGGTTTACTTCAATCGATTGCAAGGCAAATATGCTGATGCTAAAGACGAGGATAAAGAGGAGAGGGTGACAGAAACTGGACGTGCCGTACGGATAGTTAAAGTTGCCCACGGGGATAAATTATTAGGAGGAGGGCGTGCCACGGGGGGAACTGGTGTTGATGAGGATGGCGCAAGAGTGACAATCATTTTACATGATGGCACCTCCGGCGCTTTAGATCACGAGCTAGCAGAAGCAGATGCGCGTGATGCAATGCATCAGCATGACCTTTATATTGCCGACAACACATCAGGGCAGCAGATGCGAACAAAAGAAGAGGGCGGTGAAGGGTTGTTAGAGCTGTTGCAAGCTCAAGGATATAAAATTGGTGATGGTTCGACGCATTCCGATGCCGCGCATAATCATGCGGCTAAATACTTTGGTGAGGGGGAAAACCCCTTGGATATTTCGGCTATCAGAGAAGCCATTAAATCTGTTTCAGAAGGAAAATCTCTGGAATCTTCCGGACGGGCTCCGCCAAAGGAAGTTTATGTTTTTGCCCATGGACATTTGGCAACAAAAGAAGAATCCCCGTCTGAAGAATTTAGCCCCGACAAGCCTTCTTTAACAGAATATTTAAGATATGCCGCTAAAGAATTTGGCAAAGGTTTTATAAGCACCATTTATAGGGGCGTAGAAAGCGATATCTCTCGATATACAGGAGAAAGAGATAGGCTGCAAATGCAACTGGATGGGATGTCACTCACAGATAAATCCATGAATCCCCAAAAAGTTGAAGAATTGAATACCCAACTTAAGGAGGCCCTGAAGAATTTAACAGATACCTATAGACTTGAATTTTATGGCGATCAAGAATTAGGCACACGACAAAGCATCATATCTATAGCTCTAGCGCACGAAATTGTCAGCAAAAAAATTAGTGAATTAAAAGAAGAGAGAATAAGACTGAGGCCCGGCGATAAAAAGGCGCGAAGCCTTGAGGAAAAAATGAATTCCCTTACAAGGCTAGAACAAGATTTTGGGAAGCAAATCGAAGATCATCTTAAGAATTTGAAGGCCGATAGGAATTCGTTTGATGCGTTCCATTTGGGAATGGCTCAAATAGATAGAGCCCGGAATTATGATTCAGGAGGAGATGACGGTGAGCGCGAGAGCTTGTTTGAACAAGGCAGAAGGCATATTCTAGAAGCTGTAAATAAGGCTCCGGAAGATATTAAGAGTAAATTTCAAGACATATTAAAGTATGTAGATGCTCAAAAGCAAGTCTGGCTGCGTTTGGCGAAAGTAGATGAAATGAGCTTAGCTTCTATTAGGGAGGGGAGAGCAGGGATCAAAGAAGATATTGAAAAGGCCGAAACATTAGGTGAAAGTATAGTAGCTCTAAAATTAGCTGAGGCAAAACTTCTTTTGTTGGAGGCGAAGCATGAGGTGCGGGAAGGGAATCACGAAACAAGTGGGCAAAGAGCGATGGAAAGCAAAGAACTAGTAAAAGAACTTTTTGGACTTAACGAGAAGGGACAAGTGGGTCAGGATATAAAATCAGTAGGCAGGAGTCTTGCTATAGAGATAGGAGAACTTCTTGCCAGGCATTTTGTAGAGATGAAGCAAGAGGATGTTAATAAATTTATAGAGGATGCTATTGCTGAGAAAACTTTATCAGTACAAGACGCAATCAAGCTCCGCGGGCAAATGGATATATATAGAGCAGCTGAAAAAATTAAGAGTGGTAATACGGTTGAGGCTAGGGATAAGGCTAGGCAGGAGGCTAAGGAAATACTGGAGAGGCTAATAGAGAGGCTGACGACGGCCGAAACAAATGCGTCGCTGGATAAGACTGACAGTCCTTCTAAGCCCAAAGAAGGAGAAACTGATGATTACGATAGACATTACAATGAAGCCTTGAAACTTTTAGCAGAAATTTCGTTAGAGCGCATTAAAGTAGGGCCTCTTTCTATCAGGATTAAAAACAAGCTGGAGAAATTAAGAAATGATTATGAGGACGTAGCCTTAGAATGGCTTACAGCCTCAAACGTTATTGACCCGGCGAAGGGAGAAAAATCTTTAGCTGAAACGTTGCAGTCGACCATGGCACAGTTACTTTCTTGTTTGACTGAAGAACAACGCGAAGAACTTAGACATTCCCAGATCGCGGTTTCCTTAGAAACCAAAGCTTCTAGCGACCAGAAAAGAATTATCACAGAAGCTAAAAAGTTTTTTGAAGGCAAGTTGGAAGGGGGAATCGAGGATTTAATAAATGCCTTAATAAAAGCAGGGAGAGATAAGTTAAAGACGGGGGAAAGCAAGTTAAAGCCAGGGGCAGTAAAAAGACTGGGAAAAATCGTAGATAAGTTAATAGAAGAATTCAAAAATAGCATGTTAAACGAGGGAACAGCCCAAGAGACAGTGAACAAGGCCGGCAAAATAGCCCAGGAGGCTTTTAAAAGGTTGTATGTTAATGAGAATCTTCTTCATGAGAATGTACAAGGAAGTTTGTTTGCTTCTGACACGCTGGAAGATAATATTGCAACGATACTGGCTTTGTCCCGATATTTTTCTAAAGGGGAAGGGCAAGGCATATTAACTATTGTCAAGGGCATGTCTTCGGGCAAAAGCCATGCTATTAGAATTTTTCATGAGATTCTTTTGGACGCAGGGCATGAGTATGTAGCCCATGTTACTCCTGACGGATCATCTGCAGAGACCTACAAAAAGGGCATGGAAGATAATGGAGCGGGAGAAAAAGTAAAAACTTTCAAAAGGGATGCAAATGAAACAATTGACATAGATGAGTTGAGAAAATTTGTTAATGATGGAAATGAAAGCAGGGGAAAAATTCTGCTTCTTACTGTCAAAGACCTTCTGCATATTGAACTGCAAAGGATTAAATCGAGAGGAAAAGATAGTCTTCTGGGAAAATATTTGATAACCGTTGATGAAATGCATAAAGCGCTGACCAGCGCTCCTTTGATAGAGGGCGATTCCCCGGATCTGGGACATGTGTTCTTAAGTTATTCAACGCGTCAGGAAAGAGAGCAATATCAAACACAGAAGTCAGTGACTCGTCAATTTATGGAGTCAGTGATGGAACTTTTAAAGAAATATGGTAATGACCCAAACAAGGTTGTTGGGATGGTCAATAGAGGCAATGAGTGGGACCGTCATAATCATAAATTTATAGAGAATAGAGAGGAAGGGATTGACAGGGGGGCAGAACTTAGGGCAATTTTTGAGAAAAAGTTGAAAGAAAAAGGAATAGGGGAAAACCCATTTAGCACAGAGCAAATGGCTGAGCTCACAAGAGAAGCGGCATGGGTTGTTCATGGTATTTATAGCGGGACGTTTGAGTACAGTTTTGAAAATGATGGCAAACTTATTGTCACACCGGTGGACAAGGAGAACTTGAACACGTTATTAACCGGTCAGGTTTACGGAGATATTAAAGGGTTTAACGCCCGTATGCGGGTGTTGATGGGATGGGCTGAGGCCAACGGCATTGATGTAAAACTGGAGCATTTTGTTGGATATGTCAATCATCGCCAGGGGCCGCAGGCAACAACCGCCAGTGCCTTTAATAATGGCAATGGATCGGTTATGGGATTGACAGCTACCCTAGGCCCTGCGCTGGGGTCTTTATACGCTCAAGGCGGCAGTGTTGCCCAATTCTTTAAGGAATCAGGCCTGGAGCAAAGATATGTAACATACCGTATTTTTAAAGGCACGGATAAAGAGCAGATGGTGCAGGATATTTTGAAGCATTTTCAGAATTTGAAGGATAACGATCAGGGGGAACATGTTTTTATTTTAAATCACAATAACGCATCTGTTAGGGAAGAAGTTTTACAGGATCCTCGGATTCAAGAGGCTCTAAAGGATTTAGGAATAGAGGTAAAAATTGTTGATAGGGAAAAGATTAAAGGCGAGTTAAATTATTGGGCTATTAGTGAAAATGATTTTGGTGATAAGAAAGTTGGACAAAAAATCATTCAGGCATTAAAAGATAAAAAATGGATTGTTGATGATGAAAAAGGCTCCATACGTGTAACGAAAAGTGTTGCAGAAGTTAAAGCTTATTTGGACGAGCAATTCTCTCCAGGTGATTTGGAAGGATTAGATCAGGCCTTGGAAAAGGCCACGGATACTCATAAGAACAGAAAAGTCGCTCTTTTAACAAGCATGGCTGAAGACGTGTCTCTGGATAGCATGGGGAAAATGGATCCGCGGCAAATCCGGCATACCCGTTATTCTGTAGATTCTCTAACAAGTATTCTTCAAGCATCAGGTCGTGGAGAAACAAGAATTGGTTATGAAGCAGCTGCTACCCGCCGGTTTGGCCGTTTTGAAGTGGCCTGGAGCGCAAGTGAGTATAGGAACGATATGACCCCGGGAGAGAAGCTCTTGGCAGAAAAATTATTAGGCAGAAATTCAGAAGTCTCTTTTAGAAATGATGGGACCTTTTCAGAGGAAGATGTAATTAAAGTTTTCGGAACCACAGGTCTTAGCATGAAGGAGTTGGTCAAAAAAGGTTATTTTGTCAGGGTTAAAGGAGGAGAAGAGGAGGCAGAGAACCGTTATAGGATCAATCCGAGAAAAGTTGAAAAGGACATAAAAGGTTCGAAAGATGAGGTTCTTTCTAAAGCACTTCAAGACATTTTGGAAAAGTTCCATAACGGGATCAGCGGACAGGGCAACCATGATGTTAAGAATTTTATGCAGATGATGATGTTTTCCAGATCCCGGGACAGTTATATACAGGGTGTCTATAATACCATGAGGGTCAATAGAAGTGGAAGTCAGGAGATGATCGACCGATTTTACAAGGACTTCACCAGTAGTCAACTCGCGGAAATGGCCACACGTGAAATGGCCAGAACGGGCAAGGATTTTGCTGTTTTATCCGGGTTTCACGGGGCTTACGGAATATTTAAATCAACAGGTAGGACTGAAGACCTTGATCACGGGATAAAACTTGTTGCTGTAAGAAGTATTGGCAAGATAAGAGCTGTGATTGATTCAACTGGATCACAGCTTGGCAAAGGTGAGACTTGGGACCTTGAAAGCGGGGCAATTTTTGAGAATAGAGAGTACGATAAATATTTAAAAGATCAGTCAGCCGTCTCTTTTTCCACTATTAATCAAAAGGGAGTGATGATCAGGGGGTTTAAACCAAAATCGGATTTAAATGGCTATAATCCTAGCGGGGTTTATACCCAGCAGGGGTATACACCGGAGTATTTTGTTGGTGATACGGCCACATCTAAGCCCGGCAAATCGAAGGCAGGGACTCTTACTCAAGGAAGCCTTACTCAAAAGAACCGTAGGACCGTAGAAGTCATGGAAGAATTGGTTGAAGTTGTGAATGGTAAGCCTGTTGTCAGGACAATAAAGTCAAAATATGAGATTGATACATCTACAGGTAATAGTTCTCAGCCCAGATTTGTTTCTGGAATATTTATGGATCCGGAGAAAAAAGGTTTAACGTTCAGCAGGGAATACTCGGATGATTTGGGCAAGTATCGCCTGGTTAAGAAGAGGGGAGCCAAAGGCCAAGAGGCGATTCGAGAGCTGTGGTTTGAGGGGCAATTGTTTAAGATCGATCAGGAAGCCCGGGACAAAGAGGGAAGAATATTGGTTAAAGTTCGCAAGAATTGGGAAGCCACGGTGAGTGATTTCAGTCATCATCAGGTGATGCTTGAGATCACATTTGAATTAACGGATAAACTTAAGGAGATCAAACCCATAGAAGCCGTTATTTTAAACCAATTGCCGATCGTAACGCCTACCGGAACGATCACCCATAATGACAAAGTGGAATTCCAGGAAAGTCCCAAAGGCCGTTTGATGCTATTCCGCGATGCTCACACCGGAAAAATCAAGAACATTGGTCACGAAAATATGCTTTATGAAGCAGATACCCGTCGTAATTATGAAGCCAAGGAGAATATAAAATTAAAAATGCACGACGGACGTATGATTGATGTGTTAGCTACCACTCAACATGGCATCGACCCTCAAACCGGTGAATATAACAATCAATGGCGTGTCCTGCATAGCAGGGACAAAGGATTAGAAGCCATGGGATTGAAGGACGGATACTTGATGCACGCTGAAACCGGCGAGGTGCGTGAGAAAATGGAAGGCCCGATGGTGGGAAAGTATATTGATGCCCATTATATATCTGTGGGGGCAGATGGCGGGGCTACGTTGAAAATTCTTGACCCCGAAGATATGAAATGGGCCACTGAGTTAGGTCTTGCAGATCATTTAGGGAAAGATATAGCAGATTTACGTGCGAAGATAAATGAGATTAAAGAAAAAATAAGGCTAATGACAGAGAAACAGAAAGAGAGTAGCGAGGCAAATCCAGAGTCAACCGCCAAAATAAAAGAATTAGAAGATGAGTTGGCTTTAAAACGAAGTTCTTTGGATGCAGAAAAAGAAAATCTGCGAACAACGGGCATAAATCTTTCTGAAGGGCAGTTTAAAGAGGTAACAGCGAGAATTAGACAAATTAATAGTGGCTGGCAAAAGATTGAACAAGGCTCCAAGGAGGTACGGAAAGAAGGCAAGGCAGATTCAACAAGAGATTTCGGCCTTATCATCGATGGCAAGAAAGAAATTCTTGCGGCGTCAGGGCTGAGAGAAGGCCATGCAACGAGCGTAGAAGACGGCAAGGATTGGGATTTTCGTGAGGTGGAAAAGGACGGAGCAAGGAAGATAGAGTTTAATACCAATGGTGACATGTATAAAAGGAACATGCAGTACAATGAGGACATGCAGTTGATAGCTCTTATAAGTAATTCTTCAAGATTTAGCGATGCGGATATAAGAAATATATTTAGTGATACCACAAGACTTGCCAGTAAGTTTTTACGCGTTCAACTTGAGGCGTTCATCACAGAGCGGAATAAACGGGGAGGGCAGAATGGTAAATTGGTAAGCAAGATCAAGATTTATCTTGATCCCAAGGTTGAAAAAGAACGAACCGCGGCTCTTACTGACAATACCAGTATTTCTTTTGGGGTTAGTACGTTCAAAGACATCTTCACGACCTTACCTACAGATGAAATCGGTATCACAACGCATGAATTTGTTCACCTTATGAGCCGTTTTTATGCAGATCATGGGATAGCAAAAATGGCCGGCGGACAAATTCGTTTTTCGAACAGTCATATCACGACCCTCTTTAGTCGGGCCAATCAGGGGGTTTATCACTATAACCGCGCGGTGGAAGAGTTAGTCACCCATGCCTTCGATGAGGCCCCTGAAAAATGGGATAATTTCAAGAGATTATTGAAAACAGGGCAAAACAAAGAAGCTGATAAGGCGCTTGCAGATATGCTGACTACCTTAAGCCGCGGTGAGAGTATCGGCCTGGAAGATTTATTTAATTATAACGAATTATTAAAGCATATTCAGGGAGAGTTGCCATTGCAGAGCATTAAAATCAAACCGTATTCGTTTGACAAGGAGAATAAACGCAAACATGTCAGTGATCAAGGTTGGATCGTGACGGTGGCATTTAAACGTGCAGGGGAATCAACCCCTGGAAAGGTTGATTTGGTAGTTGATAAAGCAACGGCGGATAGAATTAAAAAGGCCAAAAGAGTAATAGATAAAGAGGTTTTGATGGAGATTGTTCAAGCGAATCGCGATCTTCAGGAAAAGAATGTGGCGCTGGCAGGGGCGATGCTTTCTCTGGCCCAGAATCATGCTGGTAAGGAACAAGCCCGGCAATTATTAGAAGATGTTTATGCCTGGGGAGTGGGGGCATCCCGAGAAGAGCCGGTGATAATTACGCAATTAAAAGCACAGGCCGGTAAAATTTATCATAAAAGCAATATTTCTGAAGCGGAAATCTTGCGTCTTTTGGCAGATATTTTTTCAGGTACAGCCCGGCAAAATGGCCAGGAAACCATCTTCACTAATAAGCTCAGCCAAAGGTCTTTAAGCATTAATAAAGAAGGTGAGTATACATTTAGTATCGGTTCCAGTGATAATCTAGCACGCATTGAGGACAGTATTTCAAAAATAGAAGATTATACAAAGTCTAAAGAAAAGGATATTCGTAAATTAAATAAGTCAGTCCAGGAATTAGTGGAGAAAGCCCAAAGAGGAGAAATTGAAATAAGATTTGGGGATAGTCCTAAAGGTCGTGGTAGGGACGTGCGTGAGAGCTTATTAGAGGATCATCCACAAGAGCCTATTCAAATTACAATGTTTCGAGGCAAAGGAAGAAATCAGGGAAGATCAATTGTTTATGTATCTGCGATCGCCCAATATTTATTGGAAGGATTTAATGTGGCTACAGCTTCTGCAGAATACAAGGGAGCCAGAGGTAAACACTTGGACGAGTGGGAACTTGCCCTGGCAGGTTTTAATACGCGTGCCCATAACTTAAAACTTAAAAATATCGTGGACGTTTTGAATGCCGCTCCGGAAGGATTAAAATCCATGCCACCGGTGATGGTGTACACGGTTCAAGCCCTGATCCTGCAAGGCCTGATTAAGGAATCCGGCAATGAAACCGGCAATAAATATTATGAGTTGACCGATACTGGAAAGAAAACGGTACTGATAGCTAATGCCATGGATGACTCCAATCGCCGTATTAGCGGTTTCCATGAATTTAACCATGCATTATATTGGTCAGATTCGCGTAACAGCCGGGAGGCCCGTGCTTTCTTTGAACAGTTGACGGAGCCGCAGAAGATCGCATTTTATGAGCATCTTAATGCGGGCCACTATGATCCGGCCTATGATGCAGACCTGCTTATCCGTGAATTTTTCGGGTATATGCGCTCCATAGATTCTATTATGGACGATGAAGAGAATTTCAATAAAATTAAGGAGGCATTTGGCGGCGCCGAAGGGTTGGTTAAGGTACAAAATCAGGTTTTGGAATTAGAACAGGGATGGCTAGACCGGTTTAACGGGAAAAATGTTCCTCTTGCTGACTTTGCCCTAACATTGCAGAAGAAATTTGAGGTGCCTTTTGTTGAAACAGCTTTTGATGAACAGGAGAATCCTGTAAGAATTACCGGCTTTACTGTCGGGACAATCAGAAAGGATGGCACATTTGTACCGGAGTATCGTAGGGTTACCAAGGCCGATCATGACTTGATCAAAGCCGGAGATATCATTGCGGTAAGGCCGGAAAGTGAGCTGGAAGAGAATGGCGACTATTTAATGGAAGGAGTTAAAGACGATCTTATAGTAGAACCTAAAGCGGAATTTTTCCGTGAGCCTGAAACACAGCAATGGAGACTCTTTTCAAGTCAGGGCTTTAAAAATAAGCAAATCGAAGATTTTCAAGAAACTCTCATCTATGAAAAAGGCAAGAGCGCTAAAACAGAAGGCGCACAGCCAATAGCTGTTCGTATTGATGGGAAAAAGATACCCATTGTTTATAAGGATGGGACCCCTCATGCAATAGATAGATTTAATTTTAAATTAAAAGTCAATGGCCAAACCGTCAATGCAAACATGCAGAAAGTTTGTAGGCTGGATCTGGAAAAAGGAACAATTGCATCTGTCAGCTTAATATTTTCTGAGGACCAAAAAGATGACCGCATTAATGCATTTGCAGGGACTAGGTATGAAGCAAAGGGTAGTTATGCTCTTATCTATCGTGATGGGAAGAGGCCTATTGCCATCCATTTACTTGATGGGATACACGAGATTGTTTATCAAAAACGAGGAGAGCTTCCTCAAGTAAGGATTGGCGTTAAGAAATCACTGGTCTTGGATGACGATGGCAAAGAGGCTCCTATGCAAGAAGTCTACAGCTTGGATCTTGCAAAAAAAGGACAACCTTTAACTTTTAGTCACTTAATATTTTCTGAAACACCAAATATAAGGGATGGGGATTTTCAAGTGCAGAAAGGTGACTGGTATGAAAACAAAGGGACATATGCCCTTATCTCTCGTGAAGGGATTCCCCAAGCTCTTCATTTATCAGATGCCATACATGCTTTTGATAAAGAAGGCCGCTTCATAGAGAAAATACCGAAGTTTTTATCATACAAAGACAGGGATGGGAAAGAACATTTTGTCAGCGCAACGCAGATAAATACAGTTAATGCTGAAGGTAAAATTGAACAGCAGGTGAAATTTAGATTCAGCGGCCAGAATTGTATTTTAAATCCCCAGACAGGCTTGGTGCGCGATTCCGCAGGAAATCCATGGGCCGTTTATAAAGAAGGGATTTGGTCGTATATTCATCCGGAAGATAAAAGTTATATGCTTGATATAAGCCGGCATTTTGTTCCATTTGGTCTTCAAAAGGTCGAATTACATGGAAAAGTCAATGATATGGGGGCCTTAGAAGATGAAACTTATACTGTAATTGGGTCAAAAGATATTTTGGATCAAATGAACTTTAATGGCACTAGCTCCCGTCGTCCCATTGAAAATGGCACGAGTGAGGAGAATGCCCCTGAGATTGTAGAGAATATTACTCCGCAAGAATTTAGCAGTGTTATTCGGGAAAGGCTGGGTAATCTGACACACTCCGATTCCGTACAAGCAGGAGTTCCACAGAGTGATCTGGCAGAGCTGGCAGAGAAGGCAAAAGAACAGCAGGCAGAGCTTGCAGATGAAGTGCGTAATTTTAGAGAAAAAGAAGTTTCGCTGGAGTTTGCTATCAAGGGTCAGGCGCCCGTCAAGGCCCCTATGCAGCAGGCTTTCAGGATGAACCCTGCAACCGGCAAACAAGAGAGTATCTTGGTATTTCCTAGGAATCAGAAGATTGGGGATTTTCAAGTGTTGAAAGGTGACAGGTATGAAAATAAAGGAAACCTTCCTTTCATCTATCGCGGGGAGAAGCCTGTTGCGATTCATTTAGCAGACGGTATTCATGCTATTGATCAGGGCGGGCAGTTCACGGTTGAGATTCCGGAATCCTTGAGGAATAACAATACAGGAGAGACTATTGCGGCAACCCGGACCTTTAAGGTTGATAGCTTGGGCAAAATTGAAGCTGTGGAAGTGCGGTTCAGCTTTAATGGAGAACAATATACGATAGAACCGACAGGAAGAGTGCTGGATTCCAAGGGCGATGATACTTATGTTATTTTAGGGGATAATGGCGTGATGAGGTCTATTATTAAGGAAGAGACAGTCCCTCCTTCGTCCGCTACCGTACTGGGCGATGCCTTAACAGGTTTTGGGCTCAAAGATTTTGGGAATTGGGTTAACGCGCTTGCAAGTGACTCTGCCATGGCGTCCCGCAAAAGCAACAGGACAAAAAGTATGGCTCTTTTAGGGCTGGCTGTTGTTGGGGCTGGATGGTGGTTGGCGCGACCACCGGCCGTTGTCGTGAAGCATCAGCCCACACGAATAGTTAAGCGTCAATATAACAATCCCCTTAATGTCAAAGGGAGATATGACCTTGTTAGAAGAAGCGATTTTTGGGGGCTTCCCATGAATAAGAAGACATTGAACTCATTATTTGAGAATTTACAAAAGAATGGATATATCACCAAGAAAGATGGAATCAAAGATAAATTCAAACAGATTAAACGAGTAGAAGATTTTCAATTAGACAGCCAGTTCAATCAATTTAAAGAAGCAATTTATAAAATTATCAAAGAACACGAAGGCGGCACTTGGGAAGGCCAGATTGGGAATAATTCCAACGGGATTTCTATTTTTGGTAAACTTGATGACGGGATTCTTGCAGGAATGCGCAATCTTGAAAAACATTTTAAAGAGAATCCCCATCAAACACTCATAGAATATACAAGCCATTATACGGCTGATTTGCCGGGCCAGTTAGCTGAAGCGAAATTTATAGCGGGGAGACTGAGGCTTCAGGGGGTGAAGATTCCTAAAGGGATAAATACAGAGCTTAAGGATATACCTTTAATGGATATGTACGTGCCTATGGCTCAAATGGAGTCAGGAAGGCACCTTTCAGTGAGTCGAATAGAAGCTGCGATCAAGAGAAGTCAAAACAAAACGGCCCAGAGACAGGAGCCTATGCACAGTCCACGTTCTCCCTTAGGCATGGTTGCATTATTAGCATTAGCGTTGAGTGGGAAGAAAATATTGTCTAATGAAAAGAAGATGAGAGATAGGAACAACAGGCTCGATCGTGCCATGAGCGCAATACCCGCAGAGAGTGCAACACTCCAATGGGCAAGACAGATGGCCGGCCGTGCAGCAAATGATGTCGGATCTTCAACCCATATGTCTGCGGCTAGGGTAAGCCATACTTCGTTGGATGTGCAAGAGCCCGTCGATCTTAAATTCCAGCTTACGCATTATAAAGGCGACAGGGCGATGATTCCGTTGGATCTTTATCGTAATATCAATGGATATGACTTATTTGTGGCCAAGGCCCGTAATGATATTCCTCCGGATGATGATGACAGGGCTAATATGCGTTTGGTGAGAGATATGATCCGGGAGGTTTTTGTCAAGGCAGACTTGACATCTCCTGAGAAGATAATTGCTTACTTTGGGAAACAAGGCGTCGCTGATGAATTGCTCCAGAGCAAAGATCGCCAGCGTGACCTTGAACAGTTAATACAAGTGGCTTTAACGAGTGAAACAGGAGAGGTAACGGGAGATTACATACCTGCGGAAGAAATTGTTCAACAGTCTGATAAGATGGTTGCTGATATTATGGGAGCCCAAGTTGAAGTATCCAAACCAGAGGCAAGCCAAGAAGTTAGCGAAGAAACGGTAAATCCCGCACCAGCCGTGAAGGCTCCTGTTTCGGTCCGCCCTGCTTCGTTGAAGGTTCCGGCTTTTGCCGCAATGACAAAGTCGCAGACCGGAATGACAAAGGCTCAGAACAGAATGACAAAGCCTCAGACCAGAATGACACGTCCTTCTGCTGGGTCGGTATCTCCATCAGGGGATTTGCATGATATTTATAAATCTCTTATAGGCAGGGAAATAAGTATTCCGCCGGCTGTTGACGGCCTTTTAAGGGAGACGGCCGCGGATAATTTGGATGCGTTTATGATTTTAGCTAAAGGCGGCAATCATTTAGCCAGAGGGGATATAATACGCGGATATGTTTTAAATAACTATACTGATTTTGCCCTCCTTGTAGCCGCTTCAGAAGTTCGTAACAATTCAAAGATTTCAATGCCCTCACTCGTACTTAATGGAATTATTCCTCCTGATAACAATGTTGGTTCCTCTGTAAAAGCTTCGTCACAGGTTGTTGTTGAAAGAAATGCCTCAATGACAGCAGGTAAGGACGCGGATGATGTGGCGCAAGTCGATTGGCATATAAAGAAATTAGCGAAGGACGGGGCTGAGCAATTTATTCATTTTGTCTTCCTGGGCCGCTCATTTAGTCTGAGAGGCAATACTGACGATAGTATTAGAGAAGTTATGGGCGTCAAAGAAGGCGAATTTGTGGACATTGATACAGACGCGGTCAATAGCGGCGGTGAGAAGATCGAAGCGGCTTTGGGAAGCGCTAAGATACAAGAAGCTAAGGAACAGCTGCGTCAGGGCGTTATTAACATCCTCAAAAATATCCAATTCCCTGATGCCGATGATAAAGAAGTGGCCCGCCGTATGGGCATTATAAAAACAATGTTGATCGCAATGTATGGCGATAAAGAGGCAGATGCCATCATGCAGGAAGCGGCAGGTAAGGCTTCTTCAAAGATTGCTTCGTCGCCGGAAAACGCTCCTCGCAATGACACTGAAGAGGGAAATATTCCATCGGCGCCTGTCGGCATTCAGCCCAACGTTCCCATTCCTGTTGTTATTAGTTTGGATTTGGCCATGGCGGCCGGTGCCGGCGGCAGTCCTACCCGTTTTGCACAGGAAAACATTCCTGCTGTCGATAGAACAGTCAGGACAGATGTTCCCGCCGGTGAAGTTGCAGGCACATTGCCTGATGTTCCTGAAGGGCCGCTTGCGAGGACAGATGAAAGATATCCGCAGGCCATGGCACCCGCCAGCGCAGGCTCTGTCAGTGATCAAGCGATGATAGAGGAATCGGAGACAGATAATCCCCTTAAACGTCTTCAGGGCGCCTCAAATGAGGGTGAAGAAGTGAAAGAAAAGAAGCCCCAGAAAGAATACCGTGAATTATTCCCGAAAATTGCCGATGCGATCGAAAAAGGGGAGAGCTTCCTCTATCAGACTTCAATGGGTGGAGGGAAAAGTACGTATGGTGTTATTGCGATGGCGTTAACGAAGGGAATGAAGGGAAAGATCATTTCTATTGAACCCGGTCCCGGTCACCTGAAAGAAAATTTTGACGATATCGTGGGGGTGCTTGATAAGATCAAAAGAAAAGATACACTACTCGCTAAGAAGGTTGCTCAGGAGATCGAAGACAAGGAAATTACCGTTGGAAAGGTTGAGGAAACTGTCGGAACAATAGTGCAGGGAGTTCCTGAGGAGCAACAACCAAAATCTTTGCAACTGGCACAGATCCTTGAGACTATTCAAACGAACAAAGTCATTCTCATAACTGTGAAGGACCTTGAACATATCATTGGCTTGGCTGGGAGAGAGGATGAAACAGCCAAAAAGATTGCTGAAGAGATTTTCAAAAAAGAGAATATTTTATACCGCGGTGAATATAAGGACTCCATAGGAATGCAAATTTCCAATGAACAGCCTGAGGAAACAAATGTTGATCGGGAGGCTCGTGAGCTGGTGGAAGAAGTCGGCGATATCTTTAAACCGTACATGGTGAGAGCCACCAAATTAGCTGAAGAGGGAAATGTCGTTGAAGTGGCCAATGTTATAGAGGAGGCCCAAAAGGATTTCCTGGATAAATACCATGCATCAAGTATTGCAGAATTGCGCGGTAGAGAAGGAGATCG
The DNA here is from genome assembly GCA_015233675.1 of Candidatus Omnitrophota bacterium. GTDB lineage: Bacteria > Omnitrophota > Gorgyraeia > Zapsychrales > Fredricksoniimonadaceae > JABDGZ01. The sequence goes on from JADFXH010000005.1 coordinate 62,780, forward strand.
TGGTGATAAGAGAGTCGCGGCCGCGCGTGCTCTTATTAAGGCACTGGCCGATTTACGCACCGGGGCACTGGCAGTGGTATTAAGGAAGAATATGACGTATCTGGTAAACAGGATGGGGATTGGGGCCAATAATGTCGTTGTCTCTGATCCTTTCCAGCGCGCGGCAAATCTTAAGGCGGCCTCGATAGTGAGCGGGGAAGAGATCCCTAATGGGCAGCCCGGGCCGGCCAAGAATGCAACATTCGTTGATGCGTTTGATATTGATAAAAGGATGACAGACATTGGCGGGCAGGTTATTTGGGCGTCGGGAACTGTAAGCAGCAATGTAATGAAAATTGCCCTTACGGAGCTCGGCATAAAAACCCTGAATCCCGAAGCAGTGGATACATTGGAGACGGCGCATGATTTTACGGCTCCGATTGAAAAAGATAATTATGATTTTCTTGATAAGATTCAACCAGAAGGAAAAGACATAACAGAACAATACCGTGAGCAATTAAGAGAAAAGATTCAAGGATTCTTGGAAAAGACAGAGAAAGGATTAGAGAACGAACTAAAGAAGACAGGCACCATAGATAACAAAGGTGGCAGGGCGATTATTCTTGGATTGTTGAAAGACGGGGATGTCCCCATAGGAGGAACATATGCTAAGATGGTCCTGGACGTGGCCCGTGAGGTAGCAAAGGCGCCTGAGCATCAAAAATCTGTGGTGTATCATGAAAGCGAAGGGGAAGGGGATTGGGTTATTTATGATCCGCAAGGCAATATTACGCCAATAACGAAAGAGGGGGTCGATCAGCTTATTTTGTCGGAAAGGAAGGATTTCCTGATACTTTTACCGCTGGGGTCTTCACGCGGGATCTCCCTCCTGACGAAGGCGAAAGATCAGATGTTCCTTTTGACCGATCGCCGTACTACATTTGAAGATATCGACCAGGGCCTGCAGCGTTCCCGCGGCGTGACGACGGCTGTTCCAGGCCCCAAAGGGTTGAAACCGGATATAGACTACCAGGGTGAAATTACTCGTCATATTGCCGTGATGAATTATGTCGACCGGAAGGATCCGGGGGATATTAATAAGCCGGAGTTGTTTATTCCGGATTTCATTAAGGAAGCGCAATCTAATTCCAGGCGCAGTAATGAGCAGGAGTTCTTCCAGCTTGAGGCAAGGATGCTTCATCATTTCGTGAGCCGTTTTGGTGATTCCATTATAAGTGATCCGTGGATGCCTGAAGAAGCCAAAGAGGATGTGCTAAATAAAATTCAGGAAATGGAACTGGAGATGAGTGTCCGCGCCAATCAGAATTTTGAGGGCGGGTATATTGAAACAGAGAAGGAATTGCAATCCCTCATTGATATTACAGTTGATGTAATGCACAAATATTACAATCCTAAGAGTAAATTGATGCAGAAGATCATCGCCGCGGAAGGTGAATTTGATTATTGGAAATTCCGTGCGGATGAATTTAACAATGATACGGACAAAATTAAAGATGTAATCGTAGACATCATCCTGGATTTGCCGGATTCTGTGGCTAGGCCGGAGGTTGGTACGGCGTCTCTTGAATCAAGAATAGACTGGCTGAACCAAAGCATAGAACCATATAAATTATTAGGTCACTTGAGTGACACCATCGGCCTGAACGACGAGATCAAAGCCCTTGTCGGAGAAATTCAAAAAAGCTATAACGTAGACACCTTTGGCGAGTTAAACGACGATCAATTAGGGGAATTGGCAAAGACGGTCCTTGGGATTCAGCTGAAAAGAGCAATATTAAATGCCCTTTATCCGCAAAAAGTTTCAAAGGGCAAGAAAATGTCTGATGAAATAATCCAGGGCGAAATTGATTCGTTGAAATTCCGTATGAACGAATTTGGTAATGATTCAGATAGAATCAAAAAGGTGATTACAGGCATTATTCAAGATTTGCCGGATACTGTGGCTAAGCCGGAGATTGACACTGACTCTCCTGAATCCGGTATAGACTGGCTGAACCAAAGCATAGAACCATATCAGTTATGGCGTAATGTCATTGATTCTAACGGCCTGAGTGATGAGATCAGGGGCCTTATCGGAGAAGTTCAAAATGAATATAATGTCACCACGATTGGTGACTTAAACGACGACCAATTAAGAGAGTTAGCAAGAACGGCTTTAGGGATACAACTAAAACGGGCGATATTAAACGCCCTTTATCCTCAAGAAATTTCAAAGAGCGCATTTACGTTCAGGTTCGCGCCGGAAAGTGTGATTGTTACACAGCGTGAAGCAGAAAGAGTCGGACTCAATTGGGAAACAGTAGTCAGCACATTGACTGAAAATGGCTGGGTACAAGAGGCCGGCCCGATGCAAGGTACAGCAGAGGCTCCGGTGGAAGTCAAATTAACAGGGGATTGGGAGCAATATAAGGTAGAGATGGTGAAAAAATTGGGGGATAGTTTTTCGAAAATTCTACCCGAAGGCAAGTCTTTTAATAAAGCCAAAACATTGAGAGATTTAGTCGATGCAATTTCAATCAATACCCGCCGTTCTGATGTGCCGAAATACGTTGACGGATTGGACCCTGAGATGGTGCTTGTTTCCGATGCCCGTACAGATAACAATGGCTTACATGTGATGCGTGTCTATCAAGATGTATCCAGGGAGCCTAAGCTTGCCGCCAACCATACTGATACGGACCAGGAACTCTTGATTAAGGGCAGTAAAATCACCCTTAAGCCGGGAGAGGTTTATTTGGGCAAAGAAGCGAAGATATATGAATTTGATAAAACAAAGACAGCCGAAGATCTCCACGCAGAATATATTAAAGAAGGAACGTATGGGAACAATCCGGATAAGCCCGCTGCTATATTAATCGATACAGGCAAAGACGGCATAAAACGTGCCAATTTTGTTGACGATAAAACGGCGGAAATGGAAACAGAGCCATTGGTCATAAACGGGATTCCCGTGCCTATGGTCCTTGTTTATAAAGCGGATGCTCAAGACGCAAAAATTTTCCACCAGACGGGCAAAAAGATCAATTTGAATCCTCTTTTGATAAAGCCGTACCAATTATTAAATGTGGATTATATAACCGGCAGTTTTGATGATGAAACCAGGGCTCTTATTACAACCATTGAAGATAGCCATGGCGGCACTTTAATTAATAACCTTACTGAAAAGCAATTAATAGAGCTTTTAGCGACAGACCAAGGCAAACAGCTAAGAAGGGCTATATTAAATAAATTCCCTCCGAAAGAAGATTCAAAGAGGCTCATATTTACAGAAGACGGGAAGATCACTAATATTGGTGACTTGACCTTAGATCGTCCTTGGGAAAATGGAGATTTAGTCCTGGATGATTTGCTTGCCGCTGAAAACGGTCAAACGCTGACAGCTGTTCTTAACGGGGAGGACAGTTCCGACATTAAAAACCTTTTTAGCAACGAAGAGGGGAAATTTGTACCGATTTCCGAAAGCCTTGAAAGTGGAAAAATTGTCCATCCGTTGGCTGAACTAATGGAAAACACCCGGTTAGTTGCAAGTTATGATTTGGAAAAAGATCCAACGACGGGAAAAATGGCCCTGGTGTTAAAAGATATCAAAATCACAGGCAGCAAGAACATTGTTGATAACAATTTGCCTGAAGTTGTCGCAAAATTGATGCATAGTCTTGTGAGCGGATTTATTGACGCGACAAATACTAAACTGCTTAGCGGAGAGCAGAAGGATTTAATTGAAATTGCACAAAGATTTTACAACTTTAGGTCTGACGGGGCAAAGAAGGCTTTTGCTGAGAAAGCGCTCAAGTTTGTTCAGCTGGCCAGGAATAAGAAGATAAAAACAGACGTTAATGCGATTTTAATCAGATATAACACGATCCAGCTTGAAAATGACTTTGAAAGTTCTAAAGTCAGGACAAAGCTTCTTGTGACGCTCAAGGGGGCCAAAACACAAATTCCTCTCTGGACACAAGAAGATTGGAAAGACCAGGATGTCAAGGCTTTGACTGATGCCGTCAAGCAAGTAGGGAACAAGGCGGCCTGGCTTTCTAAACTTGCAGGGATTGCCGTTACTTTTGATACAGATGAAGAGCCGTGGATATTGGATGAGCATGCTGAGAAAATCATCCTTTTTGTTCACCCGGAGGTTGTGGATAAACCAGAGATGTTAAGAGTCCTTTTAAGCTCCTCTGTCGGGGACAATAATTTATCGGCTAAAGAAAAGGCCGCACGTTTGGCAATGGCTGTCAAAGACGAATTAGCGCGTTCTTCAAATATGGAAGATAATGAGAATGGTGAAGCCTACTCAGAAATTAGCCTGCTTGCCCGGAACTTTGCGAGAAATGGGAGGACTTTGACCCAAGAGGGGGCGGAGATTGCTATTTGTACAGTTGAGCCGTATAAAAGAGGCAACCCGTCAAGGAAAGAAATTAGAAGCGTAATGAATTATTTTAAATCTCTGGAAGGCAAGAGTGCTTCAGAGGAGGAAAATGTCGTTGCTTACCGCGGTCAATTGACAGACGAAGAGCAGTCTAAGTTGAAGGAAGTCCTGGAATCGTCTCAAAAGGCTGTAAAATTTGCCCCCACAAAGGTCCAACAGGCCATTGAAATCATTGGTGACAGGGTTGTGTATGTTCAAAATGTCGGCAAATTCAGGGTCAGTCAACTTATGGTGGGCAAAGAAGTAATCTATATTCAGACCTACAACCATTCACCGCCTAACGCGACTATTATAGGCAATAACATTTATATATTTGCCGCGGATGAAAACATAATAAGTCCGCAATTATTAGCCAGAATGTTCATCCACGAAGTGGTAGAAGTTGAACTATATTATCTAAGATTAGGGATCCCCGCAGAATTTATCCACCAATTAGCTCAAAAAGCCCAAGAGGTTATTAAATACGGCTTTGTTCAACAGATCATTGAGAGATACCATAACTTTATAACTTGGTTCACTGCGAATAAACAGCCAGCTATTGTTCCTGAAGGGGCACAAGTGCCGTCTAAGAAGAACGGTCCGCCATGGAGTCCGGGTCAGGGCCGTCAGCCTGTTACTGTGCCGCCGGCACCATTTATGCCAACCGCGCCAAATGGGGAGCCTGATAAGACCCCGCCTCCTGGCGGCGGCTCAACCGGCAAGACAGCTCCATCGGCATACGTTTCACCGGCTCCTTCTCCGGATACTTTTGCATTTGAACAGACATTTTCAGGTAATGAAGGTTTAGGTAAAGATGGTTCTAATTTTGAAAGAGGAAGACAAACCGGACCGCCGATTGAAGAACTTCAAGCGAGTCGCGGTGACGGCGGCCGTACTTTCTCTGTACTCGCTTTCCTCAAGCGAGCATACAGAGGAAATGAAGGAAGAGAGGAAAATAGTAAAACTGTTGGTAATAAAGAAGTTGTAGCAAATAGTACCGTTTTTGTTGGAATGCAGGAAGGTGGCTTAGCGCGAGCTCTGTCCGCCGAAGAAGTAGGTAGTGTTGAAGTCATCAGTTCAATAGTAAGAAATAAAGGTAGTAGAAGCACAGTAGAAGACAGCAATGCAGTAGACAGTAAGGTAGTAGGTAGTAATACAGTAAGCGGTAATGTAATAGTAGCAAGCAACACTGAAGTTGGTAGTAATGCAGTTGGTAGTTCAAGTAATGGTATTACCACCTTCGTGGTGAACGCGGGTGCTATAAGCGAAGCAGTAAGAAGCATAGTTGGAAGAAGTGCAGAAGAAAGCAATACCCGTTCTCGTACCGAAGCTGGTACGGATGAAGTTAGAAGTACAGTTGTTGAAGTTAGCGAATCTAGCTGGAATGGCGAAGCTGTAAGAGGTGTGAGAAGTGCGTCCACTAATACAGCAGAAACCATAGAAAGTGTAAGCGCCAAAGGTGTGCGAGGTTCAGGAAGTGTGAGAACTCAGCACAGAAATACCCGTTCTCGTACCGTAACAATAGGTACGCATAAAGATAGTACAGTTGTGGCTGGATCCACGAGAACATTCGGGAATGGCCGCAATAGCATTGAATATAGCGAATCTAGCCGAATTGGTTCAGTTGCAGAAGGAACCATAGAAGGCATAAGCGCCCAAGGTGTGCGAGGTTCAGGAAGTGTGAGAACCCGGCACAATGATGTTGTAAAGGGTGGCGACGTAACCGCTCAAATATATAGCAATAAGGATAGATTTACCAAGGTTTCAGGATTGCGTCTGCAGATAATCGCAGCGATTCGGAAGGTTCTCGGAGTCCGAAAAGCAAGTGATAACTCGAAGGCGCAAGAAGTGTTTGTCCAAACAAGCACTGCCGAAGCCGCAGTTGTTCCGCTCGCCCGAAGCGAGGCAGGAAATAACGGTGTAAATCGTGTTGCCTCCTTCTCAAGAATGACAAAGAGGATCCTTACATTTACCGCTATATTTGTTATCATGGCGGTTAGCATCATACCTTTAGTTGCCGCACCTGCCCAAGCGCAAATGACGCCGGCCCCTGTCATGATTTCAGCAACAATGGCAGTACCGGCTAATCAGACTGTTGCGCCACAAGCAACTGTACCGGCAGTCACAACAACAAACGTTACTCAGCCTACCACTGATAAACAGGTGGCAACTGCTTCAACAACACCTGCCCCTGCAGTGACCAAGGTCGCAAATCTCGTCAAAGCCTTCACAGCAACAGAAGGGCAAACAACTGCGATATTCGGCAAGACCGAAGACGGCAAATATTTCAAGGCAACGCTCCAGAATTGGAGTCCTGTAGTTGCGGAGGATGTTCCTGCGGACGTTAAACAGGCTATTGACATCGCAACAGCCCAGCATCCGCTGGTATTGTGGGTCAACAGCAAAGACGTCACAAGTCCTGATTATCAAGCGAATTATCAGACCATTTTGAACAATGTCCGCCAGGCTTTAGGGAACACTAATATTGTTACCCTGTGTGATACAGCCAAGCCGGAAAACACGATTCAATCGACAAGCCCGCTTACCTTCAGCCCGGTGACAGTCAGTGACAGGCACATTTTACGTGAAGGCAAACCATACATTATCCATGGCATTACTCTATCAACCGCACATACCGGAGAAGGCCGCCGGGATGTCCGCTATACGCTTGATTACATCGGAGGGGAAAACACCTTACGTCAGATGAAGGAGATGGGAGTTAACAGTATCCGCATGTATTATCCTCCGAGCAAAGATCTTCTTGATGCTTTAAGCCGCAATGGCATGACCGTGACAGTGGGAATCCCGAATTTTGATGACCGCAATGTTCCGGCTGATGAAAAGATCGATATCAGCAGCGGCAGTTATAAACAGTACATTGATCAAAACAAGAACAATCCCGCGATTCTAATGTGGGAAATTGGTAACGAATATAACTATCATCCTGAATGGTTCAAGGATAGCGGTAAGAGCTGGAAGGAGATTCTAAAAGACACAGTACATGAAGTGCGGGCAATTGATATGAATCATCCGATAACGACAGCCGAGGGAGTAGAACAGGGCGGCTTAAAGGCGATTGCGGGCAAAGACGGGGATGGGATTAGCGCGGCAGGGTTTAACGTATATAGGGGAGAAGGGCTTGGTAATTTGAGTCAAGAGTGGCAGAAAGCTTCTGTCAAGCCGGTGTATTTATCTGAATTTGGGGTCAATTACAGCGCAGATGCCGATGTACAGGCAAGGGGCATCAAGATGCTCTGGCAGGATATCCAAAAGGGCATTGATGAAGGGGTTCTTTCCGGCGGATATGCGATGACATGGAAGAGTGAAGACTGGAAAGACGGCGCGGCAGAAAAGAACCTTGGAGTTATTGATGCCAATGGAGCACCGAAACAAGCCTATTATGTACTTCAGCAGCTCTGGAACCCGTCGAAAGTTCCAGCTCCGGCCACAAACATCGTACCTGCCAAGGCTGATCCTAAAGCAGAACCTAAGACAGGTCTTCCTTCAGTGCCGAAAACGACTCCGACATTGGTACCGGCGAATCACAGCTCTGGTAACGATCCATTGAAGGAGCAGCTTAATAAAATGAACAACAGCCTGCAGGCGGCTAAGGAAGGCATAGATAGCGCGAATAAGAGCCTTAAGGAAATCAACATCCAAATAGCGGATCATTCTAACGACTGGCAAATCAGAGATCAAAACAATGATGTACGTTACGGTCTGGCCCTGATGGGGATCAATCTCCAGCAATCAATTGGTCAGGCGTATGCAGACAATCTTAATTCATCCAACATGAGTGATGAGGACAAATCCGGAGTATTCGCAGGACTTAGCGTCGGGTCAGTTCCTGACAACGGGTTAAGCGTTAAGCTTTGGGGACCATTGTCTGTTAATGCAACAGTTCAAAACTCGCAGGCAGGCCCGCTTAACATGGCACAAACGCTGCTTAATACAAAAGAGGTATTTAAAGCGCAGGGAGTCAATGCAGTGATGGGTGGGATCAATTATGTCAAGACGATCACTGATATAAACAATATTTTTGTAACCCAGCATGTACGCATGAGTGAAGCAGGGGCGTTTGTAATAAAGAATGGTAAGCAGACAGTAATAGCGTTGGATGCAATTAAGGGCAATCCGATAGCAGTGGACGATCATGGCAAGGCTGTATTTAAGGCAGGGCGAGACGGCAAATTAGTACATGTTCCTGTGATAGAAAAACTATATAGCGGCATTGAGGCAATTACAGGGAAGATATTTGGTAACCATAGCAAGCAAGTACCGTACAGCAAGCAGAAGTCGGGGTATATTCCTGGCAGGGTTGAAAGCGCCTTTGTAATGCAGGGCAGCAACAACACAAATCCATATATTAAGTATACGATCGAACGTGGAGAACAAGGTTATTTTGTCAATGATCAAGGCTCATATGTGCAGAAAGGAACAACGGGCGCGATTGCGGCAGAGCAATTTGTGTTTGGCTACAAATATGATATGACGAAGCTGATGGCGAGCAACGGGAAAGACGGGAAAACCGCCATATTTATGAGCCATCGATTTGCCAATACAGAAGAAGAGGAAGTGATCAAGAACAACCAAAAGGATCTGTGGCTTGAGCCGGGGGCTATTTATTCGATACCCTCCAAGTATGATTTGAAGATGGCGGCGAAGAACTGGCCTGATTTGACAGGGAAGGACAACAATGCGTTGCTTATTCATCCGATTACGAAGGAAGTGCTGAAGGTTTATGCCGGTGACAAACTGCCGAATACTGCATACAGGAATCAGCCGGTAGTAGTCAATGGAGCGATGAATCCTGAAAGTCTGATGGGAGTGCCTGTAGACAGCAGTTACGGGCCGGTAAAAGATGCTCAGGGCAAGCCGATGGTCTGGGGCGGCACCTTTGCGAGATCAGTAATTGCGCAAGTGGGGGCCAATGGAGAAGTGATTGCGGCGGGGTTGATTAAGTCTGAGGTAGTTAAGAGCAGTTCAGATATGCTAACAATTCCTACTTTAGACCAAAAAGAAAGCATCGTGCGAAAGGTAGTTGCTGATGCCGGCGGAGACGAGCTAGAAGCGAATAAGGTATGGAATATTTTGCAAGAGAACCAGGAGCAGCCGGTATTCCCGCAGGTGATTTATACGCCGAGCGGCATCAACCGTTATTCATGGTCTATCTTACCTTTATCTAATAATGAAACCAATGATACCGGCACGGTGATGGTTTTTAAGAAAAACGGCAATGCGTATGAATTTTCCAAATTTAGCAGCAACTTTACGGTTAAGCCGGAGTCCAAGCCATTAACGTCAAGTGTAGTTTTGAGTATGCCGGTCAGCGATGGTATAGCGGCGGTAAAGACGGTATGTGGGCACAATTTTAATACCATCACACTTCCTGCCAAATTCCCGGTGGTCCAAAATCCCGATAAGGATAGTACAGATAATATCGGTATATTTATACCGAAGCCGGATAAAGTCATGTATGCCTTTATCACGTTTAAGGATTATACACAGGCTATATATAGTGAAGCGCAAGCTCTTAAATTGCATATTTATGATTTACCGGATAAGGGAGAGGTAAAATCTTCAGTTGCGTACAAATCAGCTGATTATAGCTGGAGCCACACTAATGAGCCGGCCCATAATGTAGAAGGTCAGATGCCGGTACAGCTGGGTATTTATGAGGATCATACACCGGCGATAGTGGTATATACGCCGCGCATTACCAATCTCCAGAAGTATATGCAGGAGCATCAGAAGAGCGCAGTTGCAATCACGCCTGAGGGGGCAACTAAATATTTTGATAATGCGCCTTTGACGCATATGGACAAGGTAGAGCCGATGGCCTCGCCGGTATTTGGCAAAGCCGCAAGCGATCTGGCGTCTGGCAGATCACTGGATGATTTAAAAGCTGCTATTAACTCAAAGGCATTTGAAGCGATCAAAGATGCGGACAAACAGGCCATTAATAATCGTATTGATAATATCGTGAATCTGGATCAAACAAATAGCGAGGCTCTTAAGGTTTATCAAGGCTCATTAATTCAAGGGAAATTAGACAATGCGTATCAGCTGCTTTTGAATGCGCAGAAGATGAAAGGGCAGAAAGGTCTTCAGTCTGCGGCAGAAGCGATTTATGGGATATTAGGACAGGTTGAAGAAGAGACAGCGAAAGTAGACAGCGATATGTCGATCGGCAAGATGATCGTGCAGATCTCCGGCGCGTTGCAGACGGTGAGCAGTGATCAATTTGATTCCAAGGGGCTTAAATCAAGTATTCTTATCCCTGCCTTAGCGCAAGACGGGGACATCTCGGAGGGTCGCGTGACTTTAGGATTTAACGGATTTAGCGCCGCCTTCAATACACATTTGACCAAAGATTTGGGGTATACGCAGGAGCAAGCAGCTCAGATCGCGGCTATATTAAAACAGGATCTGATAAGCGAGACACCGGATGGTTATTTGAAACAGCTGCAGTCATTAGGTGACAACAAGGCCATGCATGAGAAATTGAGCAACGATATTAAGGGTTACTACAATACCCCGATTGCCAGCAGCTTTGATTTAACTTCTTTAGGGATCGCAATTGGCCAAGACACAACGAGTATTCAGACTTACAAGAATTATGATCTAATGTCCCACGAATGGCCGCTTTTGACGCCATCTGTTATTAAAGCCGCTGGGGCCTATTGGGCAAGTCTTGACAAGCAGATAGCGGCGATTGATAAGGATGTAGCCGCAGGAACGTTAAGTCCGGCGGCAATCGTCGAGTACACGAAAGTCCGCAACAGCCTCTCGACAATAGAGAGCGTCTCCAAGACAGAGGTTGATCTTGACAGTCAACTATATAACCACACTAGTCAGGAAAACGGATTGCTTAAGGTGATCAATCGCAAAATAGCAGACACCCAACAAGATGAAGACGCAAAGACAGCCGAGCTTAACGCATTAACAGCGATGAACAATCTTCAAGATCAGCATTTATTATATACGCCAAAGGTTCAAGTCTCGGTGAAGCAGGCAATTGACTTAAATTTGAATAACGCCAATTTTGATATTAACACCTTCTTTAGTCGAACAGGGTTTGGCCTTGATCCGTTACGCAGCATGCTTGACGAGACGAAGAATTTAATGGCCGCCAACCGCAGCAAGCAAAACGATGCGGACACGCTAAAAGGACTTCGAAAGGTTTATGAGCAGGAGCAAAGGGAATTTACGAATAATATGACGGCGCTGAATACGAAGTTCGCTGATGCCCAGAAAGAAAGAGCTATTTTAAAGGGCGAATTGACAACCGCGATTGTTAAATCAACGATGGATGACAAATCAAAGCATGATGGTATCCAGGCGCTTGAAGAGTTTTTTGCCGCTAACCGCGGACCAAGCGCGGGGCTACTGGTTGCGGGCAACAGCGTTTACACGGCGCAAGGCCGTGTAGAGCTTGTGGCTCCATATGCGGGCAAGATTACGGGGAGCAAGTTAGAATCTGATGGTAATCAGTATTACTTTACGACAGATGAAGGTCGCAAAGTGACGTATATTGCCGGGACGTATACTGTTAATGCGCCGGGCGCATTCCAGAACAGTTTTGGTCTTGTCAGTATTGATGAACAGTTAGCTAAAAATTTAATGAGCAACACTAATATAGGGTATGTAGCCGGCGACAAATTTGAGAAACGGCCGGACGGCACCTTCAATGATCTCAAGCAAAAGTATTATTTGGTAGTGGAGTCAGTTGGATATAGTACGGACCATGCGTATTTTGGAGTAGTGGGCCTGATTAAGGCCAATATGCAAGACAAGGACAATACGGTCAAGGCATTAAGCGGAGTGGTTGATTTGGATTTAACGGCGGACCACAAGAACAAGCTTATTATGGAAGCGGGCATAGCCAATGCCAATGCCTCAAAGAACAGTCCGTATACCATTTATGACATGTTAACCAACCAAGCGATATTCACACAGAGCGTAGCGTTATCTGCCGATGATATGAACAGTTATCAGAAGGTAGAGATTCTGCATAACATCAATAAGAACTGGATGATGTATGTGGCGGGCAATCATGAAGAAGGCAAGAACAATATAACAGGCAAATACAATGAGTCCTTCCTGTCGGCAGGGGTTGGTGCTGATTACGGGAAGGTCAAGTTTAATTTTGAAGCAGCGCCGGGCGCAAAACGCTATGGCAGCAAGATGACTTTTGGGCGTCTTTATTTATCTGCAGATGATATCCATAATACGACAGTCTTAAGCGGAAGCTATGATCTGGTCAAAGATAACGGTCAGGTAATTGAAGTGGGGGCCAAACGTGATGCCCAGCAAAACATCATCGGGTTTATCGGCTGGCGCAAAGAATACAAAGGGATGGACATCAGTGGCGGTGTTACGAGCAAGGGCGCGCCGGAGCTTAGTGTCTCTAAACAAATCGCGGGCAGTAACGCTAAGGCTAAGGTCAAGGGGCTGGTAGAAGTGCCTGTTAATATGGGGCCAGAAGACAGATGGATGATTCCGGGCTTTGAGGATCTATCCAAAGAGCCGGGCCGGATGACCGAGAGCATGGAAGTTAATGGGGTCAGCGGTGAGCCGATAAAAGGCCTATTTGACCAGCAGGGCAATATAGTGATTCTTTCGAATGCATTGATCCAAAAGGATCTGGACATTCAGGCCAACGATTTTGTGAAATTAATTTATCTCGATGGCAAAGGATTTACCGGTGCTGACAAGAACGCATTTGCAAATGCGGTTACACCGCGCGCCGTGACTGTCGGCAATGAGACCAGAACAAGATCAGCCATAACCCCGATCAAATGGATTACGGCACAAGACCTCGAGGCGGCGCATATTCAAAAAGATAATAACGGCCTGTATTGGTTCACTCTGGATGACGGCCAAAAGGTATCTTTAGGCAGCGGCGAAACAATGATTATATTGCCGGGAGATACAGACAAAATAGGTCTTGGCCACAGCAGCTATCCTGTGGTCGTGGAGTTGACATATAAGGGGTTTTCAGAACAGATACCGGAACTTACACAATATATAAACGGAGTAAATGATGGCTTGTATGTTGCCAGGATCATGACTCCTGACATGAAAAAGGGCACATTGGCGACTGCCGTGGCTCCCAAGGAGCTAGAAGAGTACCTGGCCCATAGCGAAGAAGATCTTGGTAAGATATCGCATTTTGAGCAAATAATAGTGCCAGTAGAAAAGTCAACAATTGCAGGTCTCGATTTAATGAACGTCAAGGGATCAGTTTTAAATCCTGATAATCCAAAGGGCATTTGGCAGGCAGTGGGGGGATCAACAACAAAAGTGCAGTTAAAACTGAACACCGACTTAGAGGGAATTCTCGCAAAGTACTCACAAGCAGATGCTCATAAAATCATGTCTATGGTGCAGCAGTCCTATGGTTATGTGGCAGTTTATCCTGACGGACGACACGTTTCCGTTGAGTTTGCCGGAAAAGCCGGATTTGATGCATTAGGTTCTGCAATAAATGGTAATTGGTCCACAGTACCGATGAAGAATGGGACGGTATATGCCACGGAAGAAGAATTGATGAAGCTTTACAATGAAGGCAAGATAAAGTCTGTTGATGAAAAAGGCAATGGAAAATGGAAACTGATGACTGATCAGGGGGCGGTAGGGATATCGAAGGAGTTAATTAAAGAAGGGAAAGATTTTAAAGCAGGGACAGTTAAAAACGGATTTTACTTTAGGATCCTCAAACCCGGCCTTACAAGGGGCAAGTTAAACACCTATGTGAATGTTAATGGCTTAAGCCGGTATATGGCACGTAATCCCGCAGGGCTTAAAGGCGCGCATCTGGAGCAGTATACAGTGAAGCTAAATGGCAAAGCAATACCTGACGGCAAGGGCGGGTTCCAGCAAGCCTATCATATCGTCGGTATTTCTGAAAAGCCGGTGGCGGTGGAATTTGCCGGGCCAAAGGGTAAAGTTGGGTATGATGCGTTATGGGATATAACCAAAGATTTATTTACTGTGAAGACAAGCGAAGGGACGATTTATATAAGCGCAAAAGAAATTGTCAACGGTCTTCATAACGGGACGTATAAATTTGCTCCTGTCAAAGGCAAGAAAGAACTGGTCTTAGAGACAAGGGATGGGATCAAAGTAGGCTGGCCCAGCAAGAAGAACGGGGATTCTAATTATCAGTATGTTTTGAGAACTGCCAACAACACTCCTATTAACACATTGTTTAGCATTCCTAACAAATTAGGCGGTGTGGATTTCATCACTGAGAAACAAGTTATCAATGGTATTGAGCATAATTTATTCTGGTTCGGAGAGAAGAATGCGCAGGGTAAACGTCCGTTGATGACGAAGGTAGTGATTAATGGGAAGACCAGGGAAATAAAAGTTGGCTGGCCGGCGGCAGGGGCTAATTTCTCGAGGGCCGGACGTGCGCAGTTGTCAGCATTCCTTAATAGTCATGTCATGTATGTTGCCGAGAATGGGCAGGCTAGGAGCAGGTTTATGACTCTCGCGGGGATAGCAAAGGATACAACGCATTGGGGAACGATACGCCACAATTTGGCAACACTGTTTAGCATGGATGTGAATGGTAAAACAGTGGCCTGGTATGGGATGAGCGAGGTCCCCGGAGTTTTCGAAAAAACAGAAAACGTAACAAATGTTAAGAGCAACACATTCATTTTGGATATGCGCAACGGTCATGTTATTAAGACCCCGTCAAGCACATCCGTGAAGTCAGATTTATACTTTGTAAATAAGAAATTGATGGCGTATACGATCCGTGTGAACAACCTGTTGAATGGGCAAGAATGGCAGGAGCGCCGTGTGATTGTTCCTCATGTTGGGGAACGCGTAAAGATCAAGATCGCCGATGGCCTTAAGACTATGTATGAGTACGACGGATTCGGCCCGCTCGTTCCAACGCAGGTCACGACAACGTTAAATAACGACAATAACCCTGAGAAGATTTCGATATCAAATACCACTGCCGTGACATTGTTAGGCGTGCCGAATGACAAGCTGGCGGCAGTCAATAAATTTATCGAACAACTGAATAATTCGAAGAATATAAGCGTTGAGTCTGCGGCCAAGATGCTGGAGAAAGATCTAAAGGCTGTTAAGGGCAGTGATATGACGGGCACGTCGATGGCTCATGGCAGCGATTTTGATTTTAAGGCATACGCTAACAAGGTTCAAGGGCAGATTCAAGCCAAGTTCGGTCCGGACAATAGCAAGAAGGCCGAGGGCATCATCAATATCGTTCTGGGCAGGGTCTATAGCATGGCGCAGGATGTGAGGATCACGACAGATAATACTAATTATAAGACAGGGGTCAAGTGGAGCGAGACCAGGAATCTTCAGGGCCGGATATTAACAGCGCAATCCAGCGAGGGCGAGGTAACGGTTAATAATTATGAAGGGGTGATTGGCAAGGTATTGAACTTGGCGACATCTTCTGAAACCAAAGCTAACGGCAAATTGATTGACGAAAGTCATCTTGTTAGAGCTGACGGCACGCCCATCTCGAGCATTAATGATATCAATCTTCAGCGATCAGGCAATATATTTGGTTCGGACGGCAGCATTCGCTATCAGGGGATTAAACATTATTACGATGACAGTGACCTTCGTGTAAATTATCAAGGGGTTCAAAGCGGTGTAGGCCATGTAAAAGTTGCGCAGACAGGGCATACAGAGAATGGGAAGTTTGTAGCTACGCATAAAGTATACAGCTTCTATGATATGAGCAATCTTGGAATATACAATCTGGCCGAGTGGACAGTTTCAACGACAATTATTAACGGGCGCGAAACCATCGACTCATATTCTAACGAAACCACCATAAAGAATGGCGGCATCTCAATAGGGACTAAACAAGGCATTGCTGAGGATAATATCAATGACGGATTAAATAAGGCGATTGTTACAAAATCAGGAGAGCATAAGGCGGCTACTGATAATGACCGGTATAATTTCCTCTCCCGGTACATCAAGTCAAATAAGGACATACCGATGAAGTTTGTTATTGCTGCCCATGAAGAAAAACGTAATGGTCAAGGCCAGTTGATCTTAACAATTGATGAGCCCACCGAGTTTAATGATGTAGGACTGCCCATTAAAGGCTCAGGCCGTCTGATTACATTCTTCCATTATAATAATTCCAAAGATACACGTATTGCCGAAAAAGCTGTGACCTATGATTATCTCAAGAACCATGAAGAGGAAAAATTCTATACTGATAATCATAAAGATAAGATTATTAACAATACCAACGGCCGTTTTGAGAATGCTATAGATATTGATGGCAAGAGTGTCCCTGTTGTGGTATTTGACACGCACGACCTACGCACACCCAAGCAAAGCATCGCCGGGCGGGCAATCCGTTTGGATAGCGGGGACCTGTTTGCAGAGTATCATAGAGGGACATTCTTAAAGGATTCAAGAAGCTTGGTATTCTTCGGCAATGACGGATTACCGACACG
The DNA here is from genome assembly GCA_015233675.1 of Candidatus Omnitrophota bacterium. GTDB lineage: Bacteria > Omnitrophota > Gorgyraeia > Zapsychrales > Fredricksoniimonadaceae > JABDGZ01. The sequence continues at coordinate 79,658 of JADFXH010000005.1, forward strand.
GTCATATTTGCCAAAGGTTGACTCATTTGACGGAGCGCTTGGATCAAACAGCTTAAACGTCAGAGTCCCTTATAAACAATTCTATATCGCACTAGTTGATCCTCAAAGCGCAAAGTTTAGAGATACAGTGAGACTGGAAGGAAGAGTCAATGATAAATCAGTTAAACCTCTGCAGGGATTATTTGTTGTCTGGGAACAAGACATATCAACGGTTAAAAATGTGGGACTCGCTCCTACAATCCTAGATTTCTTAAGCTTAAAGGGTTCCAGCACTTTCAATTCTAACTATCTGCAAGGGAAGGTCGTTACAGGCCAGCCTCATGAGGCAATACTGCCCTTTGATCAAGCAATCATTTTAGGACAGCAGGGAGGCACTCTCTATTATCAGGATACAGCCAAGTTTGATATCAAGGATAAATTTATTACTCAAGTGTGGAGAGATTATAGAGCCACAGGTTTCGTTGATTCGTTTGTTGAATATATGCAAATACATGACCAAAAGAATAGTGTTAATGATTGGAATCATTTCTTTGGCCACAAACAAACACCGGATAAATATTTCACTTTAATTTCGACGCTTCTTGCTGGATTCCTTGCTGTGATAGCCATGACGATCTCCCTGCTGCTGGGAATAACACGGTTTATTTCCAAAGTGCATTTCAAATCTTTAGGTAAGGCGCAGGAATTCACGGCAGGCGTTGTTACCAAAGGCATGAGAATAGCTGGTTATGTGCTGGTCCGTTCTATCTTGGGAACTGTGATTGGGTTTGTCTTGGGTTGCTCGATAGGCAGTTTGGTGGGAATTATATTGGCCGTTGTCGGTGGTGTATTCGCGGCGTTTAATATTCATATTAAAGCGCTGGACTTGCTTAAAATTTTGGCTAAACGAAAATTAGACAAAGAAGTCAAGATCAAACAGAAGCAATATATTCCTCCTGTAATAGATATGAAGACAAAGGCGTCAATGGCATGGATCAACAGGCATCTTTATCTTGTTCGTCCGCTCACAGATTATTTGGCCCTGCTTTATAGGGAAGATATTCAGGATATGATTAATCATTATTATCCTCAAGGTCATTCACAAGAGCAGCCACAAGATCATCCACAAAGAGAAGCTGTTATCAATGCATATAGTCAAATTGATCAGACATCAGATGAAGCAAAACGTCATTTTATTGAAGAATATTTCATCAACCCGATAGCTCAGCTTTGGGGCATTATATTGGTTGATCAGAATGGTAAATGGGAAAATTATAATAAGGGCGTACAGCCTAAGGAGCTGTTGAAGTATTACGAAAATCAAAATCTTGATTATAAAGGCAAAAAAGTTGGGTACATTGTTCTTCCTGATCGGGCGATAAGGATGATGTTTGAGAACTTTATTATGGAACACGTTAAAGATGGTCAAAATTATGGGACAGTTCTTAACGTCGAAGACCCGATGACCAAGCTGGGATTGAATCGATATCTTGATATTGAGAAATTGGCAAATCAGGAGATTCCTGATATCAAGATTATTGGTAATAGAAAAACGACAGGGGATAAGATTGAGGATGCACTTTTTGATATGAAGGTTGCCGTAATTCAACGTTATCAAGATGAAGGATTGAAACAACCATCATTCCCTGTAAAACTTCACTGGGCATGGGAGGCGCTATTTGCAGTAGCCTATGTTCCTCTTGCCCTGATCGGCCTTGGGCTTTTAGTCGTCGGGTTGGTGAATCTCGTGCATGGAGTCGCTATTTTGGGGCTTACCTGGAAAGGGGCCTTGTTCTTTGGGTATGTGCTCTTGTTTATAGCAAATATATTGAAATCAGCCAGGAAATTCCTGGTGTTTCATGTTACCGATTGGCCGAGAGCTTTATTAAGGATATTGGCCACAAGCGATGACTATATTTATGACAGGGTTACCCTGGACGATTTATCTAGGATCGTTGGCAGTGAACAAAACGGACAGGAGTTATTGAAGGATTTAGTTAACGGGAAATACCTTGAGCTAAAAGACGAGAAGTATGTCGTAACGAAAAAGTATTTGGGCGAAACAGGGTCAGTAAGATTGGATAATTATACACAAGACGAGCGTTGTGAAATATATAACCTGCTTCAGGAGAGATATACCGTTGCCCAGAAGATAGTTGTCAAGGTGCACTTCTTTGAAAGATATTATTCATGGCTATTCTTCTCCAATGCCATGTTGTGGGCCGTGAGTATATTCTATTTCAGTCACGTTGTTCCCGGATTATGGGCGTATATCCCCGGAGCTCTTCTTTTGATATTAACTTCGAGAGAATCTATCCGAAGCTGGTGGTATTTGTTTAGCGAAGCAGCAACCAGAAGTATTCAGGAAAATCAGAGATGGTTCACCTATAAGGCTTACGCGGATATTGACAAAGAAGCATTGAACTATTTAAGAGATCCTCAATTAAGTTTCTTAAAGGATTCCTACAAGGATGTGCTCTTGCAGGAAACTCTTTTGAGATTCCATATGATCACCGAAGCTCAAAAAGAGGAATTAGAGAAAGTTCTCAATCCCAGGGTGTTAAGCATGCCTAAGATAGACGGTCTTAGCAAAGATGCCCAAGATGAAATAACCAAATTCTTCAACCAGATCATCATGTCGATAACGATAGCCGGAGGCAAACAAGGATTTATCAAACAATTGAATGCAGTTGCGGTTGGCGATTTGGAACCATGGGTTGCCAAGGGCACAGGGAAGAAGAGAATTGTTCCGGAGAACAAGCTGCTTGATGGTGATGAAGTTGAAAAAGTAACGCATAAAGCCAACGGCATGCTTATTAAATCCGCCTTCTATCTTATCAAAGAAGAATATGGCGCATCATGGGCAATATTCCTGGATGAAGGATTAAAGGTCTGGTTAGAGCGCATGTTAAAGAAGGAAGGCATTGTTGCTGTTCTGGATCAAAACGATTTTAATACCTTGAGAGAACAGCTGATCGATAAGAAGACCCTGTTCGCGACGTCTAGAGATATGGTGGTGGCTTTAATGATGAACAAAATTCCAGAATTGGATCAAAAGAAGGCTGTGCGAGTAGTCGAAGCAGCCTTTAAAGAAGGCTGGATTATGTTTCGCGTAGATGGTTATGCAAAGACATTGGTTTTGGCAGAGGCAGCAGCAGAAGCCACATTTAAAGCGTTTATAAAATACAGGATGAGAAAAGAAACAGAGAACCCGAATCTTGATGGTATTGAACTTTGGAAGGCAGTATTTAAACTTGGTGTCAGCGGAAGGATTAGAAGAATAACAGGCCAAGAAGGGACAGAAGATCAGATTCAATCTTTGATGAATGAATTGAAAGCCAAGAGAATAGCGCTCCTTGATAAAAAAGGCAGAGAAGTTGTTGCTGAAGAAAAATTGTATGAAGATTTAGCGTTGGCAGAATACCTTCAGTTTGTGCATGTGCACGAGGATATTAATCCGAACACACCTATAGCGGATGCTCAAACGATTATCAGACTTAAAGCTTTAGAAGCGGCAGAGACAGATGGAAGGAAAAAGCAGGAAATTGCTAATGAGATCAAGAGACTTGAAGCAAATGCTAAGAGTATCACTGATCTCGAAACCGCGAAAGCCGCTGAGACGGATGCAGATAAAAAGAAGGAAATCGATGGGAAGATCAAGAAGTTGAGATGGGGTGGTGCGGATCCGGAAAGCCTTATGAATATGTTGGTGAAAGACGGAGATTATGTATTAAATACGCATAATAATAAAATTGTCGTTTCGACTATTGATCCCAAGGAAGGTGATACTAATCCTAATGGCGGAGAAGTTTATAATTCGACGATCAAGGTTGGTCCTAAAACAGATAAGTGGTCTATTACGGCGAGATTTATTGAGCCCTTCCTTGAGGAACGCGGTCATAAAGATGCCTTATTGTTCAACCTTGACCGCGACCAGTTCTTCTACCCGGCAGATTGGTTCTTGCTCCCGATAGTTGCGATGAAGATGACTAATGATAGAAGATTAGGGGGCATGATGACTCGCATGACGGATAAAGTCGGATTTGTGAGCGATGTCGCCGCAGACCATAAAGTCGCGGAAGATGTGTGGAACATAAGAATCCTGGCCGCGGAAAGCGAAATCGGGACGCATGCTTTCTATGGTCCGGGCATCGCAAGTTGGGGTGCCATGAGGCAGTGGGGCGTTTATCTATCTAATATTGAAGATACCGCAGCGGCCCAGGAAGCACAACTTTTAGGCTATAAGATGGAATATTGCCCGTGGATCACTTTTGGCAGGCCTCGCGAAATGATCCAAGGATCTATCCTCGCCTTCCAGATGAGATTCGGCGGCCTTGTTCTTGACGAGTTTTTGTCTCCTCATAACCAGAAGGTCATGCTGACGGATCAATTGCATTGGACAGAAAAACTCACTTTGTTCGAGAATTTTGATTTCTATTTCAATAAACCGCTCGTGCCGATTTATAACTTATTAGTCTTCTTGTTCGCCATGTTCTTGCCTCTGGCTCCGTTCTCTTATATAGCTCTGCCTCTTATTCTAATTGGCATACAATATATGTTGGCCGAAGCCATTACCGCCGGCGGCATAAGGTTATTTACGAGTGAAAAAGGTCTCATTAAAGGACTTGGCTTATATTTGAAGAGAATGTGGAGTTTGGTTTTCACATTCGGCGTTCTTATTCCGCTTCATGACTGGAAAACCAGAGGAGCGCTTGAAGGGACAGGCGGCCTTTTCACCGGCGGTATCAAAGACATGGTTTATCCAATGCTGCCGTTTAAGAAGTTATACGAAGGGTATAAGATTTCTGTTCAAATGGGGGTTGCCTTACTGATTGTCCTAGCCTTTGCTCCAGCCCATCCATTGGCTATTGTGACACAGTGGTTCTTCTATATGCTGCCCTTCGTCTTTATATATGGCGGATTCATGAAGAATGGTTTCAAGAGAACAGGCGTTACGTTAAGTATACTAGGTTCTTTGGCCGGTTATTTTGTTAACTATTTGTTATTTGCATCAACCCCGTTATGGATATGGTTAGCCGCTCCGTGGGCACTCACAGCAATCGCTGTTTTTGTAAAAGAACTTAGCAAGAAAGAAGGGGTTGTAAAGGCATTTAAAGAGTCATTTGAATATTTCTCCAAAGATGAGAAGATCCGCGGCATTACATTGGGAACGCTGGCTGCAGTATTAGTAGTATTGGAATTCTTTAGGATCGCTCTTGTTGGGGATTGGATTATCAAGAAATTCTCCAATAGAGGCGGCTTGTTAAGTGTGATAGGTGCATTCGCCGGATTCATCCTTCACAATTTAGTATTTGTATCAACTCCATTGTGGATATGGCTGGCAGCTCCTTTAGCGGTAATATTCATTGTTGTTCTTACAGCTAAAATTAGGGGAGTAGAAGATATAGCCAAGGCGTTTAAACAAACAGTGGGATATTTCTCTAAAGACAAGACCATTGATGCCGGGATCAAGAAATTAGCTCAATGGGGAGTTTTGGTATTATCTAAAATTAAAGGAACCCCGACAGACGCAAATCGTTCTCAGGCGCCGCCGGCAAATCAAGACAAAAAAGACCCCACCCGCGCCCTGCCCGGCCAGCCGATGTTAAGCTTGCCCCAAGTTCGCAGTGCTGTCGAGAAAGTTGGCTTTGATCATGCGGCAATTCTGGCAGAAGATAGACAAGAGGTGAAATTAGCCTTAGCGTATTTACGTTCTGTGGGCCTTGATATTATGGCGGCCCATTTGGAGGCAATTGCCAAAGCTGGTTTAATTAGGGCAGGTCCATTTGAAGGTTTCTTAGCCGCTGTTCACACGCTTGCTGATGGCCGCGAAGCAATAGTCCTTAGCTTTAATCATCCTGTCCATGACGATTTATTCGAACGCACTGCCTCACTGATCCATGAGATCGGTGCTATTGCTCAATTCAATTTAACAGACGAAGAAAACGAATCCCGTGCTCAAGCATTCTTGGGATTGACATTTATTATTGGATTAGAAATCGCCAAACGTATTCATAACCGTGAATATAAGGAAGCAGAGAGCCTTAAAGCAAAAAACAATCAGAAACAAGCCAACAACGAAATCATCACCAACTTCTTCTTACCGACTCCACAGCAAGAATTCGTTAATCGTGTTATTGAAGCCGCGATACAGGTGGCACGCCGCGGCGAATACACTAAGGTTTTAGTCAATCCATGGGCCAATACACCGCATGAATATGAAGTAACGATTGCGAGATTAACCGAAGAGTTTGCTTCAACCGCGTTCGGGAATCTCTTGCAAGCCATCGGCAGGCAAGTTCCGCAGCAAGCAACAGCCGATGATATGGCAGAAATCATACGCGGCATTAATCTGGCGCAATACAACACATCAGCGAAGTTTGCCATTTACAGCGGCCCCCCGGGCGGCGGCAAAGGTGCCGTGGCAGAAAGATTCTACTCCCTGTATGGAGATTTGGCAGAACAGTTTATCCTGTTCCATACCCGCAACATTCGTGATGGCGAAGAGATGGGCAAGAATTATCATTACCGCAATGAAGGGGCGTTAAATGAATTAGTCGAGCAGGGCAATGTGATTAAGGCAACAGTCAACGGGCAATTACAGGGCTTGCCCATACAGTCATTTGTTGACAAGTATAATTTTATTGATCCTAAGTCTGGTGAGGAGCATAAGGGGATTGCAATGGTCAATGGCCTGGATGCAGTGTTCCATGGCGGAAAGATTGTCATCCTGGAATGCGGGCTGGCCTGGTTTGAGTCATTAAGAGAACAGTACGGCGAAGATATCATGAGCTTCTTTATCAGCCCATTTAGCGATGAGACATTAAATGCGCGTTCCCGTGATTCAAAGGATGTTATGTCAGCTATTGTAGGATTAGAGATCGCAAAGAGAATCCATAGCCGTGAATATAAAGAGGCCGTGAGGCTGAAAGCAAAGAGCGCAGAAAAGCAAGCCCAGGAAGAAAGGATCAGCAACTTCTTCTTACCGACCCCTCAAAAAGAATTTCTTAACCGCATTAACGAAGCGGCCAAGCAAGTGGTGCTCCGAGGTGAGTATCGTAAAGTGTTAGTCAATCCATGGGCCAACACCACGGAAGAATATGAAGCAACGATCGAGAGGATAACCGAGGAATTCGCATCAGCGATTTTCAAGAATCTCTTAAAGGCCATAGGTATGGAAATTTCGCAAAGCTTAACTGCTCAAGGCATGGCGAAGATGTTAAGAGGGATAGATTTAAGCAAGTACGATACGCCGGCCAAGTTTGTAATCTATAGTGGGCCTCCGGGCGGCGGCAAGGGTGCCGTAGCAGAACATTTCTATGCTTTGTACGGAGACTTGGCAGAGAAGTTCGTGCTCTTTCATAGCCGCAATATCCGTGACGGCGAATCAATGAGTAAGAATTATCATTATAGAAATGAAGAGTCCCTTTATAAGTTAGCGGAAGAAGGCCATATTATCACGGCTGCTGTTAACGGACAGTTGCAGGGGTTAGCGTTAAATACTTTTGTCGATCATTATGAATATGTGGATCCAAAAACAGGGGAAAAGCATAGCGGGATTGAATCTATCAAGGGTCTGGATGCCGTCTTCCAAGGAAGAAGAATAGTGATCTTGGAATGCGGACGGTCATGGTTTGAGTCATTAAGAGAACAATATGGCAGTGACCTGATGAGCATCTTCATCTCGCCGTTTACAGATGAACAATTAAGAGATTCCTCGCGTCCGTTGCCCGGCAAGCCTATGGTGAGTGTTGAAGTTGTTGTCAATGAATTGGCCCGGCATGCGGCCAATAGTTTTGAAGTGTTAGATGAGAACAATGACGCAGTGTTATTGGCGATACATATTTTAGAGAATTTAGGCAAAGAAATTAAGGCCCAGGATCTTAAGGAAATGGCAAAACTTGGGTTACTTCGAGCCGGCCCGCTGGATGGATTTTTAGCTACGATTTTCCTTGTTGATGATCAAGAAACAATCCTTCTTTCAAATAACTATCCTGATTTTAATACAGTCGAAGAACAGGCCTTAAGCCTGGTCCACGAGATCGGCGCAATATCCAAATTTAATTTTAGCCATGAAGAAAACAGCAGCCGTGAAGAAGCCGGCCGGGTTTGGTTAAGCCGCGTGCCGCCTGTCAATCCTGCCGAAGCCGCTGTTGTTGGTTTAGAGATTGCCAAGCGCATTCATGCGGGTGAATGCAAAGAGGCGGCAAAGGTAAGGACATGCTCCCTGGAGAAAAAATATATGGGCGAAGAAATTACAAACTTCTACCGGTCTACAGCCCAGGCGATATTTATTGATAGAATTAAAGCGGCAGTAAATCAGATGAGGCATCGTCATGCATACAAAGAAATTTTAGTCAATCCATGGGCCAAAAATGAGGCAGAACACAGGGCAACGATTGAAAAATTAACTGAAGAGTTTGCCTTGAGGATCTTCCGCAATATAGCGCAGGCAGTTGGTATAAGATTTGCAGAAACCGCGACTGCTGGAGCGTTGTTTGAGGAAATCCGGAAAGTAGATTTATCCAAGTACGATATGATCGAAAAGTTTGTGATTTACAGCGGACCTTCGGCAGTAGGTAAAAAAGAAATCTGGGACAGGTTCTTTGAATTGTATGGAGATATGATTTCAAGGGTCGTGTTATTCCATACCCGTAATATTCGTAAGAATGAAGCGATGGGTAAGGATTATCATTATCGCAATGACGCGGCGCTTGAACAGCTTGCCGATGAAGGCAAGATCATTACCGCAAGTGTCAATGGCCATTTACAAGGGTTGGCTGTTAGGAGTTTTGTTGACCATTATATATATGAAGACCCGCTCACAGGGCAGAGATATGAAGGAGTAGAAGAAATCAAAGGTCTTGATTCTGTATTCCACGGCAACAAGATAGTCGTTTTAGGATGCAGCCTAGCCTGGTTTGAAGCATTGCAGAAACAGTATGAGGACAGGTTAATGAGCATTTTCATCTCCCCGTTTAGTGATAAAGAACTTGAAGAGGCTGTGAATGATCCTCAGAAAGTGTTTAACGCAACTGTTGGTTTAGAGATTGCCAAGCGCATTCATGCCAGGGAAGTCAAAGAAGCGGGCGAAGTAATGAATGATTCTCGGGGTAGACAGTATAAGGGCAAAGAAATTACAAACTTCTACCAGCCGACAGTCCACGAAGAATTTGTTAACAGGATCCATGAGGCAGCCATCCAGATAGGACGTAGTCATGAATACAAAGAAGTTTTAGTCAATACATGGGCAAAGGATGAAGCAGAATATAAGGCAACGATCGAAAGATTAACTGAAGAATTTGCTTTAAAGATTTTCCGTAATATAACGCAATCTATCGGCATAGGATTTTCGCCGACAGCGACAGCTCGAGCGTTGGCTGAAGAAATTCAAAAGGTAGACTTGTCCGATCATGATACGATTGCAAAGTTTGCGATATACAGCGGTCCTCCGGGCGGTGGTAAAGGAGCTATATGGAAAAGGTTCTTTGATCTATATGGTGAGATGATCTTAAGGTTCGTATTATTCCATACCCGTAATATCCGAAAAGGTGAAGTAATGGGCAAGGATTATCACTACCGAAATGAAGAAGCGCTCGAAGAGCTTGCTAAAGAGGGCAAAATCATTACTGCAAGGGTCAATGGCCAGTTACAAGGCTTGGCTATCAGAAGTTTTGTTGACCAATATTCATATACGGACCCTGTTTCAGGCCTGAAGCATGAAGGAATTGAGGAGATTAAGGGTCTTGATTCTGTATTCAAGGGAAGCAAGATTGTCATTCTGGAATGCGGCCTTCCCTGGTTTGAATCCTTAGATAAACAATTTGGGGATAAATTAATGAGCATATTCATTTCCCCGTTTAGTGACGATGAATTGCCCTCTTTATTACAGAATTTGCCGGCTACGAATGACCTTTTACCGTACTTTAATGAAGACCGTAAAGCTTTGGAGAAACAGCTTAAACGCTGGCAAGCGGCGTATAAGGCCAAATTGGGCAGGGAAATAACGATCAATCAGCTTTTGGAAAAAGAAGAATTCTTCGAACTTCTAAATGAGGACGGAGAGGTTAATTGTAAAGTAAAACCGCGGGCGCTGGTGCATTATGACGGGGATTGGCATCGTGATGTGCGGGTGATTATGATGAATAACCGTAAGGAAGTATTGATTCAAAAGAGAGCTTCGACAAAGGATATTGAGCCCGGTTTGTTTGCGGAATCGGTTGGAGGGCATTCAAAGATCGGAGAGACATCTGATCAAAACGTGGTTCGAGAAATTCGTGAAGAGGTTGGGATTGATCGTGTTGATCAAAGCCGGTTGTTAAATTTGGGAGTATTCAAAGATGAAGTTTTAGGATCTAATCACGCAATCAACCGTTCGTATTATGCAGCCTATGTTTATTTGATGAATGATAAAGAAGAAGGCAGTATCCGTGTGGATTATGATGACGGTATTCAGCAGATTTTCTGGGCGCCGATAGCTGAGTTAAGAGAAAAGATTTTGGCTAATCCGCAAGAATACACAAAATCATTGGTTACAACCTTTGGCGATGAAGAGAACTTTGCTAAGTTATTAGCGTTACACAAAGACAATACCCGTCCATTGCCCGGAAAGCCTATGGCAGGAGATGAAGTTGTGACGACAGAGTTGCTCAAGCATGATTTGACAAGCTTCCCTGTATTAAATGAAAAAGAGGAATCTGTTGCTTTGGCGGTTAAAGCCATGAATGCCATGGGAGAGACAGATAAGGCTCAATATTTAATTGCGATGGTCAAAGAAGGCCGTGTACGTGCGGGTCCCGTTAAAGGATTCCTTGCTACAACCACCTTGGTTGACGGGCAGGAAAATATTATCCTCTCCAATGCGTATCCTGATAAGAACACTGCTTTTGAAAAAGCCCTCTCATTGGTCCACGAAATCGGCGCCATCACTGAATTTAATTTAAGTCATAAGGTCAATGCTGTCCGGATGAATGCCGCCAGTAAGACGATAGGTGAGCTTACTGGAAAGGATTTCGAAACACTTAAATCTTTCTTTAATCAAGATGAAGTCAAAACGCTCAAGGCTATCCGCGGCTGGCAGCGGGAAATGAAAGAAAAGTTAGGGGTAGAAAAGACTTTTTGGCAGATGACAACCTTTAAAGATGATGAACATCTTGAAGGGGTTGAGTATTTTAGATTAACTGATAGCGAAGGCCGGTACACCGGCAAGATCCGTCCAAGAGATTTATGCCATTTGGACGGCACGTGGCACAGGGCTATTGCAGTATTGCTAGTGGATAAAGAAGGCAGATTATTAGTACAGGTCAGGTCAGATGATAAGAAATTCTATCCCGGGTGCCGCGATTCTTCTGCGGCCGGGCATTTAGGATTGACGCAATCTTACATTGATGGAGCGATCAGAGAGACCGAAGAAGAAGTTTTTGATTCACAACTTGAGCTTGACCCTTCGCGTATGGTCATGTTAGGCGAAGAAGGAATGTTTGTTTTTAAGAATGAGGACCCTGGTCGTAGATTAATAGATTGGGAAAGGGTCAGCCTGTTTATTTATTTTGTAAAGGATGAAGAAAAATCCAAGGTCAAGAGGCAGGAAAGCGAAGTCAAATTGCTGGAGTGGGTTGACCCCAATCAAGAAATTAAAAACGTGCAAGGATGGCTGAAGGACCCTGCAGGATATCGAAAGAGAGGCATTGATTATGCCAGTTTAGGAATAAACGTTTTCTCTAATCAGAAAATCGTGGACTTGATGGAAGAAGCTATTGCGCAAGCCAAAGATTCCTCCAAGCCTCGTGCAGGCCGCAGTGAAGAGGATGCCATCACTGAAGCCACAGGACTCATTACCAGCGGCAAAATAAACGACAATAATGTTTGGATGGTTGTAAAGAAGAGTACCCCATGGGTGACGCTTGTGATGAATTATTATGGAGTAATAGGCCAGCAAGAAAAGGCGGTCAAACTGAGTGAATTAATCAAGGCTGGACACGTAAGAGTTGGTCCAATGATAACGGCTTATGGAGCGCATGTGATCATTGAAGGGCAGGAACATATCTTAATAGCCAACAATGACAATTTGAATTTGCCTTCCGTATTAATTCACGAAAATAATGGGGCGAGCCACCAAGAGAATGAAGAGGCAGAAGAGCTGTATCAGGTATATTGGGGAATAGTCTATACGCTGATTTTATATAATCAGGAACATTTGTTGGAAAGATGGGAAGAATTAAATAGTTCAGAAAAAGAATCACTGCTAAGCGATATTGTGAGGATCGATTGGAGAGAAGCGGCAAAACTATATAAACGGTTGGTTGTGGAAAAAAACCCTGCACCGGTTGTGGAGAGTTTCACTGCGATTGATCCTATTAAAGAGAGAAGGGAAGTTGCCGCTCATGCGGGAGATTCTGTTTTATGTTGGGGAGCAAAGGAAGGCAAGGCAAAATATGGTGTCATTCTGGTGGCTGGCGGGACAGGCTCAGGCCTTAAACATAATGGGCCTAAAGGGACGTTCCCGGCAACGCCGTTGAGTCATGAGAGTTTGTATGAAATTATAATCACGAAACTCCAGGCGGCGGCAGCGTACGGCCATCAACAGATGTATCCGTTAGTCGTAATGTTAAGCGAGCAGACTCGAGAAGGGACTTTCAAATTTATCCAGGGGCTTAAGGAATGGGATGATATCAAAAGCCGTGTCATGTTTGTAATGCAAAAGGATTTGCCGGGGTTGTTGCGAGAGCCTGCGAAAGAGAATGATGGTGAGGCGTTTTTGAAGGCCCGTGGTCGGGTCAATCTTGGCGGGGCTGGACATGGCGATGCCTTTGATTATGTTTTAAACCCGGCCGCAGGCACTAAGGGGGAAGTTTGGTCTGATGAGGTTAATGCTTTTGTGCAAGCCCCTGTTGTAGCGTGGCTGGAAGATTTAGGTGTGGAATACATGCAATTTGCCAATGTCGACAATGTCCTGGCGCCATTCGCGGATAAATATTTTATCGGCGAACATGCATTAAGCCGTGACAAAGACATGGAAGCGGAAGGCCGGGCGCACATTTCTTTGGTCTTGGTAAGAAAGACTCAATGGGATGACAAAAATCAAACATATAAAGATCGATTAGGAAATGTCGTTATCATCAACGGACGGAAAGAATCCATTGATTACTCAGACGCTAGCGATGCCATCAACGCCTCTGCGTACGGAGACCCCAGTATCCGCCTTGTGACTATCCAAAGCCTGGCAGGCTCTTTGCCAATCGAATACTCCGTGGCTAAGAAGACTGAACAAGATTATCAAGGTAAAGACGTTAACATTTATAAATTTGAACGTTCAAGCGGGAATAAAAAACGTTACGGCATTGAAATGGCTTATGAAGCACAGGACGTTTTCGGGGCCATTAAGAACCGTGACGAAGATGCTGTGGTAGAAACGCCGACCACGGCCAAAAAGGCCCAGTCGAACCACTGGAAGAAACTCATTTATAAGGCATTGCCCGAGGTTGAAATTCCGGATTCTTCCATTATTGAGTTGCCACAGAGCGCTGAATATATGACGCCGGAACAATTGCGCGAAGAATTATTGAGTTTGAAATTCAACTCGCATATAAGCGATGGCGTAGGCGTACTTATTGGCCGCGATTTTAATTCCATTACTCTTTATAAAAAAGACCCCACCCGCGCGCTACCGGGCCAGCCGATGGCAGAGTCCAAGGTGGTAGCGGCAGAAATGTCCCAGCATAACACCAACACATTTGAGCCTATGAATGGACATAATGCAGCGGTGAGGCTTGCGATGTTGGCTTTAAGGGCTCTGGGGCATGAAGAGAAGGCGGATACTCTGGAATGGATGGTCAAGGCGGGCCTGGTGCGAGCCGGGCCGGTGGAAGGATTTTTAGCGACGGTTTGGTCAATGAAGGGCCAAGAAGGGATAGTGTTATCGAATAAATATGCTGAGTTTAATAACATTGAAGAAAACGCCCTTAGTCTGATCCATGAAATCGGTGCCCTCTTAAATTTCAGTCATGAACAAAACACCGCTCGAGAAGATCTGGCCCGCAAGTGGTTTGAGGCGAATGGCGCGCTGATAGGTTTGGAGGTAATCAAGCGCATCCATTCACGGGAAAGCAAGGAAGCGCAGGAGGTTAAGGCTAAAAACATAGCCATGCAGGAAAAGGGAGAATTAGCCCGCATTGACAGGTTTTATGTTCCTGCGCGGCATGATGATTTATTGTTGCGTGTTAAGGAAGATGTGTGGCAGGTTTTACGGCGTGGAGAATATAAAAAGGTGCTGGTGAATCAATGGGCATCCAGCAGCAGGGAATACCAATCCGCCATTGAAAGGGTGACGGAGGAATTCGCCAAGGCAATTTTTGGAAATATAGCCAAGTCTTTGGCGTTAAGCATTACGGATAAGACGAGTGCCGCAGAATTATACGATATGTTAATGCGGGAAGATTTGTCCCAACTGCCTGTTGAGGTGAAGTTAGCTGTTTATTCAGGACCGCCGGGTGGCGGCAAGCGTGTTATCTGGAACAAATACAATGAGCTTTATGGTTCGATTATGGAAAGGGTTGTATTGTTCCATACTCGAGCGATCCTGCCTTCAGAACAAATGGGAGTAAACTTCCATTACCGCAGCGTTGAACATTTACTTATGTTAGAAAAAGAAGGAAAAATCCTGACAGCAGTTGTTAATGGGGAATTGCAGGGGTTGCCCCTTACCAGCTTCGAGGACCAGTACGTGTTCATGGATCCTATGAGCAAAGCCAAATATGATGGGACAGCCCAGGTCAGGGGTTTGAGGGAGGTATTAAGCGGTAACAAGATAGGTATTTTCGAATGCGGTGTTTCGTGGTTTGAGATATTAAAGGAATTATATGGCGATGAGCTGATGAGCATTTTCATATCACCGTTTAGTGATAAGTATATGGCAGGGGCGATCAAGGATCCGTTTACAATATTTGCGGCGAAGGTGGGGATGGAAACGGGACAGCGTATCCGCTCGCGAGAATATAAGGAAGCTGAAAAGTTAGCCAGGGAGGCGCGGATATTGCAATCCCAAGGCCGGCGAATAGAGGAAGATAAATTTTTCCAGCCGACCAAGCAGGAAGAATATGAAAACCGCATCAAAGAATCGGTTGAGCAGGTTCGCCGCAGGTTTGAATACCATAAAGTTTTATATAACTCTTGGGCGAAGACAAAGGAGGAGTACGAACAAAGGATGGCGTTTTTGGTGGAAGAATTTGCTATAAGCGTGTTCAGGAATTTATTGGGAGGCATTGGGCTGAAGCCTGAAGGTTCAACGGCAGAGGAGTTGGCCCAACAGATCAGGAGGATAGATTTAAGCCAATATGATACCTGCGCAAAACTGGCTATTTACAGCGGGCCGCCGGGCGGGGGCAAAGGGTCAGTGTGGGAAGGGTTTATTGATCATTATGGAGACTTGGTTGAGAGGTTTGTTTTATTCCATACAAGGCCGATGCGCAGCGGTGAGGTCATGGGGAAGGCGTATCATTTCAGGAATGATGAACATCTCCTCAAGCTTCAGGAAGAAGGCAAGATCATAACGGCGCAGGTCAATGGGCAAATGCAGGGACTGGCGGTGAGTTCATTTAAAGATCTCTTTGAGTTTAAAGATCCTAAATCAGGCCAAGAGATTAAAGATGATAATGGAGCGATGGTGCGTGGGATGGACGAAGTTTTCAAGGGCAATAAGATCGTTATTTTGGAATGCGGCCTGGCATGGTTTGAATCTTTACGCACGCAGTATGCGGATGAAATCATGAGTTTGTTTATCTCACCGTTTGCTGAAAATGAATTATCATTTAGCCATGTGGAGAAATTCGCCAGCAGGAGTGCCGACAAGAAAGATACCAGCCGGCCGCTGGCGGGACAGCCTATGGCTACTGTGGAGCAGGTAGCGGCAGAAATGGCGAAGCATGATATCAGGAAATTTGTCAAGCTTGATAAATACAGTGCGGCGTTCAGGGTTGCGAAATCAGCGTTAAAGGCGATCCGTCGCAATGATATGGCAGAGATGCTGGAGTGGATGGTCAAAGTGGGGCTGGTGCGTGCCGGACCTGTGGAAGGGTTTTTAGCAACGGTTTGGGTTATCGATGGCAGGGAAAACATAATTCTCTCCGACAAGAATCCTGATATTGAAGAACAGATTTTAAGTTTGGTGCATGAAATAGGGGCGGTTGGACGTTTTGAGCGCAGCCACGAAGAGAACAGTACGAGGGAAGCGATGGCCCTCAAGTGGCTGCAGGCCAAAGGAGTGTTGATAGGCTTACAGGTTGTTAACCGGATCCATTTCCGCGAAGGCAAGGAAGCGTTGGCTGTTAAGGAAGAGAACTTGAAGAGGCTGGCAAGAGGGGAAAATATCGAGAAATTCTATCTTCCTACTAAACAGACAGATTTGCTCAAGCGGATAAAGGAAGCGATATGGCAGGTATTACGACGCAACGAATATAGGAAGGTGCTGGTAAACCAATGGGCCTTAAGCGAGAAGGAATATCAGTCAACGATAAGCAAGTTGACAGAGGAGTTTGGTCTGGCGATTTTTGAGAATGTGGCTGAGGCACTAGGGCTGGATGTCCCGAATAAAGCAAGCGCGGATGTTTTATTTGAGATGTTAAAGAAGGAAGATTTAAGGCAGAAGTCAAGCATAGCGAAGATGGCGATTTATTCCGGTCCTCCAGGCGGAGGCAAGGGCGCAATATGGGATGAATTCATAAGGCTTTACGGGAAGATCCGCAGAGAAACATTTGAGAAGAACCTGCCTGATGGAGGGGAAGTTTTTGACTGGCTAATGCGAGAGGGCAAATTGGAGGGTATTGCCGGCCAAGAAGGGGCGCTAGCCGTGGAGATTGAAAAAATCAATGGATCTTTGATAGGGACGCCCTACCAAGAGAATGCCAAACAAATTATGGAATTTTTACAGCAGTACCAGTTTGGGGAGATGATTGACAGGTTTGTGTTGTTCCATACCCGGGAGATCCGTCCCAAGGAGGCGATGGGAGTTAATTACCATTACCGCAATGAAGACCATTTATACGAGTTAGAAAAAGAAGAGAAAATCATTACAGCGCGGATCAATGGCCAATTGCAGGGTTTGGCTATAAAGGATTTTGAGGACCCGTATGTGTATGTAGATCCAAAGAGCAAGGAGAGACATGCAGGTACAGGGCATGTGCTTGGGATGGAATCGGTATTGGAGAGCAACAAGATCACAGTGCTGGAATGCGGCATGGCATGGTTTGAAGCGTTATCGCGTAAATACGGTGATGAGTTAATGAGCGTATTTATCTCACCGTTTAGCGACCAGTACTTGTCCAACGCGGTGAAAGATACAGGCACAGTTTTTGCGGCAAAGGTTGGGTTGGAAACAGGGTTACGCATTCATTATTATGAATACAGGGCAGCAGAACGTTTGAAAAAGATATCAGAGGACCTTCAAAATGAGGGAAGATTTATAGAAGAATTTTGTCAGCCGATGGGACGTTCGGATTTTGAGGAAAAGACAAAGGAAGGGGTCGTACTGACAAGCCGTCGCCACCAGTATGATAGCTCAGGAACTCCATTGGTGAGTCCGGCTGTCAATATATCTGACAGCGAGTATGACCGTCAGATGGATATTCTGGGAGAAGAATTTGCTTTAAGGGTGTTTAGGAACTTGGCGAAAAATTTAGAATTTTATCCGCCGGACAATACAGCAGATGAGATAGCAGACTTTTTTAGGGTTATTGATTTAGGTCAATATGAGAGCAGAGCCAAGCTCGTATTTCTTGGAGGATCACCCGGAGTTGGCAAGAGGGCCGTCAGGAGAAAGTTTATTGAACGTTTTGGAGATTTAGTCGCGCACTTTGTTATGTTTTCAATTGAGGGGATGGGGCCCAACGACAAGATGGGAGAGACGTATCATTTCAGGAACAAGGAACACCTTTTGAGACTGCAAGATGAGGGTAAGGTAATTTTGCCTAGGATAGACGGAGAAGTTGATTGGAAAACCCCGGGTCTGGCCGTGAAGTCATTTGAGGACAGTTTCAAATTTAGAGACCCTGTAACGAAAAAGGTCACAACAGGTACCATGTGGGTACGGGGATTGGATGATGTTTTCAGTGACAATAAAATTGTCATTTTAGAATGCGGACTATCGAGGTATGAGTCTTTAAGGACGCAGTATGCGGATGAACCGTTGAGCATATTTATTGCGCCTTTTAGCGATGAAGAGTTATCGTGTGAACATTTAGCGGAATTCGTACCTGCGGTTACGGGGCCTAATGTGAAAAAAGAGTTTGAAGAGCCGTTAGATTTAGGGCAAGCCTATCAATCCATTGTGGATCGGCTCAGGGAGATGGGCATTTTAGGACAAGGAGACGGGAGAATATCAAAAGAATTTGTAGCGGATGTGTTCGCGAATCATTTTTGGCATCATTATACAGGGGACGTTCCTGATCAAATTAGGGTTGAAAGACGCACGGCACAAACAATTATTGCGGCCTTAATGATCGAGGCGGCGAGGGAGAATCCGTCTCGGCAGGTTGTTTTATTCCATAATCCATATGAAAAGCTGGTTAACGCGCAAGAGATGCTCCCTGATATGTCAGCCGCAGAGATGCTTTTGATAATTTCTGATGACACGTATGAATTAAGGAAGAGAACGTTGGAGTGGTTAAATTCCAAACGCGTGACCATAGATGACGAGTGGGTAAGGAAGCCGGCATTGCCGATCATAGGATTTGAATTTAAAGGGCCGGAGGGGAGATATATCAAGGCAAGTGATTTGATTGAGGAGTACCGTAAATATGCTCCTGAGGCCAGTATAATGGTCCCGGTGTTTTTACAGGGAGGCGTAGTTGAATTAAAAGAGATAAAAGGCCCAAAACAGGATTCCACCCGTCCTCAACCCGGCCAGCCGATGGCTTCTGCGGAAGCAGTTTCTACAGAGCTGGCTAAGCATGATTTGAAGACATTTACAATATTGAAGGAAACTGATGAGTCCGTTGTTTTAGCGGTCAAGTCCATGAACGCGATGGAAGAGACGGATAAAGCCGAGCATCTATTGATGATGGTACGCGAAGGCCGCGTGCGTGCGGGGCCGGTCACAGGCTTCCTCGCAACAACCGCTGTTGTTAATCAAGCAGAAAATATAATCCTTTCGAATACTAATCCTTCCTTTAATACGGTTAAAGAACAAGCCTTGAGTCTAGTCCATGAGATTGGTGCGACAAGAACATTTAATTTGACACATGAAGTTAATAGCCAAAGAGAGTTGAAAGCAAAGACTTTGATTAGGGTAGCTGGATCCGCAGTAGCAGCCGCGTTTCTGGCATTTATGGGTAAGAAAAATAAAATATTTTCAATCTTGATGATTGGGTTAGTAGTAGTGTTGTTAAGCAGCAGTATTGTAATCCAACACACAGGGCCAAGGAGTGATATACCGCAATCTCCGGTTACAACACAACAGGCGGCATTTTATGGATTGACCATTGATGCCCAAACTTTTACGAACAATGATGTTAACACCATCATCGGCAATGCCGTTCGTACTTATTATCCGATACCTCCTCAGTTAGCCCAGCAGATCATTTCAACCGGTCATGTAAAAACTTTAATTGTCGGCATTCCTTTTAACAGCAATGCCTATGGCCCGGAGAATTTGACCCAATTCTGGGGGAATGCTGTCCCTGCCAAGAATGAACGAGTTTCCTTGATGGACAATAATTATGTGGAATACATCCGTTCTTTAAGAACTGCCGTTAATGGTCGTGCCACGATCATTATTGAGTTGCTCAATGAAGCTAATTTTGATTGGAATTATCCTAAATGGGTCGGCAAACCTGCAAACGAAGAGACATTCAAGGAACTATTTAATTTAATTGATGCCAGCGCCAAGAATATCCACAGAGAATTAGGCCGCGATGTAATAGTTTCGACTGATTTGGGTGATAGACCGGAACATTTTGGGCTAGCTCTTAAGACAGACGTTGACAGGATCGGGGTCAATTATTATCGTCATAATACTTCTTTGACGAGTGATATTAAAAATGCTTATGACAAAACAGGTACCCATAAACCATTCTACATTGCCGAAGCAGGGGCTTCTTCTTTAAACAGCGAGGCTGCTCAGGCTGAAATTGTTCGCAATGATTGGAACGACGCTCAAAAGATGAAGATAAGCATTACATTTATGTCATTGGAAGACAACAGCAAGAAAGCTGAGTCTAGCGGCAAGCCTGAAGAAGGTGATTGGGGATGGATGAACGAGGCCCATAAACTAAAGCCGGTGTACGTTCAAATGAATAAGATTTGGACCCCAACAGCAGCCACCAATTCAGCAAAACAAGCAGTAGCGACTAAGCATACAGCGGTTAAGCCAGCAGCAGTTAAACCGGCATCACCGAAGGTAAATATTTCAAAACCCGCTCAACATCATGTGCGAATTCATACAAGGTCATTGGTGCCGGTAAGAAAATATGCCAGCCATACAGGCATACATCCTGCGTTGACACGGCAGTCGGTAGTACCGGTAGTTACGCCGAAGCCAGTTGCATCACAGCCCGCTGCTCAGCCAGAGGAACCCAAAGCAGAAACACCAACAGCGCCAGCGGCCACGACCGCAAACGTTATCCAGCTTACCACTGATAAGCAGGTAGCAACTGCTCCAACAACGGCCGCACCGGCAGTATCAGCGCCAACAACAACTACACCTGCAGTTTCAGTAACAACACCTGCCCCTGCAGTGACCAAGGTCGCAAATCTCGTCAAAGCCTTCACAGCAACAGAAGGGCAAACAACTGCGATATTCGGCAAGACCGAAGACGGCAAATATTTCAAGGCAACGCTCCAGAATTGGAGTCCTGTAGTTGCGGAGGATGTTCCTGCGGACGTTAAACAGGCTATTGACATCGCAACAGCCCAGCATCCGCTGGTATTGTGGGTCAACAGCAAAGACGTCACAAGTCCTGATTATCAAGCGAATTATCAGACCATTTTGAACAATGTCCGCCAGGCTTTAGGGAACACTAATATTGTTACCCTGTGTGATACAGCCAAGCCGGAAAACACGATTCAATCGACAAGCCCGCTTACCTTCAGCCCGGTGACAGTCAGTGACAGGCACATTTTACGTGAAGGCAAACCATACATTATCCATGGCATTACTCTATCAACCGCACATACCGGAGAAGGCCGCCGGGATGTCCGCTATACGCTTGATTACATCGGAGGGGAAAACACCTTACGTCAGATGAAGGAGATGGGAGTTAACAGTATCCGCATGTATTATCCTCCGAGCAAAGATCTTCTTGATGCTTTAAGCCGCAATGGCATGACCGTGACAGTGGGAATCCCGAATTTTGATGACCGCAATGTTCCGGCTGATGAAAAGATCGATATCAGCAGCGGCAGTTATAAACAGTACATTGATCAAAACAAGAACAATCCCGCGATTCTAATGTGGGAAATTGGTAACGAATATAACTATCATCCTGAATGGTTCAAGGATAGCGGTAAGAGCTGGAAGGAGATTCTAAAAGACACAGTACATGAAGTGCGGGCAATTGATATGAATCATCCGATAACGACAGCCGAGGGAGTAGAACAGGGCGGCTTAAAGGCGATTGCGGGCAAAGACGGGGATGGGATTAGCGCGGCAGGGTTTAACGTATATAGGGGAGAAGGGCTTGGTAATTTGAGTCAAGAGTGGCAGAAAGCTTCTGTCAAGCCGGTGTATTTATCTGAATTTGGGGTCAATTACAGCGCAGATGCCGATGTACAGGCAAGGGGCATCAAGATGCTCTGGCAGGATATCCAAAAGGGCATTGATGAAGGGGTTCTTTCCGGCGGATATGCGATGACATGGAAGAGTGAAGACTGGAAAGACGGCGCGGCAGAAAAGAACCTTGGAGTTATTGATGCCAATGGAGCACCGAAACAAGCCTATTATGTACTTCAGCAGCTCTGGAACCCGTCGAAAGTTCCAGCTCCGGCCACAAACATCGTACCTGCCAAGGCTGATCCTAAAGCAGAACCTAAGACAGGTCTTCCTTCAGTGCCGAAAACGACTCCGACATTGGTACCGGCGAATCACAGCTCTGGTAACGATCCATTGAAGGAGCAGCTTAATAAAATGAACAACAGCCTGCAGGCGGCTAAGGAAGGCATAGATAGCGCGAATAAGAGCCTTAAGGAAATCAACATCCAAATAGCGGATCATTCTAACGACTGGCAAATCAGAGATCAAAACAATGATGTACGTTACGGTCTGGCCCTGATGGGGATCAATCTCCAGCAATCAATTGGTCAGGCGTATGCAGACAATCTTAATTCATCCAACATGAGTGATGAGGACAAATCCGGAGTATTCGCAGGACTTAGCGTCGGGTCAGTTCCTGACAACGGGTTAAGCGTTAAGCTTTGGGGACCATTGTCTGTTAATGCAACAGTTCAAAACTCGCAGGCAGGCCCGCTTAACATGGCACAAACGCTGCTTAATACAAAAGAGGTATTTAAAGCGCAGGGAGTCAATGCAGTGATGGGTGGGATCAATTATGTCAAGACGATCACTGATATAAACAATATTTTTGTAACCCAGCATGTACGCATGAGTGAAGCAGGGGCGTTTGTAATAAAGAATGGTAAGCAGACAGTAATAGCGTTGGATGCAATTAAGGGCAATCCGATAGCAGTGGACGATCATGGCAAGGCTGTATTTAAGGCAGGGCGAGACGGCAAATTAGTACATGTTCCTGTGATAGAAAAACTATATAGCGGCATTGAGGCAATTACAGGGAAGATATTTGGTAACCATAGCAAGCAAGTACCGTACAGCAAGCAGAAGTCGGGGTATATTCCTGGCAGGGTTGAAAGCGCCTTTGTAATGCAGGGCAGCAACAACACAAATCCATATATTAAGTATACGATCGAACGTGGAGAACAAGGTTATTTTGTCAATGATCAAGGCTCATATGTGCAGAAAGGAACAACGGGCGCGATTGCGGCAGAGCAATTTGTGTTTGGCTACAAATATGATATGACGAAGCTGATGGCGAGCAACGGGAAAGACGGGAAAACCGCCATATTTATGAGCCATCGATTTGCCAATACAGAAGAAGAGGAAGTGATCAAGAACAACCAAAAGGATCTGTGGCTTGAGCCGGGGGCTATTTATTCGATACCCTCCAAGTATGATTTGAAGATGGCGGCGAAGAACTGGCCTGATTTGACAGGGAAGGACAACAATGCGTTGCTTATTCATCCGATTACGAAGGAAGTGCTGAAGGTTTATGCCGGTGACAAACTGCCGAATACTGCATACAGGAATCAGCCGGTAGTAGTCAATGGAGCGATGAATCCTGAAAGTCTGATGGGAGTGCCTGTAGACAGCAGTTACGGGCCGGTAAAAGATGCTCAGGGCAAGCCGATGGTCTGGGGCGGCACCTTTGCGAGATCAGTAATTGCGCAAGTGGGGGCCAATGGAGAAGTGATTGCGGCGGGGTTGATTAAGTCTGAGGTAGTTAAGAGCAGTTCAGATATGCTAACAATTCCTACTTTAGACCAAAAAGAAAGCATCGTGCGAAAGGTAGTTGCTGATGCCGGCGGAGACGAGCTAGAAGCGAATAAGGTATGGAATATTTTGCAAGAGAACCAGGAGCAGCCGGTATTCCCGCAGGTGATTTATACGCCGAGCGGCATCAACCGTTATTCATGGTCTATCTTACCTTTATCTAATAATGAAACCAATGATACCGGCACGGTGATGGTTTTTAAGAAAAACGGCAATGCGTATGAATTTTCCAAATTTAGCAGCAACTTTACGGTTAAGCCGGAGTCCAAGCCATTAACGTCAAGTGTAGTTTTGAGTATGCCGGTCAGCGATGGTATAGCGGCGGTAAAGACGGTATGTGGGCACAATTTTAATACCATCACACTTCCTGCCAAATTCCCGGTGGTCCAAAATCCCGATAAGGATAGTACAGATAATATCGGTATATTTATACCGAAGCCGGATAAAGTCATGTATGCCTTTATCACGTTTAAGGATTATACACAGGCTATATATAGTGAAGCGCAAGCTCTTAAATTGCATATTTATGATTTACCGGATAAGGGAGAGGTAAAATCTTCAGTTGCGTACAAATCAGCTGATTATAGCTGGAGCCACACTAATGAGCCGGCCCATAATGTAGAAGGTCAGATGCCGGTACAGCTGGGTATTTATGAGGATCATACACCGGCGATAGTGGTATATACGCCGCGCATTACCAATCTCCAGAAGTATATGCAGGAGCATCAGAAGAGCGCAGTTGCAATCACGCCTGAGGGGGCAACTAAATATTTTGATAATGCGCCTTTGACGCATATGGACAAGGTAGAGCCGATGGCCTCGCCGGTATTTGGCAAAGCCGCAAGCGATCTGGCGTCTGGCAGATCACTGGATGATTTAAAAGCTGCTATTAACTCAAAGGCATTTGAAGCGATCAAAGATGCGGACAAACAGGCCATTAATAATCGTATTGATAATATCGTGAATCTGGATCAAACAAATAGCGAGGCTCTTAAGGTTTATCAAGGCTCATTAATTCAAGGGAAATTAGACAATGCGTATCAGCTGCTTTTGAATGCGCAGAAGATGAAAGGGCAGAAAGGTCTTCAGTCTGCGGCAGAAGCGATTTATGGGATATTAGGACAGGTTGAAGAAGAGACAGCGAAAGTAGACAGCGATATGTCGATCGGCAAGATGATCGTGCAGATCTCCGGCGCGTTGCAGACGGTGAGCAGTGATCAATTTGATTCCAAGGGGCTTAAATCAAGTATTCTTATCCCTGCCTTAGCGCAAGACGGGGACATCTCGGAGGGTCGCGTGACTTTAGGATTTAACGGATTTAGCGCCGCCTTCAATACACATTTGACCAAAGATTTGGGGTATACGCAGGAGCAAGCAGCTCAGATCGCGGCTATATTAAAACAGGATCTGATAAGCGAGACACCGGATGGTTATTTGAAACAGCTGCAGTCATTAGGTGACAACAAGGCCATGCATGAGAAATTGAGCAACGATATTAAGGGTTACTACAATACCCCGATTGCCAGCAGCTTTGATTTAACTTCTTTAGGGATCGCAATTGGCCAAGACACAACGAGTATTCAGACTTACAAGAATTATGATCTAATGTCCCACGAATGGCCGCTTTTGACGCCATCTGTTATTAAAGCCGCTGGGGCCTATTGGGCAAGTCTTGACAAGCAGATAGCGGCGATTGATAAGGATGTAGCCGCAGGAACGTTAAGTCCGGCGGCAATCGTCGAGTACACGAAAGTCCGCAACAGCCTCTCGACAATAGAGAGCGTCTCCAAGACAGAGGTTGATCTTGACAGTCAACTATATAACCACACTAGTCAGGAAAACGGATTGCTTAAGGTGATCAATCGCAAAATAGCAGACACCCAACAAGATGAAGACGCAAAGACAGCCGAGCTTAACGCATTAACAGCGATGAACAATCTTCAAGATCAGCATTTATTATATACGCCAAAGGTTCAAGTCTCGGTGAAGCAGGCAATTGACTTAAATTTGAATAACGCCAATTTTGATATTAACACCTTCTTTAGTCGAACAGGGTTTGGCCTTGATCCGTTACGCAGCATGCTTGACGAGACGAAGAATTTAATGGCCGCCAACCGCAGCAAGCAAAACGATGCGGACACGCTAAAAGGACTTCGAAAGGTTTATGAGCAGGAGCAAAGGGAATTTACGAATAATATGACGGCGCTGAATACGAAGTTCGCTGATGCCCAGAAAGAAAGAGCTATTTTAAAGGGCGAATTGACAACCGCGATTGTTAAATCAACGATGGATGACAAATCAAAGCATGATGGTATCCAGGCGCTTGAAGAGTTTTTTGCCGCTAACCGCGGACCAAGCGCGGGGCTACTGGTTGCGGGCAACAGCGTTTACACGGCGCAAGGCCGTGTAGAGCTTGTGGCTCCATATGCGGGCAAGATTACGGGGAGCAAGTTAGAATCTGATGGTAATCAGTATTACTTTACGACAGATGAAGGTCGCAAAGTGACGTATATTGCCGGGACGTATACTGTTAATGCGCCGGGCGCATTCCAGAACAGTTTTGGTCTTGTCAGTATTGATGAACAGTTAGCTAAAAATTTAATGAGCAACACTAATATAGGGTATGTAGCCGGCGACAAATTTGAGAAACGGCCGGACGGCACCTTCAATGATCTCAAGCAAAAGTATTATTTGGTAGTGGAGTCAGTTGGATATAGTACGGACCATGCGTATTTTGGAGTAGTGGGCCTGATTAAGGCCAATATGCAAGACAAGGACAATACGGTCAAGGCATTAAGCGGAGTGGTTGATTTGGATTTAACGGCGGACCACAAGAACAAGCTTATTATGGAAGCGGGCATAGCCAATGCCAATGCCTCAAAGAACAGTCCGTATACCATTTATGACATGTTAACCAACCAAGCGATATTCACACAGAGCGTAGCGTTATCTGCCGATGATATGAACAGTTATCAGAAGGTAGAGATTCTGCATAACATCAATAAGAACTGGATGATGTATGTGGCGGGCAATCATGAAGAAGGCAAGAACAATATAACAGGCAAATACAATGAGTCCTTCCTGTCGGCAGGGGTTGGTGCTGATTACGGGAAGGTCAAGTTTAATTTTGAAGCAGCGCCGGGCGCAAAACGCTATGGCAGCAAGATGACTTTTGGGCGTCTTTATTTATCTGCAGATGATATCCATAATACGACAGTCTTAAGCGGAAGCTATGATCTGGTCAAAGATAACGGTCAGGTAATTGAAGTGGGGGCCAAACGTGATGCCCAGCAAAACATCATCGGGTTTATCGGCTGGCGCAAAGAATACAAAGGGATGGACATCAGTGGCGGTGTTACGAGCAAGGGCGCGCCGGAGCTTAGTGTCTCTAAACAAATCGCGGGCAGTAACGCTAAGGCTAAGGTCAAGGGGCTGGTAGAAGTGCCTGTTAATATGGGGCCAGAAGACAGATGGATGATTCCGGGCTTTGAGGATCTATCCAAAGAGCCGGGCCGGATGACCGAGAGCATGGAAGTTAATGGGGTCAGCGGTGAGCCGATAAAAGGCCTATTTGACCAGCAGGGCAATATAGTGATTCTTTCGAATGCATTGATCCAAAAGGATCTGGACATTCAGGCCAACGATTTTGTGAAATTAATTTATCTCGATGGCAAAGGATTTACCGGTGCTGACAAGAACGCATTTGCAAATGCGGTTACACCGCGCGCCGTGACTGTCGGCAATGAGACCAGAACAAGATCAGCCATAACCCCGATCAAATGGATTACGGCACAAGACCTCGAGGCGGCGCATATTCAAAAAGATAATAACGGCCTGTATTGGTTCACTCTGGATGACGGCCAAAAGGTATCTTTAGGCAGCGGCGAAACAATGATTATATTGCCGGGAGATACAGACAAAATAGGTCTTGGCCACAGCAGCTATCCTGTGGTCGTGGAGTTGACATATAAGGGGTTTTCAGAACAGATACCGGAACTTACACAATATATAAACGGAGTAAATGATGGCTTGTATGTTGCCAGGATCATGACTCCTGACATGAAAAAGGGCACATTGGCGACTGCCGTGGCTCCCAAGGAGCTAGAAGAGTACCTGGCCCATAGCGAAGAAGATCTTGGTAAGATATCGCATTTTGAGCAAATAATAGTGCCAGTAGAAAAGTCAACAATTGCAGGTCTCGATTTAATGAACGTCAAGGGATCAGTTTTAAATCCTGATAATCCAAAGGGCATTTGGCAGGCAGTGGGGGGATCAACAACAAAAGTGCAGTTAAAACTGAACACCGACTTAGAGGGAATTCTCGCAAAGTACTCACAAGCAGATGCTCATAAAATCATGTCTATGGTGCAGCAGTCCTATGGTTATGTGGCAGTTTATCCTGACGGACGACACGTTTCCGTTGAGTTTGCCGGAAAAGCCGGATTTGATGCATTAGGTTCTGCAATAAATGGTAATTGGTCCACAGTACCGATGAAGAATGGGACGGTATATGCCACGGAAGAAGAATTGATGAAGCTTTACAATGAAGGCAAGATAAAGTCTGTTGATGAAAAAGGCAATGGAAAATGGAAACTGATGACTGATCAGGGGGCGGTAGGGATATCGAAGGAGTTAATTAAAGAAGGGAAAGATTTTAAAGCAGGGACAGTTAAAAACGGATTTTACTTTAGGATCCTCAAACCCGGCCTTACAAGGGGCAAGTTAAGCACCTATGTGAATGTTAATGGTTTAAGCCGGTATATGGCACGTAATCCCGCAGGGCTTAAAGGCGCGCATCTGGAGCAGTATACAGTGAAGCTAAATGGCAAAGCAATACCTGACGGCAAGGGCGGGTTCCAGCAAGCCTATCATATCGTCGGTATTTCTGAAAAGCCGGTGGCGGTGGAATTTGCCGGGCCAAAGGGTAAAGTTGGGTATGATGCGTTATGGGATATAACCAAAGATTTATTTACTGTGAAGACAAGCGAAGGGACGATTTATATAAGCGCAAAAGAAATTGTCAACGGTCTTCATAACGGGACGTATAAATTTGCTCCTGTCAAAGGCAAGAAAGAACTGGTCTTAGAGACAAGGGATGGGATCAAAGTAGGCTGGCCCAGCAAGAAGAACGGGGATTCTAATTATCAGTATGTTTTGAGAACTGCCAACAACACTCCTATTAACACATTGTTTAGCATTCCTAACAAATTAGGCGGTGTGGATTTTAAGACCGGCACACAGATCGTCGATGGTATTCACAACGGAACTTATAAATTTGCTGTGGTCAAAGGCAAGCAGCAAGGGGTCTTAGAGACGAGGGCTGGAGACAAGATAGGCTGGCCCAGCAAGATCAAGGGTAATGGGGAACCTGATTTTGGGTTTGTTTTGACAACTACCAATGGTACGCCTATTAGCAGAATGTTCAGCGTTCCCAATGCTAAAGGCGGGGTTGATTTCATGACGGCAAAGCAGGTTTTTGCAGAGATCAACCGTCCGAACAGTTCCTTGACCTATGAATATCAAATTGATCCTAAAACACATAAAGTCGCTCTGGATAAAAACGGCAATATTCAAAAGATGGTATTGCATAGCCGGTATGGCGCTGTTGGTCTTCCTAACGGGTTCCATGGGTTCTCTGAGTCTTCCAATATGTTTGTGGTCATTACCAAAGAATATGTAACTGGCAAGAAGTATGACAATATTGTCAAATTCAATGCGTCAGGTGAAGCCTTTGAGTACGTGAATTTACATCCCGGGTTTTATCAAGGTCCGGTTGTGGATATCGCTTCCAAGGATAAAAATAATAAGGGCGGTTTTGATACCTACGAGATAGACCTTGTCACCGGTAAAGCTGGTAAATTCATTGGTTATGTCAACAAGGTCTCCGTTATAAAGATTCCTGATCCTAACGTAAAGAACAATTTGATGGATGTAGCGGTGTTTGAGCGTCATCTTAAGAACGGCGCTTTCGTATCAGCCATCGGCGTTGTCACAAAGTCACATCCTAATTCTATTGGGTTAGATGAGATGGCGGGCAACCAGTATGTTAATTTCTATCCGTCTGAAATTGTAAAAGGTAATCCGGTGGCAGGAGTCGCAACTGTTGACGGAGGCAAGAAAACCGCAGACTTTTCAGGGATGAAAATTGTCAGGGAACAAAAGTATAGCGGGAAAGAAGACGTCCAATCCTTATATGCGTTTGACAAGAACTATAATCTTACTAGACAAGTTGGGATCGCTGTGATGGAGACTAAAGGGCTGACTATTAAGGGAGGCGACCAAAAGACATATCAGTATAATTTAATCCACAATCTTTATTTTGGGCGGGCCAATGGCCCTAAATATATTGGCATTGACCAAAACACCGGAGCTGAGATGATTCAGTTCATGGGTCAAAAGGCAGAAGTTTCTTTAACGGATGCAAAAAATCGGGCAATAGGCAGTGATACGTATACTGATATCGACTATACGAAGATCAGACAAGGTTTAGACAAGGCAGGGAAATGGGCATTTAGCGCCAGGACAGAAACAGGGTATGGCGTGTATAGCGTCAAGACAGGCAAGGAACTTAATATTCTTTTGGGCCAGTACTATGGATATATTAATTCTGAATTGAAGCCTTACGAAGTAACCGGTCAGGATATTGCCCCTGGCGATAAGTTGATCTTCTGGGCACAATCAGACAAGGCCGGTACTAATTTTAATATTAATTTTACTTATAAGAATTTGTTTGGTAAGCCGGTTTCTGTTGACAGAACTATCGGCAAGGCCTGGAACAAGGTTGAGATTGCACTTCCCAAGGACGGGAAATTAGTCAGGATTTCATTTAGCGATGGCAAGAACCAGGTCCAGTTAGCGGCCGCATTTATTATACATAACGGAAAGCCGATTCCTTTGGATCAAATAGTTGGCCGTGTATATGAAGATGATTATACCAAACCAACCCCGCCGGGCTGGTTCTTTGGCAACACGGTATTTAATCCTGATCAAGTGAAGTCAACGCTAACAAAGCAGGATCTTCAGATGCTTTATCCTAACGGCAGTGTACAAGAACTTCCGTTCGATGTCCGCTCGGGATATACCTACAATATCCGAAATAACAAAATTAACAGCACAAAACTTTTTGGGATGTCCCATTATGCCGGACAGGATATTAATGGCTATACTTTGCATCGTCTTTGGACTGAAAAAGAAGGGTATCTTGTGGCACAGAATAAGGGCAATGTGCCGGTTTATTATGTTTACGATTCAGGTGAAGAAAGACAGAAACATATCTCTGTGTGGCGTGAGCAGGTATTTGTTGATCCTAAAGGGACCCCACAGTATTCCTTGAATTACGAAACCGGGGAATTAATTTGGTTGTTACAGAGACGGGATTTGGATAGCGGGGCTATTCTTTACAAGTATAACCCAACGACGGGTCGAAAAGTCACGGTTGTTTTTGACGCTAATGGTATTCAGCGTTGGATGAAGGATTCAAGAGATTCTTTACCGCAAAGCTTTAATGAGTTGGGTAAAGGAGAGGTTTCTTTGCGCAGTTTGTTAGGTATTGGAGCCCCGTCCAAGGAAAATTTACAACCGCCTGTTGAGTGGAAAGCTTATGAGAAAGAATTGAAGGATAAGTCCAATGTTATCCTGCCTGCAAAATCATTCCAGCCGGGCAGCGGCTATGACTCGGTTGCAAATAATTTCCGTATAGGAAAGATTGATATAGGTAAAATTTATAGTCAATATCCCTTGTTGTTCTCAGCAGGGTTGATTGGGTTAATGGTGGGGCTTGCATTGATTATCAATCTTATACGGACGATTCGCTATAAAGTCATGGGTTTCTTCTCCAAGAAGGACAATCCGGTTGCTCCTCAAACCATTGTTCCCCAGAGAGCCGATATTGACAGATATATTGTGGAACTGGGCTCGCCATTGGTCCATCAGGAACAAGAGCAGATTAGCAATGCGTTAATTTCAATTAGTAAAGAGAACGAAGCTATTTATGCGGGCCAAGAGCCTTCCTCAGTGGAACTGGGAGAACAGATGGATATTGTTTCCGGTCAGTATATTCGTCAGAGGGATCCCAACGGTAGTAAAGAGAGGCCTTACAGGATCATTCCTTTGCGTGACGAAGTTTGGAGTCGAGCATTTGCTGTAAGGTCTGAAATAGACGTTCTTTCAAACAATTACAATTATCTCCAGATCCTTATCCGTTTAGCCAAAGAACTCATCGCAGAGAACAGGCAAGCAGAGATTATGGAGATGGTGGAAACATATAACAAGTTCTGGAAAACGGTAATCTTCGATAACCAAAAGAGAATGAAAGATATATCTATTTCAGAACACGATGCTTTCCGCGTTGAGGATTTCTATTACATCCACCATAAGGAATTCAGTATCGGTGAAAAAGACAAAGAGAAAGAATTGGGGAAATTAGGCAAGCTGTATACCCTTGAAGGTTATGAAAAGTTGAAGAATGAAATGGGGCGGGATGGATTTGTCGTATCGGCGCTTGAAGATTTACGGTTCTTTGTTGGGCAGGTATCTCCGGGGCTATTTGCCGGGCTGTGGAATAAATTTGTCAGCATTTTCGCACGCAGCCGCACATCCGCGTGGGGGACGCTTGAATCAGCATTTATTCTAGGAGTTTGGGTTGTTTCCAACATTGCTTTATGGAAGGTGTATAGTTTGCCGGTGCTGTCTTATTTCTCGGCGTTCGCATCGGGGGCAGGGAGGATAAATCTTCTTTATGGCGTATTAAGTTTTGTGGTACCGGCCATCTGTGCGTTATTGCTTTTCGTGTCTGAAAGGTTCATTGTCGGGGGGCTGATCACGTATTTTGCAAACTTGTTCTGGTTGAAATTGAATGTACTGCGCAGTAACGATTCTTTAAGGACAATGGGGACTAAGCTGAATAACAAGATCCGCAGGATTGCCGGGGCTGACCAGGATAAGGCCATAAGGAATGTTATCGACGAGTTCCGATTGATGCTCAAGGATTTCTATTTATATAACAAGGTAGATCCTGCTGTTTATGAAAGAGAGATAAAGCCGGTTGTTGAGGATGAACAGTTTACGGTCTTTGGAATTAATGGTATTGCTCGGATTCTTTTAAGGGCGGGGGTATCTTCCTGGGAAGTTAAAGAACGCTTGAAAGATTGGGCTAACGCCTATCTGGCGCGTAAGAATCTGGCGTTGTTTAATCCCGAGTTTGCCAAGATCCGCGGCCGCTGGATTCGACTCTACTGGAAAGGGGATCCATTCTATTATGTCTGGAGTAAGATCAGGTCGCCGAAGGGCAAAAAGAATCAAATCTATTCCCATCTATACAAAATTGCCAGTTCGCATCCGGATGAATGGGCATACCTGTTAGATATGCTGAAAAAAGGAGTTTATGTTGATGTTCCAGAAGATTTTAAGGAATTTGATGATCCGATCGTATATAAGATTGTTGATTTTAATGAGCCAAGCGCGCAGAAGATTGTTGTTTGTGATATCGAGAAGTGGCTTCAGTTGACGGATGAGGAAATTAAGCAGCTTGATCTTACAAAAGGTTTCAAGTCAACTTCTGACTTGAATAAAGGCTTCGATAAGAGTGTTGCAAAACTCAGGTTTAATGAAGCCGACCCGCAGGGGAATGGGGAAGACATAGTAAAAGCTTTAATCAAAGCAGATGTGTTGGAAGAAAATACTTCAGAAGAAGGAGTGCGCTTAAAACGCAAGGATGGTGAGACTATAAAGAGGCCAGACGCAATTGCAGGAAATAATTTTGACCAAATTTGGGACGATTTAGAAAAGATTAATAATAATCTAAGAGACAAAATTCTTCGCAAGTTCCTGACGGATTTCGTGAATTCCCGTGAACAGGCAACATGGTGGACCTATCAGGGCTATCGTAATATCCGTAGGGCGTATGAAACTGCCGCGCGCTATGAATTCCCCAATGCAGCAGAAGCAGATATCCAAAAGATGGTTAACGGCAAATCGATGATATTAGTTGGGTTGTCCAAAGCTACTTCTAAGAAAACAATAGCAACTTGGGAGGATGCAAAGAAAAAGAAGTTCAACCATTCTCTGCTCGAGTTGATTAGATTTACCAATCCTCGTGAGTATAAAGAGCTCATGGGAATGCGTCAAACAGATGAAGGGGCGGCAGTCGCATTTATTAATAAGCAGATCATTACCGCGGACATTGTTTTAAAGGGAGATGAGCAGTATGCCGGACTGGTTTATGTTTTGGAACACAGGGATGAAGGGTTTCTTGCTGTGGGCCCGCCTGCTCTTGAGAAGACCATTATGCAATTCTCGCAAGGTTCCTACAAAGCCCAATTAATCGCCCGTCTTTTTCCAAGGGCTGTAGGGACATTGTCATTCTTTATGGATGCTGATACAGAAACACGGCCGGAGGAAGCCCGCAAGTTATTACGTACCGGCCAGAGATTTGATGAAAATCCCAAGCTGGGGATCTTGAATTATTCACAGTATATCTTTAATCGTCCGAACAATACCGCCACGCAGTTCTTTGGGACAGCAATCGGCAGTAAATGGGCACCGTATTTAAGATGGAGAGGCATGACAGGCATGTCCGGATTTTATGGGCATAATTCGGACCTTTCCACAGAGTACCTGTGGCGCTATGAAGGGGCCGCGCCTGATTACGTCGCGGAAGACTTACAGGTGGCAATGGCCTTTAGGGAGCATGGCGTTGACGTTGAGCAGGATGAACGTGCGCATTGCGGAGAAGGTATTGAGCAAGCACAGGGTATGTACAAGAGCCCGACAACCTTAAAATGGGCACAGGCAACGATACAGATACTTGTCGGCGACGGATTTACCAGGAAGATGAATGCAAAGAACATTCCGATGAGCGAAAAGATTGATATCCGTGCCGGTATTTTCTTCTATGATCTGATGAATTATTACGCCGTTCCGGCGCTGATCTTCTTTGCCATTTGTTCCGTAATGCTGGGGATGAATATGTTTGGGATATTGCCGGATTACATGGCAGAGGTCGGGATGCTTCTTTCTGTAGCTATTAACGCATTTTTAGTTGCAAAATTCGCAGAGTCGCATGGTTTTGGTAAGCTGCGGGCGACCATAGGCGGCTTGTCCGTCACTGCCGGTGCGTGGATCTATGCGCATTATACAAATGGGCTTATCTTTGATTACAATTGGCACACCGGTGTGTGGGCATTTGTTTTTGGATTTATGGCAACTTCCCGTCCGATAGGGATGTGGTTGAAGTATTTATTAAGTGGAGGTGTCGCAATCTGGACTTCTCTTATAGCGTCTCAGGCCAAAGGTGTTGATATCGGAGAGAGCGGAAAAGCGGCCTATATCACTTCTCTGAAAGGCCCGGCGTTGGATGGTGAATCGGAACTTGATGTTGCGATCGAACAGGATGCCAAGACAGGTGTAATTAAAGATATTAAACCAGAAGGCGTATTTATTCGCTCGGATCGTGATATTTTTGCCGGCACTATAGCTACAGTTGCGTTGATTATAGGGATTATCAGACTGCTGGTCTTTTTAGGTGCCGGATGGGCAGTGGCAGGTCTAATTGCCTCAGGAATTCTTTATTTCGTGGTTTCAACAGTTGGCTTCATTGGTGCCCAATATGGGTTCAATCCGGTGGCACAAGCCCCCGGTGTACCAGTGTCTGGGTTTATAAAATGGGTGGTCCAGCCTTTCAAAGCGTTTTTATATGCCATGTTCTGGCCGATGGCATGGATTTATTCAGCTTTAAGAAATGGGATTTCCAAAGAAGCACAGTTTGCTGAGGGGGTTGGTATTAAGAACGGCCGAAATGTGATCAAAGGGCATAGTAAATCGTTCATTTATATGCTGGATAATTTCTTAGGATTTTGGGAATGGATCAATATTGCCAAGAAGCCATGGGCAGAACTTGCTTTTGACAAGAAATTTGATTTGTGCTTTCTCATTGTGAGGAAGGCCGCATTCTTGACCTTAACAGTGGCCTTGAGCCTAGCGCTACTTCCCCTAATTCCTCAGTTAGCTATTCCTGCACTTATAAGCCACTCTCTCGCAGCTGTTGCCGTCGTTGTTTCTATTTTTCCAGTTATGCTTATAATTCTTGCTTATTTGAGCAGGAAGATCATCACAGAACGGCCCCTTAATTCCTGGGCAGTTAGAGGGGCTATTGCCTTCCCATTTGCGGGGATGGTAATTGCCGGTGCATTTTTAGGCGGGTTCTGGGGAGCTATACTTTTTGGCGCGGCCATGGTCATCGCCAGCGTGGTTAATCTTAAACTTTCCGAACTGCTTTATTGGTATTCTGGTTACGCTCTTATTGCCAGGCCGATCAGAAAATTAGTGATGGGTGTTACCGATGTCAGAAAACAAGTAACATTCGAAGAATTTAAAGGAATGGGCAAATTGTTTGAGAAGATGGCAATTGGGTTTTATTCCGTTATAGGATTAGCCGGTCTTGGAGTTGTTGCTTATCTGGGGCTTCACGTGGGTCTTCCTATAGGTGTAGCCTTGGTATTAGGCATGTTTGCGATGCTGATACTGTTTGATTCCGCGATTGTTCGTGTCGGGCAGATAAATAAGACACTGCACCTGCTTGCAGCGGGCATTATTGGTGGGATAGCGTATTTAGGTATTGGAAAATTATTTACATTAACGGGAATTAGCGCCGGATGGTCTTGGGCAGGTCCGATTACCGGTATTATTGCAGGACTCATCTATCTTGACCAGACGCATAGGATCAATAAGCTGGTTCGTGCTTTGTTGCACCGAAAAGATCCCACCCGTGGTTTGCCCGGCCAGCCGATGGCCTCAGCTGAAGCGGTATCAACGGAACTAACCAAGCATGATTTGACAACTTTCCCTGCATTAAATGAAAAAGATGAATCTGTTGCCTTGGCAGTAAAAGCAATGAACGCCATCGGCGAAGCGGATAAAGCGGAGCATCTTTTGATGATGGTGCGGCAAGGCCGCGTGCGTGCAGGGCCGGTTGAAGGATTCCTTGCTACCACCGCCAATATCAATGGCGATGAGAGCATCATTCTCTCCAATGCCTACCCTGATTACAATAATGCCGAAGAACAGGCGTTTAGTCTCGTCCATGAAGCTGGCGCGATTGCGCAATTCGGGTTAACTCACGAGGAGAACACCAAACGTGAATTTGATGCTCGTCTTGCGTTGATGGCGAATATGTATTTTAATGGCGGCCGAGCAGAGACGCACAGGGCGCTTCTGGGCTGGCAGCAAGGGTTTGCGGAAAGATTAAACAAGAAGGTTTCCATCGAAGAGCTTTTGACGATCAAGATAGGGGAATACCAGAAAAATGCGATTGAGTATTTCCGTACGCTGAACCCTGACGGATCTTTGACCGGAAATATCAAGCCAAGGCAATTGGTCCATCGTGACGGGGATTGGCATTCTTCAGTTTATATTATGATTTTTAATGCAGAAGGCGGAATCATTTTACAGCGTCGTGGGTTAAACCTGCAAACGGATCCCGGCTGTTGGGATGGAGCGGCTTGCGGGCATACGGGACTAGAGCTGGATCATCGGATAGCCGCCGCCAAGGAAACGCAAGAGGAAGTTGGCTTACATATTGACCCGCGTGATCTTATTTTGATCGGAAAAGAAAATGAATATTTGGATATTTTTGATATGGTCGATAGCAACGGCAACGAAGTTCACAATAGGGGACTAACAACTGTCTTTGTATATGTCCTGCCTGCAGGGATGACGGAAAAAGACCTGAATTATGACAAAGAAGCAGTTATTGGTCTTAAAAGTCGTCCGTTTGAAGAAGAGCTGGCGAGAGTTAAATCGACGCCGGAAGATTATGCCACAGTCAAGAATTTCCTTCAGCCTGATTCAAAAATAGCGAACGAAATGCGTGCCGCGGTAAAAGCAGAGTTAGAACGCAGACAATATATTCCACAGGACTCAACAAGGCCTATACCCGGTCGACCGATGGTTCCGGCAAGGGTTGTGAACGCAGAGGTTGTTAAGCGGGATTTTGAAACTTATGCAATATTGTCAGTATACAGCCGGGAAGTAAAATTAGCCTTAGCGTATTTATGTTCCGTTGGGCTTGACAGCATGGCCGCCTGCTTAGAGGAAATTGCAAATGAGGGGCTTATCAGGGCGGGTCCCGTTAAAGGGTTCTTAGCCGCTGTTTATACTCTTCCTGACGGCAGGGAAACAATAGTCCTTACCAATAAGCATCCTATCCATGACAATTTATTCGAACGTGTCGCGTCCTTAATCCATGAGATTGGAGCCACTGCGCACTTCAATTTAATAGACAAAGAAAATGAGGACAGAGCTAAGGCGTTTTTAATCCTTAAAGAAGTTGCAACATCAAATAAATATTCGCCTGAAAGGGTTAGTTTAGACAGGACAATGGCAGGTAATGGGTCTGTTTTTGCTAAAACAATGTTAACAATATTGGTAGTAGGATTTTTAACTTTATCAATGATGCCGCAGAAAGCCATCTCTCAGGAAAGGGCATTAACTGGGCAAATGATTTTAGCCCAAGCAGATTTAAATGGCATGAACCAAGGGCAAAAAGTTAACTCGCAGGAAGATCCAATTAAAGAAAAAATGGCAGGATTGTTGGTAAATTTAAAACATGGCAATGAACAAAAACAAAGATCCGCAGCGCAGGAGTTAATAAAAATTGGAGCGATACCAATTTTAATAAAGGATCAAATTGAGGTTAATAGTAGGGATTGGATGGGGACCTGGCCTGACTCCACGTATGAATTAGTATCTATTCTAGATAAGACCATAGCTCCAGGAGTTGAAAGGGAGATAGCTGAAGGAGATGCATCAGGCAGGTCATTGGTTGCAGTAAGTTCTTTATGTGCAGTAAATAACGTGCAAACCGTTGAGGAGGTTAGAAAGCAATGGATTGAAAAGATTAGAGAGCAAGCAAGTATAGGGAATATTGCAGATACTCAACAAGAAACAACTCAAAAGATTCTTCAGGAATTGGGAGCAACCTGGTGGGAAAAACAAACTGACGCATGGAGGACTGCTTATGCGTGGGTTCTGGGGATAATAGCTGCGTCTTTCATTTTACATTTATTTTTAACGAGGAAAGAAAGAACTATTAGATGGATTCAGGATTCTACCCATCAAGCAGGGGAAAGGGTATTTAAAAGGATCTTAAAAGGATTGGAGAATGATGATGATCGGATTCAACGGACAGCAATAACAGCGCTGGGTAACAGAGGGGATGTTCGTGCTATTGAGCCGTTGCTCAAACAGTTAGCTGATAGAAGTGCGGACATGCGCCGTTTAGCTGTTGAGGCTTTGAAAAAATTAGGAGCGACCAAAGAACAATTTGTGAAGGGATATTTGGCAGCTTTAAGAAGTACAAATTTGTATGTTCAATGGGCAGCGGTCAAAGAGCTTGGGCAATTAGGGGATAAGTCTGCAATCGATCCTGTGATGGAATTTTTTAGTAAGGAACCGGATTCATATAGAGAAGTCATCGAAGCTCTAAATAAAATTGGCGCAACAAAGGAAAGGTTAATAGATGTATCTGTGAGGGCGTTAGATAATGCTAATTGGAATATTCAATGGATAGCGGCCAAAGAGCTTGGAGAATTAGGGGATAAGTCTATGATTGCCCCCTTAATGGAAACGATTAGTAAGAATTATACTTCAAGGGTTTATGAAGAGGTCATCGCATCTTTAGAAAAATTAGGTGCCACAGCAATACAGATAGATGAAGTTAAAAAAGTTAAAGAAATTGAAAAAAGGAAAGAAGAAGAAAGACAAAGAGAAATTGAGCAGATGAGGGATGATTCTGGGTCAGATGATTATGACGCAGACGATTCATACTCCGGTCCGGGGGTTGGGGACACCTATTGTTTCGCTTTGCCAAGTATAATTATTGCCCTAAGAACATCAACAGAAAACACGCTCTGGATTGAAGTTGCGCTGTTTTCATTTGCAGCGATCATTTCGTTATTCACGCTGAAGAAAGTAATTAATAACAAAAAAATAAAGAATATGGATACGCGCCGCGCGCAAGCTCCACCGGCAAAGCAAAATAGAAAATATTCCACATGGAAAACAATGCTCAGAATAATATTGGTGATGGTAACTTTGCCATTCTTAAGCGGATGTGGTCATGTTTCGCGGGGTATGAATACTAGTGAAAGTTTGATAATTTCAAGCCTAATCGTTTTTGGCGTGATAGGCATTGTGGTATTGGTGCTTTCCGGAATTGAGATCCTATATCAACTTTTTAAGATGAGCGGCTCAACGAAATCTTGGAAAACATATTGTATTATGAAATATATAGTTGGTGTTCCAGTAATGGCATTTGCTCTTTTCAAAGTATTTTCTTCGGATTATGGTTATCTTCAATCCTTATTCATGCTGATAGGAGGGGCCGTGGTCTCTCTGCTTGGTCTTGGGATCAGCCGTCTTATTACAAGAAATGAGCAACGCCGTAATCAGCTGGCCTTTTTTATCGCTATTGTGCCAATGGTCTTTCTTTTAACACCAGCGCATCCGATTACTTTAGGAGTATTGCTGGCTGGTTTACTAAATGGCCGAATTTCTTTCTTAAAGAGATTAATGCCCGAAACATTTTTTGTGTTTACGTCTTTCTTTCAGAAATATCCAAAAATAGGACTTTTCACGTGTGTCACATCAACTGGAATATTATTAACAAGTCTAGGGTATGATGGGCTAAATTTCGTGCTTTTAGTTTTACTTTATTTTGTTCAATTAAGTATGATGGGGGCGTTATTTGGCATTGGTGAGGCAGGGGAGAAATACCGTTCAATTTTATTTAAAGCAAAAGAACCCGCATCCAATAGATACGCCTACGATATAAGAGAAGATTGGTTTGCAGCCAAGTCTCTTACGGACGATCAAATTGATGAATTAATGACCAGCACTGATTATTCTCCGGAAAAGGAGATAATTTTTGTTTATGATGGGATGTCGTCTCTCCCATCGAGATTAATATATTCTCAAGTTTTCCTTAATGCAGAATTTGGCACGGATGAAACGCTCGGGATGCTTTATGGCACGATTCAAGGTGTTGCGGTTATAAGGAATATTGCTTTAAAAGAAGTGAAAAAGAGATACGGAACATCAGTAAAAACTTTTGATGATTTAGTTAAATCATTTCGATTACTAGGATTTGAAGTTAGGAGAACACCTTTCTTAGACGACGAGAATGATCCTGCCCGCAACTTACCCGGCCGACCGATGGTTCCGGCAAGGGTTGTGAACGCAGAGGTTGTTAAGCGGGATTTTGAAACTTATGCAATATTGTCAGTATACAGCCGGGAAGTAAAATTAGCCTTAGCGTATTTATGTTCCGTTGGGCTTGACAGCATGGCCGCCCGCTTAGAGGAAATTGCAAAGGAGGGTCTTATCAGGGCGGGTCCCGTTAAAGGGTTCTTAGCCGCTGTTTATACTCTTCCTGACGGCAGGGAAACAATAGTCCTTACCAATAAGCATCCTATCCATGACAATTTATTCGAACGTGTCGCGTCCTTAATCCATGAGATCGGGGCTGTCTCTCAATTTAATTTACCAGATGAAGAAAACGAAGCCAGGGCCCAGGCATTCCTGGGAGCGATGGCCATTGTTGGATTGGAGATCGCTCAGCGTATTCATAACCGTGAATACAAAGAAGCTGAAACTCTCAGGGCCAATAGCAACCAGAAACAGGCACGCAACGAAATCATCACAAACTTCTTCTTACCAACTCCTCAGAAAGAGTTTGTGAATCGTATTATTGAAGCTGAGATGCAGGTGATACGCCGTGCTGAATACCGCGAGGTTTTAGTTAACCCTTGGGCTAATACATCTCAGGAATATGAAGCAGGTATTGCCAGGTTAACCGATGAGTTTGCATCATCTATATTCAGGAATATTTTGCAAGCGGTCGGCAGGCCGGCTCCTGATTACATGACAGCCGGCGATATGGCGGATATCTTAAGCGAAATGGATCTGTCGGCGTACAACACGAATGCGAAGCTTGTCATTTACAGCGGCCCGCCGGGCTCGGGCAAAGGCGAACTGGCTAAACGTTTTTATGAATTGTATGGAGACTTGGCAGAGAAGGTTGTCTTATTTCACACTCGCGAAATGCATGCCAACGAGATGATGGGTAGAGACTACCATTTCCGTACGGAAGAACATATTAAGTCATTAGAGCAGGAAGGCAAGGTGATCACGGCAGTAGTCTATGGACAATTACAGGGCCTGGCCGTAACGTCCTTTATTGATGAGTATGATTATTCAGATCCTAGGTCTTTGGGAGAATATAAGGTAAGCGAAAATATCAAGGGTTTGGACTCAGTGATGCAGGGCGGCAAGATAGTCATTTTGGAATGCGGGTTGGCATGGTTTGAGCAGTTACGAAGACAGTATGGCAGTGAGCTCATGAGTTTCTTTATAAGTCCATTTAGCAATGATGTATTAAATGCGCGTTCCCAAGATCCCAGAGATGTTTTGTATTGTACGATCGGGCTTGAGATCGCCAAAAGAATTCATAATTGTGAGTATAAAGAGGCCGTTAGCCAGAAAATGATCAATGCAGATAAACAAGTACGACAGGAAAACATTACGCATTTCTATCTGCCGATGTCACGAGACGCGTTTTTAACCCGGGTCAATGAAGCTGTTTTGCAGGTAAAACGCCGCCAGGAGTATTTTAAGGTGATGGTCAATCCGTGGGTCAATACATTTGAGGAATTTGAAGCAACGATTGCGAGATTAACAGAGGAGTTTGCCTCAACAGTGTTCAGAAATCTTTTGCAATCCATCGGTAAGCAGGTTTCAGAGCAAGCAACAGCTAATGATATGGCAGGAATCTTACGCGGTATTGACCTTGCTCAATTTGACACATCAGCGAAATTTGTAATTTACAGCGGCCCGCCGGGTGGAGGCAAGGGATCGGTGGCCAAGAGATTCTACGCCTTGTATGGGGACTTGGCAGGGAAAATTGTATTGTTTAATACACGCAACATTCGGCGCGGCGAAGAAATGGGAAGGAATTATCATTTCCGTAATGAAAAACCGCTTGAACTGTTAGCCCAGGAAGGCAATGTCATTACAGCCATGGTTAATGGGAAAATGCAGGGTTTGGCGGTTAAGTCTTTTGTGGATAATTATGAATATGTGGATCCAAGATCAAGGGAAAAGCAAAGCGGGATTGTAGTTATTCAGGGCTTGAATGCGGTTTTCCGTGGGCCAAAGATAGTGATTTTAGAATGCGGATTGGCATGGTTTGAGTCATTAAGCGCATATTATGGCGATCGATTGATGAGTATTTTCATATCGCCATTTGCAGATGAACAATTAAAAGAGGTGAAGAAAGACCAAGAAGGAAAGGATCCAACCCGCGCCTTGCCCGGCCAAGAGATGTTAACCTCCGATGAAGTGCGCAGGGTAGTCGATAAGGTGGGATTTGATAATCTGATCGTTCTTTCGGCAGACAGCCAGGAGGTGAAATTAGCCTTAGCGTATTTGCGCTCAGCGGGCCTGTATGACATGGCCACCTATTTAGGCGTAATTGCCAAGGCAGGGTTGATTAGGGCGGGACCCCTTGAAGGGTTTTTAGCCGCAGTTTATAGTTTGAAGGATGACCGCGAAGCCATCGTCCTTACCAACGATCAATGGATTGTTACAAAAGCCCAAATTGATAATGTCAGGCTAAATGAGAGGGATAAACTCAACTGGGATGAGGTTTCCCAAAATTTATTAGACAATGCATGGGCTGTGCCGATAAGTTCTACAGAAGTTCGTTTAACTGTAAATTTAGAGTCAGAAAAAGGCCGGATGTCGCGAGTTTTTGGTGAGAAATTTTCAAAAATTTTGCCTATTTTGCAGCAATCTCTTCATCCCGTCCATAGGGACTTATTCGAGCGCGCTGCGTCATTGGTCCATGAGGCAGGTGCCGCGCTCGGTGAATCGGATCAAGTAAACGAAGCCAGGGCCCAGGCCTTTTTACTGGTAACTGCTAAAGTGGGATTAGAAATCGCCAGGCGTATTCATAGCAGGGAATACATTGAAGCAAAGGGCTTGAGAGAAAAGAATAATACCAAATTAACAAATAAAGAAGATCTCGAAGAAAAAGATTTCTACATACCGACGGAACAGGAAGAATTTGAAAACAGGGTCATTGAGGCAGCTGTGCAGGTAGTTCGCAGTGACGAGCATCCTGTAGTGTTGGTGAATCCATGGGTAAGGACAGATCAGGTTGAGGCTACTATGGAGGGATTAACCGAAGAGTTCGCAAGAGCGATATTCAGGAATCTTTTGGAAACAATCGGCTGGATGAGTGACGAGATGACGGAGGATGAAAGGGCGGATATTCTAGAGAATATGACAGCGGATGAAATGGCAGAGATTTTACAGTATGAAAATCTTTCAGGATACAATCCTGCCAAGTTCGTTATATATAGCGGACCACCGGGCGGCGGCAAGGGTACGGTGGCAAAGAGATTTTACAAATTGTACGGAGAACAAGGAAAGAATTTAGTAGAGAAATTCGTTTTATTTCATACTCGAAATATCCGTCAGGGTGAAAAGATGGGCGTCCACTATCATTACCGCAATGAATTAGACGGCAAGGTTATGAAAGACTGGTTTACTCAGATCGGCTGCGATAGGGACAGGATCGCAGAGGTTTTGGTTGAGACAGGATATCTGACAAAAGAGCATCGTTTTATAGAAGAATTTAATGGTTTAAAGCAAGATTTTAAAGATGCTTTACCGGAATATACAGAGGAACAATTTACGCTGATTGAGCCTGTGTTGAAACAATCGCTGGAGCATATTGGAATCACCAGCAATGTTC
The DNA here is from genome assembly GCA_015233675.1 of Candidatus Omnitrophota bacterium. GTDB lineage: Bacteria > Omnitrophota > Gorgyraeia > Zapsychrales > Fredricksoniimonadaceae > JABDGZ01. Next base: position 124,000 of record JADFXH010000005.1, read on the forward strand.
TTTTGGCAAAAGTAAATGGTCAGCTGCAGGGGCTGCCCTTGAAAACTTTAAGCGAGCCTGAGTATTATTATGAAGATCCCACCACGGGGGAACAGCATAATAATAAAATGGAACCGAGTATAGTCAAGGGCCTTGATGCGGTGTTCGCAGGCAACAAGATTTACATTTTAGAATGCGGTTTGGCCTGGTTTGAGGCATTAAGGGCGCTCTATGGCGATAAATTGATGAGCATCTTTATTTCACCGTTTACTTATGAGCAATTAGGATATGTGAAGAAAAATAAAAACAGGAGAGATACAAGCCGTCCATTACCCGGCAAGCCGATGGTGAGTGTTGAAGTTGTTGTCAACGAATTGGCCCGGCATGCGGCCAATAGTTTTGAGGTGTTAGATGAAAACAATTCCGCGGTAATGTTAGCGATAAAAATATTAGAGAATATAGGGAAAGAACTTAATGCAAAAGAGCTGAGAGAAATGGCGAAGCTGGGGCTGCTTAGAGCCGGTCCTCTCGACGGATTTTTAGCCACGATCTTCCTGGTTGATGGTCAAGAAACAATCCTCCTTTCAAATAATTACCCTGATTTTAATACAGTTGAAGAACAAGCCTTAAGTCTGGTCCACGAGATCGGAGCTGTATCCAAATTTAATTTTAGCCATGAAGAAAACAGCAGCCGTGAAGAAGCCGGTCGGGCTTGGTTAAGCCGCGCGCCGCCGGTCAATCCTGCTGAAACTGCAGTTGTTGGTTTAGAAATTGCGAAGCGCATTCATGCGAGGGAAGTGAAGGAAGCCGCCGAAGTAGCGAAAGATTCCATACGAAAGAAGTATGCGGGAGAAGAAATTAAGAACTTCTACCAGCCGACAGTCCAAGAAGAATTTGTCGGCAGGATCCATGAGGCAGGCGTTCAAGTCGGACGTCGTCGTGAATACAAAGAAATTTTAGTCAATCCATGGGCCAAGGATGAAACGGAATACAAGGCAACGATTGAAAGATTAACTGAAGAATTTGCTTTAAGTGTCTTTCGCAATATAGCGCAAGCCATTGGCATAGGATTTTCACCGACAGCGACAGCTGAAGTGTTAGCCGAAGAAATTCAAAAGGCAGACTTGTCCCAGCACGATACGATTGCAAAGTTTGCGATATACAGCGGACCTTCGGGGGTAGGGAAAGAAGCCATATGGAAAAGGTTCTTTGAGTTGTATGGGGATATGATTTCAAGGTTTGTGTTGTTCCATACCCGTAATATCCGTAAAGGTGAAGTAATGGGTAAGAATTATCATTACCGTAATGAAGAGGCGCTTGAAGAGCTAGCCAAAGAAGGCAAAATCATCACTGCAAGGGTTAATGGTCAGTTACAAGGGTTGGCCATCAGGAGTTTTGTTGACCAATATTCATATAAGGATCCTGTCTCAGGCCAGGAGTATGAAGGGATAGATAGGATAAGAGGGCTTGATTCCGTATTCAAGGGAAGCAAGATTGTCATCCTGGAGTGCGGGCTATCCTGGTTTGAATCGTTGAATGAGGAATTTGGGGATAAATTAATGAGCATATTTATCTCGCCGTTTAGCGATAAGGAACTTGAAGAGGCTGTAAATGATTCACAGAAAGTATTTGATGCAGTTGTTGGTTTAGAAATTGCGAAGCGCATTCATGCGAGGGAAGTGAAGGAAGCCGCCGAAGTAGCGAAAGATTCCATACGAAAGAAGTATGCGGGAGAAGAAATTAAGAACTTCTACCAGCCGACAGTCCAAGAAGAATTTGTCGGCAGGATCCATGAGGCAGGCGTTCAAGTCGGACGTCGTCGTGAATACAAAGAAATTTTAGTCAATCCATGGGCCAAGGATGAAACGGAATACAAGGCAACGATTGAAAGATTAACTGAAGAATTTGCTTTAAGTGTCTTTCGCAATATAGCGCAAGCCATTGGCATAGGATTTTCACCGACAGCGACAGCTGAAGTGTTAGCCGAAGAAATTCAAAAGGCAGACTTGTCCCAGCACGATACGATTGCAAAGTTTGCGATATACAGCGGACCTTCGGGGGTAGGGAAAGAAGCCATATGGAAAAGGTTCTTTGAGTTGTATGGGGATATGATTTCAAGGTTTGTGTTGTTCCATACCCGTAATATCCGTAAAGGTGAAGTAATGGGTAAGAATTATCATTACCGTAATGAAGAGGCGCTTGAAGAGCTAGCCAAAGAAGGCAAAATCATCACTGCAAGGGTTAATGGTCAGTTACAAGGGTTGGCCATTAGGAGTTTTGTTGACCAATATTCATATAAGGATCCTGTCTCAGGCCAGGAGTATGAAGGGATAGATAGGATAAGAGGGCTTGATTCCGTATTCAAGGGAAGCAAGATTGTCATCCTGGAGTGCGGGCTATCCTGGTTTGAATCGTTGAATGAGGAATTTGGGGATAAATTAATGAGCATATTTATCTCGCCGTTTACGAATGAGGAATTGGCCTCTTTATTACAAAATTTGCAAGCCAGACGACAAGACGCGGCCCGCGCCTTGCCCGGTCAGCCGATGTTGACCAGCAATGAAGTAAACAACTTTGTTAAGTTTGGGTTTGATTATACGGTGATCCTTGCAGAAGACAGCCAGGAAGTTCAAATGGCCTTAGCGTATTTGCGCTCGGTGGGACTTGATGCCATGGCCGACCATTTAGCGGAGATTGCCAAGGCCGGTTTAATCAGGGCAGGTCCGTATAAAGAGTTCTTAGCCGCTGTATATACTCTTGCTGATAAACGTGAAGCTATAATCTTTAGCGATTATCATCCTGTCCACGACAGTTTATTCGAACGCGTTGCTTCCCTAATCCATGAGATAGGGGCTACTATTCCATTCAATTTAACAGATGAAGAGAATGAGGCCAGGGCCCAGGCGTTCTTGAAATTCAAAGAAGTCGACGTTTCTTTATCTCGCCTTTCAATTGATAATGTGACAGAAAAGCTGCTGCTTTATCCCTTGGAGCTGATGCATTCGCCGGATCTTTATCAATACCTAGATGACTTTGATAGGACGCATTATGAATTTTCTGGAACAGGGGACGGGAAAGGCTATTGGAAGTCGAAAGATTTTAAATCGCACGGTCAAGATTTAGTTCTAGGCACCTGGGAAGATGTGATTAGCGACAATGGATTCAATGATACGATGCCACGTGACATTGTCATCCGGTTTAAAAGAGAAGGGAAAAGCGTCAGTTTTTATTGCTTTGATGATCATGGCCGCTCAGTAATGTATGCCATGGAAGCTGTTGCGCGGCATGAGATGCCAGCAGATGGCAATATTCAACTATTTCTTGATGAGCATAGTGACGGCAGCCCTAAATCAGGGGTGGATGGGGTAATACAAAAAGACTTGTCAGCTGGCAAAAAATATCCGCCTGTTGGAGATGCTTTGCATCTGAAGGATTGGACTGCCTATGAGTACTTTGATATGTTAACAATGAATTGCTTCAACGCGCAATTCGTAGATATCAATTTCTTAAATAAGCATTTTTGGATTGATGGGGCATTAATCGTACGTCAATCGGATGGCTTCTCTTATTATAAGACGTTACCATATTTTTTATTGAAGGAACGGCCGAGAAATGAAGAAGTCTTCTTAAATATTGATACTGATGTTACCGGATTAGGAAGAAGGGATGCTTTTTACAATGATATTGGAAGAAAGTGGGTCCAACAAAAGGACCTGATGTTTTTTAAGGAATTGCTGATAAAACTGGCCAGGGAAGACAGGAATTTGCTTTCTTCTTTTCATGCTAGCACAACTCATTTTTACGATTCATCGGATGATAATTATGTTGCTTTTGGTCATGTCGGTCTCGTTCGTTTTCTTGCTCGAGTAGCTCCCGCCATCCTATTGTCTGACGAGCAAAGTCTTCCAGGTCCTAAGCTTCAAGAAATGGTCGATCAGGCTATAAATCAGCATCTTCAATTTTCTGGCTCTAAAGAGAAAGACCCCGCCCGCACCCTACCGGGCCAGCCGATGGCTTCTGCGGAAGCTGTTTCTACAGAGCTGGCCAAGCATGATTTGAAGACATTTACAATATTGAAGGAAACTGATGCTCCCGTTGTTTTAGCGGTCAAGTCCATGAACGCGATGGGTGAGCAGGACAAGGCCGGGCATCTGCTGATGATGGTACGCGAAGGCCTCGTGCGTGCCGGTCCGGTTGAAGGCTTCCTTGCTGCAACAGCCATGATTGATGACCAAGAAAACATTATTCTCTCCAATGCTTATCCCGAATACAACAGCGCTTTAGAACAGTCGCTCTCTTTAGTCCACGAAATCGGTGCCACAGCCCGGTTTAATTTATCTCATCAGCAGAATGCCGAGAGAGAAGAGCTAGCCCGTACGGCGCTTAAGGCCAGTGGAGCTGTTTTGGATACGTTCTTTTACAGTGCTCATGAGACCAAGGAGGATTTTACGCCGCTTCTTCCTTATATGCGCAAGGAGATAGAGAAGGTCATCCGCGCCCAAAGGCCGCTTATCGTGATAATGGAAGGGGGGACGGTATTAAGCGCATTTTTATATATGCTCGAAGCCTTCCAAAAGTATGCCATGGCCCATGATAGGCATCTTAGATTTAACGAGGTCAGGGCCATTGACTTGATGGATACCGTGATGGAAGGCATGGAGCGCGAAGGCTTTGACTATTTATTGAATTTGCTTGATGATCGCCGGTACGCAGGAGTTTTTCAGGCATTTTTAGATGAGACGAATGCCTCTTTGGCAGATCTGGTAGGGCGGGCAACAAATGTGGATGTCAGTCTAAGCATGCCCGGCTTCCCCGGGGCAGTCATAGAGTTCATGAGGCCTTATCGGCAAAGGGGATTGAATGTTACTTATTTTGCGGAAGAAGATGACCTTTTGACCATGCGTCATGGCCTGCGCGAGGATATTTTGACCAGCATGTCGGTCGAAAAGTTAATAAAAGGCCAAAGGGAGGAATTTTTGCGTGCCTCAGATGAGCGGATAAAAGAGAACCTGAGGGCTACCGTTGTGCGAGACAGGTCATTGGCTTCTCAATTATTCAGGATAAAGGCAAGTTGTCCTCAGGCCGTGATCTGGGTGACAAGAGGAGGGTTGCATTTTCGTGAGCACGAGTTCTTCCTGAACAAATATCCTCGACAGGAACTTCCGGCCATGGTCAAGACCGTCGGATTTAAAGATTGGGACAACAACATTCTTCCTTCAGAAGCATTGACTCTTCGCCAGATGCGCACCCTTACGATAGAAGAAAGCGACATTAGTTCCGATATACAGCCGACGGAAGAAGAGTCCCTCCAGAACGCTTTGGGGGCGCAGATCTTGCATATCTTAAGAAAGAAAGGGACTTCGGGAAGTTATCTGACGATCATATCCGGGATCATGCGGATGGTCCGGGCGTGCTCTAACGAGGATATATACCAGTTCTTTGCCGATCTTCCCAAGATCGGTCTTTTCGCGGAGGAGAACGAGGTGGGGGCCTATGAAGATGTTGTGATTTCCATGCTCGCCAAAATGGCTCAGAGGCTGTTGGGCACGGTCAGCCCCTTCGCCGGGACCTCTTCGGATTCCCGGTCAAACATAAGACCAATGATGAAAGAAGAGATCGTGCTCAGGCAGTCGCAAGAAGGAAGCGCGATAATGAGGGTTTTGCCCGTGGTTGAGATTCCCGAGCCGACAAAGAGAGAGCCGAGGGCAAGCCAGGAGTCGCAGGATTCGGGGTTGTTCGTTATCAATACAACATTAAGGCAGGATTTGTCCAATGCGCTTTACGGGATTGTCAGGCAGAACAGGATCAATTTTATCGTTGACAATATCTTTAAAGGCAGGCCGTATACCGATGCGAAAAGGTTGATGAGGGTCTCCGGAATGGATAAAGGACAAGCGCAGGAGTTTCTAAAGAGGCTTGCTAAAAAGAAAGATAGCGCCCGCAGCCTGCCCGGCGAGACGTTGGCGGCATCCGAGGCTGTGACTGCCGAATTGACCAGGCATGACCTGAAGGATTTTGCGGTCCTTCATGAAAGCGACGCAGCGGTAATGCTGGCTGTGAGGTCCATGAACGCGATGGGTGAGCAGGACAAGGCCGAGCATCTGTTGATGATGGTACGCGAAGGCCGCGTGCGTGCCGGCCCGGTTGAAGGCTTCCTTGCCGCATCAACCATGATTGACGACCAAGAAAATATTATTCTCTCCAATGTTTATCCCGAATACAACAGCGCTTTAGAACAGTCGCTCTCTTTAGTCCACGAAATCGGCGTTACTAATATATTTAATTTAAGCCATGAAGCAAATGTTGGCCGTGAACAGCAGGCGCGCAGAGAGGTGTATCTTTTAAGACTTCAGGAACGCCGAAACGGTCTTTTGGATATATCCTCCAAAAAGATTGAAGGTATCGCGGGAAGCAATAAATTTTATTCCAATGGTCAGGCCAAAGAGTTCTTGGGGACAACTGTAATTGCTTTTGTGTCTGAAAATTCTCCGGCATTCGAACGTCTTATTGATCTACAGTTCCGATTAAAACAAGCCGTTGAAAAAGCAGGTCTCTCCCAGTTCATGGCCTGGCTGGATCCGGCAAGTTTTCACATGACAATTTGCGATATAGACAGTGAGCTTCCGGAATTGACAGGTGATCATATAAGCCAACGCAAAGAAGAGGTCAGCCGCGCGTTTTTAAATTTAAAACCAAATGATAGATCACCGATACAAGGACAGATCCGGCATCTCGGATTCTTGGCTGCATTGACGTCGCTCGTTTGGTTTGACAAGCCTGAGGAGTTAGATAAGGCCCTTGAAATTGAAGCAGAGATCAAGGTTAATACGAGTGAGCCTAAACAGCAAAGAGAATTTACCGGTCATATTTCATTGGCTTATCCGGTAGGCCGGATGACGCCCCGGCAACTGGCGGATCTACTCGGAGTTTTCAATCAATTTGATAATGAGGATCTTGGTGAAGTTGTTTTTGAAAATGTGACCCTGACTAAATTTGAGGACATGCAAAAATTTATGCCTGTTATCTCATTGGAGCTTGGGTCAGGGAGCACTGATCATTCCCGCTCATTGCCAGGCCAGCCGATGGTCAGGGATCAGGAGGTTAGGTCAGAAATGGCCCGGCATAACATCAAAGATTTTGTGTGGTTTAATGAATATAATTCAGCGGTTAGGGTCGCGATGTTAGCTTTGCAGGCGGCAGGACAAACAAAGATGGCAGAGGCTCTTGAGTTGATGGTCAAGGCGGGATTGGTGCGTGCCGGACCGCTGGAAGGCTTCTTGGCAACGACCTGGCTGATCGACGGTAAAGAAGGCCTTGTTCTTTCTGATAAATATCCTGAATTTAACAATATTGAAGAGAATGTCCTTGGCTTGGTCCATGAAATTGGGGTGGTGTCTTTATTTAACCTCAGCCATGAACAAAATATTGCGCGGGAAAATTTTGTTCGCAAGTGGCTTGATGCGAACGCTGCGTTGATAGGCCTGGAGGTCATCAAACGCATTCATGCTCGCGAATGCAAGGAAGCTGCGGAAGTTAAGGCTGACAACGAGGCCATGCAGGCTCGTGGGGAATTAGACCAAATAGGAAGATTTTATGTGCCTGCGCGGCAAAAGGATTTCTTAGGACGCGTTAAGGAAGATGTGTGGCAGGTCTTACGCCGGGGAGAATATAAAGTGGTCCTTGCGAATCAATGGGCCAACAGCAGCTGGGAATACCAGTCCACCATCAAAAGAGTAACCGAGGAATTTGCAAAGGCGATATTTGGGAATACAGCAATGGCCTTAGGGTTGCCCGTTACAAAAGAGACAAGTGCGGCGGAATTATTCAATACGTTAAACCAAAAAGATTTATCCCTTGTGCGGGGAGCTGCCAAGTTGGCTGTATATTCAGGACCGCCCGGCGGAGGCAAGCGTGTGATCTGGAAGAATTTTATGGAACTTTACGGCTCACTTATCGACAGGGTGGTGCTGTTTCATACCAGGGAGATCCTGCCTTCGGAAAAAATGGGAGTCAACTATCATTATCGAAGCGCGGATGCTTTACGTAAATTAGAAAGTGAAGGGAAGGTCATAACCGCGGTTGTCAACGGGTACTTGCAGGGCTTGGCCGTGAGCAGTTTTGAAGATTCTTATGTGTTTGTGGATCCGGCCAGCAAGGTCAGATATGAAGGAACAATTCAAATTCGGGGATTGGATGAGATGTTAAGCGGCAGCAAGATAGCGGTTTTCGAATGTGGTGTTTCATGGTTGGAGGAATTAAAAAGAAAATATGATCATGAATTGATGAGCCTTTTTATATCACCGTTTAGTGACCGGTATTTGGCCGGAGCTATCAAGGATCCGATCACGATTTTTGCAGCTAAGGTGGGCATGGAAACAGGTCAGCGTATTCGTTTGCGCGAATACAAAGAAGCGGAAGCGTTAGCCAGAGAGGCGAGGATAGCGCAGTATCAGGGCCAGCGTATAGAGAAATTTTTCCAGCCGACTAATCAGCAGGAATATGAAAAACGTCTTAAAGAAGCGGTCGAGCAAGTGGCCCGCAGGTTTGAATACCATAAAGTTTTACAAAATCCGTTGGCGAAAACACAGGAGGAATATGAACAGAGAATGAGGCTTTTGACGGAAGAATTTGCAATAAGCGTGTTCAGGAATTTACTGGATGCCATCAACGTTAAGTATGAAGAGCAGGCAACGGCCGATAATTTAGCCCAAATGATCAGAAGGATAGACGTAAGGCAATATGAAACAAAGGCCAAATTGGTAATTTACAGCGGGCCTCCGGGAGGAGGCAGAAGCCTGGTGTGGGAGGGGTTTGTTAAACGTTACGGAGATCTGATAGAGGGGTTTGTATTATTCCATACGAGGGCAATGCACAGCGGCGAGTGGATGGGGAGAAACTACCATTTCAGGAATGACGAACACTTAATAAAATTGCAGAAAGAAGGCAAGATCATTACGGCAAAGGTCAATGGCCAAATGCAGGGATTGGCGGTTGTTTCATTCGAAGATTCATTTAAGTTTAAAGACCCTCAAACAGGCAACGAAATTAACAGCGTTGATCAAGTCCGGGGTATGGATGAAGTTTTCAAGGGCAATAAGATCGTTATTCTTGAATGCGGTCTGGCATGGCTTGAAGCTTTACGGGCGCAGTATGCGGATGAAATCATGAGTTTGTTTATCTCGCCATTTAGTGAAGAAGAATTGACATGTACTCATTTGGATATTTCTGACTGCGAAAACACGGTGGAAAATGATCACGCCCGTCCGCTGCCGGGCCAGCCGCCGGTATCTGTTGAGACGGTGGCCGCAGAAATGGAAGGGCATGATGTCAACGCATTTGTTGTCTTGGAAAAATACAGCGCGGCGGTCGCAGTGGCTATCTTAGCGCTAATGTCTATTAAACAGGTTTTTATGGCAGAGAAGCTTGAAGAGATGGTAAGGGCAGGCTTGGTACGCGCCGGGCCGCTGAAGGGATTTTTAGCAACTACATGGGATATTGACGGGCAGGAAAACATAATTGTCTCGGGTAATTCCGATATTAACGAACAGATTTTAAGCTTGGTTCATGAAATAGGGGCGATTACGTATTTTGGCCTGAGTCATGGAGAAAACACTGTTCGTGAAGAGTTGACCCGTAAATGGCTGGACGCCCAGGGAGCGCTGATAGGATTAGAAGTTGTCATGCGAATTCATGGACGTGAGTGTAAGGAAGCAGAGAAGATCAAGAAACAGAACGAGGAAAAGCAAGCAGACGGGAAGATAGGGGAAATTGAGAAATTCTACCTGCCTACGGAACAGTCGGTTTTGGAAAGAAGGGTTCAGGAAGCGGTATTGCAGGTATTGCGGCGACGTGAATACAAGAAAGTCTTGGTCAATCAAAGGGCCTCCAGCGGAAAAGAGTTTGAGGCTACGAAAACGAGGTTAACAGAAGAGTTTGCGCAGGAGATATTTAGAAATGTGGCGGCAGCAATAGGGTTAGCGAAAGATTTAGGGCAAGAGGTTTTGGATAAAGCAAGCGCGATGGAATTATTTGAGATGTTGAGACAGAAAGATTTAAGCCAGGTGTCGAGTAGTGCGAAGATGGCGATTTATTCCGGCCCTCCCGGCGGAGGCAAGGGAGTGGTTTGGGATGAATTTATAAGTCTTTATGGGAAAATAAGCAGAGGAAAATTTGTGGACGAGCTGCCGCCTTTTGGGGGTGAAGTTTTTGATTGGCTAATGGAAAATAAAAGCTTGGAGGGGACTCCGGGTCAAGAAGGGTATATAGCTGTTAAGATTGACAAGATCAAGAAAGACTTAGATAAAGAGCCGTTATATAAAGAAAACTGCGAAAAAATTATAGCATTCTTAAGGAAGTTTCAGTTTGGGGAGAAGGTTGACAGGCTTGTGTTATTCCACACAAGAGATATCCGTGCCGGAGAAAAAATGGGGGTCAACTACCATTATCGCAGCAAGGAACATTTATTCAAATTAGCAAAAGAAAGAAAGATCTTGGTAGCGGAGGTTAATGGTGAACTGCAAGGGCTAGCGGTTGGCGATTTTACAGATCCTTATGTGTATGTGGATCCCAAGAATCATAATAGGGTTGCAGAAGGGATTATTGCGAAACCAAGGTTTTCAGGAGCAACTTTCATTACAGGCACAATTTTGGACCCGGACAATAAAGGGGCAGACGGCGTTTGGGAAGAATACTCCCCAACAGAGGTTTGTTTAAAAGAAAACAAAAACCTGACAGAAGCTGTTGTGCGGGAAATTGCAAAGAGCGATTTTGGTAAGATTTGGGCTATTGTGCAAGAAGCCCAGGAAGTGCCGAAGATATTAGGGATGAATACGTTATTCGGCGGGGAGAAGATCATAGTGCTGGAATGCGGCATGGCATGGTTTGAAGAATTGACGCGAAAATATGGCGACAAGTTAATAAGTATATTTATTTCACCATTTAGCGATCTGTATCTGTCCCGCGCGGTTCAAAATCCGTTCACGGTCTTATTAGCAAAAGTAAGCCTGGAAACAGCGCTACGTATTCATTATTATGAAGACAAAGACGCAAGAGATTTAAAAAATGACTCAGAGGATTTTATAAAAAAGACTTCAGAGAATTTACCGCTTCCGGAAATACGGATTGAAAGATTCTTCCAGCCCACAGAACAAACAATATTTGAGGATAAGGCCAAAGAAGGGGCCATCCAGGTCAGCGGGCGCCACCAGTATAATAGTGAAGGGGATCCTTTGGTGAGCCCTGAGGTAAACACGCCCGATGCAGATTACGACCGGGGAATGGAACAGCTGGCGGAAGAATTTGCTTTAAGAATATTTAGGAATTTGTGTAATGTCATGAGATTAACGTACCCACCAACCCCTTCTGCGGAAGAGTTAGCAGAGCTATTAAGATGGGAGGGTCTAAGTAAAGACCCCAAGGGAAGGCTCGTCCTTCTTGGGGGGGCACCCGCAGTGGGAAGGAAGTCAGTATTAGAAAGATTTATTGGGAGGTTTATTGATTTAGTGGAACGCTGCGTTGAGTTTTCATCTAGAGGGATGGGTAAGAAAGATACGATGGGAAGGACGTATCATTTCAGGAACAAGGAACATCTGCTGAGGCTGAAAAATGAAGGCAAAATTATTTTACCACGAGTTGATGGGGGAATGGGGGCTGTTGCAAAACAAGCATTTGTACGCGCCCATCTTAATGCTGACCTGATCTGGAGTAAATTGATAGAAAATGGCTATATTGGGGCTAATGGCGCGATCCAGGACAAATTCGTAGAACTTAGAGATTACTCCCAGATGATCTTGCCCCAAACCCTTGATGACCGGAAAGAAAAAATTTATTTCATTTTGCAACAGGCCCAAATTGATTGGGAAACTCCGGGGCTGGCAGTGCAATCATTTGAGGATACATACGAATTTAAAGACCCGCTGTCGAAAAAGGTCATAAAAGGTACGGCGCAGGTTCGCGGGCTGGATGATGTTTTAACGGACGGGAAGATCGTTATTTTAGAATGCGGACGTGCGCTGTATAACTCGTTAAGAGCGCAGTATGAGGATGAACCATTGAGCATATTCATTTCTCCGTTTAGTGAAGAAGAGTTGTCGTGCGAACATTTGGGGAAGTTTGCTCCTGTTATTGCCGCACCTCAAGGAAGGCAAGATCCTGTATCTTCCGACGAAATAACCGCGCAGACAAAGATCCCTGAAGGCCCTCTAGATTTGGGGCAGGCCTATCAAAGTATTCTTGATCGTCTTAAGGAGAAAGGTATTTTAGGTGAAGGGAGAATAACTAAAGAATTTGTTGCGGACGTGTTTGCCAATCATTTTTGGCATAATTATACAGGTCGATTGCCGGATCAAGTAAGGATCGAGAGACGCGCGGCACAAACTATTATAGCGGACTTAATGATCAGGGAAGCCCGAAAAGATCCTTCGCGGCAGGTCATTTTATTTCATAATCCATATGAAAACCTTGTTGACGAGATGATCCCTGATATGGCAGTCGCAGAAATGCTTTTGATAGACCCTTATGGCACGCCAGAATTTGAAGAGAAAACCTTGGAGTGGTTGAATGATTTGCCGGTCATCATCAATGACGAGTGGACCAGAAGGCCGGAATTGCCCATTATAGGCTTTGAATTTAAGGGGCCGGCGGAAAAATACATCAAGGCCAGTGATCTGGTCAATGCCTACCAAAAATATAATCCTGATGCCAGGATTATGGTTCCTGTTTTTGTAGAGAAGAACATAGTTGAGTTAAAAGAAATAAAAAATACACAACAGGATAATGCCCGGCCATTACCCGGCCAGCCGATGGCTAGTGCTGAAGTTGTGTCCGTAGAGTTGGCCAAGCATGATTTGAAAGTTTTGACAATTTTGAAAGGAACTGATGCTTCCGTTGTTTTAGCTGTCAAAGCCATGAATGCGATGGGGGAAGAAGATAAAGCAGAACATCTGCTGATGATGGTACGCGCAGGCCGCGTACGGGCTGGTCCGGTAAAAGGATTCCTTGCGGCAACAGCCATGATTGACGGTCAAGAAAATATTATTCTCTCCAAGGCGTATCCCCAATACAACAGCCCCATAGAACAGTCTCTCTCGCTGGTCCATGAAATAGGCGCAACAAGTCAATTCAATTTAAGTCATGAAGCGAATGCAAAACGTGAAGCTGCGGTGTATTTGGCGAGGACATCGTTCGAGCATTTCAACATTATTCCCTCGGTGACAGTACGGGATCGTGAAAAAGATATGAAAGCCGGAGTGCGTGAATTTATAGAGTATGCTCAAGACAACGCAATAACATATTCATTAGAGTTAAAGGATGTTCCGCAAGTAAATGAGCAAAGAAGGACACTGCATCCTAAATATCTTAACCCCAGGGCGCCAGAGCGAGAAAAGGGAACATTAAATTTGGCCGGAGATGAGCTGCAGAAACAGGCAGAAGACGGTACCTTATATATCTATGAGGCCGTAAAAGAGCTGAAGCCTTCGGTTATTTCTTTTCATTTAGGGTTTACAGGCCAAAGAATGCGCGAGCCAGAGAATGAAAGGAACATAGTAGTTGTCGACGATATGGAGTCCCAAGAAAAAATTAAGAAATTAATTAAAGGAATTCAGTTGGTGGCTAAGGGATTACGGGACAGAGATTTCAAAGGTGATATCTTGCTTGAAAATTTAGTTTGCCAGCATGCAAATACTTACGAAAGAGTCTGCGAGCCTGATTTTATTCGTGGTCTATTTGACAGAATAGAAAAAGGATTAAACGTGGGCATGCTTATTGATACTTCACATTTAATTGTCAGCGCCAGTAATTTGAAAATAGATCCGATAAAGTATTTAAGGACCGTCCTTGATAAGCAAACAATAGGGCTTCTTAAAGAAGTGCATTTAACGGTACCGGAATATGACAAAAAGCAGGATTTGCTGTTTGACGCACATAGCCCTTTTTCGCAGAGCATTGGTTTGGAAGCCAATAGAATGTCCAGAAGACTATTAAGTCAAATTCTTAAAATACGTAAGGAAAATAAGATAACCTCGCCGCTTATCATCAACTTTGAGGTCAAAAACCCGGATGTTTATGCTAAAGATGAGCTTGTGGCATTAGTTAAATTCCTGGATCAGGAAAGGAATAAATTAACGACTGTCATTCGTTCGTCTTTGGAAGAAAGAAGGAGGGATGCCTCCCGTCCTCTGCCCGGCCAGCCGATGGCATCGCTGGAAGTTGTGGCGGCAGAACTAGCCAGGCATGACTTGAAAAGCTTTGTGAAGTTAAATATAAAAGATGAAGCTGTTGTTTTAGCAGTCAAGGCCATGATAGACATGAAAGAAAAGGATAAGGCAGAGCATCTTCAGATGATGGTACGCGAAGGGCGTGTACGTGCAGGTCCCATAGGATTCATACTTGCCACAACGGCCATGATTAACGATCAAGAAAATATAATTCTCTCTAATACGTATCCCAAATATAACAGTTCCCTGGAACAGGCACTATCGTTGGTCCACGAACTCGGAGCTATGGCAAACTTTAAATTGAGCCATAATGAAAACAGAGCGCGTGAGATGAGCGCCCGCAAGATGGTTGAACGGACAGATGTTCAGTTGATCGTTGATTGGACATCTGAAAGAGAAGGGCTTCCTAAAGAGCCTGACTTTATCTGGCTGTTTGGAAGTAAATTTTCCCGTCCGGCGAAAGCAGTTGCCAGGCTTTGGAAAACCTTAGGAAGCAGCGCAAAGACGCGGGTGCTTATTACTGGCGGCGTGGGGAGAGAAACGGCGACGTTAACAGACCTTCGGAAGAATTTTGGGATGACCGGACAGGTTGAAAGAAAAATTAATCAAATTTTTGATGAGTTATGTGATTTAAGAAACAGCCAAGGCGTTTCTAAGCTTTGGGAAGAAATTGAATTCAGGTTTAATATTTACCGCGGCAGGGACCAGGAAAAGATTGATTTGCATGAAGCAGGAGAGTTATCAGAAGAGCAGAAAGATTGGATCAGGTTTTACGGGGAATATTTAGAAGGATCAGAGATGGATGATGTTAGAAACAGGAAAATTTCCATAGAGGAAATTGTGATCAATAAGCTGCTTGACCGACAATCCCGTTATCATCTTCCGGTCCCGGAGGGGATTGTTTATTATGCGATTTTGATAGAAAAAGGGGTGGATCCGGTGGCGATTCTTGTGGAAGCGCAGTCGACAACAACCGTCGAAAATGTTCTTTATGGGGCAAAGGTCCTGAAGAAGGAAAAGTTGTGTCCTCAAACGATCATTCTAGTCCAGGAACCGTATATACAGCGGCGAGCCAAGGCTGCTTTCTTAAAGAAATACCCGTTGATCTATCCGGAGGGATGTAAGGACCTTCAAGCCTTCAGTTGTCCGCCGTTTGCTTATAAAGGCAAGGATGCCATGATCGCTTTGGGTGATGAAAAATTTGTCGAAATGAGAAAACGGGCGATTGGCGAAGTTGAAAGATTTTTGGTTTATCCTGAAGAAGACCGGATCGTTGAAGTTTCAATTCCCGACAATATTATTGATGCCTATGATAGGCTCAAGGCAATTAATGAAGATTCCAGCGCTAAATTGTCCCAGGGGAAGATAGCTCAAGGGTATGAGCGAACAAGGATTTCCAACAACAAAAAAAGCATCGTCGAGTCTTTGGAGAACAGCAAATGGCAGGATGCGGTAGATGCTGTAGCTCGGCTGATATTAGTGGGCCAAGAGGATAAAGTGGGGGCTGTTTTGGCAGAGATCCTTGAGACGGCAGCAGGGAATCCCGTAAGCCCCGCAGAGCGCCGGCGGTCAAATCCGGACATCTTCCTAGCATCCCAGTCGAAACCAAAAGAGGATGTTCTTAATATGGCAGTCTCCGGCTGCAACGTTAGCCGTATCGAGCCCAAACACGATAATGAGGAGCCTATGGCCCGGGGTGTTTCTCTTGATATTGCATTGAAAGCCTTGTCTTTTTATAAGCTTTATCGTGCGGTCAAGGATAAGAAGAATTCTGTACGTGACGGTATTTATGTCAGCGGCGACTTTGTTTTCGAAGATGATTGCGGAAGCCCGGTTGGAAAGATTGACGACCCCGATGAGGCAAACAAAGGTTATGAGAAAAGGTCGGTTTGTCCGCTCAAGGGCCTTTCCGGATTTGTGATCGTCCAACGCGAGAACGGCGTTTTCCACAAGGTCGTTCTGGGCGCGGATGCGGCCTATGTCCTTTTGCGCAGGCCCTATGAACTTATTGAATCGGATAAAAATAATCCTCTTATGCACGAAGAAACCGCAGGCGAGCGTTACGGACGGTATGTTAAAGAAAAACATTTCAAAGGTAAAGCAGGAGGGATCGGTGTGCAAGACGAGGCTTTTTGGCCGCTGGTCAAGCGCATTTATGGAGATCCTTTTGTCATCCGCGGACTTCCGCTGGAGGCATTCTCAAAAAATTTACAGAAGGTTATGTCCCCATGTCCTGAAATGGATTGGAAAAAACTTAATGTAAAAGAATGGGGAGGCAGCATCACGGACAATCTGAAGATTAAGGATGAACTCAAGGGTAAGCCTGATTTGGATATCCTTAGGGAGATCGCACGCGACTGCCTGTTTGCCGGTGATATTTGCTCTGCGGCTTGGGCGATCATGAATATGCTTATGCTTAAGTCGCCGGAAGAATACAGAAAATTTGAGGAAAAGGACTTGCAGAGGCTCGAGGTCCTGACAGGTGAGAAAGGTGAGCGGCTCTCCACGCGTTGTGCGGATTTTGATGAAATCGCGCTCGAATACAGGTTTTTGGAGACGGTTCTTAACCTTCTGAGTGACGGTGATGTGTATCAACAGGATCGTAAAAAAATATGGAGTGAGACAAGTCTCAAAGCTGAAGCGGTTAAGCATCTTTTCGATAATAACCTGCAGGTGCAGGATCGGCTTGAGAGAATTATTACATCCATCCTTAACGCGAATGAAGAGGATAGGGGGCTGCGTCTTAACGACCGACATCTATTGCCGGCGTTTGGTAATGAAATTCAGGATAGCTTGGGCGTTTTCAGGAGGAATGTTGTTGAGAATACGATAATCGAGACTGTCGGGATTGCTCTGAATAACGCGGGCAAGGAGTTCCTGGCGGTTGCCGCGCTCACACGATTGCTCCAGGATAATAACAAAAAGGTCATCTTTTATTGTTATCCTGAAGCTCACATGCTTTGCGACGTCCTTGTCTCTGAACAGGGGAGTGCAAATGCTTTTGTGGCAAGGATGATTGAGGGAACAAAATTGAGCAATGAAGAGAAAAGAAATATACTCGAATCCTTGGCCAAAGTGGAATGGAAGGAGCTTGGCAAGACCGCAGACGAACGCCGAGATTTCTTGTCCGTTGGTAAGAATGTATCCGCGCTGATTGTGATCGGTGAGGACGGTTTTGCGGATATTCGTAAGCGTTTGAACATAGACGATCATGTGTCCCTTTTGTTGTGCCCTGTGTTTGTAGTGCGTTCAATCAAGAACATTGGGCCGGTACAGGTCATGGCCAGACAGGGCGAGCTATTCGACAGCCCTATAATGGACTATGACGTGACCTATTACCCTCTGCGTGTCAATCAACTAAAGAAGGGTGATGGGCATGCTCGTAAACCGAAGAAAGACCTGTTACAAGAAGTGGAGAGTTCTGCTCAAGAGCTTAAGGGCATAGATTCAAAGAGCAACAAAGAACAGGTGATCGATTGGTTTAACCAACTGATTTACGAAAAACCTGTCATAGCTTGCGGAATGATCCAGCATCTTTTGGACAATGGCGGTCTTGGAGGCGGCAAGGGGACGCTTGGGGAATACAAGGTTCAGATGCAGAATTGGCTGACGGAATGTGTCCGAAAGGCGAGGGAATCCAAGAAGGATGATTTTAAATATACACGCGACGGGGGTGTTTATTTTGCCACACATTTTCAGCGGGAGAACTATAACGAAGCAGACGAAAACAGCAAGGCCCGAAGCCGCCGGCCCGGAATCGGAGATATTCTTGAGAACCGCAATGTCCTGGAAGACTTAAATCAGGAGGACAGGGATATTCTTAACGTTTTGGGAGTTGAAGTTGAGACTGGCGCAAAAAAACTTTTCTGCCAGAGCAACTTGCTTAACCCTGTTGGCATGGCCATGGCCATCGCGTTCATTAAGGCGTCCCGGGTGGCCATGCACATTAAAGGGGGTATTGTCATCGCGCGTCAGGTTGTCATTTTGGCCGAGCAGTCTAACGGCCGATATGAATTTATTTTACCGGAGGATATGATTAAGACCCTTAATCCTAAGATGAAGCTTAGGGTCTATACGGCCATGAGCGCTATCAAGTGTCGTAATGATGGTGAGATTAGCGTAGATCTCAGTTACGGACTGGCTCTGGTGCATACGGTCGACAGTGATATCTCTGCCGTAGACCTGGATTTGAAGATGGCTCTTGACGAGCTAAAAGATCAGCAATGGGCCCAAAGCGGAGAAATAAAGAATTTGGCGATTAAGATAATAGACCAGAGCGCGAGCAATACCGGTACAGTCAGGTTCGAGGATATCAAGACACTGCTGGTTACTTCCATCGAGAAGTCTGAATTCAAAAACGATTTTGATGCGTTTAACTGGTCGTCTCCTTTGGCCCGAGTTCTCATCAAGAAGATCATTGGGGACCCTTATGCTGTGATCGGCCTTCCGTATTATGGGCTCAAAGATTACTTTGCAAGTAACGGTATCGGCACGATAGCCCCTAATATACCGAAGGACAGGTATGACGGAAAGATTCCCGAAATTTCTCCGAGCCGTGTGGAAGATCATCTCAAATTCTTAGCAAGGTACGCCCCCTCCCTGCAGAGGATCACAGCGCATCTAGTTGAGATCAATCGTAGTGGAATATTCGATGATGAGATGTTCCGGTTGCAAATCAGGCTCATCGCTATGAAAATCAAGATCCATCAGCGTCAGAGGCTTCTGTTTACGGCAATGACAGAAGATGTGGCCGCTATGAAATGTGCTCTGGATTTTTATTTGAATAAAACACAAGCACTTGGACTAAACCCGGGTATCGAAGCGGACCAACTTAAAAGCCAGCTTGATAAGCTCTGTGATGAATGGGAGAGGCTCAAAGGAAGAGACCTGGAAGCGTGGGACTATGATACGGTCCCCTTGCAGGCCCAGACTAAAATCTACAGGCTCATGGACGCACTGACAGCTATCGCGTTCGGATGGCCCCAACGCCGCGCCATGCCGAGGACCTTGGCCGGAGAGCCGAAACCTATGGAGCGCTTTAGCAGGGAATGGGCCGCGGATTTTTATCAGGGTGATCCGTGGGCCTTTGAAAAGGTTGACCGCACAGAGACAGCACTGCACAAACTGGATGTCTATTTAAAGGGCATGGACTTGAGCCGTAAAACGTTGCAGAAGGTAGGGACCAAAGATTTCAAAGTCCTGGCCATGGATGTTATGACTAAGATGGCCAGAGAAGATTTTGAAGGGGATATCCATGGGCTTGTCAGGGAAGTTCCGCAGGTTATGGAGAAGGGCTACTCTGCCCATGTTGTTAAGAAAGAGGCTTTGAGGAACAACGATCTTTTTGATTGGCTGATGAAAAACGGCTACTTCGAAGAAAAAGAAGGAAAAGAAGCCCACCCAAAACCGTTAACAAACGACATGATAGCCGCTGTTAAAAAAGAGTACCCCTCCCTTTACGGATACATTTTAACTATTTTGAAACCGATCGACTACGACGTGGCTGAGTTCTTCAATAGGCTGGAGATGTCGAATGCTTCGGGCAATAAACGCGTAGGGATCTTCCTTAACAATGCCGGGGCTGAAACGGTACTTGCGCTCTTTTTTGCTTATCTCCTGCTTAACCAGGGATTCACCGTGACGTTATATGCGGCGGTGTTCCCGTCGGTTAACACTGATGTGACTACGGATGAGGTTTATCTTCAGATTCCCTATGTGGACCAGATCCTCGCGGACAACAACGTCGGGGAATCGGAGGGAAGAAAAACGATGGGAGCTTATCACAGGGATGGCCGGTTGGTTATCAAGCCATTCGAAGCGGATTATACCGACCCCGCTGATATGCAAGAGAAGATGATTATTCAGGCCAACACACAGGATGTGTCCCTGGCGTTAGGCGAGTTGTGGTACGGGTATCTTGTCGGGCTTGGAGAAATTCAGATGGTGCCCGCGAACCGCGCGTTTGACTATGGGTTTTCGCATGACGTTAAAGGCAAGCCGGTCAGAGACAACGGCGTTGCATTGTCCCTGAACACCGCGATCATGTGTCTTATGATCCACAAGAATCCGCGCCAACCTGTTGAACTGCGTAATAGCCGCAAGGCTATCCTGAAATCCGAACAGGGCGAATTTTTCCAGGCGGTAGGGCAGGCGTATAAAGCAATCGTCTTCCAGCTGTTCCGGGGAGGTGATTGGTATTTTGTTCGTCGGCAGTATGAGATTAAGTCAAAAACCGGACTAGATAAATTATTGCAGAACGGCAGCAGCGATGATCGCGAGAAGAAAGATCTCAACGACAGTATCCAGAGGTCTTGTTCTTTTTATCTAAGCATACCCGAGAATAAGGAAAGGTTCGAACTTTTGCGCACGGACGATGTGGAGCGCCGGAGCATCCGATGGGCCTATAAGACGCCTTTACGCCGTATTCAGGTTAGTCTTGAAGAATCCCCTCAGGACAGCGAAATTTTACTGCTTTCGGTCGATCTGGCGATTAATTTTGATCACATCCGCCGGGAAGCTTCTCCTGGGATAGCAGCGCTTCGTCGCAGCGAGATCCCTGTGTACCGCGAGAAAATCCCCTCACTTGTAGCTAATAATATCAGGGCGGCTCTAGAAGAGCTGACGACCAGCGATATCAAAGTGAAAAATCCATTCAAAGAATACAATGCGGTCAGGGTCGTTGTGGAGTACAAAGATGACTCAGATGAGCTGCAAACCAGAGTTGAAGGAGATACCAAAAAAGCTCCTGATTATTATATGGTTGATTTTGCGCAAACGTCTTCTTTGGGAGATTCGCTTTGTAATTATATTAAGGGAGAAGAGTCAAACAGGTACAGAGTCTTTGTCAAGGCCGAAAAGGAATTCGGTAACGGACGAAAGTTGGCATGGTTGTGTCCGGCTTATATGTTTAATGGTTCATTGCGGGTAATAGTGAAGAATCCGGCCCAAGAGGTATGGATAAGCGGCTTTATAGGCGTAGGTCCGGAAGCTGAGAATAAGGGAACAGAAGGGATTGAAGATTTTAATTTTTTTGGTAAAGCCCTTAAGATAACTCGCAGCAATGGCACGATATCTGTTTATTTGGAAAAAGGGTATGAGCAGGCTAAGGCGGATATGTTGCCGGAAAAAATGCCAACGGTACTTCCGGCGCCGGTCGATCCGCATACGCATGCGACCCTGAGGACCCTGTTTGCTAAATATGGCCAATGCCCTGTGGTCTATACAGACCTGATCCGTGTTGGCAGTGTGTTTGACATGGATTATCTTAAGGAAGAGTATTGGGAAGATTTTGAGTATGCCGCAGGCCTGTCCAGGATCAATTTTGTCACAGGGATGGCCACAGTTGTTCAATTCGCCTTGCCGCACAATACTGAGAAGAATAATCAAGTGTTTTGGAAGGACAGTGACATGGATCCGCTTGCACCTAAGGAACATGTGATCGACTGGGATAAGACTATCGGCTTGGGCCGGCGCCTTGCCGCGTTAGTTAGTGTGTTTGGCGCCAGCGCCATTGATATCAACACAGGTTCTCCGGCCTTGGCAGTTCAGAAAGGTGGGAGCTATCTCAACGACCTCGCAACATTACCGGAAGGGGCTGCGCCAGAGTTTTTTGAGCCATTCAGGAATGTTAGCTTGGAAAATTTGCTGTTGAAGGAAAAGGACCGTTTCGAAGCGGGAAACAAGACAATCAAGTTTACCAGCCTGGCTTGGCGCCGGCATGATCAGGAAAATTTTGTCAAGAAAATTGAATCCTGGGCCGTCCGTTATGTCCTGGATAATTTTAAGATTTATTTAGACGATAAGGTTAAGGAAGAGATCCGTAATAACGCCAGGACGTGGATCAAGGCGATTGATGCGCGTTCTGGCGTTGAATATATCGCAGCCAGAATGGTTAAGAAATTTTGTGAGGCTTCAGGATTGCCGGTGTGTGTAAAGACGCGGCTGGTCATTATACCGATACCGGAGGTCAAGTCTGAGGATAGTATGGCAGAGGCCGAGAAGGAACAAAGAGAAAATAAAGTTAAGTCTACTTTTGAATTTATTGAAGGTTTAGCCAAGGCAAATCCGTACTGGTTGGTTGTTCATACAAGGACCCAGGATGAAGGATACACGGCTGGTTCCGCCGTGGCCAATCGGGAGATTTTCCTAAGAAATTTGAGTAACAAGAATATCAATGTTCATATCTATATTAACGGAGAGTTTTCGTCCGGGGAAGATATTGAGAGTCTCAAGAAATTGCCCGGCTATGCAGAACTAAAAGAAAAACCAGGGGTTATGGTTGCGACAGCTGCTCTTGGAGATCCCTTTGTTCTCGATGAGATCAGGAAGGCATGGGAAAGTTCTCCCGCAGGGTCCCATGAACTTAAAGAGTATTTTGACATGATGAAAGATTATGTTGAGCTCTCAGGTCTTGAATTTAACGGCCGGCTGAATCCCGAAAAGGCGGCTGTCGGCCTTCAAATGTTCCTTCAGATGTTTTCCCAAACGCCCTTCTGGGCACGAATGGTAAAAAGCAGTGCCCCCTTGATCAGTAATGACTCAATTAACAGGGTGCTTATCGAGTTCTGTCCCGTTGTTGTGGCTGTCTGCGAAGCCGTGAAAATGCTCAGGCCCGGGGATCTTAAGAAGCCGTTCGAAGATGAGCTCGAGAGGATCCTGGAGAAGTTTGCGGAATATTCACAAGAGGCCCTTAAGATAATGGAGAAAAGTGGCGGGCAGAGGGACTGGGAGGAGGTTGTCAAGACTTTTGGAGAGTATGTTCATGAGCTTGTAAAGGGGATGCCGTATTCCAAGCAAATGAAGATAGTCAAAGAAAAGGAATACCTTCAGATGAAGTTTGTGCCGTGTGTCAAAGATGTTGTGAACCCGTGTACCAATTGCGGGCAATGCGCTAACAGAAAGAGGGATAGTGCCCGGCCATTACCCGGACAGCCGATGCCGACGGCTGAAGCTGTGTCCGCAGAGCTGGTTAAGCATGATTTAAAGACGTTTACTATATTGAAGACAACGGATGAATCGGTTATTTTAGCCGTTAAAGCGATGAATGCGATGAGAGAGAAAGATAAGGCCCAGTATTTAATTGCGATGGTCAAAGAAGGCCGCGTACGCGCG
The DNA here is from genome assembly GCA_015233675.1 of Candidatus Omnitrophota bacterium. Lineage (GTDB taxonomy): Bacteria > Omnitrophota > Gorgyraeia > Zapsychrales > Fredricksoniimonadaceae > JABDGZ01. The sequence goes on from JADFXH010000005.1 coordinate 147,306, forward strand.
GGTCCTATGGAAGGACTCCTTGCAACTACCGCCATTGTTAATCAAGCAGAGAATATAATCCTTTCGAATAATTACCCCTCTTTTAATACACTTGAAGAACAAGCATTAAGTTTAGCACATGAAATTGGCGCTATAAAAGAATTTAACTTTACGCATAAAACCAATGAACAAAGAGAATTAAATGCAAATGCCTGGATACAAGGTTTGCCAGCGGCATCTTCAATGACAATAACCCTTCCAGAGATGGCAGGACAGCTTGAGCTAAAAAACGAGGAATTGAAAATAGCCTTCAAGAAAGGGAAGCTCCGAGGGATTAAGGTAGAGATGGTTACGATGGCAAGGTCTCGGGGCAACCAGGTCCGCTACCTTTTCCATATCGAAGATAAAGAAAAGATCCGCCGCATCATGGATGATATACGCGACAGTGCTATAAAGGAATCGAGCAAAAATCGGGATGCGCTTTTGCAGAAATTAAACACAACCGGAAATGCTTTTGGGCTCATTATAAATAGTCCGTTGCCTTACAAAGTCCATTATAGGGATGAAGAGTTTCTGCGCGCATTTGTGAGAAGATTCCCGGACTTAAAGGGGGCTCGTATCAAGGGGCTTTTTAACGAGCTTCTCAGTCTGGCTGACCCGGTCTTGACGCGTGTGCTGCGAGAGGAAACGGATACCCAAAATAATTCTGACGCTGTCAAAACCTGTTGTGCGGCCTTCCTGGCTTTAAACGGTGAACATGTCTTTGGCTTAAGAGAGAAGTTGGTGTCCGGACTGGCGCTTGATTCCTCTGCCGCTGTTTACGTTGCGGCCCGGACACTTCTGGGGAAGACTTCTAGTCCGAAGGAAAGAAAGATAATTGTCAAGACGGTTATCAGCCCTTTGATTCGAAACATGCTTATGAAATCCACTAAAACCCAATTGATGGTTGATTCAGAGCGGCACCATATTATTGGCGTTCTCATTCTTGCGTTACTGGAACAATCAGAGACTCCGGCGGAGGTGATCTTTAAGTTCCTGCCCGGCCTGCAAAGATTAGAAAAAATACTGGCTGCAGAAAAGGCCAGGGATGAGCAATTCGGCTTTGTTCAGGAAATGTTTTCCGAATCCGGGTATGAAATAAAAAATATTATTAAAAAAGAGGCCCGTTTTGCCAATTGCCATGACCTTGAGGCCATTGTTCATCGAGCGGCTGATCTTCAAAAGCGTGACCTTGCTCAGGAGGCTTCAGGGGTGACGTTTGCCGATATTTTGGAAGAAATTGCTCTTGATATTTTTAACATGGAATTAGGGACTAGGCTGACAGAATTACTAAGTGATAATAATATAAGTGAAGGGGAGGATGTAGGGCTTTTCTTCCACGATACTTCTTACGATTTTAGTCTAAGACTCGCCATCCATGAAATGACCGTGGATTATATTATAGAACGCCAGCATGCAAAGGGTGAGGTAGAAGAGATTGTCGTACATTATGAAAAAGAATTTAACAGGGCATGTCATTTTTTAAGTGAGTTTTCCCAATGGCAGGATTTGCCGGGCGTTCCGGTAGGACTTGATTTGGGAGAAATGCTAAGGAATTTAAGCCGAGACAGGACTAACTGTTTCCCGAGGGGCAGGGTTTGTATATTAAAGCGCGGCATTGGAGTGCCGTATGCGTTTGTTGGTCATTCAAGCAAGGATTTCGGCATCAATATAGTAGAAAGGGCGGGGGATATAGAAGAAGCATTAGTTCATGAATTCTTTGCTTGGCTTGGAGAAACTGAATCATGGCGCAGAAAAGGCCATGGGTTCGGTGAAAAGGTGACTGCATTGTTTGTCAGGTGGCGCCAGTATAATATATCCGAACTCTCAACTAAAAGAGCTGAGGAATTAACGAAAGGCGAGCTTTCTGAACTGGCAGAGTATTACGCCGATCGGGATGAACTAAGAAGACAGTTTTATACTGAGGATCTAATTGCTGATGCCATGCTGGAAAAGGAAGTGGGCAATGAAAGGTTTGCCGCTAAAGTCGATGAGGAAGTATATAGAGCCATTCTTTATTGCGCGGAATTTCAACATATGGCGGATCTTGAACCTTCAATGTCAAGGGCATTTATACGCGATTTAGAAGGCAACCTATTCCTGACTTTTCTTCAAGTTCACGACTGGAAAAACCGTCTGACAATGTTAATTTCTGCTATCGATATGTTTACTGAGGGAGATTATGGCGATCAAGCGTATGCAGCCGAAGAACTTCCCGCCATAGAAAGAGAACTTTATGTCCTGGAAGAAAACGTCAGGCAATTTTTAAAATTACTTGGACAGCCGGTCTTGGCACTGGTGCAGATGCGTGAAGAAGATGAGGAAGGGCTAAAAGACGCCCATTTCGTGCTGGATGAGCTTTTAATGCCGGTCCAGAATATGCTTGGATTCGTTAAGTTGATCAATAGGGAAAATCGCTTGTTTAGCGCTCAAGAAAGGATAAAAGTTGAAGAGGAAGGGGATAGGTTCCTTAAGGGGATGAAGAAAATAACTACAGGCTTTGAGGATGGGGATAATGAAACGTTTTTTAGAAGCAGAAAATTGCTTTTTAAAGTTTTCTTAAAGATTATTTTTCCTTCAATATCCGATGATGATCTTAGGTCATTACCGGAAAGATTAATGCAACTTGCAGACGCAGCTCCACAGGTGATACAGGATATGATCATGTTTATTTCCGGTCACCACAAAGCGCGGATGCATTGTTTTGATGATGTTGTTTTAGGGGAAGTTCAAGCGGCGCTAACTCGCCTGACTGAATGCAACTATATTTTTGACTGTCCCCAAGCCACCGCAGAAGAATTACGGGAGATTATCAGGCATTTTGATTTTCAGCAACCGTTTGATTCCCTTATTTTATGGGATGCCGCTTGCAGAGTTTCCCGGCCGGGCCAGCCCCAAAGACTATCCGATCAAGAGCGGAGAATACTAGAGAAACTAAAGGAACAGCGCACCGCTGATGGCAGGCCTACGTCTAAAGCAAGACAAGCCGCCGGAATTTTTATGCAGGAAGACATCAGGGTGGGAATTGGCGGGTCTTCTTATGTGCAGCCAGGAGAACATAAAATTGAAAGGGATTTGGTAATGCCTGCTTCACCAAAGAAAGACGAATTTGGCTCATATGGGGAGGCTGTTCCTTTCGAAACATACATCAGGATGCATAAAGGACTTGGGCTGCATAGCGGTTTTTTTAATTTTATTGATACATTGGATATAAATAATGAAGACAATATCATATCCATCGGAACAAATACCGATTTTATTCCCGGTTTCGTTTTGGCTTCGCTTGGCGCATGCACGGAGGGATTCGGTTATTATCAGCGAAGTTTTTCACAAAGCGGGGGGAGATATATCGTTCTTCCACCGACAAATTATATGGAAATGCCAATGGGCTCATCAAGCCAAAAGATTGTCATGGCATTTAATGTGCTCGATCAGATTGATGGGGCAACGTTGGATGAAATGGGAGAAAAGATCCTCGATGAAGTGCAAGAAGGCGGTTACTTTATCGGCAGCGTCATGTTTGATCACGATAAAATAGTTGCAAGGATGCAAGAGCTGGCGCGGCTAAGAGGCATTACCATTGAAAGCATAGGACTGGACAAACCATTGAAAGAAGCATGCGAATCAATATTGTTCAGGATAACGAAAAAGCCATTTACCATTGCGCCCGCCATGGTTTCTGAGGCCCTGCAAGGGTTAAAGACAGCGATGGCCGTGGGTGGTGGAAGAGAATTTATTGAGGCACAGGTCAGGAAGGAAATGCAATTAGTCATTCAACAATGCGACCTGCCGCCTCCGGCACAAAGAGAACTTCCCTCAGAGGAAGCGTTCTTCAATGCGTTGATGGCGCTGCATGGAGAGCAGAAGATCAACCCTGACAGCCTTAATATAGAACCCCTCACTGAAAAAGATAAAGAAGTCCTGCAAGATCTTATCCGCCGTATTTATACCGCGTTTACAATTGAACTGAACAATGCCAACGACTATGATGCAGCCTTAGAAGCCGCCCTTCGTGTCTGGATTGCTCATGATCTGGAGGCATTTGGGAGCACTGAGGAAACCAAAGCAGGCATTTTCCGTCTCTCGCTTAAAGAAGAAAGAATAGAAGTTATTTTTATTGCTACCGGTGTTCAGCCGGTGGTGCTTATCAAGAATAATGCATTCTGTTATGGGGGTGACGATGAAATGGCTATGAGAGAGGCCCTTTTATCTTCCAAGATGTTCGATGTCAAAGACCCTGCGGCAAACCAAAGAAGGGCGGCGGTCAATTGGTGGGGTGATTTCTTCGAGCAAGGCAGATGGAAGAGATATTCTCAGTCTTATGAAGTAAAAAGGAGTTATTATCCCGAGGCCTGGATTTATCTTCGTTCCCGTCCGGTGAAAGCTGAAGAAAAGGCGCTAAAGAATTGGATCGGAGAAAACAAGAAAGATGTTGCGGGCAGCGCGAAACTTGACTTATATGAAGAAACAAAAACACTGAATGTAAGCTATGTATTCACCCACAATGCTTTTAAAGATACAGACCTTGAATCATACATGCTCCAATACATGATCTTAGGCAGATCTACTACATCCCCTCAAGGGATGGAGTTTGTAAGGCTTTATTCATGGGAAGAAGAAGCACATAAATTTGATATTGCCATTGCGTTGGGAGGAATAATAAGACTTTGCGGCGAAGCCGACTATCCGCTTTATTTTATTGAACGTCCTGGAGTGAAGCATGAAAGCGTGCTCTTAAAAGATGGTAAAACCCGGGTCAATCTTGTTGAATACGACGGTAGGATATACGCCGGAGTATCTACAAAAAAAGGGTATTATCTGGCTATAGAAGAAAAACGGACCACGCCGTATCTAACCCCGGACAAGCGTGATGAAATCAGGGCACTAGATTGGTTTAAAGGCAAAGTTGTTGATTGGAACCCGGATTTTATTGAGGTTTGCCGACAGAAACAGCGGGAGATATGCAGGCATGAACCTAGAAATTATGAAATGCCGAAAGAAGTTTTCCCTGTTTCTAAGATGACAGGGGTTAAAGTTATCGACATAGTGTCGCCGATAATCGATGAAATGATGAGCGGGGAAGTAAGGAAGGGTTATTATACACATATCATAGACACTATCTTCAGGCACACGCAACCCGTCTGGGCGTCAACTTTTGTTCCGTCTTACGAAACATTTAAGGAAATGGGATATGATACGGTTGAGAGACTTAAAAGGCTTGCCCGTGCAGTACAGGATTCGAATACCGAGGGGTTTCAGGAGGTATTTGACAGTATTGTTCCGGATACGACCAAATTTTTAAGGAATACTAACCAATTCAACTTTTTTAAAGATCTGGCTATCCCCGACCTTGTCCGCTTAAAAGGCAAAGGCGCTTTGATACGGATATGGTCACTCGGCTGTTCATATGGCTGCGAACCGTACGATCTGGCCATGATGCTGCTTGAAAGTAAAGCCGCCTGGCAAGGCATGCGCGTTGAAATTATAGGGACAGATATTAGTGAAAGATCCTTAGCCCAAGCTAGAGAGGGGATTTTCGACCGCCATGATATGGAACACCTACCGGAGGCGTTGAAGGAAAAATATTTTTCATTAGATGCTAAGACAGGGGAATACTGGATATCTGATGAGGTAAGAAGCATGGTCCGGTTCGTGAAAGGCGATATTTTGGATCACGAACACAGGGCGTCAATGAGGGGTTTTGATATTGTATTCGCCAGAAATATTATCAATAAATTTCATGTTGATGTAGGAAATGATCTGTCAAATTATTTAGCCAATGATGCCCTCAATGAGGGAGGATTTATATTTACAGATATTCATACGGGAGGTCTTAGAAATCCAGGGTTTGACCTATATCAAATTTGGGATGATGAGGGAACTGCTTTTTCAAGCTTCTGCGGCATAGGGAGTCGAATAAAATATACTTATAATTTTATTGAACAAAAGGGTGGGCCAAATGTAATAAGACACCACCGTTATCCGGGAGATGAAGCATCGATACCTATAGAGGATAAGCTTGCAGAGGTCCTTAGGATCGCCGGAGCCAGCGAAACTGAGAAAATGCAGAACAATGCATTTGTCCGTTTGAGGAGGGACACTGAGTATTGGACTTCCGGGCAACTTCAACAAGTGACTTTTGAAATGCTTCGCAAATATGCAGGAAATCCGATGGCAAGACTAAAATTGACTCCCCAACCAGAAAAGGAACTCCCGCCTGCAATGGTCCCCGAGGCCCTGGAGGATTTAAAAGTGGCGAAGGAGCAGGGCCAGCTTCGTGAATTTATCGAATGTCAGGTCCATCGTGAAATGCTTGCCGTGCTTGGGCAGGGCGATCTGCCGCCGCCGGAAGACTTCTTAAAGGTTTTAGTAGCCCTGCATGATAACAGAAAAATAAATCCTCTGACTTTCGAAACAGAAAATCTTACTGCACAAGACATCGCAATCCTTAACGATTTAGTAGGTCGTATTTACGAAGCATTTACGGAAAAATTTGCAAGTTTCAAGGATCATCGCATAGCGCTGGAAGCCGCGGCAGATGTATGGATCGCGTATGATCTAAAGGCCTTTGGATTAGCTGAAATTTCGCAAGAGAAACTTGAGTTAGAAATTGCTGAAGAATTAGTGCGGCGGTTGCAGGACATATTGGGTACCAAGACGGATTTCCTTGATTTCGTTTATGCTTTTGATGGATGGGTCTATAAACGCTATGGCATACGGATCGGATGTATAGCCAATTATCATTCCTCCAAAGAGGATAAGTTACTGCTAACTGAATTAAAAAATGAGATTGTGCTTGTAAGCAAGGATGATCAGGGCACGATTAAACAGGTGCTCACTAATTTAGATGATGCGGCATTAGTTATTCGGCAGGCTTTATCAAAGTGGGAAGATATTCAAGTACGTAAGCATTGCCAAGAAGTGGCGCAGAGCTACCTTAATGTCGCCTCCCAATTGCATTGGCGCGGCATAAGCTCTGTTATAGTTTCCGGTGGGAGCGCGATAATATCTTACATGGGCCTGAAAGAAGCCTGGAAAGCCCTGTATCCCTGTCAACCTTTAGCGATATACCATATTTCCCAGAGAGACAATGAAGCTCTGTATAAATCGAAAGGAATAAATCTTACTCCTGCAGAAATGCTTCGCATGGTCGGAAGAAAGATCCCGCTGGCTTCTCTAAGAGGTCAGCCAGTGGCATATTTAGACGATCACATTATTTCTGGAAGGAAGAGAACAGAGCTGGAAATAATGACGTTCCCAGACATCCAATTAACAGTGGTGTTTGCGGCTTTAGTTGTGTATGAGGATTATGAAGATATACGGGACATTATCGGTACTCGTGATCAAAATGTATTGAGGGTCATGAGTTATTTGGCCTCTAATATTTCTGCGTGGATAGCTTCTAACAGTCAACTTTCCAGATCTTCAATCACGGACACAAGATTAGACGAATTCTTCGGGGGAATATTTCCGCTGGGGCAGTTTATTTTGAGTGATTTTATGGCAGCTATCCGCAATGAAGCGGATAGAGCGGTGATTTTATCTCCAAATGATACTCAGATGGAAATGCCTCCAAAAGATTTCGAGGCATTGGGCGCTGACAACCGGTTGACTAATCATGTTCCCTTTTTAACGGGCTCTCTTCTTAAAGCACTGTTGGTCATTGGCATGGCCGTGCCGTTAACATTGATGTTCCACCAGAGATTGAGTTTCCCTGCGTTCTTTCTGCTTAATTTGCTTATCGGCCATTTGGCAGCAAGCTTTATAGATGGGGAAAACGATCCTTCGCGTAAGAGCCCCATGCGTTTCTTGCTGGCTGGGTCCTTTGGGATACCCCTTGCGTATTACGTCAATTATTACATCCATTTTCTCAAGGCCATGCCTGTTTGTGACGCGAGCTATTATTGGTTTAAGCCGGCTTTAGACCTGTTGGTGTTTTCTCCCGTTCATCTCTTCGGGAGCATTTTATGGATGGGATTGCTTGACTACCGCTGGAAAGAATATTTTTCAAAGGAAACCTGGGAGAACATCGTTGCGGAAAAGTGGGGACAGTTAAGACTTTACAGGAAGGGAGGGTACCAGGCGGTGCATTTCTTGTCGTGGGTCGGCGTTGCCAGCTGCAACTATTATGCGGCATCAATGCATATGGAGAGGAATATTTTGGTGGTCATGTTGCTTATGTCGCTGGTAACGGGATTATGGTCAGTCCGGACAAAGGCATCTTGTTGTAATAATATTTTTGCTACGGGGCTCATGAATAATATTCACATCCTGCCTAATTTGTATTTTGCGGGATGGCTTACTACTTCTTTTGTCAGGGACGGTCTGATGTTTCACGCATGGCGTTTTGTTTGTGCCCCGGCAGGCATTGTGGCCACGATCATAGGGGCGTACGTCTTTATGCATATCTCCGACAATCTCATCACAAAAGCTCTGGCCAAACGGCAGGAAAGAAAAATGGCAGCGGCTATGGTGCCAAGTGCTTTAGCAGGACTGCTCGCCGCAGTGAGAAAAGGTGTGGCAATGGAATTTATTGAAGCGCAGGTGTCTCGAGAATTACAGGCCATTCTTAAGCAGGGCGACCTTCCTCCGCCGGAGGTATTTCTGGAGGTGCTGATAGCCCTGCATGGTAATCAAAAAATCAATCCCGACAATCTTCAGGTAGAAGAACTTACCCAAGACGATATTAAAGATTTCCGTAATCTGGTTAATGATATTCGTGAAGCATTTATAAAGGAATTGGAACTATCAGGGAATTATAAGGCCGCCCAGGATTCCGCCCTTCGTGTCTGGATCGCGCATGATCTGAAGGCGTTTGGCGTTACCGACGGACTTTTAAGCAGTCAGAAAACAGCCCCAATTGTATTCACCAACCTCGAAAGCGAGGAAGAGCTGAGCGAAGAATCTTCTTTAACTAATAATGGATATGCCGTTTTAATCAGACAACTGCTCAATAATGACAAGGGGTTCCTTCGTAAGACTATTGCCGCCATGAAGAACGATAACGTCGAAGAATTTGTTGTGTTCGACAGGGCCGAAGTGACGCATCTTCAATGCAGCGGAGAATCAAGGATCTACAAAATTGTTCTTACTGCCGGATCGAGAAGTGTTCCGTTTGTTGTGGCGTTCGGCCAGCACAGCTTACGGGAAGAAGAAAAGAAATTTACTGAAGCTCGCAGAGAAGGGGGCTTCTCGTACCGGCTCCGCGATGAATTTATCCGTCTGGGGATAATGCACGATGCTTTACCAGAAAATGTAGTAACGCCGTATGAGTACGCAGAAGTTAGAACTGACAATATTGCAGCGTATCCTCTTTACAGCATGCAGTTCCTTTCCGGGCATGATTCTACGTATTTGTGTCATACCGATGGAAAGTGCCGGGTTATGTCCGGTGCTGACGTCGATATTCCATGGCAAATGGAGGGAGAGGCAATGAAAAAGTTCGTGGGAGCTGTCCTTAAAATACAGGTACAGTTGTTCCTCAAGACAGGGGAAGGATATTACGTACAATGTGGCCAGGGTGATTTCATGTGCCCATCGCAGGGCCAGACTGATCCATGCGGATCGGAATACAGATATGGCAAATATACGTTAAAGACGGTTCCTTTTAATGACGAGCGGCCAGTAATACTGACGGCGGGTAGATTCAGCCAGAAGGTAAGTATCGGATTTATTGTGTGGACCTTTTTCCGAGAGGGGCAGGTTGTTTGTGATAGAAAATATAGTTGGGACTATTTGGCGCTTCCTTATGAAATAGTAACGGAATCATTAAATGATATTTTAGGTGAGCTATATCCCGGGAATGGCAAAGAAAAGACGGTAAAGTGGCTGACGGAACACCTCAAGGAATATGGTTCACAAGAACCAAAAGTAGTTACGGACTATGTGCGGGAGTTTATTCGGCAACTTAATATGGCAGAGCCCCTCATATCCGTCAGTACACTAGATTCTTTAAAAAGATATTACGCTGTGGAAGCGCCTGAAGAACGTTATCAAATTGCGGTTATTGAGGCTCCTGTACGGGAAGAGACATTACTTGCTGAAGGGAAAATAAGTGAAGAGGAATTATTAGCAGCCCATAACAATGATCCATATATTTGTCGTTTGATGGGCCTGATGAAAGAGCATCGCTTAGGACTCAAAGATCGGATCACGTTGCACCGCCTTAATAATTTAATTTGGCATGAAGCTCAATACGGACGGCATATCAGGATCGAGGGCACAGATGAATTTAAAAACAATCCTCATTTAAGGGGCATTATTCTCGCCAACAGGAGTGTTTTTGGAGTCAGGCCAGCCATGACGGATTCATCAAATATTGATAAGAAAAAAAATGACGATAAGAAAAAGGATGAGGATAAGAAAAAAGAAGATGAAAAGAAGCGCAAAAGGTTGATTTTATTACTTATGATCTTGTTGCTCTTATTGCTGGCAATAATCTTATGGGATATTTTTAATAATCGGGGCAGAGTTATGCCCAAGTCCCCAATTCTGGCAGTTTTTTCGTTTAAACCAGTCCTTCCATTGACCTCAATTAAGCCGGTGAGATTCTTAATACCAGCTAAAATTAGAAAAATAATTCGGCGTAAGTTTTGTAATAGAACCTCCGGAAAGATTATGGTCAAAAAAGGGAAAAGCCTGCCTTATAAACATAAAGAAATGTTTTCCAAAGTTAATGCAGTATCTGCAGGGATCTTTTTAAATATGAACCTTTGGGCGCTGTTGTATTTTAGAAGCGCTTCTTTTTGTTGGGGATCTTCTGGTCGAGGATCTTCTGGTATGGAGTTTGATGGTCGAGGACTTGGGGAAGAGGGAGTTGCTCTCTGGAGATACCTTTGGTGGCCTTTTATCAATTGGTTATTCTACCGTATAAGCATAGTTTATATAACCATCACCAAGATCATTATTAAAGTAAGAGAAAGACAAATTGTTCTGTATATAGTAGGCTTGCTCAGTGGCGGCTTGTCTGAAATATTTAAAACCATGTTTATTACAATATACGATTTGGATATCGAATTTATATCAACGACATATGAATACACTATATAACCCCCCCATTAGAAAGGAGAATACAATATGGATGAACGCAGGCAAATACCCCGATGGGAAATAAACCAAGAGGCAAAGATCCGAATGCCGCAAATGCAGGGCACTAGCCGCTGTGTTATTGAGGATATGCATTTAAAAGGGATGCGCGTATCCTGTGACCAACAGTTATTTTATCAACAAGAAGTAAGCATGTCTATTGCGATGGACGACAATCTTGATTTTATTAAGATCAACGCCCATATCCCCTGGGAAAAAAAGGAGCAGGGCCGGCATGTTTATGGATTGTCGTTTGACAACATGGATGATCATGATAAGGATAAGATCTATCAATACATCAGTACAAACTGTTATGATCAATTTAAGAACAAATGGTGGGCGTAGGAACAAATAAGTTATACATTAATTAATCACATGAAGTTTTATGCTGGTTACTAAAAACTGTTATTTTAAATTATTATTAATCAACGGCACTCCCTATTATTGGAGGCGTTTGTGAACAATGTAATTTTAAAGGAAGTAAAGCCCAGACTTTCAGCCGCGGTCTGGACATTAGATACCAAAGAATACCAGCCCTATGTTGTTGTTGATGAAAATCTTGAAGGCACGTTTCGCCTTGAGAGGGAAACAAATACGCTTTATGACAAAAAAGGTAAAAGGATCAATGATTATAAAGGACAGCAACGGCCGACTGTTGCGCCTGTTAAGGATTTAATGCGAAAGTTCAGGGCAGATCATCCGGATCTTGAAATTGCAGGGATAACCAGTAATGAGAACATTTTTTATAATAAGCCGATTGTTACGGTCATCAGGGATAGGAATGGCAGATACAGGGTCTATCATGCGCTAGGTGAGAAGGTCGACGAAGGACGCAATTATCCTATGTATGTAATTGATGTGCAGGGAAGTGCCGCTATCGAGATAAATGTTCGATTCCAAATGGATGCAGATCAAAAATACGCAAAAGTGTTTGTGAATGGTAAAAAGAAAGAAATCAGGTGGGCAACAACTCTACAGCTTATGGTGAATGACGCCAAGTTCACCCCACCGGATAAGGACAACGGGTTGGCTTATTTTTATGATGACTTGAAGCATTTATTTGTCTTGCCCACCATTGAAATGAAAGGGTATATGAGCCGCGGACCGGCTTTTATGGCGGATCAGCTTTTAAGCCAGCCGGAATTGATCAACAAACATTTTGCAGACCCGCATGCTAAATTACAGTTTCAATTAACGTATTCAAAGACGGATAAAGACGGTAAAAAGTTGACAGTCCCTGTTTCCCGAGAGGAGGCGGAGCTTCTTCTTGAAAAAAGCGGATACAGGAAAGGGGAGGACTATTCATTTATAAAGGCCCCCCACGCAAAGGAGATGATTTTAATCCGTCTCAAAGAAAACGGATATCCTTTTCATATTATTGCCCAGACCAAGAGCCATCAGATAAAAGAGATAGCAATGCGTGGTGATGGCGACGGGCGGGGCACAAAAGGAGCGACAATAAGGGAAGCGGCAAAGTGGCTTATTAAAGAAGGAGCAATCAGGGCCGGCATCATCGATCAAGGCAAAACTGTTTATCTCAATGTGAAAGGCAAGACCTATGTTGAGCAACAAACAGACAAAGACTCAGGAGTCCACAAGGCCGCCTCGATCATTATTTATGCAAAGAAAAAAGGACGCCTTTCTAAGAACTAAAAATTCATCGCCTAATGGTTGTGAAGTATTCGATCCGAATTTGTTTCTTATATATAAATATATTTTTGTTTATCTATAACTTATTGAAATGAAAAGAATTATGAATACGGCTTCTTTGCCTCCTTGACTTGACAACTCTTAAATATGTGGCATACTTTCTTAGTATTTCCCAAAAAACTAATTCCTTTATTTCTTAAATATTCTTATATTATTCTAAATTTTTGTTTAGTTGAACTATGAATCCAACAAAAAGCGGGGAGATTGTTATGTTTAATTTTAATGCTTTGCGCATGGGAAAGAAGGCTATTAATCTGATTCTGGTTATTGTTTTGTGTTTAGGGCCGAATTTCGGCTACTCACAAAGTGCGTTTATTTCGTCATTACCTAAGCCCGGCGCGGTGGTTGGGCTGTCTTCGGCTTTTGTTCCCGTTTTGCTTAAAGGTATGGTGATCTATCCGAATAATCCTCTAAGGTTTGATTTTATTGTCGATAGCGGAAACACAAAGTTTGCCTCTGATAAGATCAAGCAGGAATCCAGCCGGCTTGTGAAATATTTTTTGGCCGCCATGACGGTTCCTCAGGATAACCTGTGGGTCAACCTGTCTCCCTATGAGGCTAATCGAATTATCCCCGATGAGCTTGGCAAGACCGAGTTGGGGCGCGATATGCTGGCGCAGGATTATATCCTCAAGCAGGTGACATCGTCTTTGCTAGATCCAGCAAAAGATTTGGGAAAGGATTTTTGGGACAGGGTTTATAAAATGGCCCAGGAGAGATTCGGCACAACACAAATCCCTGTTAATACCTTCAATAAAGTTTGGATCATGCCCAGTGAGGCAACGGTTTATGAGAACGGTAATGCCGTTTATATCACCAAAAGCAGTCTTAAAGTGATGCTGGATCAAGATTACTTGGCTTTGCAGAAAAATAGAGTAAGCGCAGATCAGTCAGTAGATCAGAGAATTCCTGCGGGCGGCAAGGACACGGCATCTGTATCTTCGCAGATAATCAGGCAAATTATTCTTCCTCAGATCGAACGCGAGGTGAATGAAGGGAAGAATTTCTCGTCTATCCGTCAGATATACCAATCGTTGATCTTGGCCAAGTGGTATAAGGAAAGTATCAAGAAGAGCCTTTTGTCAAAGGTTTATGTTGACCAGAAAAAAATAAAAGGGGTTGATCTGTCAGACCCAACGCTCAAAGACCAGATCTATGCACGGTATGTGTCTGCGTTTAAAAAAGGTGTAATCAATCTGATCAAGGATGATTATGATTCCGCCAGCCGGCAAGTGGTCCCGAGGAAATATTTTTCAGGCGGGGAAGTTTTTGGCGAGATACCCATAAAACGCACGGGAAATCCGGGTTCAGTAAATGCAGCCATGGTGGGTGATGATTATAAGTTAGCCTTGCGCATCGCCCCTGAGAAAAATGACAGTAACAGCGCGATGCTTGTTCCTGCGACGGATTATAATTTTATAGCTTACACTAATGAAGGGCCCAGGGCGATATCTTCCTATATAGAGCGTAATGCCAGAATGGTAATAAAAGGGACTCTGGATATTAATAATCCATTGACTCCTACGGAGTCAGTTGACATGGGATTAGCGGATATCGTTAATGGCTCGCTCCATGAACTTCAGGATTTAGTTAAACAAAGTCCCGAACTCGAAAATTATTTTTCTTCTCTACTTACGTTTACGGCTGTTGGATATTCAAAGCGGTTTAAGAATGCAAGTTTTAAGGTATCAGATAAATTAGATATTGAAATTGCGACATTGCACTCCCAATCAGGGGAAGTAAGTTTTGTGCTAAGTCAAAATTTTATGAACCTTTTAAGCGATCTTGCTAAAAGCGATATTAAGAAAGCGCAATTAACGCTTGCTGTTCGGATTTTTCATGAACTAGGCCGGCCGGTAATTACAAGTTTTTATGGTATGTATAAGCAGGAATTTGAATTGATGAAACAAGATTTATCGTTATATAAAATTCTAAAACAACAGAATTTAAAGGTAGATGCCAATTTCCCGCAAATTAAACAATATTTATTGGAGGCTTTAGAAAATAATCCAGAGATTATTCTTGATTTCGACACATTAATTAAAGCTATAGAGACATTGGAAATTGAGGCAGAAAATATTTTTGCCCATAAAGGGTCTTATAAAATTGGGGCCAAGAAAACGGACGATGAGACAGAGGCGAGAAATCAAAGAATTGATGATGCTTTTATGAATGCAGACCCGGACAATAGGGATTCCAATCCGGCAAAAAGACTCAAAAAAATAGATTCCATAAAAGGGACCTTCTTAGAGCAATATGTAGAAATACTTGTGCAGAGAGGCATTACTCAAGGCAGGGAGTCTTATCTTTTTCTGGCACAAGATCAAGTGACAAAAGTTCCGTTTAATCAGTTTAAAGATCCACGTGTCCCTCCTCAATCACGAGATCAATCTTTATCAATGCCCAAGGAGTCTACGCGATGGGGAAGGCAGTATTATGCTCTTCATCATGGTCGCCGTTTTTCTGACGGCATTGGCGTAACCGAAGCGGAGAACGGCAGAGGGTTTCAGCAGAAATGGCATGTTCATGAAACAACCCAGGAATTTACTACCTCATTGAGTGATGATACAAGATTAAGGTATGGGCATAAATTAATGGGAGATGAAAAAACAAGAATGGACGAGGTATTGCAAAATAGAGCGGGTGAAAAGTTTGTTGCAAAAAAGAATTTTGATAGTTTTGGAGGGGATATTGACCAAATTTGGGCCGCGTTGGTCTCACACAATTACATCGATATTAATGGTAAGGTTCAGGATGATTTTGTAGCCCTAAAAGGAACTGCTTCCGCAATGAATCTACCCGGGTTTGAGGATAAAAAAGACCAGATTTTTGATATTTTAAACAAGGCCCTTGAAATTCAAGAATTTCTTAATCAAGGCAATGAGGTCAGGGTGAAGTTAGATGCAAAAGAAAGAACAGTCCTTCGGGTTAAGGATGAAAGTGATAATTTAGTTGATGTTATTGAAGATACAGATCCGCAAGGTATCCCAGTGCCTTTCGGGCACATGATCGCTATGCCGAAGGGTACTTTTCATACATTGAAAAATAATAGTAAGGAAAGGCCAAGCATTGATTTTACTGTTAAAGATCCGGTGACAAAAATTTTAAAGACATTCAGCCCTCCCAATGAAGTTCAAATCTCTAAACCTCAAATTATTAAACCTGCTGAGGTAGTCGAGAATTGGGGCGAAATTTACGAACATATTTATCAAGGTCCGTATTATTCAAGATTGGCTATTAATGGATATGGGGAGATGCAGTATTATTTTGATAGAAAAGAAACTATTACGGAAGGCCAGTATACGACAGCTAAGCCTGAGCTATCTTGGAACGATTTTGTTGCTAAATTAACTGAGAAAAACTGGGCAGAGAAAGCAGGACCGGTGCAGGTTCTTTTAAAGAGAGATAGTATTGACAAGGAGCTTAGCAAGATAGCTGAAGAGTTTGGCAGCGATTTTTCCAAAATTTTACCTCTTTTGCGACAAATAAATCCTGTCCCGAAAATGTTCGACCCTCTTTATATGAAACTGCGCTTTGTGAAAGTCAATCCAAAGGGAAATACAGAGAAAGATAAAACATTGTTTCCCGTCAGATCTTTATACAAGGATGACAAGCTTCAGGCCATTCGGTTTTTTCCCTGGCCAAGTGAGATCCCTGTAAACTGGCATTTGGATACAAATTATAAAGATATTAAAGCCACCGTGCGTTTTTATGATCAAGAACACAAAATCATAGATTCCCTTACGACACAAGTCGAGGGAGGCGATATGGTATTGATAGATAATAAAAAGAAAGGAACGGATGGCAGGGAGGCAAGTTATTATAGCGTCGAAAACACATCTTCTGAAAGTAGTCTTGTTTTCTTCGTTGTGGAGCCATCAGAAACAATAAAGAAATTATTACCGTATTTCAATGGAGATATTAATCAATTAAACAAACAAGTAGAAGAATGGCAAGATGCATATGTGGAACATGGCCTTCTAAATGCTGACAAAACACCGAAAAGCAAATCAGATATCCTGGCTGAGGCTGAGAATGGGGAATTGGCCTTTGTGATCAATGCGGATGGCAGTCCTTTGATCAATGAAAAAACAAATGCACCCACGTTACGGCCTTTGGATTTATGCGAGAAAGAGGGGATAGGTTTCAAAAAAGCCATTCTCGAGGGATCAGATAAGGCTATGTTAATGGCTGGCTATTTTGAGAATATTAATCCAAAAAAAGTTGCAAGAAAAAGCCGGGCTAAAGCCCCTGTTATTGACTTGGCAATGAGTTCTAATGATGAGGTTAACAGGCTGCTTGAGGAAGGCAACAAGTTCATTGAAACTGAGATGTATGCACATGCACAGGAGAGCTATGAAAAGGCATTAAAGATTGAGCCAAGCAATCCAACTATTGTTGGAAACCTCGGCGTGCTTTATAGTATGCAAGGCTTTAACAGTAAGGCTCTCGAATATTTAAATGCTGCGGTAAATATTGAACCGGACAGCGGAGAAATTTGGAATAATATAGGTACAGTCCTAGAGGAAATGGGAGAAAATAATAAGGCGCAAGAAAGCTACCTTAATGCGGTTAAGTTTGGAATAAAAACCGCAACAACATATTATAACCTTGCGGGGACCTATATGGAACAGCACAACGGGATGGAAGCTGAAAAATATCTTCGTTTGGCTCTGGAGTTATCCCCGGACGACCTTGATGTCTATGGTTATCTCAAAAATGCATTAATATGGCAGCATAAATATGATGAGGCGTTAGAGATTTATTTAAAAATTGAGAGTTTGGATCCTGAATCGCTTGGTGCGATGGGGTATAACAACATTGCATCATTGTTCATTCAAAAAGGCAACTTTGGTGAAAGCCAGGCTTTTGAAAAGGCAGGAAGATATTTGCTAAAGGCGTTTGAACTAGATCCTCAAGATGTTTTTGTTTTAAGGAATTTAGGGTATGTCTATCAGAGACTGGGGAGACTGTCAGCAGCAGAAGATGCCTATGTAAAATCCATCAATATCGATGGGAGCGATAAGCAGATACATCAAAATTTGGCAGAAGTCCGTCAAAAGTTGAAAGAGACTCCCTCAGATAGGGCGATGCTCAGGGATGTAAGCAAGTCCGATGTCGGTGGTATCGACATGAATGGGATTAATGTTAAGCATCAGGGTAGTAGCGCTGATATCAAATTCGATCCCGTCGTTGTGCAGGACATCCTTAAGAATGGCGTTGATGGATTTGTGCCGGTTATTATTAATTTAACGCCAATAACCAGCATTTTACCGGTTTTAGGTCTTAAAGAACCGATGGATAAAGAAGCAGCAGCGACGGTGTAATAAGTCTTTGGTCAAAGGCGAAGGAACTGGCGGTCTAGGAAGGTTTGGTTGACTTCAATGACAGTGGGACGGCCGTGGGGGCAGGTGAAGGGATCAAGGCATTCCAGTAATTGTTTACGCTGGTAATCGGCTTGGGAGCCGTCGAGCTTATCGCCGGATGTGACAGAGGCTTTGCAGGCACGGCGGGCCAAGGTGTCTTTGTCTATGCGCAAGGCTTCATCACCCGCTAAAAGGGCGCGTACGACGTTTTCAATGTTTTTGAGCAAAAGCGGCTGGGTTTGCACAGCAATGGTGTCATCATCAAATTGGGTGGTTTCAATGCCTGCGGCGGCCAATTTTTCCTGATTTTCTTCCCACGCGATTTTTTCCTGCGGTGTTAATTTAAGCAGCACAGGGGTAAGCAAAGGCTGGCTTTCCACTTGAGATTTTTCAATTTGGCTTCTGAATTTTTCAAACATGATGCGCTCCTGCGCCGCGTGCTGGTCGACGACCAATAGTGACTCATCTGCTTCAAAAAGTAAATATTTCTGCAGGAAACTTCCTACAAACTTGGCTCTGGCAAATTTGGCGCGCAGAGTATTCTCCTGGCCGAAAAGTTGGAAATTTCTCATATTAGCATCTTCGACAAAAGAGGTTTTATTGTCTGGGAATGACATTTTGTTGTCTTTCGGGTATAACATATGGGATTGCAATTGTCCGGGGGCAAAGATCACTTGGTCAGCGGGCAAACCCCCTTCCCTAACCCCTCCAGCCAGGGGAAAGGAAGTTTCTTGCCCCCATCCAAGTGGAGGGGAAAAATCAGTTATTTCTTTAGTCTGTCCTTTATGCATCAGCTGGTATTCTGTCATGCGCCGCAGTAAGCTGATGATCCGGGCTTCATCTTTAAGACGCACTTCACGCTTGGTGGGATGAATATTAACATCGACATTGGAGGGGTTAAGGGTGATATTGACAATAAAAGCCCCATAGACGCCCGGCGGCAAGATAAGCTTGTAAACATCATTGAGATTAAAACTTAAATTTCTGCTTTCAACAGGACGGTTGTTGATGAAAATAAATTGCAAATTCCGTCGTGGCCGCTGGATATTGATATCACCCAAGATCAATTTTATCCGTATTTGTTCATCGACGAATTCCTGGTCAGTTTCCAGGAAATGACGCATGTCTGCGTTAAGAACTGCCGCGGCACGGTCTAAAGATGAAGGGGCCGCTCTTAAATCTAAAAGGCTGCGGCCCGCATGGGTCAGCACGAAGCTCTTATCCGGATAAATCAAGGTGTACGGAAGGACGATATTAAGGATTTGATTTAATTCCGAGGTATTGTTCTTGAGAAATTTACGACGCGCAGGGGTATTAAAAAAAAGTTCAGCGACCTTGATATCTGTGCCTGTTTGGGCAAGGGCCTTGGGCTCAAGGTTTTGGCGTACCCCGCCTCTGATATGGATTTGCCAGCCTTCCTCTTGAGAAGTGCGTGTGCTTAGAGTTATGTCGCTAACCGCGCTGATGGAATACAAAGCCTCGCCGCGAAATCCCATCGAATGAAGATTTTCCAGGTCTTCGATAGCGGTAATCTTACTAGTGGCATGGCGTTGAAAGATTTTCTCCAGACCATCCCGGCCAATGCCTGAGCCGTTGTCTTTGATATGGATAAGCTCTTTGCCTGCATCTTTAAGATGTATTTCAATCGATGTGGCGCCGGCATCAATGGCGTTTTCCAAAAGCTCTTTGACAACAGAAGCCGGCCGGTCCACCGCTTCACCGGCGGCGATCTTGGCAATAACATCTGGGGAGAGGATGTTAATTTTAGTCATATAGGTTATAGCAATTTTCGTTTTAATTCATCCAATTTTTTCAGCGCTTCTATGGGGGTTATTGTGTTGATGTCAATTTCTTCCAAGCCAGCCCGGACTTCATCCATGGCAGGTTGGGAAGAAGGGGCAAAAAGATTTAATTGTTTGTCCTTTTTAGCATAAGGGTTGGGAGTGCCGATCTCCAGTTCGGAGAGGATCTCTTTGGAACGTTTGATTACACACTCAGGAATCCCTGCTAATTTAGCCACATAAATCCCGTAAGAATCATCAGAGCCGCCGGGAACTATCTTGTGCATGAAGATAATTTTATCCTTCCATTCACGGACGGCCACATTATAATTTTTAATTCCTTTAAACTTATCAGCCAAAGCCGTTAATTCATGGAAATGAGTGGCAAATAACGTGCGGACGCTTTGTGTGTGCATATGTTCGGCCAGCGCCCAGGCCAGGCTTAATCCGTCGGAAGTTGAGGTTCCGCGGCCGATTTCGTCTAAAATGACAAGTGAACGGGGTGTCAGGTTGTTGAGGATGTCTGCGGCTTCTGTCATTTCTACCATAAAAGTGCTTTGGCCTTTGGCGATATCGTCATGGGCGCCGATACGGGTAAAAATTTTATCGACAATCCCGATGTTGGCTGAGGCCGCGGGAATGGGCGCCCCCATCTGGGAAAGAATTACTAAAATAGCGCTTTGGCGGATATAGGTGGACTTGCCTGCCATATTGGGACCCGTTAAAATGATAAGGTGGTTCTCGTCAGTATCCAAAAGTGTATCATTGGCAATAAAATTATCGGTCACGGTACGCTCAACAACAGGGTGGCGTCCGTCTTTGATGTCCATGATAGTTGAAATATTGATCTGTGGAAATATGTAATGGGGCCACGCGGATAGTTTAGCAAAAGTGAAAAGGCAATCAACGGTCGCTAATTGATGACAAACTTCGTGCAGGCTTGCCACCTGTGCAAGGATCTCTTTTTCAATTTGGCCAAGAATGCGTTTTTCAATATTTAAGATTTTATCCTGGGCGGTCAGGAACTTTTCTTCATATTCTTTAAGTTCTTGAGTAATATAACGTTCAGCGTTTACCAGGGTTTGTTTGCGCACGTAATTGGCCGGCACGCTGTTTTGGCGTGACAGGGTGACCTCAATATAAAAACCAAAAACATTAGTAAATCCGACTTTGAGCGACGTTATTCCTGTTTTTTTTATTTCCTCGGCTTGGTATTGGGCCAGCCACTGCCTGCCGTTTTCTGAAATATTTTTAAGTTCATCCAATTCCTGATCGATACCCGGCTGGATCATTTTGCCTTCAGGTTTGGCCAAAGGAACGTCGGGGTTGATGGTTTTGGTCAATAGTTCGCGCAGAGAGGACAGGTCCTTTATTTCTAAGAGCGGATTGCGGCTGGTTTGTAAAGTTTCGGCGATAAGGGGCACCCTCAAGAGTCCCTGGCGTATATTTAAAATATCTTTAATGGTGGAACAGCCGCAGGAAATCCTCGATAGTGCTTTTTGCAGATCAGGTAAATTTTTTAAACATTCTCCAAGCCGTACATTGTCTGTCAATTCGATAGCTGCTTGCTGGCGCGCCTGGATGGCGGCAACGTCTTTAAGCGGATGATACGACCAGAAACGCAAAGCACGTCTGCCCATAGGTGTCAGGCTAAGATCTATGACCGAAAGCAGGGCTTCAAGTTCCAGTCCATAATGGGCTGCAGGAGAAATGAACACATACTCATCCTGGGCATAAAGTGCGATCTTATCAATATGATGGAGGCTGGTTTTGTTCATGGTTTTTAAATATTCCAGCAAGGCACCCGCAGCCCCATGTGCCAAGGGCAGCTCATCGACACCAAAACCTTTGAGGGATTGGGTCTTAAAATGTTCGCAAAGGTTTTTTTTAGCTAAGGCGCTGTTAAAGGACCAATCACCCAGCGGACTTAAAGTAATTGCTCGCATTTTTACTAAAGGATGGGAAAAAAGATCTTTAATGTTTTCTTCCTGGCCTTGAGGGTAGAGGCATTCAAAAATGGGTAATTTGGCTAAAAGCTCGATAGTTGATGACAAGGAAAGCGCATTGGCAAAAATGGTGCCGCCGGAATTATCAATAAAAGCCACACCGAAATTTTTGTTAGCGCAAATGGCAAGAATATAACGGGAATCAACGGATTCATCCAAATAAGTTCCTGCGCTGATAATGCGGATAACGTCGCGTTTAACAATGCCGACTGCCAGGGAAGGATCTTCTATCTGTTCGCAGATGGCGACTTTTTTCCCGGCCTTGATAAGTTTGGCTATGTAATTGTCGCTGGAGTGATAAGGCACCCCGCACATGGGGATCTTGCCCGCGGCATCATGCCCGCGGGAAGTTAAGACCAAATCCAGAATAGAGGATGCCTGGGTGGCGTCTTCAAAAAACATTTCATAAAAATCGCCCAGACGGAAAAAAAGGATCGCATCCTTGTGGCGCGCTTTGATGTCGCGGTATTGTTTGATCATGGGGGTAGTTGCTTGCACAGGGATAATTTATAGCACAAACTAAAGCTTGGGGGAAATACTTTTAATAAGCTTCCCTAAACACCGTGTTATAATAAATTATAATGCCAACAAGATTTAGGTTATCGCCGGAATGACAAATAGAAAAATATTTTTTTACTTGTTTGCCGGTGGCATTTTCTACATAATAAAATTATGATTGATAAATTTAAAAATAAAGTTGCGGGGGCTGTTTTAATGGTCCTTTTTGCCGTTTTCCCCTGTGTGGGCGTTTGTGATTCGCCGCCGTCTCCGCCTTTTTATGACTTGATCATGAAGATCCTGGCCCCTTTGGAATACTCGGGAGTTCCCAGCATGGTCAAGCCCCAAGTGGATTTAATCATTAATTTTAGCCAACGGACATGGACTTTGCATAAAATACATGAATATGACAGTCAAGGTAGGGTTATTTTAGAGCAGGGCCGTTTTGGCCTTTGTGCTGAACTCGCCATGTTTGTGTTTGAGAAGATCAAGCCGCTGCTGGATGGGCGATATGAGGTTAAATTCGCCATGGTCACAGAATCAGGGTTCTTTTCCACGGAACAATCCAACCATATTGTTTTAATACTGGTAGATAAAACAAACAGCCAGGCTTATCTGATTGACCCCAGTTTTCATAAATATGCAAGGATGATGGACCTTCCCGAATACCATGTTGTGAACGTCCAGGACACATTGGCTTTTGTTAAAGACAAATCCCCGGATTTTTCTTTTGGTGTTGATCAGGCGATACCTCTTTATATAAAGAATGAGTTCCTGCTGTCTTTTTCAGTTACATCTGTTGACGGAAAATTTGACAGGGATAATTTCATTTTTGTCATTTCCGCCACGCAACGTTACAAATTTGCCGGCCGTGATATAGTTTTTATCGGTAGACGTAATAAGGAATTTGAGGATTTCGAACACAAATCTTTGTTAAATCAGCTTTTGACTCCGGTTGAAACAAAGATGCTGTTTGATAAATTAAAAAGCTGGATTGAGAGGGTTTGATTCTTATGAAATGGTTTTCTCGCTGGGAAGTTTTAGCTTTAGCTTCCGCTTTTTTTGCCGGGCTTACGGCTTTTTTAGGTAAAATGGGCGTTATGAACGTCAACTCTAATTTAGCGACATTCATTCGTACCGTTGTGGTACTAGTGATGACTGCCTGCATTATTTCATGGCGCCATCAATGGCAATGGCCTCAGGGGGCTGCCGGGAAAGCCTGGATCTTTTTGACACTTTCAGGGGTAGCCACGGGGCTTTCCTGGTTGTGTTATTATCGCGCATTGGGTCTGGGGCCTGTTTCCAAAGTGGCTCCCATCGACAAATTAAGTGTGGCTTTCGCCGTTATTTTAGGAATTTTATTCTTAGGGGAAAAGCTCAGCTGGCAAGTTGCTTTGGGGGCAGGGTTAATTATTTTGGGGGCCATGGTCATTGTTTTTCTTTAAACATCATTCCTAATTGCGCCGGAGTCAAAAGCCAATGAAGGATGGCGTTGCTGTGATCCGGGAAATCAGGGACACTTAAGCAACAAAGCCCGCCTTTTTTAAAATCTATATCCAAAGGCCTGCCGCTTTTTAAAAGGCGGGAGACCATTTCTGATAATTGCGGTTCATGCCCGACTAATAAAATCTTTTGAGATTTTGGAAAATGGATACTTACTTCCGATAGTAATTCTTCAATGGATGCGGGGGGAAGTAAATTGTTCGTCAAATGGATACTTTTATTTTTGAGCTTGTAGACTTTTGCTACTATTTCCGCGGTTTGTTTGGCCCGTAAGTACGGACTGCTGATAACAGCATCAAATGTTAAGCCTAACGCTTGTATGCCAAGGGCGGCGCGGTGCATTTTCCTTTTGCCCTGTGCAGTCAAAGGGCGAAGGCCGTCATCTTTGTATCTGGGGTCGCCTCGTTCTTCTGCGATAGCATGTCGTAAAAAATAAAGTTCCATAGTAAAATCCTCCTAAATCTATTATAATAGGAAACTTCGAAATAAGGAGAATTGTTGTTATGAGAAACAAAGAGGGAGGGATATGCGTTTTTTCTGGATTATTCTTTTGAGTTTAAGTTTGGCCGGTTGCGCATCAAGTGTTGTGTATAATCCCATGCAGGTGGCCAACCAACAGGAATTATTGTTAAACGAAAGCGGTTTTAAGGCAGTCAGGGAAGGAATGACCATCGATCAAGTCCATACTATCATGGGGACAGCGCTTGTTATCGGCTATTCATTTCAGTCGCCCGACTACAAACCTTTAACCATTCCCAATCCTTACAAAAGCGAGGCCATTAGGGACACGGGTTATTTTATCGAGTATTACATTGAAGCCATACGCCAGCCTGACGGTATCGTTAGCGATAATGAATTAATGCCGTTGATCTTCCAAAACGGCAAGTTGATTGGCCGCGGCTGGGATTTAGTTCATTCCCTGCGTCCCGCTAAGCCCCCGGCATGAAAAGTCCTTTTTATGTTTCGTTAAAGCCTTTTTTGCATCATGGCACGCTTAGCCGTCCGGTAAAGTGGAATGCGATTTTCGCCAATGACTTTCCTTTAGAGGTTGAGATCGGTTTTGGTAATGGCGAATATTTAGAGCGCATCAGCCGCGATAATCCCCGGGTAAATTTTATTGGTTTTGAACAATACTGCGAACGCATTCAAAGGACCTTGAGGAAATTAAGCCGTACGGGGTTTGATAATGTCAGGGTGTTGAGATTAGACGCGAGGGCCGGCTTTGAGCGTTATTTCCCCCCTTGGACAATAACCCGGGTGCATTGCCTTTATCCTCCGCCATGGCCCAAGAAATCAGATGCCAAACACCGGCTTTTCACGACGGATTTTTTAAAGCTCGTTAACAGCCGTCTGGTTGATGGCGGTGTTTTAAAAATTGTGACGGACCATCGCCCTTATATAGACTGGGTTTTGGAAAATATTCAGGATGCCGGATTTACCGTTGAATTTAACAACATTCAGGCGAATTACGGCACTAAATTTGAGAAAAAATGGGTTGAGGGCGGGCAGAGCGAATTTTATGAACTGCTTTTGACCAAGCATGGACATATCCCCATCGGCCTAAAGGAGGACAGCGCCTTGCAAAGCTATATTATTGATAATTTTGATCCGGACAATTTTAGTTTTAAAGATTATTCTCATGAGGGAGTGGCGGTATCATTTAAGGAAATTTTATATGATGCCAAAAAGCATATCGCCTTGGTCCATGTGATCGCCTGCGACGGTCCCGTAGCTCAGAACATTCGCATTGTGGTTGCCCTTTCTCCCAAAGGCTGGCGCGTTAATTTAGCCGAAGGGACCATGCTGATGCCGACCATGGCCGTGTCCCAAGCCCTGGAATGCGTATACCAGGCCGCTAAAATGAGCGTTGGGTAGGGAGCAGCTGGCTCAATTTTTGAATTAATTATTGTATCCTATGGATTCCTAAAGTATATTGCAGGTTATGTTGAAAATTCTGAGAGTTTCTCTTATTGCTGTTTTGATAGCCATTTTGCTTGCTCCCCAGCAGGGAATGGCGCATCGTTTTTACTTAAGCGCCAGGGGGCCATATCGCTTGAGTGCTAATACGGCCCTTCTTTGGAATCCGGTTAGTAATCAGCGTTATTTTGACCTTGGCGCTGACCGTGAGGTTTTTCCGGCATCAACCACTAAAGTATTGACAGCTCTTCTGGTGCTGGAAAACCTGCCCTTAGATAAGTATGTGACGGTGAGCCAACGCGCAACTTTAGTCCCACAGACTAAATTGGGGTTAAGGGCAGGCGAGTCTTACAGGGTAAGGGACCTGCTTTACGGGCTGATTCTTAAATCCGCCAATGACGCGGCCGTGGCGTTGGCTGAAGCAGTCGGCGGGTCTGAGGAAAAATTTGTAGATATGATGAATGCCCGCCTCAAGCAGATAGGCGCCCTTCATAGCCATTTTGCTAATCCTCACGGGCTTCCTTCTCAAGGGACCCAATTCACAACAGCTTCTGACATGGCCTTGATTTTCACCCAGGCGCTTAAGAACGATTTTTTCCGTCAGGCGATTACTTATAAATACCTCGTTATTTATTCCAAAGCAGGCCATCGCTTTTTGTTAAAGTCGCATAACAAGTCTTTGTTTTTAAACTGGAAGAGACATGTTTTTGGGAAAACAGGATATACGATTGAAGCTCAGGCCTGTTTTGTAGGGTATATTCCAAGGGGCAATGATATATTAATTATTGCCGTCTATGGATGCCACGGGGGCATGACACGATGGGCTGACATGAAGTATATCATTGAGCATTACGGCCGTATTGATCTTTAGAATTTTATTGTTTGTCGTTGAAATTTATTGTACTATATCAACATTCATTTTAATAAAAAGATGAGGGAGGATTTATGGAAAACAAGAATAATTTAATTGTCGTTCTCTTGGTTATTTTAATAGGCATTGCTTCGGGAGTAGGTCTTTTAATAGGCATCAATAATGCCGTCGGGGTTGCTTTAAGCCCGTTGAATGCCAAGCTCGCTGAAATCGAAAGGGCGCAAAAAAGTTTGGAAAATAAATTAAATGCCCAGGGGAATGCTAATAATTCCGTCCCCCTTGCTGATATCCAAAAAGAATTGGGCCAGATCCAGGAAAAGATCAGTGCTATTGGTGCCAATGCGCCGCAGCCCCAGCGTCCTCAACCGCCGGCCGAAGACATGAACAAGGTATATACTATTGACCCCGGCACTTCTCCTATTCTTGGCAAAAAAGACGCCAGGGTGACCATTGTTGAATTCGCCGATTTTCAATGCCCGTTTTGCCAGCGCTTTTTCCCGCCCATCAAGGATGTTTTGGCCGCCTATCCTGATAAAGTAAGAGTGATCATTAAGAATTTCCCTCTGTCATTTCACCCTAATGCCCGTCCGGCAGCCAAATTAGCACTGGCCGCTAATGAGCAGGGAAAATACCAGGGGATGATGGAATCATTATTGACAAACAGCGGGGATGTTTCAGATGCTAAAATAAAGGAATACGCCAAAAATTTGGGATTGGATTACAATAAATTAATGGCTGATTATAAAAATAAAGATGCCCAGTGGGAGAAACAGATCCAGGATGATGAGAAGTTGGCCCAGAGTGTGGATGTTATGGGCACGCCGACATTTTATCTTAACGGCCGTAAAACCAATGCCCGGGACATCAGCAGTTTTAAGTCTCAAATTGATCCGATTTTAAAAGGCTAACCAGTAGATTCCCTCCCCCCTTGCGGGGAGGGTAGGGATTCTTAAGCGGATAGTCAATTCCTCTTGCAAAAAAAGAGTTTTAGTGTATATTATATCCTTCACACAAGGCATATTTTTTATGGGAGGCTTTAGTTATGGGTGGTCGTGTAGGAGGAATTTCAAGTAAATATTATTGCGAAACTGCCGGCATCAAAGTATCCGGCGGCCAAAAGGTTAAATCCGGCACTATTTTAACCCGTCAAGGGGATCAATGGAAGCGCGGTCTTAACGTGATCGGCCGCAGTTCATTGACGGCCGCGTGTGATGGCGAAGTTTATTTTACCCGCCGCAAGAACGGTTACAACAAAGTTATCACGCTCATTAATATTAAACCTTCAAATTAGTGGTATTGACTTGCCACTCGGGTGTTAATTATGTGTGGTATTGTCGGCTATGTCGGAAATAAAGATGCCCTTCCCATCTTGCTCGAGAGCCTTAAGAAACTTGAGTATCGAGGGTATGATTCCAGCGGTGTGGGTTTTTTAGACCACGACGCCCAGCTTATCGTCCGTAAATCCAAAGGTAAAATCCGCAATTTAGAGGAGTTGATCCGTACCCAGCCCCTGCCTTTCGCACATACGGGTATTTCGCATACACGCTGGGCTACTCACGGATTTCCTTCAGACATTAATGCCCATCCGCATACGGACAGCAAGCATTCTATTGCTGTTGTCCATAACGGAATCATAGAAAATTATCAGGAACTTAGATCTGAATTAAGTAAAAAAGGATGCAAGTTCTTGTCTGCAACAGATTCAGAGGTCATCCCGCAGTTGATCGCTTCTTTTTATAAAGGAGATTTACTCGCGGCCGTGCGCAAGACGATCGCAAAGCTCAAAGGCACCTTTGCCCTTGGGGTCATCAGCCGCGGTCATCCGGGCGTGTTGATCGCCGCGCGCGTGGGCTCTCCGTTGATTGTAGGGATAGGGGACCAGGAAAATTTTATTGCCTCTGATGTGCCCGCTATCCTTGATTTTACCCGCAGGGTCATCTATTTGAAAGACGGACAGATAGCCGTCTTGACCAAGGACCGTGTCGAGTTGAGTGCTTTTGACGGAAAAAAAGTCGCCTCTTCCATAGATACGGTCTCATTTAATGTGACCGCCGCCCGCAAGGAAGGCTATCCGTATTTTATGCTTAAGGAAATCCATGAACAGCCCAATGTCCTTGAACAGATGCTGAGCTTGCGTTTAAAAAATAAACGCCTGATTCTCGAGGGGCTTGGATTGTCGGATGATGTCTTAAAACGTACGCGTAAGGTGATGGTGGTGGCCTGCGGTACGGCGTATCATGCAGGTTTGGTCGGGAAATACATCATTGAAAATTTAGCCCGAATACCCGTTGAGGTAGACACCTCCAGTGAATTTCGTTACCGCAATCCCATTATTGATAAACATACGCTGTTTTTAGCGGTCAGCCAGTCCGGAGAGACAGCTGATACTTTGGCCGCGGCGCGCGAGGCCCGTGCCAAAGGGGCAAAAGTAATTGCCATCTGTAATGTGGTGGGCTCTTCCTTGGCTCGTGAGGCCGATGGTATTTTATACACCTATGCCGGCCAAGAGATAGGGGTTGCTTCCACCAAGGCTTACACTGCCCAGCTGATGATGTTTTATTTATTAGCGTTAAAATTGGCCCATGTGCGAAAAAGCCTATCTCCCAAAGAAACAAAAGATTTGTACCGCTGGCTGCTCCTTATTCCGTCCCTGTACAGAGAAATTCTAAAAGACATGCACAATATCCAGAACATAGCGGAGGCTAATTCGCATTTCGGCTGTTTTCTTTTTTTAGGCAGGCATGTCAATTTTCCATCAGCCATGGAAGGGGCTCTTAAACTCAAAGAAATTTCCTATATCCCCGCTGAAGGGTATGCCGCCGGTGAGATGAAACATGGGCCTATTGCCCTGATTGACGAATACCGGGCAGTGGTGTGCATTAATCCCCAATCCCATGTTTATGAAAAAATGTCTTCTAATATGCAGGAGATCAGGGCCCGTAAAGGCAATATCATTGCGATAGCCACCCGCGGGGACAGTGAGGTCAAGTCTAGCGCTGATTTTGTCATAGAGGTGCCGGCGACCCCCGAACTTTTAAGCCCCTTGCTTGTGGCGTTACCTTTACAAATGCTGGCTTATTTCATTGCCGTTAAACGCGGCTGCGATGTGGACCAGCCTCGCAATTTAGCCAAGTCCGTCACAGTGGAATGAAATCTTTCCAAAATGTTATACATTGTCTCCACTCCCATCGGGAACCTTAAAGACATAACACTGCGGGCCATTGAGACGCTAAAAACTGTTGACCTGATCGCCGCGGAAGATACCCGTCATACTAAGATATTGCTTGATGCTTATCAGATCCAAAAACCGCTCACCTCTTTTTTTGAACACAATCAGCTAAAAAAATCAGATCATCTTTTGGGCCTTTTAAAGATAGGAAAAAATATCGCTTTGGTCTCTGACGCAGGGACGCCGGGCATCAGTGACCCGGGATTTTTGATGGTCCGTCTCGCACAGGAGAATGGCATACCGATTAGCGTTATTCCTGGTGTCAGCGCCTGCATAAGCGCTTTGACAGCGTCGGGACTTCCGGCCCATCGTTTTGCGTTTGAAGGTTTCCTGCCGCCAAAAAGCGGTGCGCGGCGCAATAAACTTGTCTCTTTAAAAGGGCAGAAGGGTACCCTGATTTTTTACGAATCGCCCCATCGTCTGCTAAAGACTTTAAAAGACATGCAGGACGTTTGGGATGACCCGGTCATAGTCGTTGCCCGCGAATTGACCAAAAAATTTGAAGAGATACGCAAGGATAAAGCAAGCCTCCTGATCGATCATTTCACCCAACATCCCCCCAAAGGAGAATTCGTTTTGTTATGCAATGAGGATGTTTGTGTAGAGGGTTTATGAATATTCTTTTAATCGATATCAATAAAAGTATCCTTGTCCAGAGGATAGCACTCCTTATTGTTCTTTTGATCAGCCTTTTCTTTTTGATCTGCTTAGAGCACACAGCCTTGCCGTTAACTAAAGATGGTGTGCATTTCCAAGAGTGGAGCTCGGACACCATGTGGCAAACCCTGGAAAGCAGCGGGTTACGTAAGCATCCTTTCAAAAGCCTTTGGTATTTGCATAAACAGCCGCCACTTTATGATGCTGTTCGTGATTTGCTTATAGGCTGTTTAAACAAGGTGCCGGACAACGTTCTTTTATCGAGGCTTGATCAATTAATATATTATGTATGGGCATTTATTTATTGCCTGATGGTTGTTATGGTCTATCAATGGCTAAGTCAATTGACCAGTTTCCGGTTTGCTTTTTATCTTAGTATGGCCTGGATATTGCATCCGGCCCCTATATTTTACGCGACTTATCTTGATTCTCCGATTCTTTGTTCTTTAGGAGTTCTATGGCTTTTTTATGAATTGTGGCTTTTTTATTCTAAACAAGGATCAATAATACGATTATCGGCCTGCGCGCTTCTTCTTTTTTATTTAAGGGCAAGTTGCCAATGGTATTTCTTTTTTTTACTGGCGGGTTGCCTTATCCTCATGAGAATTCCTCGCAGACAGGTTGTGAAATTTGTATTAATTTGTATGCTCTTGGTAGCCCCATATATTGCTAAGCAATATTGTTTATTTAGAGTGACAGGGGCTACGTTTGTAGGGATGCATTTTTATTACCTCATTGCAGGAGACAGTCTTCCCCAAAAAGAATTTGGACTAATAGCAGATTCAATCCCATGGACTTACCCAAAAGAGGCATTTTTGAGTGTGGGGCGGTGGAATACAAAAAAAGATTGGCAAGAAAGTTGGGCGTACCATAGATTAGCGTATAAGTACCTTAAGGACCATCCTTCTGAAGCCTTCAGAAATATTGCCCGCACATTCTTCATTTACAATTGGCCTGACTATTGGCGGCCTTCCGCGACTTTTGAGCCCAATGTGGCAGTCAGTCTCTTGCCGTGGGAGAAGATATTTAATCAATATTTATCTTATCCTTCAGATTTTCTGATTCTTGTTCTGGCTTTTTTCC
>JADFXH010000006.1:0-130864 GCA_015233675.1 Candidatus Omnitrophota bacterium
TCGGTGAATGTGGTTAATACGCCGATGATCAGAATCAGGGCCAGGAAAAGCATAAGTGCCATTAGTCTAATTTAAAAGGAGGTGTTTGTGAACAAAGTTTTTGCCAAAATTTCCAAGATTGCAAGATGGCTTACGAAAGATGACCAACCAGTTCTTCTATCCACCATAGGCCTTAATGGCGGTCCGCGATCAAGATATATGGGGGCATTCAGGATAAGGGATACTGGCGAGATCTTCTTGATTTCTCCGTCAAATGCTAATAAGATACGGGAAATACGACAAAATCCGCAAGCACAGTTGATCTTCTCAAGCAAGGATTGTAAGCGGGTGCTTACTTTGAGCGGAAATGCTTTAATAGTCCGAGATGCTTCCTTGCGGCGGACGCTCTATGAGGAGACAAAGCCGTTAGAAATATATCCTGTTTTTGATGACTCTTTCGGGCTGATCCGTTTCGTGCCGGTCCAGGCGGAATATTTAGATATTAATATTTCTAATGATCCTGTCAGGATCCATGTGTCGCGTGATTGATCGTTCGGAGATAATAATGACAAAAAGGGGAAAAAGGTTTCGGGTGCTGTTGTTATCTCCTCCGTACCCGCATTTGGGGGGGGGAGAATTATTCGGACTTTCAGGACGGGACGAATGGTTCCCGTTGGGTGTTTTTGCCATTGCCAACGCGATTTGTTTGGAGGAGACCGCGGATGTCCACATCTATTACAAGCCTGATTATACCCCTGCCACATTGGAAGCGGTGATCCGCAAGTATGCTCCGGATATTGTCGGAATAACTTGTTTTACCCATACCCGTTTTGCCTGTTTTGAATTGGCGGCAATCGTTAAACAGGTCAATAAAAATATTAAGGTCCTGTTGGGAGGAGTCCATGCCACGTTCTTAGACCAACAGATCATGGCGCATTACCCTTGCGTTGACATGATCATCCGTGGGTATGCAGAAGGGGCTTTTTTAGACGTCATTAAGTCCGTCCTTAACAAAGCGGGCCTGGGACGCATTGCGGGGCTGACGTGGCGGGATGGGGACAACAAGACCCGCAGGAACTCTAACCGTTTCCTGGAGAACGATCTTGTACGGGAATTAGCTTGCGATATAAAAAGTCTTTTCATCGACGGTTTACCGGCGTGGAAATCGATGGAAATGATTTTGTTTTCAATGCCTGTTGAGACGGCCCGGGGATGCGTTTATACATGTTTTTTTTGCAGCCGGTTTGGGACCGAGGACCGGACGGTCGTCCAACGGGAACCGGCCCAGGCGTTGCGCTATGTCCAAGGACTTTTTGAGCTTTTCGGTCGTAGGCAAGTATATTTCTGTGATAATAATTTTACGCTCGACAGAAAGCGGGTTTTTGAATTCTGTGATCTTTTAAGGTCCCTGCCTTTTGAGTTGGAATGGACGTGTTCGACCAGGGTGGACCTGGTGGACAAGGAACTGCTCTGCGCCATGAAACGCGCGGGATGCCGGAAGCTCTATTATGGGGTTGACTCCCTGTGCCAACGGGTATTGACTTCCATAGGCCGTCATTTTGCCCCGGAGCTTGCAGTTAAAAATCTTAACCTTACTGTGGCATGCGGCCTTCAAGCGGAAGCCAATGTGATCATCGGATTCCCGGGGGAAAATGCGGCATCAGTCATGGAAACTTATTCATACCGCAAACGACTGCACCCCAGTGTGGGGATGGTCCTTCGGCCATTGAGCATCATGCCCGGCGGGCTATTGTATCATCATGCATTGAAAAATGGATTTCAGGAAGACTACTGGTTAAAGGATCATGGGCCGGAATTCCCGGTATATACGGGAGCAATGCCTGAAAAACGAATAATGGAGTATTGCTGTTTTTTAAGGAACCCAAAGAATTATGTAGCAGGCAGGGAAAAAAGTTTGCAAAAGATATGACAAAAGACAACTATGACAAGCGCAATTTTTTGTTTTTTATAAACGAAACCCATCCCGTAAGCATCGAGGATTCTTTGACCGGAGCTTTAGCCAGTCCGTCATCGTGGGATGCGGTGGCGGCAATAGTGAATACGGCACGGCAACAAGACGCTTTTGTGCGTTCGATCAAAAAGGTCCAGTTGTATGTCCATGTGCCTTTTTGCGGGCGTTTATGTTCGTTTTGCCATTGTCTGCGTGTTTTATTGCGGCAACGGTCGGATATTGACGCGTATATCAAAACCCTGCTGCGCCAGATGATGCTTCTTGCGCCGGCTTATAAAGGCATGGATGCGGCTTCGATCTGTTTTGGCGGAGGGACCCCATCGATCCTTGACGAACCACAGATGACCGCCATTCTTGACGGGGTTGACAAGGCCTTCCCTGCCCGCAATCGCAAGGTCCTTTTTGAAGTTAATCCTTCTTCTTGGACAGCTTCAAAACTGGCATTGCTGTCTAATCGAGGGCTTTTCCGGTTGAGTATCGGTGTACAATCACTGGATGAAAATATTTTAAAAAAGGTTTCCCGTTTTCAAACCAGGCAAAAGTCATTGTGGTGCCTGCGTTCAGCCAGAAAAGCAGGCATCCCTCATGTGAATGTCGATCTTATTGCGGGGCTTCCCGGACAGACTGTTAAGGGGCTTATAAAAGATCTAAAGGTTGTTATCGACGAAGGGGCGAACATTGTTCATGTGCAGCCATACAGCAGTTTATCGCAATTGTTTAGTCCTGGAGAAACACCCTTTGATTTTCTTAACAGGCGCGATGCCATGATGAAAGCGGCGGCGGAGATCCTGGTAGAGTCCGGGTTTCACCGAAAAGGATTTGGGGCATATACGCGCGATGATGGAGGTGAAGACTTTCAGGAAGAAGCCTATTCGCGCCTTGAGGCAGCGGTTGCGGCTTTTGGCCCTTTTGCCAAAGGGCAAGTCCCGGGAGCGGTTTTTTATCGCGTAGGTACGGCAAGCCCTATGGCAGATTTACCATCGGTTGATGTTTCTGTCCAGGACTTTGGTTATGCGATGGCTCAATACGCGATGTTTGCGCTCATCAATGGGCTTGATGAAAATGTTTTCTTCCGGCGTTTCGGAGTGCCTCTCGAGCAGCATTGCGGGGAAGGGTTGAAGTATCTTCAAGAGTTTGGTCTGGTGGCTTTTTCCAAAGGGATATGGAAATTCTCCGGAAAATGGGAAGTCCGCCGGATCTTCGAATATGCCGCACTTTCAAGGGCCTTATTCGGGGAAGACTTCCTTTTACGCCTGCGGGAGCGCTTTATCAAACAGTATGATCCTCGACAGGATTATAGCAAAGGCAGGGCATTTTTTAGGGCCTATGCTGATAATTGGTTGATGACTTTGTATTATCAAATGGGGGTTTAAAAAGACCTTGATTGATGTGATCATTGCGAATAATACCCGGCCGTCGTGCGGCGGCCAGCAGCTGGTCCGGTATAGCGCAGCCGGGGTGATTTTAGCGCTTGCCAAAAAGGGACTAGATGTTCGCTGCGTTGATCTGATACCGGATAGAGGAGGCCGTCCATCTGACATGCCGGTAAAGAATTCAGCGGATGTCTGCTGTTACGCAGTCTTTTTCGGGAATAAGGTAAACGCTTTTCGTCACATGATTGGTGCCCGCCGCAGGAAAAAAGCGCCGCGTCTTATTATTGCTTTCGGGCCTTTTGCGTCGGCATTCCCCAAAGAAATCCTTTCCAGGGGATTGGCGGATATAGTGGTGTCCCATGATCCGGAATTTGTGATACCGGCCTTATTGCAGGAAGGCGGTGGCGTTATTTCTTGGGGAACTATTCCGAATTTGTCCTATATGCAGGGAAAAAAAATTATTCATACCAGGAAACATAATTTTCATGATTTGGATGAGATCCCTTTTATCGGTCCGCACCTATACAGCCGGGGACATCGTCCAGCGTTCATCATGGCCGCGCGGGGCTGCCGGCATCATTGTATATTTTGTGACCGCAATGCTCTTTGGGGAGGAGGGGTACGTAACCGTAGCGTCGCTAATGTGTTAAGTGAAATCAGGGAACTTGTCGAGGGGCATCATGTGAAGGCTTTCGAATTCCTTGATGAGGATCTGGCGGCTGACCATCAACGTCTTGTAGCTATATGCGAAGGGATGCGCCGCATTAAAGGGGAGTTTTATTGGAGCTGTTCTGCCTGTGTTGGCTCAGTGAACCAAGAGACGCTTTTATTGATGGGGCGTTGTGGTTGCAGGGAGATTTATTTTGGCGTGGAATCAGCTTCCCCCCAAGTCTTGCGCCGGATGGGGAAAACTTATGCCTGTAAGGAGATTATCAATGCAGTACGCTGGGCCCAAGAGGCAGGATTGAAGGTCGCCGTCATGATTATGATCGGCACTCCCGGCGAAGGAAATCTTGATAGGGAGCTGACGTTATCAGCTTTGCATGAAATAGGAACGGAAGTTAATGTCAGGGTCAATCGCCTGGTGATATTACCAGGGACGGCTTTGTATCGTAAGGGATTGCGTGAAGGGTGGTTTTCCCAAGAGTCTTTTTTTGAGGATGAAGGGCTTATTTTTTATGATGGAAAAAGATGACAGGAAGATTGGGATCAATAAAGCGTTAAAGTGTTTTGGCGGGTTTGTTCGGTATTATGACACTACCGAACCTTTAACGCAAATTATCGCATTAGTATCTACCGGTGATTACCGAAATATTTTAGCTTGTTGTGGCGGAGGGGACCAGGCATTGACTATGCTTGGTGCCGGTGGCGGGAGAGGGTCTTTGTGGGTGGTTGATATCAATCCCGCACAACTTTTTGTGCTGGCGGCCAAAGCTTCTTTTTTAAAGAAAAATAATTTAATGCCTTCTTTTGAACAGTTGCACCGGGCGTATCCCGGAAGGATTACGGCGTTTAAAAAGAACATTCGCTGCCTGCGGCAGATGTGTTTTTACAATACGGTTACCGGAAGGATGATTGCGCCGCCGGATAGTTTAGCTGAAAAATATTCGATCGCTACGGATAATGGGATGTTTTGTTTACCGGAATCCGGGCCATTTTGGCAAAAAGACCCGTTGTTTACCGCCCGGGTGCGCGCACGGCTTGGCCGTTTACACTTCGCGAGGATGGATATTTTTGACAGTCCGGATTATTTTAAACAAGGGTCGCTGGATTTGATTTATATGTCAGATATTTTTTGGCCGGAGGCCCTGACGTATTATCAGGCAAAGCTGGCACGTGTGGCAGGCCTGTTGCGCCCGGGAGGGCGTATCATCACTTATCTCGACGCGGGAGATGATTTTATGGGTGAGGGGGTTTCCCCTGGCCGTATGCTTGCTCAACAGGCACGAACGTTGGCTTTAAAAATGGATACAGATAATGTTAGCGGCGGATACCTTGTGTTTGAACGGATGAGGAGGGGGGAATGATGAAGAAGCCCTGTTCGCTCGCGGTCCTTCAGATTATTCCCAAGCATCATCATCTTTTGCCCGTCGGCCTGGTCAAAGCCCTAGCTATTCTTGACGAAGGGGGGCACCCGTACGGGTTTTATGATATCGAACGTTCCCCTGAGCCGGATTTTCGTTCGGCGCTGCTGCAATTGCTCTCTAGCATCAAGGAAGAGACGGTCCTTGTTTCGATGGCTTGCCACAATAACTACCCCAAGATAGAGTCGCTGATTTTTCTTTACCTTTATTTGCCTCTGTTAAAGGATAAAAAAGTTATTATTTGCTCAGCGTATTTTTCTTTGTATGAGACATCATTGATCCAACGAAAGAACGTTGTTTTTAGCCCGTTGGATATTGACGAGTATGTGGCCAAGCACATGGGGGCCCCGCATTTAACGGAAGAAGTTTTTGGCCAACGCCTTGAGGAGGCCTTGACCCGTTATGGCTATCAAAATTATCGTTTTTGGGGGTATTTGACATTCGGTTGTTATGCCAAGTGTTCGTTTTGTTATAACCGTCTACCTTTTGAAGGGGCCCCAACGATCACGCAACGGCCGCCGGACGCGGTGCTGCAGTGGATGCTCAGGGCTAAGCGATTTGGGAAAACATATTTTGAGTTCTGCGAACCAAATTTTATATCGGACAGGCCTTTGGTCGAGGCATTCCTTAAACGCTTGAAACAGGAAAACCCCGGGGTTACATGGCGCTGTAAGACAAGGTTAGATGACATGGATCCCGATATTTATAGTTTGATGACAGCGGCGGGCTGCCGGACTATATTCTTGGGGGTTGAACATGTTGACTTGGCCCTGTTACGGCGGATACGCAAAGGAGAAAATTCCGCAGAAAAACTGGCAGAGTTCCTGAAGTACCGCCGGAAAGAAACAGACATTCATCTTTCCTTCATGATGGGCATCCGAGGAGAGACCCCTTCGGCATTACGTCGTAACCTTGAAATGGTGCTTAAGATCGGGGCCGTGGAGGGTATGGAACCTAATATTGGCTGGCAGATATCGTTTAACAGACGAAACAGGGCCCCGGCAGTCCCTAATTATATTATTCCGTTTATGTTTATAATGAATTTTCTTCCAAGCCATATGGAAATAAGCCCTGCGTTAATGCGGGATATCCTGGTA
The DNA here is from genome assembly GCA_015233675.1 of Candidatus Omnitrophota bacterium. Classification (GTDB taxonomy): domain Bacteria; phylum Omnitrophota; class Gorgyraeia; order Zapsychrales; family Fredricksoniimonadaceae; genus JABDGZ01. The sequence goes on from JADFXH010000006.1 coordinate 6,506, forward strand.
ATGTGCCGGCAGGAGCCTTTTTTTGATTTTTGGTGCATGACGGAATCACAGGAGAGTCTGTCCCTGATGCAACATCTGGCGGCCTTTCTTAAGTCCAGGCCACAGCAGAAAGTGATAAGGGATTATGACCGGCTATTAAGCTACGAAGGCGGAGAGCTGACAAAATTGGTATTGAAAAGCCAGACACTGGAGGATCTTAATCGCAGTGTCCTTTCCATGGCGGGGGTAAGATGAAGAGCAAGCAACGGGTTAGCGTGCGGCCTACTGTCCTCATTATTGGGGCCGGAGCCATGGGGAAATGCCTGGCAGCTTTATTGGCAGACCAGGCATCCATCATCGTCTACGATCGCAATCCTGCGATTTCTGACGCGCTGTTGAAGGGCTGGTTTATTCTTAAAGAAAAAAGGCATACGCGAAAGGTGAAGGTCCGCTCCCTTGCTTCACTGGCCCAACTGCAGGGAGACAAGGTCGATGTTTTAATTTTTGCGACTAAAATCATGGACCTGCAAGGAGCAGTAGTTGAAGCCTCCGGGATTGATCCCCGGTGTGTTTTTTTCCCTCAGAACGGGATTTTTGACCTTTGTTGGACGAAGCATTTCTTAAATACAGTTAAAGTCTGTCGTGGGGTGATGACCTTGGCCTGCCAAGAGACTGGCCCCGGTCAAGTGGCATTATTTTATCGAGGCCATATTTATGTGGGCGGCGATGGCGCACCGTTGGTTTCCAGACTCTTTCGCAGATGCGGGATTGGGGTTAAAGCGTGCCGTGATCCTATAGGGGCTGTTTGGGCAAAACTTATTTTTAGCGCGGTGATGAACCCATTGCCTGTCATGACCGGGCAGGGATATGATATCTTGGGCAAGGACCAGGAAATTTGGAAATTGGTCCGGCAGGCGCTGGAGGAAGGGCGGGCAACAGCTAGGGCTTTGGGAGTTCGGCTTGCGTTTAATCCCTTAGAGCTCATCAAGAGGCTCCGAGAGGGGGACCTGGCGGGCATCGCTCACCGCGGATCAATGTTTCAGGACATTTTAGCAGGACGTCCGACGGAACTTGATTTTATTACCGGTGCCCTTGTCCGACAGGCCAGCAAGGCCGGCGTGAAAACACCGGCGCTGGAGGCGATCGTGCAAAGGGCTAAATTGGCTGGGGCGTAAGGAGCCCCTTTCTTATGTTTAATGCGCAGGCATTAAAAAAGGTTTCGCAATTACTCCGATTCTTTTCCAAAAGGGACCGTCGCTATGGGAAAGGCTTACGTTCCTGGGAGGATTTTAAGCGTATCCCTGTATCGGGCAGGGAGGATGTTAAGGCGTTTATCGAGGCCGGTTTGGTGAGTGAGGCTTTTAATGTTACAGCCACCTCGGGCTCGACATCATCCAGGATGATTATTGTCCATTCCCGCAAGGCTCATGAAGCCCATCTGCGTCGTTTGGTCAAGATTTACCGTCAGGTTGGAGTCAAAGAGGGGGTTTTATGTTTGAATTTGTGTTCGTATGAATTAAACAGCGGCGGCCGCCTGATGGAGGCTGCTTTCAAGGCTGCTGGGGCCGGAGTCATTCCTCTGGGCCCTATTAGCTCCCCGGATAAAGTGCTTGAAGCGGCCCGTCTTATTAACCAATTGAAGCCCCTGATAGTCAACGCGTATACCAACCAATTATATGACCTTTTTGCTTTACTAGGCCGTAAACATTCTATTCGCCGCTGCTTAGTCAATGGAGAGCCCCTGTGGACGGACTATCGCAAGCGCATAGAGCAGATGGGAGGGGCCCATGTGCATGACCATTATGGCGCGATGGAAGTTTCCGGTTTTGGGATTGCCCTTAGACCTGACGATGAGTATATGAAGGTCGTGGCAGATGGATTATTGCTGGAGGTGTTGGAAGATTCCGGGAAAGCATCTCAAACAGGGACTGGAGACTTGCTGGTGACTGATTTGGACAATACCTGTATGCCGTTTATCCGCTATCGTTTGGGTGACCGGGTGGAACTTGTGCGCCGCAGCGGTGCATGGTGGATCAAGGTGCTTGGCCGCACAGAGAATAGCCTGTTGTTAAATGGGGTGGTGGTTTTGAAACAGGAATTGATCCGCACGGTCAATGATTTCTTGGGCCATCCGCGTTTCTTTTTTGTGGTCGATAAACATCGTTTAAAGTATGATGATAAAATTATAATTAACGTGGCAGGCCCTAGCGTCCGGCAGTTGCAAGCCCTGCCCGGAACCGTGGTTAAAGCTTTGGGGATAGATCATTGTATTGATGTAAGGATGCATGAAGGGGCGATTCCAAGGACAATTAATGGAAAGATCAAATATTTTATCGACGCGCGCAAGCAAGCATAGAAAATTCAAGGTCCATTATGCATGGATCTATGTGACGGAGCGCTGCAATTTGCATTGTGATTATTGTTTTTTCAGGCATAAGCATGAAAGAGACATATCATTGCAAGCCGTTGAACAGCTTTTTTTATTCTTCGAGAAACAAGAGGTCGTCCCCTTGACACTGATCTTCAGCGGAGGGGAGCCGTTCTTAGCCAAAGAGAACCTTTTTAAGATTTTAAAAGAAGCTCGCCGGCGTTTTAAAGACACCTCTTTGCATATTCAAACCAACGGATTGTTGATTGATCATGCGTCGATTGGACAATTGTGCAGATTGGGAGTCAGCCTTGAGTTTGGCATTGATGGCGGCTGTGAGCCAACGATACGCCATAGGCGCGGATTAAAACCTTCCTCATTTAAGCATTTGACCGACACCATTGGTACCTGCCTGAAAGCGGGGATTTCCTGTGGTTGTACCATGACGGTCCATCCTCATGAGGCGAAAAAGATGGCGGAGGGATTAAATTTTATCCGAACGCTTGGGCTTCCTCATGTGGATGTTACTCCGGCGGCGTTTATGCCCTGGACTCCTGCAAGGATAGCCCTTTTTAAAAAGAATTACCTGTCGCTGGCACGGCAGGCATCGCTGCGAAAGCTTTTTTATGTCCGTGATGACCTGGAATGGATGAAACCCGGAGAGATGGACTTAAGCCTTCATCCTCCGGGATATCTTTTAGGAGGGGACGCTTTCCTTTGTCTGCCGGAAAACAAGAGGATGACGTTTAGCCTTTGGGATCCCACGAGGGGGCAGTTTAAACCCGAAGCGCTGTCTTTTTACCAGGACGCGTATGCCCGAATGCATCAGCAAAATAACCGTGTGCCTTATCGGGAACATGTATGCCGCAGCTTTGAGTTGGTCAATACCATGATGGGTAAAAAATACCTGAACACCGGGCCCATTAACGATATCATGCGGTTTTTGTCACGCGCACATATGGCTTTGAGGGCCCAAACATACTGTCATGATCAAGCCTATTAATCATGTTTGGTTGTTTTTTACGGACCGCTGTAATTTGGGGTGCGGGTATTGTTTTTATAAATACAGGTCACAGCAGCAGGTCATCACGCTCTCGACTTTCGAGAACATTTTAGAATTTATCCGTCCTGTTGCGCCAGTGGAATTTGTTTTTTCAGGCGGAGAGCCTTTGGTGGACGCCCCAAGGCTCAAGGAGATGATTACAGTCATACGGCAGAAGGGAGTAGCCCGGTATATCTCTGTCCAAACAAATGCTACCTTGCTGGATGAGGCTTTGATGGGATTTTTTCTCTGCCATCAGGTTAATCTTGAAGTTGGTATTGACGGAGATGAGGCAACCACACGCCGCAACAGGCCCGGGATCGGTAATTTCTATTATACGGACATCATCCGGGGGGTGAAGTTGGCGATGGGGGCCCCAGGTTCGTTTACCGCGACTATGACAGTGCATCCTTCAAGTGCTGTAAAACTTTTGGATAACTTAAAATATTTGGCGGCGATGGGTTTAAAATCGGTGGAAGTGCATCCGGCTTTCCTTGAATCTTGGGACAGGGAGTCTTCAGATGTTTTTCTGGAGCAATACCGCCGGGCTTGCGCCTGGGAATTAAAAGAGGGGCTAAGCGGTTTGATTGGCCGAGGGTATAGTGAATTTTCCAAAGGGGCATGGGACCTTTTAGCCGTTCCCAGCGGGAAGATCCTGGCGAGTTGGGTGTTCCTGTCATTTCCTGAAAAGGTGCGGGAGCATTTTTACTTGATGGATTTGAGCCTTGGATTTTCGGGAAAATTTCTGCCGCAGGCAGAAGCATATTTTCAGGCCTTGCAAGAACATGTGGGCGCCCATCCTAACTGCAGCTATCGGAGCATCAGTAATTTCAATGCTTTGCTTGCGGTTAAAACTAAATCCGGACGCCGTTATGAGCAGAGAGTGAAGCATTATGTTGACTTATGTGAGCAGATCGAGGAGATCGATCATAAGATTATGGGGACATCCGTATGGCAGCGATCAGGTATGAAAGTATTTTAGTTGAGCAAGCCTTGAGCCGTGAATACGCGGCTGAAATGGATCGTGCCCTCAAGGGCATGAGCGGGCTTAATGACATTAAACCCATGATCCGGGATTTTGAAAAGGAATTTGCCCGGTATATCGGAGTAGAGTATGCGGTTGCGGTCAACTCAGGAAGCGATGCCTTAAAAATGGCCTTGCTGGCGGCGGGGGTAGGCCAGAAAGATGAAGTGATCATCCCGGATTTGACCTATCAGGCCGTAGCCTTGGCCGTATTTTACTGCGGGGCCAAGCCGGTGCCGGTGGATGCAAGGATAGAAGATTTGCAGATGGACCCTGACGCGGTCAAGAAAGCCATTACTAAAAAGACAAAGGCGGTCATTGCGGCCCATATGTTTGGCCGGCCGTGTGACGTGGGGCAAATCGGAAGATTATGCCGGGACAATAATATTTTTTTTATCGAAGATGTTTGTCAGGCTGAAAGTTCCAGTGCCAACGGGCGCATGCTGGGCAGCTTCGGGGACATGGCGGTATTTTCTTTTTCTTATTATAAGCCGTTATCGTCCTGCGGCGGCGGCGGGGGCATGGTCCTTTTCAACGATGAAGAAGCAAACCGCATCCGCCATTGGATGGAAGACTGGCAAAATGATGTCGAGTTAGTCAAGTTAGGGCAACGGTTTGCTCCCTTGTCATTGATGGATCTCATTGCCCTGCGTGTCAAATTTTCTCACCTTAAGGAAATAATCAGGTCACGGCTTAAGATCAAGGCCCTTTATGAACAAGGGCTGGGTACGATCAAGGGATTGGCTATTTTTAAGGACCGTCCGCAAACAGAAAGCGTCGCGCAGAATTTTGTTGTTTGTTGCCAACAGAGAGATCAAATGGTCGATTTTTTGAAGGTTCATGGAATAATGGTCCAGAGGCCTTATTTGCCGCTTCATCAGACGGCATCATTTAAAGGGACCAAAAAAGAAAAATTTCCTGTTAGCCGCTGGTATTCTGCCAGCGCGTTGCACCTTCCTTTGCATTCGTTTATGAGTGAGGAAAAAGCAAAGGATGTCGTTAAATGTTGCCGCTCTTTTTTGAGAGAAAATATTTTATGATTATTGATGCCAAGGAATTAAAACGACGGTATTTACAGCGGATCGCCGGAGCACGTGACAGGCAGGTTTACATTGGGCCCGAGATAGTGGCGTTGAATACCACTAATTCATGCAACCTTAGATGCCTGCATTGTTGGACCCATTCTCCCCGGAATCCGGCTCATTTGAAGAAAACCTACTTCTTTCCATGGAAAAAATTCCTTGGGATTGTGGGAGACTGTGTCGATTTGAATGTTGACCAGATCCACATCGTGGGATCAGGAGAACCGACGATGCATCCGTTGTTTCGGGACATGATGCGGCATTTGGAACAGCAGCCGTTAAAGGTGAAAGTATTCACGAATGGGGCGTTTCCATTGGACTATTGTTTGGATGTGATCAAGGCGGACCATGTGCTGATTGATATTAGCGCGGCGGACCGTCAACAGTATCGTGAGGTGCATGGGAAAGACTTTTTTGACCGTGTTGTGAATAACATTAAGCGTCTCGTTTCCTTGCGGGATACCCGCAAGCCCGGGTTCATCATTGAGGTTGCGTATATTGTCAATGCCATTAATATCAGTCAAAAACAAAAGATGCAGGATCTGGTGTCCAAACTAGGTATCAATAGGATTTCTTTTGAAAGAATGAATTTGCATGATTATAACCAGGAAGTTGCTTTGCCCGAGGGGCCTATAGCAGATTTAGAAGGTGAGGAAGAAAAAACTCCCCCTATATGTTTGAACGGTTGGTTTTATATGTTGGCCAGAGATGGGCACATCAGTACTTGTTGCCGGACATACCAGCTGCCCCTGGGGGATTTGTCTTTTAAGCAGCATTGGCTTTCGCCGCAAATAATGAGCATGCGTCTTTTGGGGAAATACGGCCGTATGCAAAAGATGTTCAAGGCCTGTCAAACCTGTGTTTATTATGACGAGAATATCCAGCGCTCGAAGGATTTAGCCAAGGCCAAAAGAAAATGAATAAGTCCCTGCTTCATGATATCACCATTGAAATAACCAATCACTGTCAGCTGCACTGCCGGCATTGCGGGATATGGGCGGAAAAAGAGCGGCATGAGATGAGCTCCTCTATGGTGGCCCGGATGATGCGGGAATTGTTGGGGCGTTATAGGATTAATTTTGTATCTATTACCGGCGGAGAGCCTTTTTTAAATAGAGATTGTGGCCGCATGTTAAAAACAATGTTATTTTTTCGTGAGCAAAGAAAGATCAAGGGATTTGGTGTGTACAGCAATGGGGCTTGTTTTGAAGGGGTCAGGCGTATTTTGTTGTCTCAAGCTGCGTCCTTGCACGGGATGCATATGGGTATCAGTATTGACGGCGGGCAAGAAACGCATGATTATCTACGTGGGGCAGGGGCCTACCGGAAAACCTTAAAAACTATTGAATGGATTGCAGAAAAATTTGGTAAAGATATTATTTTGGAATTTAAATTTACTATCAACAGGGTCAATTATGCCGAGTTAGGCGATGTCTATCGGCTGGCCCGGCGTTTTAAAGCACGGTTTACCCCTAAAATCATGGAATCCGGCGTATCCGGCTATTATCACCGCCGCCAGATGCCCCACACCGATAAATTGGCGATGCTGACGGCAGAGATGATAAAAAATGTTCACGGTCAGGTTATCCGTATGTTAAATGATGGATACCCGGGAGTGGACAGAGAATTAGTTGAGGCCATGATGATTTTATTGGCCGGCGGCAGAAAATGCATTCGCGCTTGTGCTACGCCGGCAAACTCTCTTTTTGTCAACTCGCTTTGTCATGTTTATCCCTGCCTTTATTTGTCTCCGGCAGGGAAAGTGGGCATGCACGGAGAATTACCGCAAGATTTAGACCGCGTGAGGCAGAAACATGCGGATGACGCGGCAGGAGGCCGCTGTCCGGGTTGTTTTGCCTATCATGGGTTCTTGAAGAAATTTAACTTGCAGTATCTTGCGTGATAAAACGTGCGGCGACATCAGCTCCGTTAAACCAGTCATGTGGAGCAGGGGCAGGGGGGGGGGAGGCCATTTGTTTTTTGATTGCATCCGCGAGACAACCCGCTGTCATGGTGTTGTAATCAAGGATGATGCTGGAAAATCGCTTCTCAAGCAGCCGGGCCCGGGCGACTTGGTCATTGGTTGACGTTTGGGAAAGGCTGTTTTGATAAGGAATGATGACCGAGCGCGTGCCATAGTGCATGAGTTGGACGGATGTATTGTAGCCGCATAGGCTGACGGAAACGCGGCAAGTACGTAAGTGATCATCAAGATTGGCAAGGTGCCTGACTAAAAGAACACGCGGCTTGTCCGCAGGTTTAAGGCAGGACTGGAACAGCGTCATTTCTGCAAGGGAGCTGGCAGGACCGCAGGCGATGATGGTACGGATTTTGCCGTTGATTTGGCGCTGAGCCTCAATGGCCAGAGTAATTAGTTTTGGGCTTACGGCGCCTCCTCCCCGGCTGATGACAATAGTGGACGTGGTGTTTTTTTCCAAGGGCAATAGGGTACCGCCGGTGGTCATATTTTCCGGAAAAATATAGCCGGTATAGATAATTCTTTTTTTTAATTTTTTCATTATTGCAGCGTATGATCGGGATAGATACGGGACTTGAATTGTTTTTTGGATATATGATGTTTCAAGCCCGTCTGGCGTATGGATCAGGAAGGTGTCATAGAAGGCAAACAGGGCTCGATGTAAGGCCGCGAATTTTTGATCTTGAAGCCGGTCTAAGTCGATGAGCAAAGGATATCCTATGCTGGCAATAATGCGTGTGCCTTTTTTGCGCAGATAGCGCAGGGTGGGCAACAGTTCCGGTGTATATGCCAGCCTTCCGAAAGGGAAGAATTCTGTGATCAAAACATCCGGACAGAAGTCAGCTGCCGCTTTGAGGATGAATTGGGCGCGTTTAGCGACAGATACAGGGACGGCGCGTGATTGAAAACTGGTACGGGTGTCAAAAGGTAGCGGGATATCCAGAAGCTTGCAGTCCTTGGGAAAACGGATAAAAGGCTGGGGCACACCGCCCTGAAGGACAAGGACTTCTGCTTTATGACGGCAAAGAGCTGTTGCAAGGGCGATGCTTCTGGTGGTATGCCCCAGGGTTTCTTTATGGGTGTAATGGAATAAGATGCGCATTATGGGATAGACAATAGTATACTAAAAAATATAATGGGTGCACGCCTTTTTATTAGAAATGATGATGTCTGGACGCTGGATCGCGAATTTTGTTTCTTTTTTGATTTAGCCCGTGATCTCGGCATACCAGTCGTTTATGCTGTTATCCCGGGGAAGATGGATCAGGGGCTGGTTAGGTTCCTCTGCCGCGCCAGGGAAAAAACGCCGCAATTGCTGGATATTGTCCAACATGGGTGGATGCATACGAATTATTCCGTTGATGCCGGTACAAAATACGAATTCGGGGCATTGCGGGCTGTGAAGTCCCAGCGTGAGGATATTAAGCAGGGGCAAAAAAAGATGCGACTGGCATTCGGGGATCATTTTATCCCTGCGTTCGTCCCGCCGTATCATGGGTATGACCAACGTACATTAAGGGTGCTTCACGAAGAGGGTTTTCAAATTTTTTCAGCTGGGGATTACCTCCGGGAGATAAAGAGCCGTTTCATAGAAATGCCGGCACAGATTTCCTTTAGCCGGTATGAGCAAGGCCAGAAAATTATCCGAAATGCCAGTGATGTGGTAGGCCCTCTCGTTAGAGGCATTCACCGCCGGCCATTATCAGGTGTTGTGACGCATCATGCGGATTTTGTAACCAATGCATCCCATAAGGAACTAATGCGTTTTTTTCAATGTATTTCGGCATTAGAAGTTAAAGAGGGATGGAGGATGCTGTTGTTTTCAGATATTTTATCAACATTAAAGGGATTTAAAGGACGATCATGACAAAAAGCGCCATGTCAAGAATAACTGATCCGGGCATCAGGGATGCATTGCGTTTGAAAAGCGCTGTGCTTGGCAGGCCTTTGATCGGTCCTAAGTCCGTGAATATCCACATCATTAATTCATGCAACCGTCAATGTGAGTTTTGCTGGTATTTTTCTCCGCTGGTTAAAGCGCAACCGAAACGAATGATGCTTGATTATAAGGTGCTTAAGGGGGTGCTGGAAGATTGCCAGGAAATGGGCGTCGATGAGATTAATTTTGAGGGAGGGGAAGTTACCCTTTATCCTTTTTGGGTGGATGCGTTTCGAAAGGTCAAGGAGCTGGGGATGCGGTTAGTTGCCTACAGCCATCTGGATTACGGTGCAGACCATTTGCCAGGGTTGTGTTACGCCGACCGTTTAACAGTGAATTTTTCAGCCGTTACGCAAGGGTCATTTAAATGCGTCCACGGCAAGAAATCATCCATGAACAGGGTGTTAAATAATATAGACCGCCTCAGGGTCATAAGGGATAAACGCGGCAAGCCTAAGATCGTGCTTTCCTTTGTCGTCTATAAGCATAATTACCGGGAATTGGGCGGTTTTCTGGATATGGCCCATGAACGAGGGGTTGATGAGATTGTGGTCCGTTTCTTTAAGGCGACCCAAGAGATGCGGGACCTGTTTTTTTCAAAGGATGAACTAGGCTCGCTGCGCCAGACCGTTGAGACAGCATGGCAAAGGCCGTTTAAGTTTAAGCACGACCTTAAAAAGTTGTATGATCTTATTTCCGACGGGAAAATGTTCAACAATGTTGTTCCCATGCCGCGATCACCGTTAAACAATGATCGGCTTTTATTTTATGATTCGACGGGCGGGAGCATTAATTGTCATATAGGGTGGTTCTATAGCAATATTGATGAGCAGGGTCGGGTTGTGGTTCCCTGTGATAATGTCGGCGTGTGTGTGGCCGGAAATGTCAACGAGCGCCGTCTTAAGGACATATGGTTCGATAATGATTATTTGCATGATACGCTGCGGGAAGCGGGGCAGGGGATCCACACGGGTTCGCCTAAGTGGCAGGAATGCCGGTATTGCCGTAATGTTTTGGTGAATAAAATGCTTGATGAAAAAATCCGCTTGGGAACGCACAAGCAGCATCGGAGGGCATGATGGATGCTTATGTTTATACAGGGACCGGACATGAAATTGATCAGAAGGCCGCCTGGGATTACGTCCGTGACGGGTATCTGCTGTCCCCAAGAACAATCCTAAAAGGACGCAAGAAATTGCCGCAGCCTGTATTACCGGGTATTTCAGTCGATTCAAGCCAGCTTTCTTTTATTACACAGCAAACCCTTGAGGCGGCAATGGGGAACGTAGCCAGGTCACCCCGAGCCGTCATGTTTAGCGGTGGGTTTGATTCCATGTTGATAGCGTGTTTGGCAAAGCGTTGCGGAGCGCAGGTGACTGCAGTGACTGTTCAATTTGATGATTTTAACCCTCTAACAGTGGCGGGGGCCGCCCAGTTTGCTAATAAAGCGGGGATCCCTCATCATATCCTTAATGTAAAAGCGGTGGAATTTTTGTCTGCTTTTGAAACGCTTGCGGGGATAACAGATGAGCCTCTGCTGGATTTGGACTTAGGGGTAGTCTATGCTGCTTTAAAGAAATATGACCATGGGACCGCAGGGGATGTGTTTATTTCGGGGATGGGAAGTGACCAGTGGTTTGGCAATTTAGCTTTGGAAGCGAGGCCCGGTGGTTTTGCGGCGCGCTTGGATTGGAGCATGGTTGATGAACAGGCGCATCAGCGAGTGGCAGGGCTTCTTGGGTGCAGGTTTGTCTTTCCGTTTTTATCAGGGACCATGCTGGCATTGTCGCAATCAGTCCCCGCGGTTATGAAGAAAGATAAGAAGCTGTTGCGTACCCTGGCCGCAGCCAATACAATTCCGCATCGGGGGGCCAGAAGTGAAGTGCAAATCCTCCCATTGATGCGGCGCGCTTTAATTAAAAAATACGGTGACAGAGCGTGGCCTTGTCCGGTATCGCTTCAAGGCAGGCACCATAGCGAAATGGACCGGGCGTTGCGGCAGATCATTCTTGGCCTTTGGTTGGAGAAAGCGCAAGGCAGAATAGCTTCAATCGGGCAGATCCGGTAGGGGGCCATTGGTATTACTGTACGGGAATTAATTCGTAGGGTTTGAATCGGCGCCGGAGGGTATTTGCGATGATGCCAAGCTTGCGAAGGAATTCTTGCGAGTAATACTTGGAGGTAAAATCATCAATATTATAGCCGTTCATCCACTGCGCATCATTAATTAACCCCCTGGCCCTGACTTTGTCATAAATGCCTGATCCCGAGTACATATGAAATATATTTGGATTGCAAAAAACACCTTTGCGCAGCCGATAAATACGGCCCATGGTTTCTTTGAGAGTGCTATCGGTTTCGCCGGGGAATCCTAAGATGAGCTCGCATTTTATTTCGATCCCAAGCCCTTGGGCATAATTGACCATTTCGAGCGCCTGGGCGCCGTCATAGTTTTTGTTCATCAATTTAAGTATCCGGTTGGAAAATGATTCAATGCCAAAATCAATGCGGCGACAGCCCGCCGCATGCATCGTTCTTAAAAGTTCTTTATCCACACGGTCAACTCTTGTATCACAACACCATTCGATTTTTAAGTCCCCCCGGTGAAGCTTTTCACAAAAAAGCAATACCCGTTTTCTGTCAATTGAAAAAGTAAGCTCATCGAGAGCGAAGCTGCTCACATGATACTCTTTTTGGCACCGACGGATGTCTTCAATGATCCGTTTTATGCTTTTAACCCTGTAGCAATGTTTCCAAAAAGGCCCACTGGAACAATACGTGCAATTATAACAGCAGCCTCGTCCCGTATGCAGCGGCCACCACTTGTTCGTGTAGTCAAATTTTCTGGCAATATTCTTCCCCAATAAATGATAGGACAAATTAGGTAATTGATCACAATCAAGAACCGAAGGCCGATCCAAAGAGCTCGTCACAGCACCATGCGTTCGGAAAGTTATCCCTTTTATCCCCGTGTTCAGGGCAGGAAGGTTAGCCAATGTTTCTGCAAGGGTCTCTTCCCCCTCTCCGCGTACGACAATATCAACCTGAGGAAATTTTTCCAGGATGTCCCGGTGATAGAGCGTTGCATGGACGCCGCCTAAAATAACATAGATGCCTTGGTCCATTTTTTTAATCAGATCGGCCAGGGTGATGCAGCTTTGCAGGTTGGTGCAATCACATGTCATGCCGAGGGCCGCAGTTTTGTTTTTCTTTATCAACGACAGGATTTCGGAAACACTATACGGGAATTCCTGATAAATGCCGCTTTTTAGGCCTTTATGTTCCAAAAAAGAAGCCAATAATAATTGGGTCATCGGGAAAGGGTTGCTTTTCCAGCCATTTATCAGTGATGAGGGAGGCCAGGTTAATAAGATCGAGGGCTTGATTTTTTTGGGCATTTTTAAGAAAATTCTTGAGATGTTTAAAATACTAGCATAGCCGCTATTACAAGTCACGATAAAAATGGCTTAAATTAAATAAATAGGCTGCTGCTCCGTGGCTGGAGGAACTATCAAGCATTTGCCCTCCCGATGTTGATAAATAATGCAAAAAGTATTCCGCTTCATTCATTCCGTTGATTTGGCTGTCCCAGACATGTGAAAAAAGTATCCACACCCGTTTGGAACCATGCAGTTTATTTAAATCATTTACCCATTTTGAAGGCTGGTTTCTTGCTTTTTGCTCTTCGATATAGTTATTAAAAGAAAACCCGCGTATAAAATTATAATATTCAAATGCCGGGCGTGCCGCGTAATAAATAAAAAGGACATCTCCCGGCTTTATATTTTTTTTGACATAAGACATAACAGTTCTAATCTCTTCATTGCCTTGGGGGGCCATAAATTCTTTAAAAGTAAAAAAGCAAGAATCATAAAATAAAATTCCAGTTAATAAGAAGGCGGTGATGATTTTCCATCTTCCTGTTTTTAACGAGATCATCCCTATCCCTTTGGCAATCATCAGTAGGAATATCGGTACAAGGAACAACACTAATCTGCCTAAAAAGGGGTATATATGCAATCCGCAAGCCAATAAAACAAGCAATAAAGGAGACATAAGTATAAAAAATATTCTTTTATCTTTTTTAAAAAAAGAGTAGCCGCCTAAAAAGAAAAATAATTTTGCAAACCTTAAATAGTGGGCCGTGCCCACAGGGTATCTAAAGGCATCATTAAGAACTCTTAACCAGCTCCTATAATCCGTCAAGGAAATCATCCCGCTTTGCATGTCCTCGCCATAGGTAATATGCGTGAAATGATGCAGCAAGAAAATATAATATAAAATGAGCCCTATGGACCAATAAAGTACAATGACTCCCAATTTTAAGAGCTGAGACCGGTCCCTTTGAATGACGGAGAATAGCAAAAGGGGTATACAAATTCCATATAGAATAAATATGATGGGATAAGAAAACCAAATAATGATAGCCCCCAGCAACCCCAGACCTCCGGTTTGACTCCAATCTAATTTTTTTAGACAGGGCTCGGCTATAACTACATATGAAAGCAATGCAAAAAAAACATCAGTGCCATAGGGTTTAACTTCCGATGAGAAATACACCAATGAAGGAGTAATAACGAAAGTAAATAGCGCCAAAGCGGCAAACTCAGCGTTCAGATAAATTCTTGCCCATCGGGAAAAAAGCCAAAGTGATATCAATCCGGCGATGAGCGGATATAACCTCAGGACATATTCTCCTGTTCCCCCAAGGGAGAGGAACAATTTTTCAATGATCAAAAAACCAAACGGGGCGGCTTGATCGTGGGGTAAAGGCTGGTGCAAAAAACTGGAAACCGGCTGCTGAATGATGTCCAAAGAAACCATCGCTTCATCAAGCCAGAGAGAACGGTTAATTAAATATTGCCTTAAATATAAAATTATACCTAAGGCAGTAATAAGCCACGGGAAGATCGTTGAGGGGATAAGATTGTAAATATTCTTTAAATAATGGTTTTTCGCAGGATTAAACATACTGACAAAATTTTATACCCGGAGCCAAATAAAGTCGAACCATAAATTTTAAGACCTTGTCTAAACAATAAGTTTGGGACATTGTTCATTTTTTAATGCTGCCGCAATGGATTTCTTGCGCTTTAAGAGATGGGACGTATAAGTGCGCACAAGGCCCTGTGGATAGGGGAAAAGTCCGATGGATTTTTCGCGTCGGATATTTTTTAGGTATTCTTTGACCAGCCCGATTTTAACAAGGGTGTTAAGGACCGGGAAATATTCTTGCTTTATTTGGTGTCGGAGAAAATAGTTTTTGACGATATTGTTGGTGGTTTTGGCAGGTATATTAAAAAACAGGCAGGAAATGACCAAGCTTGCCAGGTCAGAAAGAACGTAATCTTCCCGGATGTGGGATAGATCAAGGGTATAGACGGTTTCTTTATAAATGAGAAAGTTGGTTAAGTTGGCATTATTATGAAGTTTTTGGCGGGTAAATAAGGGTTGATGAAGCTGATATGTTTGACAGGCATCTATCAGGGAGCCCTCAATCGTTTCTTTTTGCTCGTAAGGTGCCAAGGCGCGAGAATTTTGGGTAAGTATATTGATGGTTGCGGCAAGGCTTTCCTGTTTTGGGAAAGAAAGGCTCCTGGGGTGAGCAGACAGGATGGTTTTCAGGGAAAGCATGGCGGCATTGATTTTAGGAAAAATGTTTTGTTGTTTGATGCGCTGACACACCGGACGCCCGTCAATATAAGAATAGCAGGCGGCAAGACGGCCATTGCTGGGAGTAAACGGCCGGCCGAAAAGGCCCTCATGCATTGTGGGAGTTAGAAAATGATGGCCGGCCAGAAGGCGGTTGGCGGCATATTCAATGGCGATGGATTTGGCTGAATCCGGCGGATAAAATTTAAGCGCGTACTGGCCATGGGTCGTTGAGGCAAAGACAAAAAAATTGCTGTGGGAGACAATAATGCCTTTTTCTTTTTTATAATGCCGGAGTTTGCCGATTGAGAAGAAACGGCAGATGCGTTTGATATCATCCCGTGATGGATCGAAGATCCTTTTATCTAACGATAAATTATCGACACCGCCAAAAATATCATCAGGGCTGTAGTTTACAGGCATTCCTTCCTTTTTGAATTTAAACTATGAGCAGGCAGGGTCTCCCGGAGCAGTGCATCCATAGGTGATGGATATGCCGCAGGACATGCTGGGAGTGCCGGGATTTTGGCATCCGGATCCAACCACCACTGCTGACTTAATAGGCGGATTAGCGCATATTGTAAAACTTTGGTCATTTGTCGTTGTAACCCAACCGCCGCCTACGCCTACTGGGTTACAGTAACCTTCGGTGCAGGAGCTTGTGCTTGGGCAGCACCCTTTGGTGCTGCAGGTTGGAGCGGAGAAATTGGTGCTGGGCGGTGATCCGCACCCATTCATAATGGCAGCCACGGTGAACCGTAGTTCACAGGCATTTTGGGCAGAATTAAGGGAATAAGGAGGATTACAATACGCATCGCACCAGCCGCCAGTACAATGTACGTTATCGGTAACAAAATTGTAATTCGTGTCTTGGTTTATGGGAGGGTTAGAAGGCGGTGTGGAGTTTCCGGTCTTGCAAAATGTAGTGGAATTTAGAAAAGTGACAAATCCCGTGCATTGGGGTTGGGGGCATGTATTGGGTGGGCATGCAGTAGCCGGCGGACAGCCGCAAAAAACGGTATTATTAGAACCGCATTGATGCTGGTAAATGGGTGTGCCGTAATAGCAATTGTTTGCCTGTAGAGCTTGCCCAAGAGGTGATGACCCGCAGCCCACATATGCCCAAGAGGTGCAACAGGCCGGATCAGGCACGCAGGAGGGCTGTGTCGACTGCAGTGCATCACATCCCGTTGGAGTGCAGGTAGTATCTATTTCATCCTGAGTAGGGCCGCAATACGCGCCATGGCAGGCATTCGTGCTGTGTGTACAAACGCAGTTTGTGGTGATTGGCGGAACAACGTTTATAGGGGCTTGTTTTAGATGCTCTTCAAAAGAATCACGGGTGCCTTCATCCCATAGTTTAAAGTGAGCGTTGACAGAGCGCAGGACATAGGGACCCATGAAAACGACCCCTAAAATAACAAGGATGATAATTAAACAATATTCAATAATTGATTGACCGCGTTTGTTCATAAATTCATTACCTATATAAACAAAGTATACCCGAGAAATAGTGCCTGTGCAACTGCTGTTCGATAAAAAACTTTAAGGAAGTCTGTTATAGGCGGGCCTTTTTGTTTATGGTATAGTAATATTAAATTCTAAACCAACGGAGATCGGTTATGGGGTTTCAATTTAAAAGTATTAATATCGTGAATCCGGCAACTTTTGAGGGGGCGGTCGTTTATGCTCTTATTCTTTTAATCTGCGCCGCGCTTCTTAATCGCATGCTGCGTATGGGCGTTGACCGGGCTCTTGCCCGCGGTTCGCGTGTTCATATTGACCGCACCAGGGTCAAGTTTATATCCCAGTTAGCGCAGATTGTCGTCTATATTGTTACGTTTTTTGTTTATGCCCGCCTTATACCGGCTTTGTCTAATTTGGGGAATGCCGGACTTGCCAGCGTCGGAGTCCTGTCAGTTGTCGCGGGTCTGGCAGCGCAAAATACTTTAGGGAATCTCATTGCCGGCATATCCCTGTTGCTTTACCGCCCTTTTAATGTCGGGGATCGTCTTCAGATCCCGGCACCTACGGGCCTGGAAACCGGGGAGATCGAGAGTTTGAGCCTTGGCTACACTATCATCAGGACGGATGACAATCGCCGCGTAGTTGTTCCCAACAGCATCATGGCCAGTCAAACAACGATAAATTTAACAAGGGATGATTCAAGAGCAATCTGTTCGGTTGCTGTGCTTATAAGCCATGATTCAAATATTGATCAAGCGCGGGCTATTCTTTTTGAAATTGCCGGCAGTAATCCGAAAACACGGAAAATTTGCGGCTGTCCTGTGACATATTTGGATGGTTCAGGTGTTGAGCTTACTTTAAGTGTTTGGTGTGTTGACAGCATTATTGCGGGGGCTTTGAAATGTGAATTGCTGGAAGAGATCAAGAGGCGTTTCTCAGCCAGTGGGATTAAAATCACCAGCAAATCTGCTTTTTTCAATGGCTTTTAAAAAAGCCTCTTCTTTAGTTACTTTTTGGGCTTTGACTAATTCCATTAAAGAATCATCCATAAGGACCATTCCCATTGCCTGGTTGGTCTGGATTTCGCTGGTTAAGCGCATGCTTTCCCCTGTCTGTATAATATTTCCCAGCGCCTGATTACGGATGAGGATTTCATAGGCAGCCCATCGGCGCGTTTTGTCCGCGCTTGGCAGAAGCTGTTGGGCAATAATTGCCTTTAGGTTGTTGGCCAATACGGTACGGATTTGGTTTTTGTGACTTTGGGGAAAGGTGTCGATGATACGGTCAATGGTTTTCGCCGCGGAATTGGTATGTAAGGTTGCGAAAACCAGAATTCCCATTTCACTGGCAGTTAAAGCTAATTCCATGGTTTCCCGATCCCGCATTTCTCCTACCAAAATTATATTAGCGTCGCTTTTGATGGCCGTGCGAAGGCCGGTTGCAAAGGATAGGGTGTCTTTGCCCACTTCCCTATGAGAGATAAGCGATTTTTTATTAGTATGAATGAACTCTACCGGCTCTTCGATAGTAATGATCTTTTGGGAGAAATAGGTATTGATATAATCAATGATGGCCGCAAGGGTAGTCGATTTCCCGCTTCCTGTCGGGCCAGTGACCAGCACCAATCCTGAACGCCATTTTGCAAAATTTTTGATGTGGGCTGGCAAATCCAAATCCTCAATTGAACGTATTTGGGAGGGGATCAAGCGAAAAACCGCACCCAATCCAAAAAAATGCCGGAAATAATTAGCCCTGAAACGTGCTTGCCCATCCAAAGCATAGGCAAAATCCAGATCGCCCTGCGCCTCAAATTTTTGCCAATCTTCTTTTGGGGTAAGAGGGCTAAGCAGGGCAGTCATTCTTTCACGGGTGAGAGTCTCGTCGCCTGTCTCCACTAATTGGCCGTTAATGCGGATTTTAGGCTTCTGGCCTTCTTCGAGGTGCAGGTCAGAGCCTTTTTTGTTGATTAAGATATTAAATAATTGATCGATTTCAGCCATTGTTTTAATGTGTGATTGATTGTGCCATGCTTGCCGGGTTAGTTGCGCGCCCACAGGCTTCTTCTTTTGATATTAGGCCTTTATTGGCCAAGATTTCCAGGGAATTATCCATTAATATCATACCGTTAGCTTTATTGGTGATAATGGTATTGTCGATTTGGCCGGTCTTTCCTGCACGGATAAGGCTGGCCACAGCAGGGGTGACGATCAAAACTTCATAGGCCGCAACCATGCCTCTGCCGTCTTTTTTAGGGATTAATTGCTGGCAGATAACTCCACGCAGGGATTCCGAGATCATATTGCGGATGATTGACCGTTCTTCCGCAGGGAAGGAATTAACGACACGTGAAATGGTTTGGGCCGCGTTGATGGTATTCATGGTGCCGAAAACCAAATGACCTGTTTCAGCGGCAGTTACCGCTAATTGAATAGTGCCCAAATCCCGCAACTCACTGACTACCAGAATGTCAGGGTCTTCGCGCAAGGCCGAGCGTAAGGCATTAGATTGAGAAAGGGTATGGGTGTTGATTTCCCTTTGGGTGATTTGGCATTTTTTAGGTTCATAGACGATTTCAATAGGTTCTTCAATGCTTATGATATGGTCATGCCGTTTTTGGTTTATCATCTCAACTAAAACTGCCAGAGTAGTGGTTTTTCCGCAGCCCGCCGGTCCGGTAATTAATACCATGCCCTGCGCCCATTTGGTCAGACCGGCACATGAATCAGGCATGCCGGTGTTTTCAAATTTTGGAATTTCCGTGGGGATTAGCCTTGCGGTCAAATCCCAGCCATTACGCTGTTTTATGAGGGCCATGCGAAAACGGCCGTAGCCGTTGATGGTGTAAACGTATTCGGCATCTGAGGTTTGTTCAAAAATATCAGTGAATCCTTTAGGTATTGCGGTGGAAATAATTTGTATTATCTGGTCTGCGTTTAAGATTTCGGCGGTGATATTTTTAAGCCGGCCGAATTGGCGGAATATAACAGGTTTTAAGGCACCTAAATGCACGTCGCTGGCTTGCTCATGGCGCGCGAAAATAAGGATCTCGTCTAATGAGCTGGCCGGACCTATTTGAGAGGGGACCGGCAGTTGGGCAGGACCGTGGCCGGTCATGCCGGTAAAATCCACCGGCAGGAAAACGGGTTCTTTGTCATTAGCATTTTTGGTGAACATGGTTTTGTATTATACGAAGGCCGGATAGGATAAACAAGCAAAGAAAAATTTTTTAAAAAATAAATAACTTTAGTATGGACAAATCCATCTTTATGTTAAAATACAAGAAAATTTAAACAACATATCGTTTTGTTCGATAATGTTTAGCGCGTAGAGAGAACGGCGTCATTCTGAGGAGCGATGGCGACGAAGGATCTTAAGACGTCTTAAGATCCTTCGCCCTTCGGGCTCAGGATGACAATACCGTCTTTCTGCTCGCTAAACAAATACAATTAGGAGGGTGCTGTGTTATTACGATTATTATGTATTTTGGTTTTGGCTGTAAGTTTTAGCGGTTGTGCTTCTACTCAAATGAAGACTAAAAATGAACAAATGGAAACGCGCATGACCGAACTTGAGAAAAATCTCCAGGCCAAGGATGCGGAGATTGTGGATTTGCAATATCAAGTTAAGGACCTCTCTAGTAAGGTAGACACCTCTAAACCCGTTGAATCTGACCAGGTCTCCAAAGAGTCCGCGGACCAGGCTGAGTCAGTAAAGCTTTCCGGGGCTTCTGATAATTCTCAGATCATCCGTGTTAAGGTCAGTCCTGAAAAAATTCAAAGAGCCCTTAAATCTGCCGGTGTTTATACAGGCAAAGTAGATGGTAAGATAGGGGCAGGGACCAAACAGGCGATCATAGAATTTCAGAAAAGCCACGGCCTTAAAGCCGACGGAGTGTTAGGTAAGAAAACCTGGGAAGAATTGAAAGTGTTTTTAAAATAGCCGCTGTTGTCAAATCGGCATTTATTATTTTATCAAACGGCTGAAGGGAGACTAACCCTCCAGCCGTTTTTTATTGATTTGACGGGGAGGCAATCTCAACATAAACGGGTTAAAATTCTTTTTTAACTTGAAATAAAAAGCTGTGGTACAATGGCGTCTTGTTGCCGGATTGTGCAAGAATTTTGACATAACCTTTTTAGAAGAAAGGGAATTTTTGATGAATATTACACAACAGTCGGATAATCTCCGGGCACATATAGCCGGGCATGCTAAAGATTTTAAATTGTCCTGGATACAGTTAGGACAAGGCCTTTACAGCGTTTGGCGTGATAAGTTGTATCAATCCTGGGAATTTGAAAAATTTGAAGATTATGTGACCCGGGAATTGGGGTTAAAAAAACCGCTGGCCCTAAAACTTGTGAAGACATATTTTTTCGTCGAGCAGGATGAGCCGGTTTATTTAAAAAAGGAATTTGCGGAAGTCAGAGAAACGGTCAATATCCCGGGTTATGAAGGCCTTGATGTGTTGCGTTTGGCCCGTGCCCGCAAGGAATTGACCCGTGAGGACTACAGCAAATTGCGTAAAGATATTTTTGAGAAAGGCAAGGAGGCTTCCTTAGTCAGGAAGGATTTGACCGCGATCATCAAAGAGCGCAAAAAAGTCGATCCCGAGCAGGCACGCGAGGCGCGTCATGAACAAAGCGTTCGCCGTCTGGTTGCTGCTTTAAGAAGTTTTAAGAAAGACATGGAAACTTTGAAATTAGCCGAGCCTGATATCATCGAAGAGGCCGAAGAATTGCTTAAGCGTCTTGAAGAACAGCATTCACATGACCCCAAAGCCCATTGATCTGAATAATATTACCGAAGAACAATTGCTCGCCACCCGGATAGGGGACCTTCCCATCAGTATAGAGGGCACCTGGCTTGAGGAATGCGTCAAAGAGCTATATGCTGAACTTGACGCCAGGGGTTTGGTTTTTCATCCTGAGTGTTATCTGGCGGATGAATGGCTGACGCCTGAGGGTGAGGTGGCGATAGGGATACCTTTTTATCTGGCTCATCCGGCACTGATCAGGCTTGAGCGCCGTATGATGCTGGAAGCTGAAGGTGAGGGCAAACATTGGTGTATGCAGCTTTTACGCCATGAAGCCGGCCACGCGTTTTCCTATGCCTATAATCTGCATAAAAAGCGTGAGTGGCAGAAAGTATTTGGATCCTCAAGGGAAGAATACGGTAATACCTATAAATTCAAGCCTTACAGCAAAAGCTACGTGCGCCATCTGGATGGGTTTTACGCCCAATATCATCCCGACGAAGACTTTGTCGAAACCTTTGCTGTTTGGCTGACCCCGGACTCTGATTGGCAGAAGAAATACCTGGGGTGGAAAGCCCTGGATAAATTGCAGTTTGTCGATGGGCTTATGTCATCGATTAAAGGCGTAAACCCGCTTAAAGCTCAGGGCAAGAAATTTTGGCATCAAAAGAACCTGACCATTACGCTGGGGAATTATTACAAAAAAAAATACAGGTATGAACAAGAGGAGTTTCCTGATTTTCACGATGTCCAATTGAGAAAAATATTTACTCCTTTGACAGATGAAGAATGGTGGGCCTTTAAAAAAGATCGTCGTAAGAACAAGGAATTCGTGACGGCCCAGGAACTTATCAGGATACATTCTAAAAATATTTTAAATAGTATTGACCGATGCACGGGAGAGCGTAAATATATAATCAGTGATTTATTGAAGAATATCGCCTTAAGGGCCAAACAACTGCATATGATTGTGCCTTCGTCTCAGGCGGTGGCCTTGATGCAGTTGTCGGTATATGTGACAAGCCTTACGATGAATTATATTCATACAGGCTGGTTGCGTGGAACGAGGCAACGAAAGTAATCTTTATGAAAAAGAAGCTTAAAGTCCTGATGCTCTTTTACAGCCCTTATCAGAAACCGCGGGGCTATGATTACAAGGAAGAATTTGCCGATCCGGATAATATGTATACGGAGAAAGACGTACAGCAGGCCCTTTTAAGTTTGGGGCATGAAGTGTCTTTGCTTGGGATTTATAATAATATCACTCCTTTGTTTGAGGAGATAAAAGAAAACCGGCCTGATATTATTTTTAATATGATGGAGGTCTTTAACGATCAGACCCAGTTGGAAAAAAATATGGCCGCCCTCCTGGAGATCCTTGACATCCCTTACACAGGGGCGTCCTCAGGGAATATGTTTGTTTGTAACAACAAAGCATTAAGCAAGAAAATTTTCACATTCCATCATATCAAAGTGTCCAGGTTTCATACGTATTATAGGGGCAAGCGTGTGGGGGTTGTCGCCAAACTAAGACTACCGGCGGTGATCAAGCCTTTATGTGAAGAAGCTTCCCGAGGCATTTCACAGGCGTCCATTGTGGATAATCCCGAAGCCTTTGTGGAGAGGATCAAATTCATCCATGAGAGTATGCAGATGGATGCTATCGCTGAAGAGTACATCGAAGGCCGCGAATTATACGCTGGAGTGCTTGGCCATAAACAGATCACAGTGCTGCCTCCCAGGGAAATGATATTTGGCGACTTGCCTGAAGGAGAGCCCCGAATTGCCACCTATAAAGCAAAATGGGACGATGCGTACCGGAAAAAATGGGGGATCAAGAGTACATTAGCGGCTAAATTACCTGAAGGATGGCAGAAGAATATTGATGATGTCTGCCGGCGGGCTTATCGGGCTTTAGATTTGGACAGCTATGTCCGTTTTGATATAAGGGTGACGCAAGCCGGTGAGGTTTATATTATTGAGCCTAATGCCAATCCCTGTATCGCCAGGATCGATGAGGTGGCCCAGGCCGCTCTCAAAGCGGGGATCAGTTACGAAGATTTGATTCAGAAAATTCTGGATTTAGGTTTATTGCGGCATGATCATTTATAAGTGGGGGTGTAGTGATGAAATTGACAAAACCGCTGGTGGTCCTGGATCTGGAAACTACCGGCATTTGGATTGAAAAAGACAGGATTATCGAGATCGGGATGATTAAAGTAACTCCCGAGGGGCAACAGGAGATTTATTCGACCAAGGTCAATCCGTGCATGCCTATCCCGGCGGTGGTAAGGGAATTGACCGGCATATCTGATGTTGATGTAAAAGATGCGCCGGTTTTTGGCAAAATTGCAGGCAAGGTATTGGCATTTTTGGAGGGGGCGGATTTAGGCGGTTTTAATGTTGAACGTTTCGACCTGCCTTTGTTAGCCAGGGAATTTGCCGATGCCGGCATAAAATTTGATTATGCCAACCGCACAGTTTATGATGCTCAAAAAATTTATCATTTGCATGAGCGCAGGGACCTGTTCGCGGCCTATTCCTTTTACTGTCATCAGGAACTCAAAGACGCGCACTCTGCCACTGCCGATGCCCAAGCAACCCTGGCTATCCTTCAAGAACAGTTAAAACGTTACGCGGTTTCTCGTGAGGACATTGAAGGCCTTAAAGAATTTGATTATAAACAGTCAAGTGAATTCTTTGATAACGAACGCAAATTCCGTTGGTGGAACGGCGATTTGTATATGACCTTTGGTAAATACGCCAAAAAGGAGCCTCTAAAGACCATTGCCAAAAAAGATCCTCAATATTTAGAATGGGTTTTGGATAAGGATTTTTCTGATGAAGTGAAAAATATGATCCAGGGCGTTTTAAACGGCCAGTATCCCAAACAGGAAGGATAGCAAAACATTTGAGGGAATTTTAATTTTTATGTTACAATACAAAAAATTAAATCAGGTTATTTTTAGCATAGCGGAGAAAATAGATGGCTAATTCATTTAAAAGCACATGGTGGATTTTTTTATTGATCGCGGCGGGCGGGATTATTTTCTTTTTGAGTTATCATCCAAATAATCCTCAAGGTGAGCAGGGCATTGTATTAAATGACATTCTTCATCAACAGATCGTAAATACACAGGCTGCAGAGCCTTTTACAGCTCCTGCCCCAAAAACTGATCCTGTGCCGCCTATGGCGATTATAACAAGTCCTGTCAACGGTCATGAGGCCGGTATTACTATTCAGGTGTACTCTTTTCAGGACAAAAACAGGGCTGAAAACGCTTTGCATGCTTTAAAAAATAATGGGTATCAGGCATTTTTGATCATCAGTGATTTAGGGCAAAAGGGAGTCTGGTACAGGGTGCGTGTTGGCGGGATCACCGATGAGACTGCGGCGCATAAAATGTTAGAAGAGATCCGTAAAACCTATAACAGCGGCTTTATTCTTAAGCCCAAAAATTAATATGAAAATCCTTGTGGTTGATGACTCATTGCTGGACCGTAAACTATTAATCCGTATTTTAATGAAATCAGGCATTTCCCAGGAAATTCTTCAAGCCGAGAATGGTGAGCAGGCCATGGAGATCCTCGCTAATAATTACAAGGACATTTGCTTAATATTATTAGATTGGCAGATGCCTAAAATTTCCGGCATTGAGCTAATGGCCGGTATCGTTAAAATTCCGGAACTGTCTAATATCCCCATTATCATGGTCACTGCTTCCGGTTCTGACGAGAACAAGCGAACGGCCGGTCATGTCAATCCTAATTTGGCCGGCTATTTGGTCAAGCCCTATAAACCCGAAGAATTATTGTCAATGATAAAGCCTTTTTTGCGTTAAACGAAAACCATTTATGCAAGAAAATGATTTCAATCCATTGGATGTAAATAAGTTTAAAGAAATCGTCCAAAGCGAGAGCGCCAGGATGAATTTGAAATCTTTCTCTAGCGCAGGCGAGAGTGCTTTTACTCTGGCCTTAGCACTTACTGCGGCGGTGAAGAAAGTCTTTTATGAAAAATCAAAAATAACTTTTTCCAGCGAGCCCAAAATAGAAAAAAGAATTCTTACCCTGTTTCTTCACAGGATGCGTGTTGATGCCATGGAAAAATTCAACACTACCACGGTTTTTTCTGTTCTTGAGTTTGCCGCTAATGCAGAAGGTTTGGAAAAAAAAGAATTTTTGATTACATTGGTAGTTTATTTGGAACAGAAGTTCTTGCCGGAATTTTTGCGCTTGATGCAATATCCTTATATTGATTCTGATGATGAGATGGAAGTTAAGGATGGCTGCGGGACGCTTGTCAATTTGATCGCCGGTCAATTTAAAAAAGAAATGGCCAAGCTGGGGTACAGAGACATGATGATGTCGCATTTTGACAGTTATATTAATACCGCTGTGGATGGGGTAAGCATCCCGATCGGGGCGACGGAAAAATATGAGCTTAGTTTTGAAGTTGAAGAGACCAAGCGCTTGGTTATTGAAATGATGACTTTCCCCATGCTTCCAAAATAATAATCCTTTGTTTAGAATGATTCGGAGGTTAATTTGTTAATAGAAAAAAATTCAATGGTTTTATCAGACATAACCGCTTTGGGCATAAACCAAATTGCCCAACTTTATTATAATCTTTCTTTTGATGAACTTTTTTACCATGAAACAGGGCGGCAACTGCAAGGCTATGAGAAAGCCACGGTTTCTTCTTTAGGCGCCGTAGCGGTGGATACAGGAAAATTTACCGGCCGCTCCCCAAAAGACAAATACATTGTCATGGATGACTCAACCAAGAGTACTGTCTGGTGGGCGGATGGCAAGGCTTCAGGTTCAGATAATAAACCGATCAGTAAAGAAACATGGGGACATCTTAAAGAGTTGTCTGTTAAACAATTAAGCGGTAAAAGACTTTATGTGGTAGATGGATTTTGCGGGGCCAATAAAGATACCCGGATCAGCGTCCGTTTAGTGACCGAAGTTGCCTGGATGGCGCATTTTTTCAAGAATATGTTTATCCGGCCAACTGGGCCGGAATTGAATGAATTTAATCCGGACTGGACCATTCTTAACGCCTGTAAAACCTCATGCGTTGATTTTACCAAGCATGGGTTGCGTTCAGAAGTGTTTGTGGCTTTTAACATCACCGAGCGTATGACGGTCATTGGAGGCACATGGTATGGCGGGGAAATGAAAAAAGGCATTTTTTCGATCATGAATTATTTTTTGCCTTTAAAAGGCATTGGTTCTTTTCATTGTTCGGCGAACATGGGAAAAAGCAAAGATACTGCATTATTTTTCGGGCTTTCAGGCACCGGCAAGACCACCTTGTCGACCGATCCCAAACGGGCCCTTATCGGTGACGACGAACATGGTTGGGACAATGACGGTGTATTTAATTTTGAAGGCGGCTGTTATGCCAAGTGCATTGGTCTTACAGCCCAGCGTGAGCCGGAAGTTTATGCCGCCATCAAACGTGACGCTCTTCTTGAAAATGTTGATATTGATGATAAAGGACAAATAGATTTTGCCTCCCAGAAGAAGACAGAAAATACTCGGGTGTCCTATCCGATGGGCCATATTGAAAATATCGTTAAACCGGTGTCTAAAGGCGGGCATCCTTCCAAAATTATATTCTTAGCCTGTGATGCTTACGGGGTGCTTCCCGCAGTGGCTAAATTGACCAAAGAACAGGCCATGTATCATTATTTAAGCGGTTATACCGCTAAAGTGGCAGGGACAGAGCTTGGGATCAAACAGCCGCAGGCGACTTTTTCAGCTTGTTTCGGCAAAGCGTTTTTGATGGTGCATCCAACCTTGTATGCTGATATTTTGGCTGAGAAAATGCAGGAACATAACGCTTCTGCCTACCTTATTAATACCGGCTGGATTGCCGGTCCTTACGGGGCAGGTTATCGCATACCTTTAAAAGACAATCGTCTGGCTGTAGATGCTATTTTAGACGGCAGTGTTGATCAAAATGGTTTTGACATCTTGCCGGTTTTTAATCTTCAGATACCAAAACATATTAACGGGGTGGATGATAAAACATTAAATCCTCGTAATTTATGGGCAGATAAAGACGCATATGATTCCTCTTTACATAAATTGGGGGGAATGTTTGTCGATAATTTTAAACTTTTTACGGATACTCCAAACGGCCGCAATCTGGTTAGTGCTGGTCCTCAGTTATAGAATATCAATAGATCTATGTTAAACGATATCCTGCTGGTCTTTATTCCTATGTTCTTTACCGTTGACCCTATCGGTATTTTGCCGGTATTTGCGTCTTTGACCGAGGGATTGGACCCTCAAGAAAAGAGGGAGATCATCTGCCAATCGTTAATTACGGCAAGTTTAGTGGCAGTTGGTTTTATTTTTTTAGGCAAAGGTATTTTCCATTTTTTAGGAATTACTATGGGAGATTTTATGGTGGCGGGCGGAGTTATCCTGTTTTGCCTGGCTATGGTGGATTTGACTACCCAAAGTAAGACCCGTCGGGGTATGGCTAAGGAATTGGGGGCTGTGCCTATCGGAACGCCGTTGATCGTAGGCCCCGCGGTTTTGACAATTTCATTGATGTTAGTAAGCGTGTACGGTCTCGCGATTACGCTGACCGCTTTATTCCTAAATATCGCCATTGTAGGAATTGTATTTATTTTTTCAGACACCCTGATGCGTCTCTTGGGGGTTGCTGGTTCCCGCGCTTTATCCAAGGTGATGATGCTTCTTTTGGCCGCCATCGGAGTGATGATGGTCAGACGCGGCATCATTGAAATCATGTCCGGCATGCACACTTTCTAATACACTATCTATGCATTGGTTTATAAGACTGACAACAGCTATTTTTTTGACGGTAATTTCCTTTATATTGCTGCTAAGCGTAAGCCTGTCCTATTTGATAGTGACGCCTTTAGGCGGTAAGATACTGCTGCGCTATTTTAAGCAGGAGTTTTCCGCAGTGGGGATGATGCATGTGGGCCATTATGAAGGAAGTCTTCAAAATGGGTTTATCCTTAAGGATATAAGTATCAAGGGTTTGTCCTATCTGCCGGATGCTCTTTTGCGTATTCAAGAGATTCGTGTGTACCTTTCTTTATGGCCCCTGCCTCATCACGATTTTGATATTTTTAATGCGCGAATTTTTATACCTGACAGCGATCCTGTTGTATTTACCGGCAAGGTGTGCGCGGGGCAAATCAAAGGCAATTTTTATTCCAAGTCTGTAGACATTCATGAAGCCAGCCGTTTTTGGGCCAGCGAGGACATCAGGAAGAATATGAAGGGCTTTGTTTCTGATTTTGATGCAACAATTCAAGGGCCCTTGTCTTCACCCAGGGTCACGGGCCATTTTTTGGCAGATAATATACAGTATGAATCGGTTCTTCTTACAGAAGGCTTTTCACGGATGGATTTGATCTTAATACCTGCTAAAAGTCAAGTTCAAGTGAAAGGTGAGGTGATTGTGGAATCCGGGCTTGTCAAAGTAAGGCGGACTAACCTGGATTTAATGCAAAGCAGGTTTAATTTTCAGAATAATATTCTTAACCCGATAATAGATATCCATTTGGGTGCTAAGGTTGAAGATATGGAAATTTATTTGACGATTAAAGGGACTTTGGCAGATCCGCAGCTGACAGTGACTTCAGACCCGCCTATGGCTCCTCAGGAAGCGTTACAAGTATTATTTACCGGTAATGCCTGGGAGCCGACAACTGCCCCATTTAAGGGTGTCTCCTCAGGTGAATTAGCTCAGGATTTTTTAAATTATTCCCTATCGAAGGCCAATGATCAGCAACAATTTGGACTTAAGACAAAATTAACTGATAATTTAAAGCTTGGAGTGGCAATGGACCAGCTGCCATCGCCTCCGGGAGAAACAAATATCTATTATTCCCGGAAGATTGAGGGGGAGATGGACATGAGTGATCATATGAGCTTGAATATTTCAAAAGGGATTTTGCCTCAGGACAGGGGCGCATCCCAAAGCCCTCAAGATTCCCAGTCAGGGGCTGAGACCCAAGTTTACCTGCAGTATAAAAAAAGATTTTGAAGATAAAATCCTTAATTAAGAAAACAAAAATAAATAGTCAAGAATGAAATCATGCGTTAGAATGCAGGCCTTTGGAATAATAAACGATATTAAAAGCATCATTATTAAGGAAGAGAGGGTTTTATGAGAAAATTTTTAACAGGCATCGTTTTTTTATTGGCAGTGGGCATGTTCAATTTTTGCGCTTACGCAGATGATCCGGTGGTGGGGCCTGGTAAAAAAGTTACATTAAATTATACTTTGACAGTTGATAATAAGGATGTAGAGACCTCAGTAGGCAAAGCTCCGCTGGCCTATGTGGTTGGCAATCACGATATTATTCCGGGATTGGAATCCCAGATAAACGGCATGCGTATAAACGAAGAAAAGGTCATTAATGTTGAAGCTAAAAATGGGTATGGCCAGGTAGACTTAAAGGCATTTAAAGAATTTCCCGTATCTGCTTTGCCAAAAGAATTGACTCCTAAAGTAGGTTTGGTCTTACAGGCTACCTCTCCGGACGGTTCCATGTTTCCGGCTGTAATTTCCGAACTCAAAGGGGATAAGGTGGTTTTGAACTTCAATCATCCTCTGGCCGGCAAGGATTTGACATTTAAAGTGAAAATTTTAAAAATTGAGAATGCTCCGGTGGTTGTTCCAATACCGACTATTGCCGCCCAGCAAACGAAATAGAAAAAAAGTGACGGATGCTTGTATAAATAATTTGAAAAAATTAGGATAAAAGTGTCCGTCACTTTTTTCTTTATGTTATAATTACCATATGTCGATTAAAAAAGCAGATATTAAACAATACTTGCTGGACACCAAGGTCGGGGAAGTCATGACTTCACCTGTCATTACGGTTAAAGAGACCGATGATTTTTCAACGGTACAGGAGAAAATCGCTTTATATGATCTGAGGCATTTGCCGGTGATTAATGAAGCGGGTTGTATTATTGGTATTATTACACAGCGTGATCTTTATCAAATACATTCCCCCAGAAGACTAGAAGATGGCAGCTGGTATTATGATAAGGAAGCTTTAAATCAGTTTTTGCTTAAAAATGTTATGCATCCTAAACCTTTTACCTTAAAACCCAATAATTCACTTTATGAATTCATTGAGGCTACGGTTCGTTTCAAATTCGGTTGTATTCCTGTTGTGGATGATTATAGACATCCCTGCGGTATCCTTACCCGTGACACAATCCTTAAGTTTTTTATCTCCTAATTTTTTTTCATAGTTGAAATCAACCTTTATCCGTGCTTCGTCTTTCCCTAATATAAGAGCTTTAATCTTATGTAGTGGGGCGTATTCCTTTTATATTTTTTATCCCCCCTCCCTAGCCCTCCCCGCAAGGGGGAGGGAATCAATCTCCTAAATTTGCTTTATGATTACCTTTGTAAGGGGAGGGAAAATAAATTTTTTCTAAGCGTTAACACCATTAACCCAAGTTTGAACTCTTAATATTTCCTTAATATTTCCTTAATATAAGAACCACATAATTGTCATGTCAAATTAAAACGCCTAAACAGGAGGGGTCATGAAAAAAATTGTTTTAAGTTTAGCAGCGGGAATCATTTTTGCTTGGCAGGGAATGGGCTTGGCTGCCACAAGTACCGTGGATTCGCTTATCCAAAAGTTAGAGGACAAAGGGATCTTGACTAATCAAGAAGCTGTCCAAATCAAAGGGGAAATCGCTTCTAATGAGAAAACATCCCAGGAGGCAAGTTTTAAGAATCAGCTTCCTGATTGGGTCAGCGGCCTTAAAATAAGCGGAGATTTCCGTTTGCGTGAACAGTATCAGCTTAGGAAAACTGCTGGCGCCGGAGGTAGCTCTGCCCATCTTGTGGAAGACAGAGCCCGTATCCGCGCCCGTTTGAATTTTGAAGATCAAATTAACGACAAAGTCAAGATCGTCGTTGGTCTTGCTACAAATGGTGAAAATGGGAATGGTATCGGTAATAACCGTTCTAACAATATTACCTTGGGTGGCAATAATTCAGTTTTTAATAACATCACTAAGAGCACCGGAGCTACTACTCTTGCTGAACAGGAAGGTTCTTTTAGTAAGCCTACGGTAGTATTGAACAAGGCCTATGCTGTTTATACTCCTGCCCCGTGGGCAACCTTAATGGGCGGTAAAATGGATAACCCCATTTGGGAACCTTCAAGGACCCCTTTGCTCTGGGATCCGGATATCACCCCTGAAGGTGGTGCCATTCAATTACAAAAGAAACTCAATGATTATATAACTCCGTTTTCAACTAATGCAATTTTTGTGCTCAAAGATCTGGTCCCTTCTAACGGAGCTCTTATAACAGCTGGTTATGGAGCTAATACTAGTGGGGTAAAAACAGATCCGTATATGTTTATAAGTCAAGAAGGTATTAAGGGTAACTTAACTGAAAAGATCTACTACAAAGGTGCTGGGGCATATTACAATGTTAATAATCCGGCTCATTTTCCGATGGATTATTCTTCTTCAGGTAACACGATGAGCTCCACCGCAGGTTTGACGGGTACTTACAGTTATAATTATAATCTTGTAGGAGGCAGTGTGGATCTGGGCATGAATGATCCGTTTGGGGAGTTATTACCTTCTCCTATTTATATTCCCCAAATAGGTTTTGAGGGAGAGTATTATAGGAACGTTGATCCGAAACATCAAAATAGTGCATGGTTGATGGGTGCTTATATTGGATCTTCCGCGATCAATGGCTGGGGAACATGGAAACTTGAATCTTATTACAAAGTGCTTGAACTTGATTCCTGGCTGGCTGCTTTTCCGGATGATGACTTTTATTCTGGAAATACTAATACCCAAGGTGTGCGCACCCAGCTTGATATAGGTTTGGCTAAAAATGTTTGGTTTACGATGTCTTATTTCCGAACTAATATCTTTAAGCGTGCCGATACAGCTACATTATCTGCGCCTGAAGATTTGTTCCAAATGGATTTGAATTTTAAATTTTAAGGACAATGTGAAAGGGGATTGTTTATGAAAAAGATTTTGGCCTTATTTGTAGCAATGATTCTAGGGGCATCCATGGCATTCGCGGATTCAACCCTTATTAATGGGGCAGGGGCTACGTTTCCTTACCCTATTTATTCCAAATGGTTTGATGAATATGGCAAGGCCAATCCGGGCGTGATGTTTAATTATCAGTCTATAGGCTCCGGCGGCGGTATCAAGCAAATCACGGCTAAAACCGTGGATTTCGGCGCCTCTGATGGCCCTATGTCGATGGATCAACTAACCGCAGCACCAGGGCGGATTTACCATATTCCCACTGTGATGGGCGCCGTGGTTGTTGCGTATAATCTTGAAGGTGTCAGTAAAGGCCTTAAATTAAGCGGCGATGTTTTAGCCGATATCTATTTAGGGAAAATTACCCAGTGGAATGACCCGCGCATTACTGAACAAAATGCAGGGGTCAACCTTCCCAGCAGCTCCATCGTAGTGGTGCATCGCTCTGATGGCAGTGGTACTTCTTTTATTTTTACCGATTATTTAAGCGCCGTCAGCAGTGACTGGAAAGGCAGGGTTGGTAAAGGCACATCAGTCAACTGGCCTATTGGTTTAGGCGGCAAGGGCAATGAGGGGGTTGCTGGTATGTTAAAGCAAACACCCGGCAGCATTGGTTATGTGGAATTAGCCTATGCTAAACAAAATGGTTTGCCCTATGCTTTTATGAAAAATCAAAGCGGTTCCTATATTGAGCCGACCTTGGCAAGTACTTCTAAAGCCGCGGATGGCGCTGTCATCCCTGCTGATTTCAGGGTTTCGATTGTCAATAGTCCAAATCCAGAAAGCTATCCTATAGCCAGTTTTACATGGCTTTTGATTTATAAGCAGATGGATGACCATACTAAAGGTGCGGCCATTGTGAATTTTATCAAATGGGCGGTTACTGACGGTCAGAAATATGCCGAAGATTTGGATTACGCGCCGCTTCCGGCTAATGTTGTGCAAATGATTCAACAGAAACTTGAACAGGTTAAATATTAGTAGTAGAATTAGCGGCATTATGAATCGACAGGATACCAGCGACATTGTTTTCAGGAGGATATTGGCAGTTTTTCCTATCTCCATTCTGATACTTGTCGCTGGTATTTTTTTTCAATTAGCTTATTCTTCATTGCCGTCTTTAAAGCATTTCGGGCTGGCTTTTTTTTATAATACCACTTGGGACCCGGTTGCGGAACATTTCGGTGCCCTGCCATTTATATTTGGCACCTGCCTTACATCCCTGGTAGCTCTTTTGCTTGCTGTTCCTATCGGAATCGGGGCAGCTATCTATTTAGCAGAATACGCTCCGCCCAAGGTGTCCAAATTCATATCTATTTTGGTAGATCTTTTGGCTGCAATTCCCAGCGTTATTTACGGGCTGTGGGGTATTTTTGTTTTGGTGCCGTACATGCGAAACTATGTTCAGCCGTTCTTGGGAAAATATTTAGGGTTTTTGCCGTTTTTTCAGGGGCCTAATTACGGGGTAGGTTTTCTTGCGGCAAGTATTATCCTGGCCATTATTATTATCCCGTTTATTATTTCAGTGTCCCGTGAGGTGATTTTGGCTGTTCCTTCCGTATATAAGGAAAGTGCGTATGCTTTAGGAACTACCCGCTGGGAAGCGATTTTTGATATTGTTTTAAGTTATGGGAGGGCAGGGATTTTGGGCGCTGTGGTTTTAGCTTTAGGCCGGGCCATTGGTGAGACCATGGCCGTTACCATGATAATCGGCAATAATGTTGTGATAACTCCTTCTTTATTTTCTCCGGGTTATACCTTGGCCAGCGTGCTTGCCAATGAATTCGCGGAAGCTGATTCCAACATGTATTTATCAGCTTTGATCGAAATAGGGTTGGTCTTGTTTTTGGTTTCCATAGTTGTTAATATATTGGCCAGATTCTTGATTTGGTCTGTTACCAAAGGGCCTGGGCAAGTGATTAAGTGATAATTTATACTATATGAAAGTCTTAATTCATTCTTCTTTTGAACGTACACGTCGTCGGCGGGCTATTTGGGACCGCGCCATGGTTTATGTTTTGTCTTTATGTGCTATTGGCGTCCTTTTTATACTTTTTAATATCCTGACCCACTTATTCATTCAGGGCATAACTTCCTTGAACCCGGAATTTTTTACTAATCTGCCTAAACCTGTCGGTGAGAAGGGCGGAGGAATGGCCAATGCCATTGCCGGGACGTTTACTTTATTAGGGTTGGCTGTTTGTCTGGGGGTGCCAATCGGACTTGGGGCAGGGATATATCTTAGCGAATATGCTGATTTGAAATTTGCGCATGCTGTCCGTTTTATGTCTGACGTAATGAATGGTATTCCATCTATTGTTTACGGGATTTTTGCCTATACTGTCTGTGTATTACCGATGAAAAGTTTTTCAGCCCTTTCCGGAGGGTTTGCTTTGGGTATTATGATGATACCTATGATTACGCGAACAAGTGAACAATTTGTGCGTATGGTGCCTGTCCAATTAAGGGAGGCGGGCTTAGCTTTAGGGGTCCCTAAATGGCGGGTCATTGTGGATATTGTTGTTCCTGCGGCTTTGGGCGGTATTATGACAGGGATTATGGTGACCTTAGCGCGGGTAGCAGGAGAGACGGCCCCTCTTTTATTTACAGCGTTCGGTAACCGTTACTGGCAGCATTCTTTGGCCCAGCCGATTGCTGCTTTGCCCTTGCAGGTTTTTACCTATGCGATTTCTCCTTTTGATGATTGGCACCGTCAGGCTTGGGCTGGGGCGATAGTGCTTATTTTAATGGTTTTTATGATTAACGGCTGGGCCCAGTTTTATGTAGTACGTCACAGCCGCTGGCTATCGGGGAAATAGACTATATGGACCTCACAGGCAGCATTAAAGTAAAAAATTTAAACTTTTATTACGGCGATAACCACATGCTGAAGAATATTTCCATGACCGTTGAGCCCCATCAAATAGTGGCTATGATAGGCCCTTCCGGCTGTGGAAAATCAACGTTAATCCGTATATTTAACCGTATGAATGACCTTATTCCTTCCACCCGCGTTGAAGGTGAGGTTTTGGTAGACGGTGTGAATATTTATGATAAGGAAATAGATGTTGTTGGCTTAAGGCGCAGGGTGGGCATGGTGTTCCAGAAATCCACCCCATTTCCGAAATCTATTTATGAAAATATAGCTTACGGGCTTAAAATAGTGGGGATTAAAGACCACCGCATCCTTAATGAAACGGTTGAGAAAAGCCTTAAGCGTGCGGCATTGTGGGAAGAAGTCAAGGATCATCTCAATAAGAGCGCCATGTCGCTTTCCGGTGGCCAACAGCAACGGTTATGTATTGCCAGGGCCATCGCGGTTGACCCTGAAATCATCTTGATGGATGAGCCTTGCTCAGCCTTGGATCCCATTGCCACCGCACGCATTGAGGAGTTGATGGGCAATTTAAAGGATGAGTACACCATTGTGATTGTCACGCACAATATGCAGCAGGCGGCCAGGGTGTCGGATAAAACCGCGTTTTTGATGCATGGGCAGATCATAGAATTCACTAAAACCACGGATTTCTTTACGAAACCGTCTAGTAAGATCACGGAAGATTACATTACCGGTAGATTCGGTTAGTAGCCAACCAGGGGACATGGCTTTAGCCGTGTCCCCGAGCAGGTTGCCAAGCAAGAAAAGCAATGAAGGTGAAAGCGACCCAGAGGAACACAGTAACCGCATTAGGAGGCTAGCAATGCTCAGAGAAAAAATTACAGAATTAAAGCACCTTTTGATCCAAGACGCCGGTTTGGTGGAAGATATGATAAGCCGCAGTATGCGGGGTTTATTGGAGAAAAATGCTGATATGCTCTATCAAGTAGTCAAGAACCAGGAGCCCCGGGTCAATGCTTTTGACCGTTCTATTGATGAGCTTTGTGTTGAGACCATTGCCCGGTATGAACCTGTGGCCAGGGATTTGCGTCTCGTTATAATGATTATTAAGATGAATAAAGACTTGGAACGTATAGCTGACCACGCGGTGAATGTGTCCGAGAGTGGTTTATATTTGATTGCTAACCCTTTTTTAGGGTCTTATGAAGATTTGCGTATCATGGGTGAGAATACTGTGGCCATGATGAAAGATAGTATTAATGCCTTTGTCAATGAAGATATTGCCATGGCACAACTGGTCTGTGATCGGGACGATATTGTGGATGAGGCAGGTGATAAAATCCTTAAAGACCTGACTGTCCTTATGAAAGGCAAGAAAGACGTCATTCCCAGGGCTTTGGCCCTGATGCGAATAGCTCATAACCTTGAGCGTATTGCGGATTTATCTACCAATATCGCGGAAGAAGTCATTTATATAGTTGAAGGCCTCGATATTAAGCACCATAGCGGTGATTCCCCACAAATAACCCCTTAACCTTTGCATGTCATTCCCGCGAAAGCGGGAATCTTTATTAAAATTTTCTTATTTTTCCCTTGACATGGGTGTTTGGTCATGGCAAAATACCCGCAACTTGGCAAGAAAGCGCTATTTTCTTGCTAAACCTCTTGAGCCGAAAGGCTTAAGGGGCTATTCCACCCTGGTGATTTCAAGCTTGACCGAGAAAGGAGGGATGCGATAGAACGGTTAGAGATCATCAATTGGGGTCTATTATTGTCAATTCCTAGGCCAATAGACACCTAGATATATTACATATAAACTTTTCCTTAAATTCTTGGGAGAAATAAATGAAAAAATTATTAGTTGCAGCTTTAATGGTAGTGTTAGCCTCTCCGGCTTTCGCGGCTATTCAGAACGTGAAAGTCAGCGGGGACATCACATCCACGTTTTTAGATCGTCAGAATTTTGATTTACAGGCAGGTGGAAATGTTTCTGGTGGATTGAAAGATCAGAACGTTTTCCTTACTCAGACCCGCCTTCGTGTGGATGCTGATTTAAGCGATAATGTTTCCACAACGGTTGGTTTGATCAATGAACGCGCTTGGAATGCTGAGAATGGTTCCAGCAATTCCTATGATACAAACGTTCAGTTGTACCTGGCTTCAGTTACCATGCGTGAGCTCCTGTATTCTCCGCTTACCGTGACTGTCGGTCGCCAGATGTTTGTCTATGGTAATGGTCTTATCATGGGTAACGGTCCTAACAATGTTACCTCAGGCAATTTAACTATGGCCCAAGACCTTTCCATGAGAACAGCAGAAGATGGTATCAAGGCTGTTTTGGATTATAAGCCATTAACCATTGACATGTTCTATTTCAAGGCTGGCCAGACTGGGAAATCAATTGCTGGCAGCTTTGTCAGCAATCCTGAACAAAATTCCGATGTTTACGGGATCAATGCTAATTATCAGTTAAGCGATCCTATGAGCACGGTTGTGGAGGCTTACTTGTTCAGCAGGCTAAACGGAAGTGGTTTTAGTTCCACAAATGATGGGAATGATGCCATCGCTAATGAGGGGAAGGGTAACAAATTATACGCCCCTGGTTTGCGTGCCAGCACCAATCCTATTAAAGGGTTGAATGTTCAGGGTGAAATAGCCTGGCAGTTTGGTAATCAGGATATTTTAGGTAATGGCGTAGAATCAGAGCGTCGCAGTGCTATGGCTTACCAATTAATGGGCAGCTATGCATTGCCGGTTTTAGAAAAATACAAACCAAGCGTGAATGCTTCTTGGACCTATGTTTCTGGTGATAAAGATGTTAACCAGAATTACAATGTTGCCGGTGCAAAAATTGGCAAGGTCTATAGAGCTTGGGATCCGATGTTTGAAGGTCAGGGTGGCGGTACTATCTACAATACCTTGTTTAATTTATCTGACATGAACATCTTAGCCTTGGGCGCTTCAGTTAGCCCCTTGGAAGATGTGACTACTGCGTTCACATGGAATAATTTGTGGTCCGCGCAGAGATTAAGTGGCCTTAATCCTCTGAATATCACTTCACCCAATGGTGTTGGTGTCAGTGGTGTTCAATGGGCGCCTGCTTCAGGTTCATATGCAGGTAATAAGAAAAATCCAAAAGGGTTAGGTAATGAATATGATGTTAACGTAAACTATGCTTATACCGAAGATGTTAGTTTCGGTGTTAGTTTAGGTTGGTTTATCCCTGGTTCTGCTTTTGCAGATGCCAGCCGTGAGACAGCCAGCCAGGCCATTGCCGATGTAGCAGTTAAGTTCTAACATTGGTAAGGTTTGCAGCAGTTTCAAGAACCCCCGTTCGAATTTTGAACGGGGGTTCTTTATTCTCGACGGATTTCTTGCCTGTCATATGGATTTAAAATATCCTTAAAAATATTTTACATTATTATTTGCATTTGTATTTTCTTTGTTATGATAATTAATAGGTCGTAAGTTATTAACATCAAAGAATTTAGCCAAGCAATATAAAATCAAAATTATTGACGGAAAGCAGTGGCGGCATGACCCGTGACGAAATATATGACCATCTTGCCAAGGTTTATTTAGGCAAGCGTGAAAGCGTTTCACCTAAAAAAAGCAAAGCAAAACCTTTCAACCGGTCACTCTTGGTGATTAATATCGTGATCACGGCGGTGATAACGATATCGACGGTGTATGGGTTTACGGCATTTTTGACGCGTCGGGCGGGGCTGAAGTCCCAGGTTTTTTATGCGCTTAACAATAATCCTATCCGTATCGCGTATGACCTTAATAATCCGTATCCGGCGACAAAAACATTTTCGATCACGATCCCTAATAAGGACGTTTCCAAATACAGGGCTTTGAATGTCAGCTTGCGCGGCATGGATGGGGCGTATCCGGGGATTGTGAAAGTCGTCGTTGCCAACCAGAAAAATGAACAGGCGATCTATTATATCCAAAATGTGCATACGGGGTGGCTTAAGGCGAGCATCCCTTTTGAAAAATTAAATTTAACGGACTGGACTACGATCACGGACGTTTCATTTGTGCTGGAAGCATGGAATGTTGATTTCCGTCGAGGGACGGTCTTGATAGACGGGGTTAGTTTTTCTAATTGACCAAACGGGGAAAATAAGCTTATGAAAATTATTTCAATCGCGAACCAAAAAGGCGGATGCGGTAAAACCACAACAGCGATCAACCTGGCCTCGACGATGGGAGTGAACGGCCAAAAGACGCTGCTGATCGATTTGGACCCTCAGGCGCACGCGACTTTGGGGCTTAATGTGGATGACCAAAATAGCCTTTATAATTGTATTTCTAAACTGACTCCGCATAAATTAAAGATCAAAGACATCATAAAAAAAGTAACCAATAATTTTGATATTGTTCCCTCCAACGTCCTGGTAGGAACGCTTGAACAGGAATTGGCCGATGAGATCGGCCGTGAGCTTAAACTGACCGAAGTCATCGGTGAGATCAAAGATCTTTATGATTATATCCTGATTGACTGCCCGCCAAGCCTCGGGTTTTTGACAGTCAATGCTATCCGTGCCAGCGACGAAATCATAATACCCGTTGAGACCAGCCGGTTTTCCATGCAGGGGGTTGACCACCTGATGGATATAGCCAATTTGATCCGTGAACGGCTGAATCATCCCGTTAAAGCGAGTGTTTTGATCACCATGTTTGACTCCCGCCTGCGCCATTCTTTTACTATGCTTGGCAAAATGAAAGAAAAGTTTTCGGGGATGCTCTTTGATACGATCGTGCACATCAATGTTAAGCTCAAAGAAGCTGCCGTCATGGGTGAGGCAGTCATCAGATATGATAAATACTGCCGCGGCGCCAAGGATTATATGGGCCTGGCCCGTGAAATCCTGACGATCGACGGCCGTCAGGGCATTCCTGAAGTGAAGACTAGGGCTGCCATCAAGAAACCTGCCGTTGAGGCTGCGGCCGACACCTCAGCGTATGAGCCTTCAGAACGCATGCAGGAATTAATCCATAAAGAAACCGGGGAATTCACGGCGTCAACAGCTTTTGTCTTAAAAGCTCCTCAGGCAAAATCCGTTTATGTGACAGGCTCTTTTAATGATTGGTCGCTCGATGAAAGCTGCCGCATGTCCAACAACGAAGGCACCTGGACCCTGAAGGTTGCCCTGAAACCGGGCACTTATAAGTATCAATTTATCGTCGATGGAAAATGGCAGGAGGACCCTGCCAATACTAGCATGGAGCGAAATTCTTTCGGAGATATCAATTCCCTTATTGAGGTCAAAGCCTGATGTCCCCTGATGAAAATTCTCTCAAGTCCGATATTCTTGACGGGAAGATGTACGCAGTCCTTGCTTATTTATCCATCTTTTGCATTGTCCCTCTGATCATTAAGAAAAATAATGTTTTTGTTTTGGCCCATGGACGTCAGGGGCTGGTGCTTTTTGTGGCCGAAGTCGCAACCCTGGTTGTTAGCATTGTTTTCCCCTGGGTATTCAGGCCTTTGCTTTTTATCCTTTTCGGGTTTTCGTTCTGGGGAATGGTGATGGCTATTCGTGGCCAATATGTCGAATTGCCGATTGTCTCGCGGATCGCCGGTAAAATAACGATTTAGGCCTTAATATGTTCCGTAAATTCGTTGACGTCCTCAAAGAGGTGTTTTGGATCAAGCCCTCACCCAAGAAACGTAAATCCGCCCGCAGAAAGATTGTCAAAAAATCTCCAGTTAAGAAAAAAATTATCAAGAAAATTCCCAAGCCGGCCGCCCAGCCTAAACTTAAGCCGCCGGCAGTAAAAAAGACGCTCAAAGGGGCCGTCAAGACCATCGATCCTGCCCTGATGCAGGTGGGGGAAATCACGCATTATTTTGACCGTATTAAAGTTTGTGTGGTTAAATTAACTGAAGGGTCGGTCTTGATCGGCGACAAGCTGACAATATTGGGGGCCAAAACAAAATTTGTTCAGAAAGTCTGGTCAATGCAAATTGAGAGCAATGATGTCAAGGTTGCCAAAAAGGGCCAGCTTATCGGCCTTAAAGTGGATAAAATTGTAACTGTAGGGGATAAGGTATACAAGTGACACGAGGAAACTGCTTTTCTTGCTGTATTTAAGGGGATGTGGTATATTGGAACTATGAGAGATTCTAAGGGTCAAAATTTGATGGAATATGTATTGCTTGCCACCGCAGTCATTTTGGTCAGCATTTATTTTCTTACAAACGGCTCTATGTCGCAAAGCGTCTCTAGCAGCCTTGGCAGCATAGTTAAAGAGATAGATAATGTTAACGGAGAAATTCAGTTTAATTCATCGGTTACTCCGGCTCAGTC
Organism: Candidatus Omnitrophota bacterium; assembly: GCA_015233675.1. Taxonomy (GTDB): domain Bacteria; phylum Omnitrophota; class Gorgyraeia; order Zapsychrales; family Fredricksoniimonadaceae; genus JABDGZ01. Next base: position 48,004 of record JADFXH010000006.1, read on the forward strand.
TCAGACTCCGACTAAGGCTGATACTCCGAATCAGCCCTCAACTCCTCCTGTGACTCCGCCGCCATGTGTCAGCTCTTGTTCTGGTAAAAAATGCGGTCAAGATGATGGATGCGGCTCCCAATGCAGAGTGCAAACCTGCTCCTGGCCACAACGATGTATGTCGAGTCCGGATAATTCGCAAGCGAAATGTTGTGTTTTTGGAGTATGCGTGTGGCAATAATTGCTTATTAATTATTTATATTTCTTCGCGTCTTCTATTTTCTGTTTCATGTCTTCCATCAATTTTTTTCGTTTTTCCTCGGTGTCCTGGATGGTTTGCTGTTCCTGGGATTTGATTTCAGAAGAATCCGTGGCGGCAGGGGTGTTCGTGAAAGCTTTTGAAAATCCACCGATGGCTCCGAGAAAAATACCTATAGCCCAGAGACCGGCAAAAGCAATGATAATGATGATTCCTATATTCATATAAATAGTATATAATAAAAAATACATGAATAGAATATTGTTTTTAGTTTTATCCTTTTTTTATTTTTTGGGCACCCAGGCTGTCGGGGCGATCGAAATTTATGCCAACGGCTATAAATACGATTCTTTGCCCGAGTATCAATCATCAAAATCAAACGCTGCTAAGCTCTCCACTGTAACAACAACGGCGTTAAAAAATCAACAGGATGATTATATCCGGCAAGAGTCAAAAAGATTGGGAATTAATACGGACTTTAGCAAGATCAAAACATTTCAAATAAAACAAAAAAATGTTTCTGATTCAACCTTGCATAAATTATATGTACTGAGTGTTGAAAAAGGAATAGCCTCCGCTTTGAGGGAATTTTATCAGACCCGGGCAGAGTCTGATTTTCAGATACCGCGCAATATATCTGCGGAGCAATTGCAGGGGGCCATTCAACAAGCTGTTACAACATCAAAAGGCCCTAAATTCCTGATTTCAGGACCCGGTAAGGTGCGCATTATGGCCCTGACTGCGGATGATACCCAGCAACAGAGAGTATACGAGGGCCATTGACTTCATGTTTAGCGCGAAGAATCTTAAGATCCTTCGGCCATGCCTCAGTATGACATCACGGTATGACATCAGTATGTTTTGCTTGACTATTAATGGTGCTGATTGTATAATTTCAACTTCTTAAAGGTAAAATAAAGCATAAGCGTAAAGACGCGCTTCCTTGCCATAAGGCAAGGAGAGTTAACAAGGAGGGTAGTCAGTTGGACAAGTTTAAAGAGAAAAAAACAGAGGTCATCAACCGTTTTAAGACCCACGCGAAGGACACCGGTTCAGCGCCGGTCCAGATAGCTGTATTGACGGAACAAATCAATTTACTCAACGAGCATTTTAAAACCCACAAGAAGGATTTCCATTCCCGCCGTGGCATGTTAATGCTCATCGGTAGGCGCCGCCGTATTTTGGATTATCTCCAAAAACAAGATCCCAAAAAATATGAAGAAACAATCAACAAGCTCGATTTACGCAAGTAATTCTTCCGGGCAAAAGAAAGGGTCTTATTATGGCACAAGTTCGTGTGGAAATTCCTTTTGGATCTTCCAATCTTATAATTGAATCAGGTAAAATTGCTAAACAAGCCAACGGAGCTGTCACGGTTTCCGTCGGCGGGACTGTTGTTTTGGCCACCGCCTGTATGGCTAAAAAACCCAGAGAAGGGATTGATTTTTTCCCTTTGACGGTTGAGTATCAGGAAAAAACTTATTCTGCCGGCAGGATCCCGGGAGGTTTTTTTAAACGCGAAGGCCGTTCGACAGAACGTGAAATCTTAGTATCTCGTTTGATTGACCGTTCGGTGCGTCCGTTATTTCCGGCCGGCTGTCTTAATGAAGTCCAGATCGTGGCCTCAGTGTTAAGCCATGACGGGGAAAATGACCCTGATATCCTGGCGATGATCGGCGCGTCAGCGGCTTTAATGGTCTCTGACATCCCTTATGACGGGCCTATCGGCGCTGCTCGTCTGTGCCTGATCAATGATGAATTGGTGGCTAACCCTTCATTTCTTGCCCGCAAGGAAAGCATCATGGACCTGGTGGTGGCAGGTTGGGGGGATGGCATCGTCATGATTGAAGGTGAAGCTAATGAGGTCCCTGAAGCCCGTGTCCTGGAAGGTTTAAAAATGGCTTTAAAGGCCTTGCAGGCTTCCAAAGACGCTCAGGTACAGCTGGCCAAACAAATTGGGAAACCAAAAACTCAAATTCCGCTGCAAGCTGTTAATGCGGCTTTTGTCGCGAAGGTGCGCCAATTGGCCATAGGGCCTTTGAATGAAGCATATACGAAAATCGCGGATAAATTGGAGCGTGAAGACGCGGTCAATGCTATATTTGAAAAATTGAGCGGGGATTTAAGCACCTTTGCTCAATTTAACACTGAAGAACATGAAATCAGCGCTTCTGATGTTGCCCTTCAGTTTGAGTCGCTGCAATATGAAGTCATCAGGAACAATGTTTTTGACAAAGGCATTCGGGCTGACGGACGTGGTTTAAAAGAAATCCGGCAGCTTGACGGTGAAGTAAGCGTCCTGCCCCGTACGCATGGCTCAGCCTTGTTTACCCGAGGGCAAACCCAAAGCCTTGGCATTGTCACACTTGGCACCAAGGACGATGAGCAACTGGTTGAAGGGTTGGAAGAGACTAGTTATAAAACTTTTATGATGCATTATAATTTCCCCTCTTTTAGCGTGGGTGAAACCAAGCCTATGCGCGGTCCCGGCCGTCGTGAGATCGGCCACGGCGCATTGGCTGCCAAGGCTATTAAAGCGATCCTTCCGACCAAGAATGATTTTCCATATACAATCCGCGTGGTTTCGGAAATTTTAGAATCTAACGGTTCTTCATCCATGGCCTCGGTGTGCGCCGGATGTTTGGCGTTGATGGATGCGGGAGTTCCCATAAAAGCCCCCGTGGCTGGCATTTCCATCGGGCTTATATCCGATGAGAAACGGACGGTCTTGATTACGGATATTATGGGACTGGAAGACCATTTCGGGGACATGGATTTCAAAGTGGCGGGTTCCCGGGAGGGTGTCAATGCTATTCAGTTGGACCTTAAAATCAAACAATTGTCTATTGATCTGCTAGAAAAGGCGATAGCTCAGGCGAGAGAGGCACGCATGATCATTTTAGACAAAATGCATGCTGTAATGCCTGCTGCACGCGCGGAACTGTCTCTTTATGCGCCGCGTATAATTACCCTGCAGATATCCCAGGAAAAAATCGGCGAGGTCATAGGGCCCGGCGGTAAGACTATCCGCAGGATGATCGAAGAAAGCGGTGTTTCTTCCATCGACATTGAAGAAGACGGCAAGGTGATCGTGGCGTCTCCTGATAAAGATGCTTTGGATATAGCCGTTGGCATGATAAAAGCTTTGACCGAAGAACCGGAAATTGGTAAAATTTACGAAGCGACCGTCAAGAGAGTCATGAATTTCGGCGCTTTTGTTGAATTTATACCCGGACGTGAAGGCTTGGTTCATGTTTCCGAGCTTGCGAATAAGTTTGTTAAAGATGTTAACGATGTCATCAAGGTCGGCGATAAATTTAAAGTCAAGCTCATGGAAAAAGACGAGATGGGCCGCTTTAACCTGAGCAAAAAACAAGCCGAATTGGAATGACAAACAAAAGGCTTAAGGGATGAAGCTTGAACATCTCAATGAGATCAAGGGCATTGTGATTTTGGCCTTAAGCCTCATTCTTTTGGCTAGCCTGCTATCCTTTACCCCGACGGACCTGTCTTGGTTTACTTCTAAACCGAATATTCATGTGCATAATTGGATCGGAATTGCCGGCGCTTACTCTGCCGGCCTCTTTTTTTTCCTGATAGGGTATAGCGCCTATTTTTTGGTGGGTATCGGCGTATTTTTTAGCTGGAATAAATTCACCTCCCGAGATTTGCCGTTTAATTTTTTTAAATTCCTGAGCATCCTGATTTTATTTGCCGTTACGGCAGGCTTGTTTAGTTTTTTTGCCGGTGATAACGGCTCAGCCCGTTTTACGAACGGGGGAGTCATCGGTGTTGTCTTTAGCGGGTTTTTGGTCGGGTATTTTCAGCCTATGGGAGCTTTTATCATATTGTTTACCCTGGGCGCGTTAACATTGGTTGTCACCGGTGAATTTTTAGTTTCTCCTTTTTTTATATGGCTAGGGAAAGGCATTTATCGGATTTTTCAAAGGATTTTCAAAAGTGTTCCTATACTCCCTGTTGCTTCCCGTTTGCCTGCTAAGGCCAGGGAAAGTGAAGATCAGGATGCTTCGGCTGGTATCGTCCAGAATGACAAGAAAAATGAGAAATTTAAAAGCCCCGCGCTCTCCAAAGCTGTGGAACTCAAGCCCGCACCGGTGGCAGTTAAGCCTAATATCCATATTGTAGCTGCCCCGAAAACTGAAAGCACGGCTGATGTCCCTAAGACCCCTAAAACGATAGGGGAATATCATTTGCCGAGCATGGATTTACTTAAGGACCCTCCCAAGGTCTCAGATGATAAAATTCAGGAGAGGCTTGAGAGCGAGGCAAAAATATTGGAAGAGACCTTGAGCGATTTTGGGGTCAATGTCAAAGTGGTGGACATCGAGCGGGGCCCTGTGATCACCCGTTATGAATTACAGCCTGCGCCGGGTGTCAAGGTCCAGAGCATTGCCAACCTGGCCAATGATTTAGCAATGGCTTTAAGCGCTTCGGCCGTACGTATTTTAGCCCCTATTCCCGGTAAAAATAGAGTGGGCATTGAAGTCCCTAATGGATCTTCAGCCGCGGTATTTTTAAAAGATGTCATGTTCCAAAAACGTTCAGGCCATACTGATTCAAAATTAGATTTGGCAATCGGCAAAGACACTTCCGGCCATTCGATCGTGACTGATCTGGCAGATATGCCGCATTTATTGATTGCAGGAACGACAGGGTCAGGTAAAACAGTTTGTTTAAACAGTTTGATCATGTCTATTCTATTTAATGCTTCACCATCGGAAGTTAAATTCATCATGATTGATCCCAAGATGGTGGAGATGATCCCCTACAATGATTTACCGCATTTGCTTTGTCCGGTAATTACCGACGCTAAGAAAGTTTCACCGGCACTTAATTGGATTGTGATGGAGATGGAATCCCGTTATAAATTGTTTAACAAGGAAGCCGTGCGAAATATTAAAGGCTATCACGCGAAAGGCCTTTTGTTGCCTTATATTGTTGTGGTGGTTGATGAGCTAGCGGACCTGATGCAGGTTTCTGCTAAAACAGTCGAAGGGGCTATTACCAGGTTAGCACAGCTGGCACGTGCTGTTGGTATTCATTTGATCTTAGCTACCCAACGCCCGTCTGTAGATGTCATAACAGGCGTCATCAAGGCTAATTTCCCTTCAAGAATATCTTTTAAAGTCGCCTCCAAGGTAGATTCACGTACCGTTTTGGATACCAATGGCGCGGAGACGCTCTTGGGCAAGGGGGATTTCCTTTTTATGAAAACGGGCGACCCTAAGCCTATACGCGGGCAATGTTGTTATGTGTCAGATGAAGAGATCAATCAGGTCATTGATTTTATTAAAAAGCAGGGTCAGCCGGAGTATAATGAAAGTGTCCTTAAGGTCCAGCCATCTGCAGGGATGGGGGGCAACGAAGAAAAAGATGAAATGTATGATGAAGCCGTACGCGTGGTCATTGAAACTAATCAGGCTTCGGTCACGATTTTACAACGGCGTCTGCGCTTGGGATATGGCAGGGCCGCACGGTTGGTTGATATGATGGAGCAAAACGGGATTGTAGGCCCTTATGCAGGCAGCAAGGCCAGGGATATTTTAGTGGACCGCGAAAAATGGCTTTTGGAGAATATGGGAGAAGTGAATAGCAATGCCAGCGACAGACAGCAATAACGCCAAGCCTTCTGTTTTAAAAAGTACGCGTCAAGCCAAAGGTTTGACTCTTGAGGTCGTGCACGAGGCCACAAAAATCCCAATGGACGCTCTTCGGGCCATTGAAGACGGTTACTCCGTGCGCATTTTATCGCCTTTTTATTATCGTGGTTTTATTAAAATTTACTCGGAATTTTTAGGTTTAAATGTCGGGGAGATGTATAAGCAGTATGGCATTGATACAGCGCCTCCTAAGGCGGACGCATCTGTGAAGACGCCGGTTAAGCCCGCTCGAAAACCGCCGGCGCAGTCTAATATGGCTATAGAACAAATGCAGGAATGGTTTTCAGCTATATTAAAACCCGGGAATGTTAAACTGTTTTTTAAAGTTATTGTTTTTTTATTTTTATCTTTTTTGCTTTTCAAGACGGCAGGTTGTGTTGTTTCACACATGAATAAAAAAGCAGTACATCCAAAGCAATCAGTCATTTGGAAAGAGAAGAGAGTCGAAATTAATAAGGACGTCCAGGAGGAAAAAAGAGCATCTCCCCCTCAGGAAATTAAACATGAAGTCCTGCCGGTCCAAAGTGAGAACAATAAAGTCGAGCTAGCGGTCCGGGCTATCAGGAACACCTGGATCCAAGTCAGGCAGGATGGCCAGGTTGTTTTTCAAATGACCCTTAACAAAGGCTCTATGGAAAGCTGGAGTGCGGAGAATCGTATTGAGTTGTCAGGCAAGAACATTGACCAGCTGGATATGGAAGTCAACGGCAAGCATATCGGTTCTTTAGGCGGCGGTGAACACAGGATCAGAAAAGTTGTCATTACCCGGGAAGGATTGACGGTAAAGAAGTGAAACCGAAGATGGATTTACACAAGGAGCGCATAGGCGCCGGCCAGAAGGTCGGCGTTATTAATTTAGGTTGTGCCCGTAACTTGGTGGATGCGCAGATGTTGTTAGGCCGATTAAAGAGGCAAGGCCAGCGTATAGTTGCGGCTCCAGAAGCCCAAACAGTAATCGTCAACACCTGTTCTTTTATCGAAGATGCCCGCAAAGAATCTATTGATACCATCCTTGATCTTATTGAACTTAAAAAAGAAGGTAAGATTAAAAAAGTGATTGTTGCCGGATGCCTGGCCCAGCGCTACGGCAAAGATTTAGCTAAGGAATTTAGCGCCGTTGATGCTTTTGTCGGGGTCCCCTCCCTTGATCGTGATAATAATCCGGCGCAGGTGCAGTTGACGCCTAAACATTTTGCCTATGTCAAAATTTGCGAAAGCTGTTTTAATGTTTGTTCGTTTTGCGCCATTCCCAAAATAAAAGGCAAGTTTATTTCACGCACTATTGAGTCCGTCGTTAAAGAAGTCAAGGCCTTAGACGCCCAGGGAGTTAAAGAAATTAATATCATCGGCCAGGACATTACAGCTTATGGGTTGGATATTTACCGTCAGAAATCCTTGGCGCGCCTGCTTAAGGAGCTGGCGGGTGTTATAAAGAACATTGAGTGGATACGTTTATTATACGCGTTTCCTGCTCATGTGAGTGACGAGCTCATTGAAGTGATAGCCCAAGAGCCCAGGATTTGCAAATACATCGATATGCCTTTACAGCATATCAGTGATCATATCCTGCTTGAGCAAAATCGTAATATCACCACAGAACAGACAATCCAATTAATTAGAAAAATCCGACGTGCTATTCCTCATGGATTTGTGCGTACGACTTTTATAACGGGCCTTCCCGGAGAAACCAGGGAAGATTTCGAGGAATTAAGGGCCTTTGTTAAGGATTTCCGTTTTGAGCGCGCGGGAGTATTTGTGTATTCAAAAGAAGAAGGGACTTTGGCCGCGGGTATGAAGAAGCAGGTACCCGAAAAGGTCAAAAAAGCCCGTCTGGATGCTTTGATGCAGGACCAAAAAGCTGTTGCCATGGAAATTCAGCAGTCTTTGGTGGGGCGCCACCTTAAAGTTCTAATTGAAGAGAAAGAAAACATCCCTTCTCTAGTTCATAAACAGGAGCCTAAGGCAAGTTATAAAACTTATATCGGGCGAAGTGAGTATGATGCTCCTGATGTGGATGGGGTGGTGTATGTTCGCTCAGAAGTACCGTTGAAAGCCGGAGATTTTATCCAGGTGATGATCACGGATGCGTATGAATATGATTTAGCCGGAGTCGTAGAATGAATTTGCCGAATGTTTTAACTCTTTCACGTATTTTTTTTGCCGGAGTCCTGGTCTTTCTTCTGGAAGGCCGCTCGTCAACAGGTAATATTTTGGCGGTTATCGTATTTGCGATCGCCTCCTTCACAGATTTTTATGATGGCCATTTAGCCAAAAAAAGGGGATTGGTCAGTGATTTTGGGAAAATCATGGATCCGGTTGCCGATAAGATATTGCTTTTATCCGTTTTTGGGGTCTTGGCCCATATCGCCAGGATTGAATGGTGGATGTTTATCGTGATTGCTATCCGTGAAATACTAGTGACCCTATCGAGGCTTTGGGCCATGCGTCACGGGCAAGTAATAGCCGCAGAACGTGCCGGCAAGATCAAGACCGTTGTCCAAATCATTGCCGTATCCTCGATTTTACTGTATCTGGCGGCCCAACAATCGGATTATTATTCTTCCTGGTTTTATAATTTTCAAAGCATATGGCTTGGTGTAAATCATGCCTTGATGCTTGTCGCGGTAATCTTGACGATATATTCCGGCATAGAATATTTCCGTAATAAATCAAAGATAGGGGTAGTAAAGTGAAGGATTTTTTAAGTAAAATTATTGCCACTGTTGGTGGTATCGGGTATTTACCTTTGGCGCCGGGCACTTGGGCCACGGCGGCAGGGGTGGCGATTGCGTATTTTTTAGGTGATAATTTGCCGGTGTTTAGCATTCTTTTGCTGGTTTTATTGATCTTGGGGATTATGGCATCGGGCGTGGTTGAAAAGCTATTGGGTCAAAGAGACCCTGGAATCGTGGTCATTGATGAAGTGGTAGGAGTGATGATCGCTTTGTGGGGATTACCTTTGATATGGTCGGTCATGATTTGCGGATTTTTCTTGTTTCGGGCATTTGATATGTTTAAAATATACCCTGTAAATAAGTTAGAAGCCCAAAGCGGTGGCTGGGGAATTATGCTTGATGATTGCATGGCGGGGGTGTATACTAATATTATCTTGCGCATTGCACTGCGATGCGCAGGTTTTTTTTAAGCTAAAATCTTAAATAAGTATTTGTTTAGCGTTCAGAGAGACTCGACGAAGTCATCCTGAGCCCGAAGGGCGAAGGATCTTAAGAATGACAAAATCTTATCTACGCGCTAAACTATCCTAGAAGGAGAGGGAAGTAAAAATGGAAAGCAGCAATCCGACATTGAATGAGAGAACGTTTGGCGCGGCCCGTGTGGGTATTGGTGAGCCGGCGATGACTGTGCAGGGTACGGTCAATAAAACTTTAATACTGCTGGCTGTTTTGGTGGCTACAGCCATGTGGACTTGGTCCAAGACGTCCCAACCGGGCAGTGCAGGATTTGTTAGCATTACTTTTATTGGTTCTATGATTGCCGGTTTTATATTGGCCATTGCTACTTCTTTTAAACCGAAATGGTCGCCGGTTACAGCTCCTTTTTACGCGGCTTGCGAAGGCTTACTTCTGGGCATTCTATCCGCGTATTTTGAAATGCGTTATCCCGGCATTGTCATACAGGCTGTAGGACTGACTTTTGCCGTGACTTTTGCCATGCTCATGGGCTATAAGGCCGGTTGGCTGCGAGCCACACCGGGGCTTCGTCGCGGTCTCATGATCGCCATGGGTGGGATAATGCTGTTTTATGCGGTCGTATGGATCGCTTCCATGTTTGGTATTCATCCTCCGGGATTTATCAATGGCGGTGGTCCGCTGGGAATTTTGTTTAGTTTATTTGTGGTTGGCATAGCTTCCATGTCCCTGGTGCTGGATTTTGACTTGATTGAATCAGCTTCCCGCGAGGGTCTGGAAAAATATATGGAATGGTACGGCGCTTTTGCCTTGATGGTGACCCTGATCTGGCTTTATATGGAGATCCTGCGCCTCTTATCTAAACTCAGCCGCCGCAATTAATAATTCTCTGTTTGCCTATTTTGCCCCGTTAGCAATAACGGGGCTTTTTTATTTACTGGGCTAATTTAATTTACGCAACTTCGATGGACAGCAATTGTATATTCGGAACGGGATATTTTCGCCGTCTGCTTCGGTTTACAACAAAAATGTTCTAAAGTTTCTCTTCATTTGGAACACTTTTGTCGTAAATCCTCGCAGACATTTGGCGAAAAATCCCTGAATGTTCCGAATATACAATTGCTGTCCATCGTTGACGCATGGACATATAATCTTTATTAATAATTCTATTTATGTGTCTAATGAATAAAAAAGAACGGATTTATGCTTTGGGCTGGAATTTCTTCTTGTTGAACTCGTAGGCGGCGTCGATGATGATGAGAAAAAGGGCGGCCGTCACCAGGTTCCAGGAGGCGTCATTGAGGGCTTTGTGTTCAATAAGGATGCGTGTTTTTATGTGGAAAATTACCAAAAGAATAAAGATCCAGAATACAGGTTTGTGTTCTTTGCTGTTGATGAGCCTTTGCAAATTAAAAGGCCATTTTTCTCCTTTGTTATAAGGCACGAGGCAAGGGACCATGGCAGGAACTTTTTTACAATAATCACTGTAAGCATTTGCAAACTTCGCCAACAGCATGTCTTGCTCATCTTTTATGGTACGGTAATACACAAAACATAACGCCAATAAAAACATGCCGCCTATGGTCCATTCTAACCAGCGGGGGTCACTTTTTAACACAATAACAAAACCTGTTGCGATGAGGAAGGTGCCAAGATAGAGCGGGTTACGCACAAAGGCATAAGGCCCTGAGCTGGTTAATTTATCATTCTTAATGGCATAGCCGTTAGACCACAGTCGGATGAGTGCACCCGCGATAATAAAGCCGATGCCTGCTCTGATGGAAGCTTCGTCCAGCGAACAGAAAAACATGACGAAAAGACCAAATGGATAAATGACGGCAAAGCGCGGTTTAAAACTACGTTGTAGGCGTTGAGCAATATTCATAAGGGATTATTATACCTGATGTAATTCACTTGGCCAGCATTTTTAGAGCTGTTTGGCAAGCTTGATTTTTAACAGCAAGGCGGGTGCCTTTAAAGAGAAATTCTTTAACAGAGGTTTTTTGTTTGGTGCTGACTGCAATAAAAACTAATCCTACGGGTTTGGTTTTACTGCCGCCACCCGGGCCGGCAATGCCGGTTACGCTCAGGCCATAATCGGTTTTAAGCAACTTACGAACACCTTGGGCCATGGCAGAAGCTACCGGTTTGCTGACAGCTCCATGTGTTTCAAAGAGGGAAGAAGGAACTCCAAGTAATTTTGTTTTAGCTGCATTATCATAAGCAATTATTCCCAATAAAAAAAAAGCTGATGCGCCTGCAATATTAGTCAAGCGGTCCCCTATAAGGCCGCCAGTGCAGGATTCCGCTATGGCTAATGTTTGGGCCCTTTGGGTAAATTTTTTAAATACTTTTTGTTCAATACGCATATTATTAACAATGAAGCGGGGCCTGGCTCGGCCTCGATGTTCAGTTGCTCCTAATTCGAGGGCATCCCTATCAGCGTCCAGAAGGGTGGTTGCCCTTAATCGCCCTATTGGGCAGTCACCGTGCGCCCCTGAACATCAATTCCGAGCCACCCGCCGCAATGATACGAACATTTCTTTATGAACATGAAAGGTTGTCAAAAATCATTATAGAGACGGGGAATTCGATTGACAAGGCCTATTTTCTGGCATATACTTTCCGGTACTTAGCAAGGCAAAAAAAGTTTAATTGTTGATGGGACTGAATGAGGAGACAAAGATGTTTAATTCTATTTCAGAAATTTTACAAGATCTAAAAGCCGGACGCATGGTTATTGTGATGGACGATGAAGGCCGTGAGAATGAAGGGGATGTTCTCATTGCCGCTCAGTTTATCAACCCGGACGCCATTAACTTTATGGCCAGGGAAGCCCGGGGGCTTATTTGTGTGCCCATGGAAGATAATCGCCTGAATGACCTTGACCTGCATCCGATGAAAGATGATTTGAATTCCAAGCATCAGCGTTGTAATACTGCATGGACAGTGTCTGTTGATGCGGCTTATGGTGTCACCACCGGTATTTCAGCCGCGGACCGCTCGAAAACAGTCAATGTCCTGATCGATCCTAAATCAACGCCCGGCGATTTAGTCACACCCGGCCACTTATTCCCTTTGCGAGCCCGTCGGGGAGGGGTGCTGGTACGTGCCGGGCATACCGAGGCTTCCGTTGATTTAATGCGTTTGGCTGAACTTTATCCGGCCGGTGTTATTTGTGAGATCATGAATGATGACGGCACCATGGCCCGTACTCAGGATTTGATCAAATTTTCCCAAAAGCATAAATTAAAAATTTGCACCATTGATAGTTTAATCGAATATCGGCGCAAGACTGAAAAATTAATCCAGCGCGTTGAAGAAGCGATACTGCCTACTGAATATGGCGAATTCAGGATGGTGGCTTATGAGTCTTTGGTTGACAGTGTTATCCATATTGCCATGGTCAAAGGGGACATAAGTGACGCAAAGCCGGTTTTGGTGCGTGCCCAGTCAGAATGTTTGACAGGAGACATCTTTGGGTCATTGCGCTGTGACTGTAATGGTCAGCTAAAAGCGGCCATGAAGATTATTAATGATACGGGAAAAGGTATTGTCCTTTACATTCGCCAGCATGAAGGCCGCGGTATTGGTTTGGTCAATAAGCTCAAAGCTTATAATTTGCAGGATGAAGGCATGGATACAGTTGAAGCTAACCATGCGCTGGGTTTTGCCGCGGATTTGCGTGATTATGGCATTGGCGCGCAGATTTTGGTGGATTTGGGGGTCAAGGAGATCCGTTTATTGACCAATAATCCCCGTAAAATTGTAGGTCTTGAGGGGTATGGCCTTTCAGTCATTGAGCGGGTAGCCATCAAAATTCCGCATAATTCTACCAATGAACATTATTTAAAGACTAAAAAAGATAAATTAGGCCACATTCTTTAATAGTTCGACAGGATCACCATGTGCCCTATGGCCACTGTTAAAAAAAGCATAAAAAAGCACAAGCCCCGCATTGCTATTGTTGCCGCAAGTTTTAATAAGTTCATCACAAAGGGATTGCTAAACGCCTGTTTGCTCGAATTACGGCGTCAGGGTTTGGGGGATGATCAGATTACTGCTGTCTGGGTGCCTGGTTCGTTTGAAGTCCCGCTTACGGCCTTGAAGCTTGCCGAAAGAAAAGATATCGATGCTGTCATTTGTTTAGGCGCAGTCATACGGGGAGAAACCTATCATTTTGAAGTGGTGTCTAATGAATGTGCCCGTGGTATCATGCAAGCTGCCCTTATTACAGGAAAACCGGTGATTATGGGGGTATTGACAACGGACACGGTCAAGCAGGCCCAGGCACGTTCCAATGGGAAAAGCAGTAATAATAAAGGCCGTGATTCTGCCCGCGTTGCTTTGGAGATGATCGCTCTTTTAAATAAAATATGAGACGTCGCACACTCGCTCGCGAACACGCTTTAAAGATTTTATACCAGTTTGACATTACCAAGCGTCCGATGGAAGCTGTGGTAGATTCTTATTGGGAAGCCGAAGAGACCAAAGACCAGGAGATCATCTCCTATGCCAATCTGCTGGCCACCGGCATCAACGGCCATATCCAGGATATTGACCGTAAAATTTCTGATTATGCCACCAACTGGCAAATCAAACGGATGGCCATCATAGACCGCAATGTCATGCGCATTGGCCTTTATGAATTACAGCACACCGCGGATATCCCTCCGAAAGTAGCTATTAACGAGGCGGTGGAATTAGCGAAAAAATACGGCGATTTGGAATCCAGTAAATTTGTCAACGGCATCCTTGACAAGATCCACAAGAAAGAAATAGTCGAGCCGCAAAATTAATCATGAACGGCCTCGCAGATCTGCACATACATACTAATTTTTCCGATAGCTCTTTGTCTTCTCAGGAAGTCGTTGACCAAGCGCTCAAGGCAGGGCTTTCCTGTATCTCCATTACCGATCATGATATTGTTCAAGGCATTGAGCCGGCCATTGAGGCGGCCGGGCCCCACGCCTTTGAAGTTGTCCCTGGCATTGAATTATCGTCGGAATATGAAAATTGTGATATCCATATCCTGGGCTATTTTATTGATTATCAAAAAGGGCCGCTAGTTGAAAAGATCGATGTTTTTTTAGACGCGCGTATGGAGCGCATGAAACGGATGATAATGAACCTCAAGGGTGTCGGGATTAATAATATTGAATTTGAAGAAGTTTGCGCGTTGACTCGGTCCAGGGCAGTAGGGCGCTCGCATTTGGCAATATTACTGGAACAAAAAGGCTGGGTCTCAAACATCAAGTCAGCTTTTGAAAAATATTTAGGCCCCGGTTGTCCTGGTTATGCCCCCAAATATAAGCAGACACCTTTTGAAGCCATTGAGCTGATTCGAAGTTCAGGCGGTGTGGCGGTGATGGCGCATCCGATGCTGACTCAAAAAGACGAATTGATCCCTCCTTTTGTTGCCGCCGGCTTAAAAGGTTTGGAAGTATATTATCCGAATTGTACGAGTACCGTTACTAAATTTTATGAACGCATTGCTCAAAAAAACGGCCTAATAGCCACCGGCGGTTCAGATTTTCACGGCAAAACACAAACTTATAACTATGTCGGGAAAAAAACCGTGCCGATAGAAGTGGTTGAACAGCTACGTCAAGCCCGAGCTTGAAAGTTATTCTAAATGAACAACGACCTTGATTTTATGAACCGCGCCTGGGAGCAGGCCTTGCAAGGCTGGGGCAGGACATCGCCTAATCCTATGGTGGGGGCCGTTTTAGTCAAGTCCGGCAAGATTGTCGCTCAAGGGTATCATCATTATTGCGGGACTGATCATGCTGAGGTCGATGCTATAAAAAAGGCAGGCGCTAAATCTCGTGGAGCGACTCTTTATGTGACCCTTGAACCTTGTGGTCATTTGGGGCGAACACCAGCATGCACTCAAGCTATTGTGAAGGCCGGGATTAAAAAGGTAATTGTTGGCGCCATAGATCCAAACAGACTGAATAATGGCAAGTCTTTGAAGTTTTTAAAACGGCATGGTGTAGAAGTTGAACAAGGCCTGCTGGCTGATGAGTTAACGCGTTTAAATGAAGCATTTAACTTTTGGATTACCACAGGCCTGCCTTTTGTGACCGCTAAAACTGCCCAAACGATCGACGGGAAGATTGCCGCTTTGGATGGCTCTTCCAAATGGATCACTTCGACACATGCGCGTGATTACGCGCATCGTTTAAGATTCGGTTTTGACGCTATTATGGTCGGCATCAATACGGTCCTTAAAGATGATCCCCAATTAAAGACCCTTCCGGCCAAACGCATTAAAAAAGTTATTTTGGATACTCATGGCAAAACACCTCCAGACGCCAGATTATTTGAGGGGGTTATCCCCGAAGACGTTTTTGTGTTTACACACAAGCCAATAGTAAAAAAAATAAAGGCCCGGATGATCAAAGCGCCTCTTTATAACGGTAAAATTGATTTAAAATGGGTTTTAAAATTCTTGGGTGAAAGCAAGACCACGAGCGTACTTATTGAAGGGGGCGCCGCCGTTGTGGGAGAGGCTTTACAACGAAATCTGGTCAATAAAATGATGATCTATATGGCACCTAAAATTATGGGCGAGGGATTACAGAGTGTGCGTGGGCTTAAATCCAAAACTTTGAACGAAATGGTCTATCTTAAGGATATGATTTTTGATAAGATAAACGAAGATATTTTAATCCAAGGGTATCCACATGTTTACCGGCATCATTGAACAAATCGGCACAATCAAGAGAATTGATTCCAAAAAGAATTTATTGGTCTTTGGCATTGATCTGGGGCCGTTAGCTAAAAATATTCGAGTGGGTAATAGTGTCTCTGTCAGCGGCGTTTGCCTGACTGTTACTTCTAAAAAAGCAACGGTGGCAACTTTCGACTTGATGAAAGAAACCATTGAAAGAACTTCCTTGCGGTCTTTAGGTGTTGGGGGTCATGTGAATTTGGAGCTGGCGTTAAAGGTAGGCGGCCGTTTGGGCGGACACTTTGTGACCGGGCATGTGGATGAGGTGGCGGTTATCAAGCATATTGTCCATGAAAAGAACTGGGTGGCCTTTCGCCTCGGAATGACACAAGAGAACCGCAAATATTTTGCGCCTAAAGCTTCAGTAACTGTTGACGGCATAAGCCTCACCATCGGTAAGACAGGTAAAGATTATTTTGAAGTGTATTTGATCCCCCATACCCTTAAAGTCACGACTTTAGGGGGCAAAAAGACAGGGGATTGTGTCAATATCGAAACAGATATTCTAGCAAAATATCTTTTTAATTTATAAAAGTTGAGGAGTCCCTATGCGATTAGAAATTGCCGACATTCAGAAAATTATTCCGCATCGTTTCCCTTTTTTGATGATTGACCGGGTCTTGGAGTGCCGGCCTAATGAAAAGCTGGTTGCTGTCAAGAATGTGTCTGTCAATGAGCATTATTTCCGGGGACATTTTCCCGACGAAAAGGTGATGCCCGGTGTTTTGATCATTGAAGCTATGGCGCAGGCCGGCTGTGTTTATTTTTATTACAGCAAGAATTTGCAGGGCAAAGATTTTATTTATTATCTGGCCAAGACTGAGGCCCGTTTTCATCATCCGGTCATCCCCGGTGACCAGCTGATCATTGAAGCTTCTAGTGTTAAGTTATTGCCCAAAGCCGGCTTTATCAAATGCCAAGCCCATGTCGGTGAGAAACTGGTAGCTGAGGCGCAAATTGGCTTTGGGATTAAAGAAATTTAGGGGCCTTGCTGTTATGAAGGGAGACCCGCACTAAACATACCTTCGAATATCCCACTGCCAAGAAAAGTCCGAGTACCATCAAAATTTCTACAAATTACTATAGAACTATCCGGCCAATCGAAAGAAAAGTAAGATTTAGGACATGTCAGCCGACCAGTACGGCTTCCCTGCCCGTCACCAGGAGTGACAGTTGCCGTAACTATGTATTCAACCGAATATAACGGATTCGTTTGCGCCATGCAGGAGGTTGAATTGCCGTCAATATTATATGTAAAATTCGATGAAGAAGGAGCTGTCAGAACATTCGTATTACAAGCGAAAGGATTGTGTGGGTCTGACCCATGCCCATAAAAATAGCCGTCTAAAGAATCTGCGTAACTTTTTAGATTAAGCGTTGCCTCAGAGGCATTTGAACGCGCAATCCAGCTAAAGTATGAAGATAAAGCTAAAGTCGATGCAATACTGAGGATAATCAAAACAACGATGATCTCAATGAGGGTAAATCCTTTTTTTTTCATTATTTGACTCCTTAAGAAAACCTAAAACATACCCTCGAAAACTCCGGTACCAATTAATTTACGTGAACCGTCTGTATTTCGACAAAGTGCTATGCTGTTAGCAGGCATAGGAAACGAACCGCCAAAAGGACAACTAATATTTGAAGACACCCCAACATCAGAGTTAATAGCTATAGAAATCATGTACGTACACGATGAGCCGCCGGAGCCGGAACTGAATGATCCCCAAACAAAATTAGGGGAATAAGGTAGCGGCAAGCTCGTAGACGTAATATTGCAATTATGCGTTATAAGGTAGCCTTCCGCACTATCCGCATAATTTTTTAAAATAAGTGCCCCCTCTGCAGCTTTCGAACGCATAATCCAGCTATAATATGACGGCAAAGCTATAGCCGCTAAAATTCCGACGATAATTAAAACCACGATGATCTCAATGAGGGTAACCCCTTCTTTTTCGTTAGCTCCCACTTTAGAAAATTTAAAATACGCCATTGAAAACACCAGAACCAATTAAAAAACGTGTTCCGTCCATAGTTCGACAAAGAAATATAGTACTATTCCCAAAAGCGGTCTGGTTTTGTCCATCGGTACACACCTTTGGAAAAGTTATTGTGCCGAATTGGCCATCAGTGGGGCGAATAGTTGCCGTAATTAAGTAGTCGTACGTATATGGAGGGTTAGGAGATATGTCTGAGCCACCGTAAAAATATGTAAAATTAGGTGAAGTAGGGATTGGGAGGTTGTTTGCTTGAGTATAGGCACTGCTAAAATCCCCGTTGTTTATGATTATATTTTTAAAAAAGATGCCCTCAATAGTATCTGCGTAACTTTTTAAAGTAGCCGCGGCCTCAGCAGCTTTCGAACGCTTAACCCAGCTATAATATGACGAGAAAGCAATAGCCGCTAGAATACCGAGAATAACCAAAACGATAATGATTTCGATGAGTGTAAATCCTTTTTTTTTCATTATTTGACTCCTTAAAAAAATTTAGAACATGCCGCTGTAAATTCCGGTACCAATTATATTACGTGTGCTGTCAAGATTTCGACAAAGATATACGGTACTATCGGAAAGGCCGATAGTGAAACCAGAGCTAGGCCATGAAGAGCACGGATTTTGATAATTTCCTGGACCTTGACCATCACCGGGGGTAATAGTTGCGGTAAGTATGTAGTAATACGTTAAGTAAGGATTCGTATTTATAACGCAGCCGTAAGGGGGTGGCGGACTATAAATAAAATTAGGTGAGGATGGGGTTGGAACGCTAGGCGGCGAACAATAGCCTCCAGTGCCTTCAAGCCCATAGGCTCCATGTACATAAAGAGCGGCGTCAAAAGCATCTGCATATTGTTTTAAAGCAAGTGCAGCCTCAGCAGCATTCGAACGCGTAACCCAGTTAAAATATGACGAGAAAGCCAAAGTCGATAAAATACTGAGGATAATCAAAACAACGATGATCTCAATGAGGGTAAACCCTTTTTTTTTCATTTATTACCTTTTTTTATTTAAATTAACATTATTTACAAAGATTAGCAATAAGGGCCTCAAAATTTTCTGCATTTAGATTCCCGCGAGTTTTCCTCTCACGCTTGCTTTTAGTCTATTTATATTGCATATTTATACTATGAGAGCCCCATGTGTCCATATAATTATTTTAACAGCTTTTTTGGCTAATACATTTGGCCCTGTGCCAATGGCCCGAGCTCAAGATTTTCGATTGCCCGCACCCGGGGTCATGGTCCATTTAAGTCCGCCGCTTGATCCTCCCATACTTAAAGGGATTAAGGTCCATCCTGATGATCCGTTTCGGTTTGATTTTATTTTGGACAAAGGAGATATGCCGACCAGGGGACATGTTCAAAATAGAAAAACAAAGAACGTGTCCCCAAGCACGTTGCCAAGCGAGTCAGGGTTGAATGTAAAAGCATCCCAGGGAGAGAACCCAACGCAAAACGAACAGGAATTACGAATTGAATCCACAAAATTAATTAAATATTTTCTCGCCAGTTTGACCATTCCTGAGAAAGACTTATGGGTTAACCTAAGTCCTTACGAAAAGGACCGAATCATCCCTAATTCATTTGGGCTTACAGAAATGGGCCGTGATTTATTGGCTGAAGACTATATGCTCAAGCAGATAACGGCTTCTTTAATTTATCCGGAAGATGAAACAGGTAGAAAGTTTTGGAAACGTATTTACGAAGAAGCATTTAAGAAGTACGGGACAACGGATATTCCGGTCAATACCTTTAATAAAGTTTGGATAGTACCCCAAAAAGCTGTGGTCTATGAAAATGCTAAAGCAGGAACTGCATATGTGGTGGAATCGAAATTAAAAGTAATGTTGGAACAGGATTATCTTTCATTTGAGAAGCACCAAATGCCAACCAGGGGACATGTCCCCGCATTTGGGGACGTGTTCCCAAGCACGTTGCCAAGCAAATCTAGGGCAGAAGGTGAAAGCGCCCCAGGGCAATCTCCGTCAGCCTTACCATATCAGGAAACCAATGCCCTAGGCTCCCAAATCGTCCGTGAGATTGTCATTCCTGAATTGACCAAAGAAGTCAAT
Organism: Candidatus Omnitrophota bacterium; assembly: GCA_015233675.1. GTDB lineage: Bacteria > Omnitrophota > Gorgyraeia > Zapsychrales > Fredricksoniimonadaceae > JABDGZ01. The sequence goes on from JADFXH010000006.1 coordinate 67,879, forward strand.
GAAAACAAGAATTTCGCTAAATTACGCCAAATTTATAACTCGCTTATTCTAGCGACTTGGTACAAAAATAAAATTAAGGAAAGTATTTTATCGCAAGTTTATGCAAATAAAAATAAAGTAGCCGGCGTTAGTGTAGATGATCCGCAAGAAAAAGAGAGGATATATCAGAAATATTTAAGGGCGTTTAAAACAGGTGTTTTTAATTATATTAAAGAGGGTGTTGCTTCAACAACTCAAGAAACCATGCCAAGAAAGTATTTTTCCGGAGGGGTTAACCTGGCTTTTGAGGGTACCAATTTTAGAGAGGCGGCTATGACAGCTGCTAATCCAGCACAAGTAAGTGCAGCTATTAATAAGATTACTGAATTTAATCGTGCAATGAAGGTCATTGTGGATATATCCCAAAGTAATCAAGGATCGCCTGCAATAAATAGCACAACGATGAGCGGTGTGACTGTGCAAGGAGAAACCAGGACTGCAAAGACCTGGCCGGCCAGCAAGGATGGGAAGAGATATTACCTTTATGTAAATGAGAAAGGGCGTGTCTGGCAAAGGCTGATTAATGGCTGGATTGCGGGACAGACCGGGGTAAATTTTCCTAAAGTTTTTAGAGTCGAGGGTGAAGATTATCTGAATAATCCTGATATTGCAAAGTATTGGCGTAATCGGCGAGGAGAAACGGCTGCTTATTTGGCAGCCGATATCAATGATATGACTGTTGCGGACCTTAATGATTCAGGATCGTCCGGGTTGGAGGCCGGTCTGGTCTACTTACAGTTCTCAGGGGATCATGATATTGATTTCAATGTAGGCTCTCCATATAACGTAATCGTTTTGAATCTAGGAGGGAAGAAAAGATATATCTATTATGATTTTGAGTTTAGTTACTATGATTCATCGAGCAGTTCACAGAAATTCATGTTGCATGGAAGTAACGCGTTCAAAAAGTACTGGGTAAGGAAGATCAATGATCTTTCTGCGCAACGGGTTGTCGATGCGCTTCGGAAGATTTATGCAATCACGACGGACAGTCTCAGTTTGGCGGCGGGCCTTTGGGGTGTTCCTGCCAATCAGATTGATTTTGTAAAATTTGAAAAACGCAAGAAACAGAGCGTCGAAGAGATTATCCAGGGGCTAAAGGGTTTACAGCAGTCCCAGCGGGTGAAAGTGCTTTTGAATGCTATCGAAGACGCTGGTTTTTTAAACAATCCTGATCAGGCTCTTCCTAGAAGTTTCGGCCCCAATACAGGAAAAGTGTTAGGGACTAAAAGAATAGATGCCGCGATGATGTCCGACTCTTCGTTCGCTAATGGTCACTCCTTAGCGTATGATTCCGCGGGGAAAATACTTGTTGTCAAAAGGCTGCAGGAAAGAAAAACAGATATCTTTGAACCGATAAATAAAGGAGGAGAAAATAGCGACATTTTTGATTTAGGAGATTCGGTTGTTCGAGTTCTAAAAGATAAATCTTTAGAATATAGTCCCAAACAGCTTGAAATTATTAGTTTATTAGGGCAGAGAGGCGCCAGTCCGCGTTTATTATCTAATCCGGGCAGAACAAAAGAAGGTAATTTTTATCTGCATCTTGAAAAGGTTCAGGGAGAAAATGTGGAAGAGTTGATAGGAAGAAAAGGGAAGTTGGATGATGTAGAGATAGAAGCAGTTAAAAGACTTGTAGATATTCTTATCGAGGAGAATATAGTCGATGATGATTTTTATATAAATAACATTATGTTAGGACGTACGCATCCGGGGGCCCCTTTAGGTGCTTTTTTGGTAGATTTTGATTATTTAGAGAGGGTCAGGTTCAGAGCTGAAGCTATTGATAGCTATATCGTAGATTTTGAAACAATGTGGAAAAAAGCAGATCCAGACGGGCATATTGTAAAATATTTGAAAAAACGGCTCTCGGCGCAACTTTTACAAGGAAACAGCGTGCAGTTTGGTCTTCAAAATCAGGAGATGATACATAGTGAAGATTTAGATTTTAATCCTGATACAACAACGCTTGTTATTAAGGGTAAAAGGGGAAAAGCCCGTTTTTTAAAGTTGATCTCGGAAGGAATAAATAGTTGGATATATGATTTCGATGATTATTCAACTATCAGGGTCATGAAAACAAAAGATTTTGAAAAGACTTATCCTATAGGAATAATTAGAACGCTGGGGGAAAAAGGTGTTGTTCCCAAGGTGCTTTCAGGTCAAGGAGTAACAAAAAATGGATATTATTATTTCCATTTTCAAAAGCTTAAAGGTGTGGATGTTAACAGCATTGTTCAAGAAAAAGGGGCGCTAAATTCGGGACAGATTAATGCGGTTGCTAAACTTTTAGATATTCTTATTAAGAATGGGATATTTGTTCATGAATTCAAAAATATTTCTAAGGTCATGCTAAAGCGAGTAAATAAGGATTTATGGTCCGCTTATTTGGTTAATACTGATATGTTTGAGGATGTGAATGAGGAAATAATACGAGATAAGAGCTATTTAATCAGGCGGTATTTTCAGGTTTTGTCGCTGGGTGGTTGGTACCGGGCTGATCGGAAAAGGAGTCTTTTTGATCATTTGTACCAGAAACTCCCGGATAATCAAAAGCTTAACGATGCAACAGAAAAAAAAGAAAACGGCCCTTCATTGACCGAAAACCATCAGTCAGATCAGTCAATGATGGCAGAAGTAAATCGCCAAACGGAATATAAGGGGAGGTTTATGTATGATAATAAGAGGTTCAATCTGGGTAGTGATTATAAGAATAGGGACGTTATTTTAAAACCTATTGATGAAGATTGGCAAAAAGGCTGGGGTGTTTATACAGGTGATAAGTTGATCGCTGTTTATAAGAATGATAAGTTTATAGTCTTGGAAATAAAGCGGCGAACGGAAAATAAGGGGAGGTTTGTGTTTAATAAAAAGAGGTTTAATCTTGGTATTGATAATAAGAATAAGGACGTTATTATAAAGCCCATTGATGAAGATTGGCAAAAAGGCTGGGGTGTTTATATCGATAAGCATTTAATTGCTGATTACAGAACGGTAGATGATTCTTTTATTTTATATTTTGGAGAAATTGAAAAGGATTTAAATGATCCTGCCTTAAGAGGGTTAGGGGAAGAAAATGGCGGTATAGACTTTAGCCCTGTCAATATGAATTTACAGACTAAAGTAGAAGATTCCCGCTTTCGCGGGAATGACAACGTGAAGGGCGGGGATGTTAATGGAGGGATTAAGTTTTATCTTGACCCTGCCGTGCTCCAGCAACTCCAAAATGCCCCTGGTTTTGTGCCTGTCATTATCAATATCCAGCCGATAATAAATTTGCGTCAATTTTTGGGCATAAAGGAGAATGCCCTTGTTAAAGGAAACGTATAATCCTCTTTTTTTTATCGTTGATTAAAATCCAATAAAAATGCTTTGCCAAAGTCGTTTATGATGATAAAAAGAATCAAGTTCTACAACTCGCTTCATGAAGGGAATATTAACCAAGGGTTAAATTATAGACGATGGCTTCCCATATCTTCAAGCATAAAAAGGGAGAGTTGTGAGAAATATTCCTTTGCCTCTTATAGTTATTCTTTTCTTATCTGCTAGCTTTTCTTTCGCCGATGATGGTGTTCTTTTTAAGAGTCAAAGAGAATTTTTGGCATCTAAAGGACTTACGTTTGATCCTTATGTCATTGAAGATTATGCCAGTATTTATAAAGGGGGCCTTATTGATAATAATACCTGGCTTGGGCGGTTTGATTTTGTCAGTGAATTTGATTTGGAAAAAGCGGGACTTCTTAAAGGGGGACTGGTCCATTTAGATGTTTTAAATGCGCATGGCGGTTTAAAACCGACGACTGACCATATGGTCGGTGATTTACAAATTGTCAGCGACATTGAAGCTACCCGTTCAAGCCGTATTTATGAGGGATGGTACAGCCAAAGTTTTTTTGATAATAAATTATCAATAAAATTTGGTATAGTTGACCTGGGTTCGGAATTTTTAGTCAGTGATTCAGGCAATCTTTATATCAATAGCTCTCTTAATCTTCTGCCTTCTATGTGGTTCAACAATTATAGTGATGCGGTCTATCCCGAGCCTGTCCCGGCAGTAAGGTTTAAATATTCTCCTAATGAACATTTCGATTTTTTAGCGGGATTGTTTCAAGGTAATCCTTTAAATAGCGATATTAACGCCCATAGTACTCATTTCGGTGATGGAGAAGGCCTTTTGAGCATTGAAGAAGGGCAGTATCATTATAAATTGCCTATAGCTGAAGGGTTGGCGGGAACCTTTAAAGGAGGTTTTTGGTATAACAGCAAAGATGTGCAGGATGTTTCTTCTCTTGATTCTAGCGGCAATCCGCTCTTATACGACGACAATTATGGGGCATACGCTATGATTGACCAGAGGGTGTTTCAAGTCAATGAGAGCCAGGGGCTTAATGTATTCTTTTTTGGCGGTGGCGCACCCGAAGACCGTAATACAATACAAGATTCTTTTGCGGGCGGACTTAATTATACTGGACTTATACCTTGCCGTCCCAAGGACGTAACAGGGGTTGCTTTGACCAATGCTGCTATTAGCAATAAATTGCGCGCAGTAACAGGTCAGGATAAAGATGAGACAACGTATGAATGGACGTATCAAATTAAAATCAAAGATAATATTTTTTTGCAGCCTGATATTCAATATGTCCAACATCCAAACGGTAACAATGCCATCAAGAATGCCAGCGTTTTTATGTTGAGAACCGAAATTCATTTTTAAGAGTGGACAGCAAAGTTGTGCGATGGATAATATTTGTTTCAGGGTTTAATTGTCATGGGGTAGTCGGTGCCATTAATAAAAGGAGTCCCGGGTTTGTCAGACAGGTCCCATAATCTGGCTTTTACTATAATAGAACTAGTCATAGTCATTTCGGTATTGGCCAGGATGGGATCTTTCTTATATTATAAAATAGCCAATGGCAATACGGAGACGGCGAATGCCCTTGCTTTTGCTTATGTTGATGATTGTATAGAAATGATCATGTCAAAAGGAACGGGGCCTTTTAATGATTGGTTTTTTTTGCAAAGAGCGCTTAAAGGGTCAAAGAAAGAAAAAGAGGGTATTATCAAAAGAGAATTTTTGAGGAGGACCCTTTCTGGCGAAATGAATAATATTTTTAGGAAAGAAAAGATTCGGATGGGCATGGAAATTGTGGGCTTGTCGGTTGCATGGGCGGTCTATTCCGGAATCGGATATGCTTTTAACCAATGGGATCCAAGGGCCAGGCAAATGGGGTTATCAACGCAGGAAGATCGTGGAGCAGGCATGCCCCAGCTGTCCCAGACAATTGAAGATCTTATGGAAGGACCACCTTGGCAAGCCCCGCAGGCAACAGAGCCAGAACTCTCTGGGCAGACATCCCCGGAGCACCAGCCGGATGCCGACGGCAGAAAAATGAAAGAAGAAAGGCAAAAAACGAAGGCCTTTAGCAATGCGCTGGTAGGGAGGGTCAGGACAACGCTGAGAATAAGGACGGATATAGCAGGGCCTGATCTGGACAGTTTTTATGACATCGTTGAATCATTGGCCTTGCCGGACGGTCTTCTCTCCGAAGTCATAGCGCCTTTTTCGACCCCTGCAGAGTACTTTGAGTCCCTTCAAAGGGGCAACAGGCTGGAAGATGAGGATGTTATTGACGGGGAGGACGTTTTTCCGTCTGGTGGGTTTCCATTAAACCCCATTTATACTTTCAAGACGGGGTTGCTGACTAAGGCATGGGACGATCCAGCCAATCAAAGGAAGATCATCGATAGGATCAATAATGTTCTGGCTGACAGCCTGGAGGCCCCTGCTTATATGTATCCTGATTATCCGGGACTTTATCGGTTGCGCCTGGCAGGTCAAGGGTCTGTCGAATTGAGGGTGTATGTAAAGTCTTATAACCAAGAAGGGCAAAGAATATTGGTGATCATTGGGGTTGCCTCGAGCAATGAAGTCCATCAGAATGGAAAGAAAAGAAAATTGGAAGACGACGTCACGGGGATCTTAGAGAAATTTAAGCCCAAGGCTGTTTATGGCACGTTCGATAAATTGCAGGCTTCCGGTCTTGATCTACAGAAAATGCAGGATGCGGCGATGGATGCGTTGGGAACCGATGAATTATCTTTTGAGGGGATACATTCTCCTTTAAATGCGATGAATAAAAATGTTAATATGGGAAATGGTGAATCGGAAATTTATAAAGGTGGTATTGACTTAAGCTCTGCCGGCATGAATTTACAAACACAAAATAACGCTGGAGGAATCAAGTTCCATCTTGATCCTGCTAAGCTAGCGCAACTTCAAAACGCCCCCGGCTTTGTGCCGGTAATCATTAATATTCAGCCAGTAACGGACCTTAGGAATTTCCTTGGGTCAGCCGATGGAAAGAGGGGGCAATAACCCTACGGAGTTGAAGAGAATATAAGTTTATGGTTGTTGACCGCGAGCCTTCAGGATGATAAAATATCGCCCTTGTATAACAACAAAGATATTCGGGAAGGCAAGACGGCCTGCGGAAGGCAAACTTTCTGGGAAAGAATTAAGGAGGTTTGCACATCTCCCGGAGTTTTTCTCTATTGATCCCTGAAGGTTGTTCTTTTAAAGTCTGAGGAAGCGCAAACGGAAGGTAAACTTTCCTAAAAAAGAATTGTGGAAGTTTCCACATCTCCCGAAGCCTTTCTAAAAAAAATTATTTCTGAATTCGGGGGGCAAACGGAAGGCAAACTTTCTGGGAAAGAATTAAGGAGGTTTGCACATCTCTCGAAATTTTTCTCTATTGATCTCTGAAGGTTGTTCTTTTAAAGTCTGAGGAAGCGCAAACGGAAGGTAAACTTTCCTAAAAAAGAATTGTGGAAGTTTACACATCTCCCGAAGCCTTTCTAGATGTAATTCTGATTAGTTTATGGTAGCTTTCGGGAAGTAGCGCAGTTGGCTAGCGCGCTTCGTTCGGGACGAAGAGGTCGCCGGTTCAAATCCGGCCTTCCCGACTTTTTAGAATTTTCGGCTTCGGATGAGTCCTGTGGAATTTTCGAGAGATTAATTTTATAAAAGAATAAAGATTTTTTTGGATGCGTTGTAAATGTATATCCCCCAATATGTTGTCTAATCTTGATTAGGCGCCCCCGAGTTTGACAACCCTAAAATATGTGTTACCTTTTAGTAAGGTAACGCTTTCTCTAATCTATTCATTATAAATTTTTCTTAGCTTCCCATTAAGTTCCCTGTCTTTATCCCAAAGAGGGGGCGCAGGGAAGTCCAAAAAGGACAAATAATGTTTAAACGTTTTATTGCTTCGTTTGTTTGTCTTACCTTTATTTTTAGTAATTTCCAATATGCCCATGCTCAGGACTTTAGCATTAATCAACTTCCCGTGCCCGGGACAATGGTGGGGGTTTCCGCACCGTTTGCGCCTTTGACCTTAAAAGGACTGATCGTCAATCCCCAAAAACCGCTTGAGTTTCAATTTATCATTGATACCGGCCGCGGCCCGCAGGCCACCGCGGCAGTTAAAGATCAAGCCAATCAATTAGTTAAATATTTTTTAGTCGGACTGACCATCCCCGAAGGTGATCTGTGGGTCAACTTATCACCTTATGAAAAAGACCGCATGGTCCCTCAAGCTTTAGGCCAAACGGATTTGGGACGGGATTTACTAGCCCAAGACTATATCCTCAAGCAGTTGACCGCTTCTCTAATTTATCCGGAGAGAGATTTAGGCAAAGAATTCTGGAGCAGGGTATACGCAAAAGCCCAAGTGCAGTTTGGCACAACTAATGTTCCTGTTAACACCTTTAATAAGGTATGGATATTGCCTGATCAGGCGCAGGTGTTTGAAAATGTGAATGCTGCTTATGTTACCCAATCAACTTTAAAGGTGATGTTGGATGAGGATTATTTAGCATTGGGGAAGAATAATTCCCCCCGCCCTAACCCTCCCCACCAGGGGGAGGGAAATGACACTCATACCTTTGCTTCACAAATCGTCCGTCAAATCGTCCTTCCGGAAATTGAAAAAGAAGTCAACACCGGCAAGAATTTTGGGCCGTTACGCCAAATCTATCAAGCCCTGATCTTAGCTAAATGGTATAAGGAAACTATTCAAAACGGCCTTTTGGATGCGGTCTACACCAATAAGAAGAAGGTTGCCGGGGTCAACTTAGAAGATCCTGCGGTCAAAGAGCAGATTTATAATCGATACCTCCAAGCCTACAAGAAGGGGGCGTTTAACTATATTAAAGAAAGCCCAACACCTGACGGGCAGGTTGTGCCGAGGAAGTATTTTTCGGGTGGGACTCAAATGCGTATACCTTTTCTTAGCAGAACTCATGATGAAGCTATGCTATCAAAGCGGAAAATCGGGACTTTGTTGGCATTGACAATTTCTTTGACTGTATTGATGCCATCTGGGGCAGCATATGCTAATTATCAGAAGCATGTGCCTACGTCAAATCATCAACATCTTTCTCAAAAACAAGGCGAAAAGATCGTAAATGAATTAGTGCAGGATATTAAACATGACAACCCATACACTAACGGCTTATTATTTGTCGGGAATGTTAAGAAGACTGACAAGGGGTATTTCTTATTAAAAAGTACCGATGTGATGATTGATACGCCTAAGACAAAGGGGATTTTATATATTTCACCAGATGTTGTAGCTGAAGTGGGAAAGAATTATATGGGGCCTAGGGTTAATTCCTTTGTTACCTTAGCCAATTTTCCTTCCCATATTGAGTATAGAAAAATGATGGTTAAATTGACAACTTTATCTAATCCGCCAGCTGTTCGCATTGCTGCTGCAGTGGCTTTACGAAGAATGCCTGGTTCCAGCCTGATTCCGGATCTTATAAATATGTTGAAAGACCCTAATCCAGATGTACGGCTTGCGGGGGTTATAGCATTAGGCAGTAATGCGTTTGAGGTAGAAATTGGTGCTTTTCAGGAAAATGGACGTAAACTTCCGAGTAAGATCCTTTTACCATATTCGAATAATCAGGTTTTTTCTGCCCTTGAAAGTTATTTGAAATTAGGGGTAAGAAATGATGACATGCCATTTATTTTAGAGACCTTGGTGAATCTTAGACCAGCTTTATCAAAATCAAAAGTTGCCCATGATCTGATTAGGACCGTCCCTGTGGTGACCAGTCCCGATAAAGACATGGAAGGGTTTTTGCGACAAAGTTATTATCGGTTAAAAACAGGTCTCGCTGATAACGCCATGGCTAGTAACAGGCCCATTTTGCGTAAATTCGTAACTGGAGCGCTTGCTGCTGTATTATTAGCAGGGACTACAGCAGAACCTGTTTTAGCACAAAGTAATGCGTTAACTATTTCTTCGACAGCGCCGATATCAGGATATTCTGTTGATAAACAAAAGGGAGAAGAAATAACGTCTCTAGCTTCCGATCAACAGTGGCAAGCCAGAGGCGAAGAAGTAATAGATCAATTAGTAAAAGATATTGGAGATAGTCTTAAAAATTTAAATTGGCGCATAGATGCCATAGTAGTCGATGCTAATTGGAAATACCCATTGCTTAAAAGTACTGATGTGTATATTAAAAGATCGGATGGTTCAATAGCTATTTTTAAACCAGGACCAGGGGCATTAAGGGAGGAGGGGAAAAGCTATTGCGGAGCAAATACCGATCCTTTTATAACTTTGGCCAATTTCCCCCCGTTACCAGAATTTAGGAATAAGTTGGTGCGCTTGCTAAGTTCTCCTATTCCTGCAGTACGAGCGGCAGCTGCAATAAGCTTACGGGGAATGCCGGATAGAACCCTTATTCCACATCTAGTTAAATTATTGGGAGATTCAAATCCCGATGTCCGCCTTGCTGCGGTCATAGCATTGGGCAGCACTGAAAGTGATATTAAACGAACATCCTCAGAGAAAGACCCTCAAAAATTATTTCTTGGGTTATTGAATCCCTATGATAATGAGACGGTGTTTTTTGCTTTGAAGAAATATATCAAAGGTGGAGTTAGAAATAAAGATGTTCCGATTATCCTAGAAACTTTAATTAATCTGCAAATTAATTCGCATGAAGACGGGTTTTTCCAGATAGTCCCAAAAGTTGATAGCCATGATAAAAACATGGAGAAATATTTGCAAAAATCTTATCTTCTGTTGAAAAGTAATATTCTTTCAAACAAACAGTCAACTTTTGAAGAATTAGGAGAGGCTGCGGGGCGAGGCGATCTTATGAAGGTTAAATTCTATATCGCCCACGGAGTTAATATCAATGGGAAGGATCAATTTGGCTGGACGCCTTTGATGTATGCGTCTAAATATAATAATGAAGACGTAGTGAAGTTCCTTTTAAATCATGGTGCAGACGTTAATCTTAAGAATCATGACGCAAATACGGCTTTAATTGAAGCATCTTTTCAGGGGAATAGAAATATTGTGGAACTATTGTTAGATAAAGGGGCTAAAATTAACGCGAAAGATAAGAATGGGTACACTCCGTTGATATCTGCTTGTATATCTTCTGCAGACAATGTTGTAGAATTGCTGATTGATGGAGGAGCAAATATTAATGCCAAAGATACGAGGGGTTGGACAGCACTGAGGTGGGTACGTAATCAATTGAATGTGTTTCATGGCCCCAATATTGATGCCAAAAACAACCGTATCTTAACAATCCTCTTATCGCATGGAGCGAAGGATAATGCCATGTTCAGCCCAAGTTCTATATTGCGTAAGCTGGTAAATGGGTTGTTTGTCTCATTATTATTAGTAGGAATTATAACAAAACCGGGTTTGGCACAAAGCAATAGTTTTCCTCAAGCTTCAAGTAATTCAAAGACGCAAGCCAGTAAGAATTCTGATCCTGCATATGTTAAAGCACAGATTGATCAGTTTATGGCAAAAGCTAAAGGCAGTTTAGATAAAATTTTGGATAGTCAGTCTTTTAAGCATATGAAAGATGTAAAAGGGGTGTTAGAACTTCAAGAATATATGGTTAAATCCGGTTATAATTTTGATAATTTTCTTGGGACAACTCCAAGAGCAGATGAATTAATAAAGATGGGAAAATCAGCAGTTCCTGTGCTCAGGACTTATTTAAGCAATCCAGATAGAAGTATTCGTATGCTTAGCACAGGAGCGTTAGCGTTTATTTCTGATAAGAGCGCTGTTAATGATTTAAAAAAGTTGGCAAGCTCAGATCCTGAATGGATTGTTAGAGCATTTTCTGTTTACGGGGTAATTTCTTCAACAAAATCAGAGGAATCTGTGCCTTATGGTTTAGATATTTTACGGGGGAAAGACCCCTTTATTGTTAAAGTGTTTGCAATTAATGCGATGAACAGCTATGGAGGAGGAGTTGCTACAGATGCTTTCTTAAAAGAGCTTAAAGGAAGCAGCGATGATATGTGGCTTTCGGCAGTTTTCGGATTAGGGTTATCTGCAGGGATTGAATTTCGAGCGGGTGAATTTAACGAAACAATGAAGGTGGCCTCTTTAATAGAGGCCTTAAAACAAAGTGGAATTGATATTCCGGTTGCAGATACTCCTATTGACTCATTGAATGAGTTATTAACAGATCAAAACTTGTTCAAAGTTATGAAAGTGCGGCCGGCAGAAACTCTGCCTCCCATTATGGGGCAATTAGAACAGGGAAGACAATTGGATCCTTCAGATATTATTAGGTTGAATAGGATTCTAATAGAGGCCAATTATCCATTGCAAACTCCTAAGAATAAAACATTGTCTCTGCTATTAGGGTCATTAGAAAGTTCAAATTCCAGAGTTCGAGCAGGCGCAATTGTGACTTTGAATGAAAGTAATAATGAAGATATATTACTTCGCAGAGAAAACAATTCAGACCAAGACTTTAATGCCTTAAATATTATGTTAAACAGTAAAAATGAGGATGTTCGAGCTCTATGTTTGGTGGCGATAGTAAAGTATTCGCCAAAATCAAAAGCAAAAGGAGTTCTTAAAAAGACTTTGAATGATCCAAGTCAAAAATTAAGAAGTGTGGCAAAACAGCTGTTAAAAGATATTGATGAGCCAGACAATGCAATGCTTATGGAAACGGCATTAAAACAAACCCAAGATACGGCGATGAACGCGACCGTGCGCTTGAAAAAAGGAGGGGATGTTGCAAGGAAGGTTTATGAACAAACATACACAGTATTAGAAGAATTATATGCGCGGCATGATTTTGACAAGGTAGCAAGGTTTCTTCTTTTATTGGCATCAAGAAAGCTTGTATTTCCTGAAGGTGAAAAGGACAGGCTGCAGAGCCGTAACGTTCTCCTTTTACAGCTCGAAGGTGAAGGTTTTGTTAACGAGATTATGTCGATTCTTAAGGATAGTGGTGCTGCCGTATTTGAGGGGGAGCCGACACTTGCTGGTGTCCGTAGCATAGAAGTGTCTGAGGATGTTGTGAAAGTTCTACGTGCCGGATTGTATTCTATGAACCGTAGTGATAACTATGGTTTGCAAGACCCTCGGGATCTTACGGTTCCTGATGGAGCGATGATAGGCAATAATACAGGTGGTATAGATCTTAACCAAATTAACGTCTTACACAATGGCAAGACAGTTAATGTCCAATTTGACCCCGCGCAATTATATGAACTCATGCAGGGAGGGTTTGAAGGTTTTTCGCCGGTTATTATTAATATTACGCCTATTCAAAGTCCGTTGCCGTTGTTGGGTATCGGTACGGTCAATGAAGGGGGCTTGGCCAAAGTATAGAGAGAGAATTTGTTGTTCTTCATTTCCCGCCCCCTGTGGGAGACTTAGGGAGGGGGCATCGACGCGAATAAGTAGATGAATAAGTTTTGCTCAAGATTGCTATTTATGATATTTTTAAATCATGAATGGACGGCCTATACTTATATTTTGGTTTGGATTAGGCGTTTTAATACAGGCAATTTTACTGATCCAAAGCGATTTAAAATGGGGGAAACTCGCCGGCTGCGTTGGGCTTGGGCTCTGCGGGATGTTGCCCGGGAAACATGAATATAATTATGAATTGTTGCCCCATATATTTATTTGTTTTTGTTTATTTGCTGTTAGCTTTGCCATGTTCTTCAAAGAAGATATTTTGCCTGTCATTAGTGAAAAAGTTCTTTTGTCCTACTCGTTAATATTCTGGTTTTCATTTTTTTCGTATTTTTATAAAGATGCATTTATACACAAGTTTTTATTCTTTCTATTCTTGATCCCAAGTTTGGCTACTGTTTTTATTGCTTTTATAAAATTAAAATTGAATTTTTGGGGGAAATTATTCTTTTATTCCTGGTTTCTGATCATTGTTGTTGCTTTGGGGCTGTTCAGGTTTTCCTTTAGCCATTTTTCTTTATTTTTTGATGAACAGCATGTCCCGTGGTTCGGCCCCATCGATTGCGCATTAACAGGAATGGCTTTCTTGTATATTATTGTTAACGCCACGTATATATGGGAGCTTATTCCGCTGCGAGGGAAAAATCAATCTTGGAAAAACAGGATGAAAGAATGGCATGAATTAACCAGCCTTATGACACAGCGCTGTGATGGTCAACAGCCTACACACTTACAAACGATATTGATTCTTGTTTTGCAGGGAGGCGGATTGTTTATTAATTATCTATATCATTTAATTCCCGCTGATTTGGTTGTCAATGTGTTAATTTTGCTCCCAGCAGTTTTGTTGATGGGTAACAGTACGACAAAAATAGCGCTGCAAGGCTCTATGGAAGCAATGTCTAAAGAAATATAGCATTTTGATATGAATGAGGTCATTATGGTTCGAGCCCATATCCATTTCTTCGGCACTGTTCAGGGTGTCGGTTTCCGCTACACCACTTTATCTTTTGCCCGGCAATTGTCTCTGACCGGGTGGGTTAAAAATTTATCCGACGGCAGTGTGCAGGCGACTGTTGAGGGCACCCGCGAAAAAATCGAAGAGCTTTTATCAAAATTAGAAGATCAGTTTGGTTCTTTTATCCGTGACCGGAAAGTCGAGTGGCTGGATACGAGAAGAGAATTTGAAACATTTTCTATTATATGAACCAGGCACAGGCCAAAAAAGAGATCCGGGCGCTAACCAAAGCAATCGAAGAGCATAATCATAAATATTATGTGCTCAATGATCCTGTTATTTCCGACGAAGAATATGACCGGCTGCTCAAAAAGCTGATTGGCCTTGAAGAGGCTTTCCCGTTTTTTAAGTCTGCGGCATCTCCCACCCAAAGGGTCGGAGCCAAGGTTGAGGGGGTGCTGCCGAGCGTTAAACATAGCGTGCCCCTGCTTTCATTGGATAACACCTATTCACTCGATGAGCTAAAGCAATGGTACGGCCGTGTGGTCAAGGGCTTAAATGGCCATGAGCCATCATTGACTGCGGAATTAAAAATCGACGGCCTAAGCTGTGCCTTGACCTATCGCAATGGCCGATTTGTTTTAGCGGCCACCCGCGGGGACGGGGACACCGGTGAGGATGTCACCCACAATGCTAAAACGATTCGGGATGTGCCCTTAAGCTTAAAAGGCAAAGCCCCTGCCTTGCTGGAAGTGCGGGGCGAAGTGTACATGGATAAAAAAGATTTCGCTCTCCTTAACTTGCAACGTAAGAATAATGGAGAGGCCTTGTTTGCCAACCCGCGCAATGCCGCGGCCGGTTCTTTAAAATTACTGGATGCGCGCCTGACGGCACAGCGGCATTTGAGATTCTTTGTCCACTCTACCGGAAGTTCGGATAAGAACAAGGCCAAAGCCACACAGTGGGAATTCTTGCAGATGGCACAAAGTTACGGTTTTTCAGTTAATCCGCACAATCGCCTTTGCCGTAATTTTGATGAGGTGATGGCTTACTGCGAAGAGTATCGCCTCAAGCGCCAGGAGATCAGCTATGATGTCGATGGCATTGTCGTCAAAGTCAATGATCTAAGCCTTCAGGCGCAGTTAGGAACGACACTTAAAAGTCCGCGCTGGGCCGTAGCTTTTAAATTTCCGGCGTACCAGGCAAGCACCGTCATTAAAGATATCACCGTTCAGGTTGGCCGTACCGGGGTTCTGACACCGGTGGCGGAATTAGAGCCTGTGGCTTGCGCCGGAGTCGTGATCTCCAGGGCCACCTTGCACAATTTTGATGAGATCAAACGCTTGGGCGTCAATTGTGGCGACCGGGTACTTTTGGAACGCGCCGGGGACGTTATCCCTAAAATTGTTAAAGTCTTAGAAAAACATTCCAAATCAGATTTTGCTGTCCCTAAAACCTGCCCATCGTGTAGCGGCTTGGTCCAAAAAGAAAAAGAAGATGATGTGGCTTATCGTTGTTTGAATCCCTCTTGCCCTAAACAATTAGAGCGGCATTTGGTCCATTTTGCCTCGCGGGGGGCTATGGACATTGAAGGCTTAGGACTGACGGCGGTCAATCAGCTTTTGGACAAAGGGTTGGTCAGTGATTTGGCGGATATTTATTTTTTAAAAAAAGAGCAATTAATGGATTTAGATTTATTCGCCGATAAGAAAACGGAAAATTTACTTAAAGGAATTAAAGACAGCAAATCCAGGCCTTTATCAAAGTTTTTATACGGCCTTGGCATTTCCAATATCGGCATTAAAGCGGCTGTAAATTTAGCTGGGCATTGTGGGTCTTTGGATGCTATTATGAATGCTTCGGCCGATAAGTTGCAGGCCATTGATGAGCTGGGGCCGGTGATGGCAGAGTCAATTGTTGAGTATTTCAAGCAGTCCCAGGTTAAAAAATTGTTGGCAAAATTTAATGATGCGGGCCTGAATTTATCAGAATCAAAAAGGCAGGTATCAGGGGGGCGCTTGGAAGGCAAAAAATTTGTATTTACCGGCGAGCTGGCAGGTGTCAAGCGTGAGGAGGCGGGGCTTTGGGTGCAAAATCAGGGCGGTAAGGTGCTTTCTGCGGTCAGTAGAAATTTGGATTACCTGGTTGCCGGTGAAAATCCCGGGTCCAAGCTTGCCCAAGCAAGGCTGCTTGGCATTACAATATTAAATCAAAAAGAATTTGAGGAGATGGTTCATGGCTAATTTTAATCCGCACAAGAAGGCAGTTCTTGTGCTCGCAGGAATTCTGGTGCTGAGTCTGTCTCTTAGCTCGTGTGATTCGTTACGCAAGAAATTTACCCGTCAGAAAAAAAAGGGTGAGGCTGAAGATCAGGCTTTTGTCCCTGTTCTTGAACCTGAAGAATATCCGGCCCCAATAGATAATCCCCAGCAAAATTATAAAGAGAATTATGATTTGATCAAGGCTTGGTATAAGGATTTGTGGACCGCAATTGACGATAAGAGCACTGCCAGATATTTGCACTATACTATCGGACAAGTTACCAATCATATCACCCGGATGGAACAATTAGTGGATGTGCCCACACGGGCGGATTTGGCCAAGTTGGCAGGGTTTCTGGATTATTATAAAGCCTCTTTGGATACACCGTGGAATGTGCGTAATGTGTCGCGCATTCAAAGTGATTTGCGCGGCTTTGACCGTTTTTTACGGGACCATTTACGTGCTGACAGGATCAAAGGTCATTTTGTTAAAAGTGTCAAATGAAAGAATTTATCGACGATTTCATGAATTATCTTTCCGTCGAGCGCGGGCTTGCCAAAAACACGCTTTTAGCCTACCGGCGTGATTTGGCCAAGTACATTGATTATCTTTCCCCTAAAGGCATCAAAACCGCCGCACAGGTCAATCGAGAGCATGTTTCTAATTTTATGTTTGAATTAAAGAAACATGATATGTCTGCTACTACCATTTGCAGGAATTTGGCGGCGGTCAAAATGTTCCACCGCTTCTTGGTACGGGAGAATTTAGCCAAGGAAGACCCCACGACCCTGGTAGATACTCCGAAATTATGGAAGAGAGTCCCCTCGGTATTGACTCAGACAGAAATTGAGTCGATGATCATGGCGGCTTCGGGGAAAAAAATACAACAAATCAGGGACCAGGCGATACTGGAAATTTTTTACGCGAGCGGCCTGCGGGTTTCGGAACTGTCGGATTTGAAGACCACCAGTATCAATTACGACGTGGGTTTTGTGAGGGCTGTGGGCAAAGGAAGCAAAGAGCGGATCATCCCTTTGGGGATGAAAGCCCGCGAGGCCCTGCAGAAATACCTGCTTCGCTGCCGCCCTAAATTATTGAAAAACCAGACGAATGACGTTTTGTTCTTAAGCCGTCTGGGCAAGAAGATCAGCCGGCAGAGTTTATGGGCAGTAATAAAGCTTTACGCTCGCCGGGCTAATATCAAGAAAACAATCAAGCCGCACACCCTGCGGCATACCTTTGCGACCCATTTATTGGAGCATGGCGCGGATTTGCGCTCTGTCCAGGAAATGCTGGGGCATTCGGATATTTCCACGACCCAGATTTATACGCATGTGGACCGCGAGCGTTTAAAGAGCGTGCATAAACAGTTTCATCCCAGGAGTTGAGCAGTGAAAGATTTGTTATCCCGTTTTAATCTTGGATCTTTGGCTTTGGTTCGGTCTATTGGGGTTATGGCTCAGGCCCAGGGTGTTGCGGCTTTTCTGGTTGGAGGGCCGGTCAGGGACCTGATGCTTAAACAGCCTAATATCGATCTGGATATTGCCGTTGAAGGCAATGGCATCCGATTGGCTGAGAGTTTTGCGGCTCGGCATCGCGGCGCTTTGGTAACACGCTATCCTGCTTTTAAGACAGCAACAGTGCGGCTGCATGAGGGCTCTTTGGTTGATTTTGCCACAGCCCGAGATGAAATCTACGTGCGTGGAGGTGCTTTCCCTGCTGTTAAACCTTCAGATATTAATAAGGATTTGTTCCGCCGGGATTTTACGATCAACGCCATGGCCATTGCTATTAATCCTGAAACTTACGGAAAACTCATAGACCCTTTTGAAGGGACGCTTGATTTGAGGAGCAAGGTCCTGCGTATTCTGCACGAAAAAAGCTTTCTGGATGACCCGACGCGTATTTTACGGGCGGCCCGGTTTAAAGCAAGACTGGGATTTAGGATTGAGGCCAAAACACTAAAACTTTTAAAATCTGCCATAAAAATTAAAGTGCTTGATACAATCAAGCCGCAGAGGTATCTTAAAGACTTTAATAAGCTCCTCAAAGAGCCGAATTCTCAAGAAGCGATCAAATGTTTAAAATCATGGAATGCGTATAAATAACAGGAGTAAGACAGATGCGTATTGAAAAAGTTAATTCATCTATCAAACGGGAACTCGCAAATATTATTCTGTTAGGTGAGGTGCGCGACCCGAGGATTTCATTTGTGACCATTATCAATGTTGATGTCAGCAAAGACCTGCAACATGCCAGGGTAAGGTTTAGTACGCTTGCCGATACCCCTAAGGAGATCAAGGCAGCAATAGAAGGTTTTGAGAGTGGCAAAGGTTATATCCGCAAACTGATCAGCCAGCGCTTGGCCCTGCGGTATACGCCGGAATTCCAGTTTATTTATGACAAAGGCATCAAATATGCCGCTGATGTTGATAAAGTCTTGGAAGAAATTAAATCATTAAAATCACCCCAAGGAGAACCCCAAGGATGAACTTTGCCCAGAAAGTTTTAAATACCATCGACCACCATCAGAGATTCCTGGTGACTACCCATCATAATCCTGATGCGGACGCGGTGTCTTCTGTGCTTGCGATGGCTTTTTATTTAAAAAGTAAGGGCAAGCACGTTTGTGTCCTCAATGAAGACGCTTGCCCTGAATGGCTTGAGTTCTTGCCCGGAACTTCTATGTTTAAAAAAACAGGTGATTCAAATTCAGTGGATTATGAAGTTGCCATTGTGCTGGATTGCGGCGATTTGAAACGCGTGGGAGTCGTTAAGCAATTTATTCAAAAGGACAAGCCTTTAATCAATATAGACCATCATGTGACTAATGAAAAATTTGGCAGTATCAATGTGGTTTGTCCCACGGCGTCTTCTACCTGCGAAATGATATTTGATCTGTTTCAAGAAGCAGGTTACCCGCTTAATAAGAATTTGGCTGTTCTTCTTTATGCGGGCATCATGACGGACACAGGATCTTTTCGTTATGAAAACACCTGTGCGCACAGTCATGCGGTTATTGAGAAATTAATGGCTTTTAAAATTTCAGCGGCCCGCATGTATGATCGCCTTTTTGTGGGGATACCGGTGGCGGATATGAAGATGTTTACGGATGTTATCCATAGCGCGCAATTGCTTGACGGCAACAGGGTTTATTGTGTGGCATTGCCTAAAAAAGCGGAGGATTGTTTCTCTAAAAGTTTTGACCTAAAAGAGAAACTGTTTGCTTTTTTGCGATCGGTTGAAGGGATTGAAGTGGTGGTGATATTAACAGAATTGAATCCTCAAGAAGTCCGTGTGAATTTGCGCAGCCGGGGAGATTTTAATGTTGCCGCTTTGGCCCAGCAGTTCGAAGGCGGAGGGCATAAAAAAGCCGCAGGCTGCAAAATTTACGGGTCTCTTGTTTATGCGCAAAAAATAATTTGTCAGGCTATACATAAAAAATTATGAAATTCCGGGCTTCAGTAGAAAACTCTTTGCAGGGTATTGTGCTGGTCAATAAACCGGCAGGTATCACTTCCCACGATGTGGTGGCTTTTGTCCGCCGGACTTTTAAAATGCGCCGGGTTGGGCATGCGGGAACGCTTGATCCAATGGCTACCGGCGTGCTGGTTATCCTTCTGGGGAGAGCGACCAAGCTTTTTGATAAATTCGTGGCGTTTGACAAAACCTACCGGGCCACACTGCGTTTAGGCCTTAAAACTACTACCGCTGATATTATGGGACAGACCTTAATTGAAAGGCCTTATGATGGCGTTGATGAGGATGCGATCAGGCGGGTTTTTATGCAATTTACCGGCAATATTGAACAAAAGCCGCCGATGGTTTCTGCGGTCAAGCATCAAGGCGAGCGCTTGTATAAAATTGCCCGCCAGGGCATAGAAGTCGAGCGCACAGCACGCAAAGTCCGTATTGATGAGTTAAGGATCTTGCAATGCCGTTTTCCTGACGTGGAATTTGTAATGAGCTGTTCTAAAGGAACCTATGTGCGCCAATTAGCTGAGGATGCAGGAGAAGTTTTAGGCTGTGGGGCATGTATTTCCCAGATCGAACGCACAAAAGTGGGCCCTTTTGAAATCAAAGATGCTGTTGACTTGGAAAATTTAAATGAAGGTCATGTCCTTAAATGGCAGTTCTAATCTGTCTTTGAAAAAAACTTGTGCCGCCATCGGTATTTTTGACGGCGTGCATCGCGGGCATCAATATTTGATCAAACAGATGCTGACAAGGGCCCGTCGTTTAAAATTAAAACCAATTGTTATTACTTTTTTCCCCCATCCGGCCCATGTGTTATGTCCTGGTGTGAAATTGGGATATTTATCGTCGTTGAAGGACCGGCTTGTATTGCTCGATGATTTAGGGGTGGAGGCCTGCTTGGTGGTGCGTTTTACACCGAGATTTGCGCGTATTGAGCCGCAGAAATTTATTAAGGATATTTTAGTTAAGAAATTAGGGGTTGAAGCTTTATTTGTCGGAGATGATTTTCGTTTCGGTAAGGACAGACGCGGCGATATTACTTTGTTTCGGGAATTGGGGCTTAAATACGGCTATGAAACGCACGCGGTATCTCAGATTAAACAGGGAAGCCGGAGCATCAGCAGTACGCGTATACGCAAATTGTTAAGTGAAGGTAAATTAAATGAGGCCGAGCGTTTATTGGGAAGGAAAGTATCCATCTCCGGTCCTGTGATCAGGGGATCCAGGCGCGGTAGGGATTTAGGATACCCAACGGCCAATGTTGCCTATGAGGCAGATATTCTTCCGCTGCAAGGCGTTTATGTTGTCAGAGTTTTGTTGGGTAAAAAAAGTTATTTGGCCATAGCCAATATAGGCACACGTCCTTCATTTGAAAAACAAAATTCTAATCTACTCCTGGAAGTCCATATCCTTGATTTTTCAAAGGATATTTATGGCCTGCGCTTGCAGGTCGAGTTTTTAAAAAAGATCCGCAACGAAAAAAAATTCTCCAATCCGCAAGATCTAATTCAGCAAATCCAAAAAGACGAGGCCTTCGCACGGAAATGTTTCTTTGCAAAACTCCAATTATTTTGACAGGGAATGGATATGTTAAAGAAATTTTTAAGTTTGATTGTTATTATATGTTTTTCCCTGACCAGCTTAGGCGCTATTTGCCCTATTGCTCGCTCGGCAGAGGGGGGAGATGTTTTAGGCCTACCAGCACACCCGGGACTATGGTCAATTTAAGCCCTGCCTATGAGCCGATGATCATTAAGGGTATGACGCGGTAGTCGTGGCACTGGACCATACCGCGTTGGATTAGGAGCTTATATATCGCAACGCCAGGTTTATCTTTTACCCGTAATGTTTATAAGGACAGGCGGGATAAGAAGGTGGTTAAGTTATAAATATCCAGGAGGTGCCTTGCAATGAAAAATCAGAAACGAAGCGCCTTTACCTTCATCGAACTTATTATTGTTTTAATCATCATAGGGATATTGGCGGCGATCGCCTTGCCTAATATTTATAACTGGATAGAACGTTCCCGCGCAGCGGAATCCGTGCCTGCTATGCAACAATTTGCGAATGATCTGGATAATTATTTATTTAAGCTTAATAATTTCTCTTGGGCAGGACCTATTGATGCGACCCAATTATTTAGAAGTCCACCAGCCCTGCAGACTATTTCTACAGCTAATTTTTCGTGTGATTGTAATAGTGCTAGATATGGTATTCTGCGCACAGATTTACCAGGTGGTGTTTATGGCATTATTTGCGCAAGGGTTGATGCGAATGGCAACACGGAAACGGATCCTATAACTGGCCAGAAAAACTCGATAATTATGAATGTTTATCCGCCTTATGTTGATAGAAATACTGGTATGCCTCTGCCTAACTCCGGACAGCGGGTCATTACTGGGTGTGGCATATATAATGGAATGTTTGATTCTCCTCCTTCGTGGGGAGTCGAAACATGCGCCTAATAAAAGGTAATAAAAGGGACAGGCCTCAAACGGCGGATAGTAGGGAAAGAATTGTAAAAAGAGGGTCAAGCTAAACCAGATCCAGGGATTCATTCCTACCATCATTGAAATTTGGCCGGTCGCCACACTTCCTATCCTCAGTGAGCTTGGGCAAAAGCTCATGCAATAATCGTCACCAGTTTTATTAATGTCCTCATAGTGTTTGTTTAGTGTTCTGAGAGAATCGACGATGTCATCCTGAGCCCTAAGGGCGAAGGATCTTAAAACGTCTTAAGATTCTTCGTCGCTATCGCTCCTCAGAATGACAAGTTTCTTCCTGCACATTAATACCTATTTTGTGTATTGACAACGTCTTTTTACGGGACTATACTTTCTTTTAAGTGGAACAAAGTGGAGGAAAGTGGAGTAAATGTTTTACGGTGAATATAGTCATGGTATTGACAATAAAGGCCGTTTGATCCTGCCTGCGCGGTTTCGCGAAGTAGCCCGGGAAAACGGCATTGATAAATTTTTTGTCACTCGCGGCTTGGATAAATGTATTTTTATGTTCGCAGAAAATGAATGGCGCCTGCAGGAGGCGCGCTTTAAGAACCTATCCTTCACTAAAGGCGAGGCGCGTTCTTTTAATCGCATGTTCTTTTCAGGTGCCGTTGAAGTCTTGCCGGATAAGCAGGGGCGGTTTATTATCCCCCAGTATCTTAAGGATTTTGCCGGCATTAAGAAAGATGCGGTGGTCATAGGAATTTCTAATCGTATTGAAATTTGGGAAACCGCCTCATGGCGGGAGTTTTTCAGCAAATCCAGCGGGGACTTTGAGAAAACCGCGGAACATATGTTGGATGTGGATTAAGCATGGGGATTTGCGAGCGTACTGATCAAGGCGAGCATTTTCACATACCTGTTATGCCTCAAGAAGCCCTTGAACTGCTCCATCTGCCGCAAGGCGGGGTGGCGGTGGATGGGACATTAGGACTGGCAGGTCATGCTTTATTGATGGCTCGGGCTTTAGGGGCCGACGGGCATTTGATAGGGATCGATCGCGACAACGCTTCTTTAGGGCAGGCTGAAAAAAAGCTGTCTTCTCTTGGTTTAAAGGTTGATTTGTTACAGGGAAATTTCAGCACGCTTGATAAAATTTTGGCCGGCCTTAAAGTTTGCGCTGTCGACGGTATATTGCTGGATCTGGGGATATCAAGTTTTCAGCTGGATGATGCAAAGCGCGGGTTTTCCTTTAAATCCGACGGTCCTCTGGACATGAGGATGGATGCCCAGGCGCAAGAGGTTTTAGCGGCAGAGCTGGTCAATACTCTCAAAGAAAACCAGTTGGAAAAGATTATCTCTGAATTTGGCGAAGAACGTTTTGCTCGTCGTATTGCCGCGGCGATTGTGATGCAAAGGGCCAAGGCAAAAATCACAACAACTAAAATTTTGGCGGATATTATTTTACGCGCTTTGCCCAGGGGCTATACCCGGGGGAGAATCCATCCGGCCACCAGAACATTTCAGGCTTTGCGCATTGCAGTCAATGAAGAACTAGAGTCTCTGTCTCTTGGGCTGGAAGTTTGTTTTAAGATGTTAAAAAAAGGCGGACGCCTGTGTGTGATATCGTTTCATTCACTGGAAGACCGCCTTGTAAAAAATAAATTTAAGTCTTTGAACTTGTCCCTGGAAGGGACCATTCTGACTAAAAGGCCTTTGGTGGCATCTGATGAGGAATGTGCAGGGAATCCGCGCAGCCGTAGCGCTAAAATGAGAGCTATTGAGAGGATCGGATGAGTTTAAAAGTGTATTTTAAAATTGCCTCCTTTGTCACTATAATAGCCTTGTTGTATATTCATATGCAGATGAAGATATTTGAGCTTTCCTATAACGGCAAAGATAAAGAAAAAATTATCCATGAATTAAATGACAGTAATGGTGCATTGAGCCATCAAATCCTGACGCTTAAGTCTGCCAATAATCTGGGTAATCAACTTTTGGACCATGAAAACAGTTTGCAGTTTATGGATAATGAACGTGTAATGACAGTTGTGACGTCTGCGGGAACTGTGCAGCACTTGCAGCAACCTAAAGCTAAAGGCGTAAATCCCATGTGGAATTTATTTTCTTTTTTGGGAGCCCAGGAAGCTAAAGCCTGGGAATAAAATATCTGAGGTTAAATTGTTTCTGCGCAAGTATCCACTTCGGTTTGCTGTGGTGTTCATATTTTTATTTTTAGGCTTTGCGTACTCCGTTGGCTTCTTAATTTTTATCCAAATTTTCCGTTCCGAATATTTAAGTAATCTTGCCCAGCGCCAGCATGAACATTCCATTGTTTTAGAGCCCCGAAGAGGAACGATTTATGACCGCAACATGAGAGCTTTGGCGATCAATTTGCCGGTTTATTCGGTTTATGCCAATGCGCGAGCCATGCGCCAGCAGCATGATGAAAACGAGGCGGTGGATAAGTTGTCCGGTATTTTGAAAATAGACCCAAAACAAATCCGTGACAAATTGGATAAAGATAAATATTTTGTATGGATAGCGCGCAAGGTCCCGCAGGAAATTTATCTTCAAATTAAGGGTTTGAAATTGCAGGGCATAGGTTTTATTAAGGAAAGTAAACGCTTTTATCCCAATCAGACCTTGGCCTCGCATTTGATCGGGTTCGCCGGTCTGGATAATAACGGATTGGACGGCCTTGAGCGCGACTATGATAAATATTTGAAAGGACAGCCGGGCCACGCAATTATCCTGCGTGATGCCCGCTCAAGGGAATTGATGTTCAATAAAGGATATATCGCTCCGGTGGATGGCTTTAGCGTGATCTTGACCATTGATGAGACGATCCAGTTTATCGCCGAGAGGGCTCTGGACCGGATGTATAAAAAATATAATTGTAAGGGAGCCAGCATTATTGTGATGGACCCCAGGACCGGTGAGATCCTGGCCTTTGCCAATCGTCCCACATATAATCTTGAAGAGGCTTCTAAAAGCACTCCGGAGTCACGTACCGATCGTGCCATTGTTTTTACTTTTGAGCCCGGCTCAGTTTTTAAAATTGTTACCGCTTCAGCGGCATTACAGGAGGGAGTGGTCAGAGAAGGGGATATGATCAACTGTGAGCATGGTGCTTACCGTGTGGCCAATCATATTCTACATGACCATGAGCCTCTGGGGACGATTTCTTTTAAAAAGGTCATTGAGCAGTCAAGCAATATAGGGACCACCAAGGTGGCCCAGCGTCTGGGGCCGCAGCGGGTATATAATTATGCGCACCATTTTCGTTTTGGGATCAAGACAGGCATTGATTTGCCGGGTGAGGCTCGAGGGATATTAAAACCGGTGAGTAAATGGTCTAAAACTTCGATCGGTGCGGTACCTATAGGCCAGGAGATCACTGTCACGCCGATCCAATTGATGGGAGCTATTTCCGCCATTGCCAACGACGGAATTTACATGCGGCCTTTTGTGGTTAAATCCATCAAGGATACTCAAGGGCAGATCATTTTTCGCCAAAGCCCTCTAATTTTGGATAAGGTAATTTCCAAAGTGACCTCCAAGCGCATGAAGGCTATTTTACAAGGAGTTGTTGATGAAGGGACCGGGACCAAAGCGGCCATTGCCGGTGTTCCCGCAGCGGGAAAAACAGGGACCGCACAAAAAGTGATCGGCGGCGTTTATTCGCATTCGCATTTTTATGCAACCTTTGCCGGCTTTGCCCCGGTAGAACATCCTCGATTGGCAGCGGTGGTGGTTTTTGATGATCCGCACCCTGCCTATTATGCAGGCACGGTGGCAGCGCCTGTTTTTTCCGAAGTGGTAGGGGATTCTTTAAAATACCTTAATACCCAGCAGCAGCCTGCAACTGAGGATGATGCCCCGGGATAAATGAGAGACCTATGCGCTTAAGCGAATTAATTGACGGAATTTATAGAGAGCCTTTAGTCTTTTCATATCGGAATTTTGATGTTCGTACAATTTCCTGCGATTCTCGTGAGGAACAAACAGATGGATTATTCGTAGCATTAGCCGGTACTAAATTAAACGGAGAGGATTTTATTAAGGATGCGATAGCCAAAGGGGCTAAAATTATCGCCAAGCAAGGTGAGACAAGGAAACTTAAAAACGTAAGTATCCCGGATAATGTATGCGTTCTGGATGTGGATGATCCAAAATATTTTTTGTACTCCATAGGGCAGCGATTTTACGGAAATCCCTCTGATAAGATTAAAAGTGTGGGGATAACCGGTACAAATGGCAAGACCACTATCACCTATTTGATTGAGTCTATTATCTATGCTGCATTGAAACGCTGCGGGGTGATCGGAACAGTCAATTACCGTATCGGTGACAAAATTTTGCCTTCAAAAAATACAACTCCAGGATTTTTGGACAATCAGCGATACTTAGCGCAATTGGTTAGCCTAAAGGTTGAATATTGCGTGATGGAAGTTTCTTCTCATGCCCTGGACCAAGGAAGGCTCGAAGGTATTCATTTTTCAGCGGGTATTTTTACTAACTTGACGCAGGATCATTTGGACTATCACAAGGACATGGAGAATTACTTTAATGCCAAATCTT
Source organism: Candidatus Omnitrophota bacterium (assembly GCA_015233675.1). Taxonomy (GTDB): domain Bacteria; phylum Omnitrophota; class Gorgyraeia; order Zapsychrales; family Fredricksoniimonadaceae; genus JABDGZ01. The sequence continues at coordinate 94,419 of JADFXH010000006.1, forward strand.
TGTTGTTCAGAAATCTTTCATCGATGGCGGTTTCTGTCATCAATGTGGATGACGATTATGGAAGGCGTCTGTGTTCATTGACCAAGAGTAAGCTTATCACCTATGCCATTGACCATCCGGCGGATTTGCGTGCCCAGAATATAACCTATCACCTAAGCGGCAGCCAATATGAAATAGTTTTTCCTGAAGGTATGATAAAAATTCATACCCGATTTATTGGGAAACATAACATTTATAACATTTTGGCGGCGTTTGCCTGGGGGATTTCCCAGGGCTTTGCCCCGGAATGCATCCGTCAGGGTATTCAAAATTTAACTTATGTTCCAGGGAGGCTTGAGCCGGTCGAGAACGGTAAGGGAATTTTTGTATTTATAGATTATGCGCATACCGAGGATGGGCTTGTCAATGTGCTGAAAGCTCTAAGGGCTGTCAGAACTGAGAAAATAATTCTTGTTTTTGGATGCGGAGGAGATCGGGACCGCACGAAACGCCCTAAAATGGGGCATGCGGCATGTTTACTTGCGGATCACTCCATCGTTACTACCGATAATTCTCGCAGTGAGGACCCTCTGGCGATTATTAATGAAATTATTGCCGGGTTTACAAAAAGGAATTTTGAGATCTGTGTTGACCGCAAGGAGGCGATCGGACGTGCCCTTAACCTTGCCCAAAAAGATCAAATCGTCTTAATTGCCGGAAAAGGCCATGAGGATTATCAGGTTTTTAAGGACCGTACCATTGCTTTTAATGAACGTGAAATTATAGAGGAGTTTTTGAAGGAATAAATAATTCCCCTCCCCACAAAGGGGGAGGGAGCCGAGGCTATATGTTTACAATAAGCGAAATCATAGAATCTACTAAGGGCAAGTTGGTGCAGGGGCCTGCCGGGGCAGAGGTGAGCTCTGTTTGTATTGATTCACGTATTGCCCAAAAAAGTGAATTGTTTATCGCGATTAAAGGTGATGTTTTTGACGGGCATGATTTTATCGATAATGTCATTGCCAAAGGTGTGAGGGTCCTGATTGTTCACAAATTCATTGAAGTAAAGAACCCTAAGATCAGTGTAATCCTGGTTAAGGACACGATACGTGCTTTAGGGGATATTGCGCGTTTTCATCGTTTGCGTTTTAAGGTGCCTGTTCTTGCCTTGACAGGTTCTGCCGGCAAAACCACAACCAAGGAAATGATCGCTGCTGTTTTAAGCCGTAAATATAAAGTTCTGAAGAATGAAGGGACTCAAAATAATCATATCGGCGTGCCTTTGACCCTCCTTAAATTAAATGTAAGGCATAAAATAGTTATATTGGAATGTGGGACGAACCAGCCCGGAGATATCGTCTGGCTTGCTGATGTGGCGCGTCCGAAAGTCGCGATTTTTACAAATATCGGCGAGTCACATTTGGAAAAATTAAAGAATCCCGATGGGGTATTTAACGAAAAGTGGACCTTGACTTCTTTTATGGGATCAAAAGATACCGTGATCATCAATGCGGATGATGTTCATTTGGCCCCGCAGGCCCTTAAGAAAAATAATTTTAAGATCATCACTTACGGTATTAAGTACAAGGCGGATTGGCAGGCTTTTGATATCCATATCAATCGTGGTCGTTATTTGAACTTTAAAGTTGGCAGGCAAAAAATCGAATTGAATACCTGCGGTATTAATAATGTTTATAATGCTATTGCAGCCGTAACCTGCGGCATTTTTTTTAAAGTGCCGCTTAAGGATATTACCCAAGCGTTAAAATGTTTTGACTTGCCCCAGGGCCGCGGGCAGATCATACCTTTAGGGGGGGGGTGGCTGATCAATGACACCTATAATGCCAACCCGGTGTCGATGAGATCAGCCCTGCAAATGTTGCAGGCTATTGAAACAAAAAATCAGAGAATTTGTGTTGCTGCTGACATGCTTGAGTTAGGAAGCCGATCCAAAGGCCTGCATCGGTGCATGGGAGAAGTCATTGCCTCATCGGGTATTGATGTTTTAATAACGGTGGGCAATTTGTCCGGGCTTATGGCCGCATGCGCCCGGAGTCACAATAAAAAAATGCAGGTATTTGCTTGCACAGATGCAGAGTCTGCGCAAAAATATTTAGCAAAAGTTTTCCGTAACGGGGATGCTGTTTTGATAAAAGGTTCCAGGCGTATGAGAATGGAGCAAGTAGCTGATTTTTTATTGGCTTCACCTAAAGGATCGGGTTAAACCTTATGTTTTATTTTTTGTCGCAGTATATTCCTAATTCTCCTCATTTTAATATTTTTCGTTATATTACCTTTCGCGCCGGTATGGCCGCGGTCACTGCTTTTTTGCTGTGTATGATACTCGGTCCCGTATTTATTAATATAACAAAAAAGCGCCGTATTCACGAATCAGCCAAACGGCAAGATGCTCCTGGTTTGGATCAGTTTCAGATTAAAAAAGAAGGCACTCCCACCATGGGCGGAGTTTTTATAGTTGGCAGTATATTGTTATCCATAGGACTTTGGGGAAATTGGTCAAACATGTTTGTGACTATGACTTCCTGGCTCTGTCTGTCTTTTGCGGTGCTGGGAGGCATTGATGATTATGTAAAATTAAAAGGGATTGGGCCTCATCGGGGGATATCAGCCCGTACCAAATCCTTCTGGCAAGTCTTGATCGCTTTTATTGTTGGAGTTTTTGTGTATTTGTACCCTTTTATAACGACCAATTTGGATGTGCCGTTTTTTAAGAATTTAATTATCAATCTGGGGCCGTTTTTCGTGTTCTGGGTGGTTTTGGTCGTGGTGGGTTCTTGCAATGCGGTCAATTTGACAGATGGTCTTGATGGCTTAGCCATAGGGAGTACCTTGATGGTTGCTTTTACAATGGCGGTTTTAAGTTATGTGACAGGTAACGTAAAAATGAGTGAATACCTATATATTCCTTATGTGCCCGGAGCGGGAGAATTGACTGTTTTCTGTGCCGCTATCGTCGGGGCAAGTCTTGGATTCCTTTGGTTTAATTGCTATCCGGCGAGTGTTTTTATGGGAGATGTTGGCTCCCTGGCTTTAGGCGGCAGTTTAGGGATGATTGCCGTGTTGATTAAAAAGGAATTATGGCTGGTGGTTTTGGGAGGGGTCTTTGTTATTGAAGCAGGATCCGTGATTTTGCAGGTGTTTTCTTTTAAGATCACCGGCAAGCGTATTTTTAAAATGTCACCTTTCCACCATCATTTGCAGTTATCTGGTTGGAATGAAAATAAGATCATCGTCCGATTTTGGATCGTAGCTATCATCTTGGCGATGCTTACAATAACCACGTTGAAAATTCGGTAGAAGACTAAACAGCCCTTGGGATGAATTATTTCTGCCAAAATGCTAAATATTCCCTATTTCTTGCTTGGCGATCCTATTTCCCAAAGGAATGGGAATAAAAGTACGCATTTGGCTCCAAAAATTATCCCAACGCATGTTTAGGCGTGTAGCAGTATATAAGAAATAATTGGGATCCATTGTATTATTAACAGTATTGGGATAGATTGAAGTGTATCATCCATCACGCAGCAAATAATCCAGGGTCGAAAGGGCAAATTTATCCCTTTAATGTTTGCATGCACTATAGAGACGCTTAACTGTTCATACGCTTACTTTACTTAGAAATTATATGTCTTTTGATCTTAAGCACAAAAAGGTGACTATTATCGGCGCTGCCAGAAGCGGGATTGCTGTGGCTAATGCTGTTTTGCGGCTTGGCGGTATCGCGAAGATCACGGAGAATAAACCGCTTGATCAGTTTAGCTCTAATCTTGAAGAATTATCTAATCTCAAGCGTGTGAACATTGAAGCCGGGGGGCATACCCGGCCTTTTGTTCAGGACAGTGATTATGTGGTCTTAAGCCCCGGAGTACGTTTCGACGTTTTACCAGTGCAATGGGCCAAGGAGCATAATATTGAAGTCATGGGTGAGGTAGAATTTGCTTTTCGACTGTGCCCTTGCCCTGTGGTTGCTATTACTGGCAGCAACGGAAAAACGACGACATCAACCGTGATAGCGGAAATCCTTAAGCGTGCAGGCGGTCAAGTGTGTTTATGCGGTAATATCGGCAGTCCATTTTCTAAACACGTCCTAGATCTAAAACCTGTGGACACGGTAGTTTTGGAGATAAGTTCTTTTCAACTGGAGAGTACTATTCATTTTCGGCCGCATGTGGCCGTATGGACGAATTTCAGCCAGAACCACTTAGATCGGCATAAGGACCTGGAAGAATATTTTCAGGCTAAATGTAAGATTTTTACCAATCAAAAAGCGCAAGATTTTGCCGTGCTTAATTTTTTAGATACGCAACATATGAAACTGGCAGAGAAACTGCAGGCTAAAGTGCTTCTTTTTAATACCCCTGATAAGCCTGCGGGGGTTGACAATCCCAATTATCTGGCTGCGATACAAGTGGCAAAAGCTTTGGGCATAGGTGAAGAAATTTGCTATAAGACCTTTTCAGAATTTAAGGGGGTAGAGCATCGTCTTGAATTTGTGCGTCATTTGGGAGGAGTTGACTTTATCAATGACTCTAAATCAACGACGGCTGAAGCTGGCCGGTGGGCCTTGGAGAGGACCCTTAAACCTATGGTGATGATTTGCGGAGGATTAGATAAACACTTGGATTATTCGCCTTTAAAATATTTAGTAGCTAAAAAAGTCAAGCACATGATCGCTATCGGTCAAGCGCGTGAAATTATGAGATCAACCTTTGGGGATGTGGTGAGGGTCGATACTTACACTTCTTTGGAAGAGGCAGTTAGGGCTGCTCGCGGGATCGCAAAATCAGGTGATTGTGTCATGCTTTCGCCTATGTGTGCCAGTTTCGATATGTTTAAGGATTATGAGCATCGGGGACGGATGTTTAAAGAAATCGTAAATAATTTGGAATGATAAAATAATATGCGACAAGAACGAATTTCTTTAACGATGACTGTTGTGACCCTGATCTGCATAGGTATTGTGATGATATACTCTGCTAGTTGTGTCAACGCCATGCAAACTTACGGTGACAGTCTGTATTATCTTAAGCGACATATGTTTTTTTTGGGTTTGGGTCTGGTGGCTTCATTCATTATTTTACGTATGGATTATCGCCAGATCCAACCGTATGCACGTATACTTGTGGGGATATGCGCGGTCCTTTTGTTTTTGGTTCTTATACCTCATATCGGCTCTGAAAGTTATGGAGCCCGTAGGTGGTTTAAACTAGGTGTTTTTCATTTTCAGCCCTCTGAGCTGGCCAAACTGGCCATGATTATTTACACCGCAGATTTTCTGGATCGTAAACAGCAGGTTATTAGAAGTTTTAGACGGGGTTTTTTGCCGCCTCTTCTAGTGATGGGCATCTTGTGCGCCTTGACTGTCAAGCAGCCAGATTTGGGGACCACCGTTGAAGTGGCCGTGGTGACGTTGACTATGCTATTTTTAGGAGGTGCCATGTTATGGCACTTGGCTATTATTTTTTGTTCAGCAGTGCCTTTGGTGGTTTATTTAATTGCCAAAGAGCCTTATCGCATGGCTAGAATTATTGCTTTTCTGGATCCATGGCAAGATAGTCAAGGCATTGGATTTCAATTGACCCAATCACAGATCGCTTTGGGGTCTGGCGGTATTTGGGGGGTTGGTCTTGGGCATAGCCAGCAAAAACTTTTTTATCTGCCGGCAGCACATACGGATTTTATCCTTTCAATCATTGGAGAGGAATTAGGTTTACTTGGGACGTTATCTATTATAATACTTTTTAGTCTTTTTATCTGGCAAGGCACACGTATTGTTCGTCAGACTAATAATGCTTTCGGATATTTTTTAAGCATGGGTATTGTCATGATGCTGGGATTACAAGCGGTGGTTAACGTGGGGGTGAGCATTGGAGCCTTCCCTACCAAGGGGTTGCCATTGCCGTTTATCAGTTACGGCGGTTCAGCTTTGATTTTTCATTTGATGGCCATTGCTTTACTATTGAATATTTCCAAGATACAGGATTATTAGGTGAAAATACTTATAGCTACCGGTGGAACGGGCGGACATATTTTTCCGGCCATTGAAACAGCAAAAGCCTTGAGGGTGAGAGGCCACCAAGTCAGTTTTGCCGGTGTTTTGGGATCTGCTGGGGACAAGATCAAAGTTTTAGATTTTCCTGTTTTTACTCTAGCAGCTCAGGGGCTTAATGACCGTTCATTTTCTGGATGGATCAATTTTGGCAATATTATGTCTCAAGCGGTATTTCGTTCTTTTGCTGTTGTGCAGAAATGTTCTCCTGATAAAATCATCGGTTTTGGCGGCTATGGGGCTTTCCCTGTAGTCATGGCAGGATTTTTGATGAGACGTCCTGTGTTAATTCACGAACAGAATGTGGTGCCGGGCAAGGCTAATGCCCTGCTTTCGAAGATAGTTAAAAAAGTAGCCATAAGTTTTGAGGGCAGCCGTAAATATCTTGACCCGGCTAAGGTGGTATGGACTGGATGTCCCTGCCATCATAGTGCTGAGCCATCGAGATCTGAAGGTCTCCTTGCTTTCGGTCTTGAAGAAAATAAAAGGACAATAATGCTTTTGGGCGGCTCCCAAGGCAGCCAGCGACTAAATGAAGTATTTTTCGAATTGATGAAGGATATGTCTCCTGTCCATTTTCAGGCAATACATATGACAGGCCCGCGTGATTTTCCGTTATATGAAGCGAAATATCGAGAAGAAAAATTGCCGGTTAAAGCATATGCCTTCATTAATAATATCAGCCAGGCTTATGCCTGTTCGGATATTATTATTGCCCGTGCAGGTGCGGCGACTGTCAGTGAGATAGGGCTCTTGGGGTTGGCGTCTGTTTTAGTCCCGTATCCTTATGCAGGCAATCATCAAAAATACAATGCGGATGTTTTAGCATTCAGAGGGGTCTCCATCATCGTTGAACAAAAAGATTTGACCAAAACTTCTCTTAAAGAGGCGGTGAGCCGTTTGGTGTTCTCAAATTTTTCAAGAGAAGCTATATTGAAGAAAACTCAAGGGTTATTTCAAAGGGACGCAGCCCTTCAGCTTGCATTGGTAACTGAGGGACTATGAGATTATCTTGCCTCGGCAATTCAAGTTTAGGAGTGCCAAGTAAGAAACAGGCAATATTTATTTTTGCAATTGCCCTTTATTTAATAATAGGGCGTTGTCCCCAATTGTTTGCCGGTGACAATCAGAACGTCTGGCGGCAGATGAAAGGACAGGATTTTATTGTTTATTATCGTGCGGATATCCCCGAAGATTTTGTCCAGACGACGATGGATACGGCTGAGGAAGAATTTAAGAAGGTGACGGACAATATGGGGATCACTAATAGTCTAAATTGGGCATGGAATAAGCAGGCCAAGATTTATATTTACAGTGACGGCAATGATTATGTTAAAAATAGCGGTCAGGCAACCTGGTCACACGGGGCAGCTTTTGCAGCGGCCCGCACGATAAAGACATATCCCGAGGCCAACGGATTTTTTGATACTGTCCTGCCGCATGAGTTGGGTCATATTATTTTTAGGGATTATATAGGATTTACGGCAATTGTTCCGTTATGGTTTGAAGAAGGAGTAGCGGTTTACCAGGAGAAGGCTAAGCGTTTAGGGTCCAACAAGATTGTCAAAGAGGCAATTGAAAATGGCCAATTTATTCCTTTATCACAACTCTCAAGTGTGCGATTATATAAAGATTCTAAATCCGAAATGGTGGGTCTGTTTTATGCTGAATCTGCAAGCGTTGTTTATTATTTAATAACGGAATTAGGTGATAGAGAGTTTTACATGCTTTGTGATGAGCTAAAATATAATACGCCTTTTCAAGAGGCTCTTCATAAGGTTTATCTAAAATTCAAAACCATAGAAGATTTGGGGCAAGCCTGGGGGCAATACTTGCAAGGGGCGGGATGATGAACAAGCATTATCATTTGATTGGTATCGGTGGTATCGGAATGGGGACATTGGCTTCTTTGCTTTTGGACAAAGGGTATTTTGTCAGCGGTTCGGATTTGAAAGATAATGAACTGACCCATAGCCTTCGCAAAAAAGGGGCGTGTATCAATATCGGCCACCATACCGGCAATATTAAGAATCCCGATTACGTGGTTTATTCATCGGCCGTGCGCGTGAATAATCCCGAACTTATTGAATCAGAGAGCCGTAATATTCCAGTATTACGACGGGCAGAAGTGTTGGCCCAGCTGGTTAACAGCCAGGTAGGAATTACTATTGCCGGTGCGCATGGCAAAACAACGACGACATCGATGGTTTCAAGTCTTTTGATTAATGCCGGTCTTTGCCCTACTACGGCCATTGGCGGCATTATTAACGGTCAGGCGACGTATAATGCTAATTTGGGCGAGGGGAAATATTTTGTGGCTGAAGTTGATGAAAGTGACGGCACTTTTCTTTATTTTAATCCGTATTATTCGATCATTACCAATATAGATTTTGAGCATGTGGATTTTTATAAGAATTGGGAAGGCATTACCCTGGCCTTTGCCAAGTTCATCAATTGCACGCATAAGGGTGGCGGTTTGATTGTATGTGGTGAGGACAAAAGATTGCTCGAGTTGGTGCGCCAACAGAATGTTAGGACAATTACTTATGGCTTTAGTGATGAGCAGGATGTGTATGCTTTGCGTGACGTGACCGATGGGTTTCAATCTTCTTTTTCTTGTTATACCAATAAGACTAAGTTGGGTGATTTTGAACTCAATGTTCCCGGCAGGCATAATATATTAAATGCTCTTGCCTGCATTAGTTTAGGTTTACAGCTGGGAATATCCTATGAAGTTATGTTTAATACGCTAAGAAAATTTACTGGAGTCAAACGTCGTTTTCAATTAAAGGGCAGTGTGAATGATGTGATGGTTATTGATGATTATGGCCATCATCCTACTGAAATCAAGGCGACCCTTAGCGCAGCGCGTTTATTCGCGCCCAAACGCCTTATTACTGTATTTCAACCTCACCGGTATTCCAGGACTAAATTCCTTTTAAATGAATTTGTGGAACATTTAAGCCTTAGCGATGAATTGATATTGACGGACATTTATGCGGCCAGTGAAAAGATCAATGAAGGGGTTGGGGTCGTGGCATTGCTTGAGAAATTGCAAAAAAAATTAGGCCCCAAGGTTATTTTTTTAAAAAAAGAAGACATTTTAAAATATTTGCAATCTTTTGTTCAGCCTGGCGACATGGTGATTTTTTTGGGAGCAGGGGACATTTATATTCTTTCAGATGAATTGGTTAAAGTCCTGAATGAATCTTCTTTAATAAGGCATTCACAGAAAGTATCATGAGCGATCGAAAATTCGGAACCATAGGTGTGCTGATGGGGGGATACTCCTCGGAGCGGGAAGTTTCATTACGTTCCGGTCAGGCGGTGGCTGAGGCTTTGTCCCTGGAGGGGCATCGTGTTTTGTTGATAGACATTATCACGGATGATGTTGCCAAAATTATCCGGCAAATTCAAGCAGTTCCTTTGAATGTTGCATTCATAGCCTTGCATGGACGTCTGGGGGAGGATGGCATTATTCAGGAAATACTAGAGAAGCTTGAGATCCCCTATACTGGTTCGGGGGTCAAGGCCAGTCAAATGGCCTTCAACAAGATTTTAACTCAAAATGCACTGAAGTCAGCCGGCTTACCGGTTGCAGAGAATTTTTGTGTCACCGATGGTAAAATCGTGGATTTTAAAACCGCTTGGAATTATATTAAATCGACACCCTTGGTGGTCAAGCCTGCCTGCGAAGGCTCGAGTATCGGTGTGCATATTGTGCGGCATCCTTCAGAGTGGGAACAGGCTTTTAAAAATGCATTGAGTTATGGGCCGCAGGTTATGGTTGAGCAGTTTATCAGGGGCCGTGAGTTCACCTCCGGGATTTTTGACCGAGAGGCTTTACCATTGGTTGAAATTTGTCCAAAATCCAATTTTTTTAGTTTCAGTGCCAAATATCAAAAAGGGGCGACCAAATACATATGCCCGGCAGAAATTTCTGAAAATTTGACTCGCAGAATTAAAGAATTGTCTTTGGCTACTGTAGAGATTTTAGGCTGTGAGGGATTTGCACGGGTGGATTTTCGTGTTGATGGCAATGAACAGCCTTTTATATTGGAAGTCAACACCATTCCCGGGTTTACGGGAACAAGTCTTTTTCCAAAAGCAGCTCATGAAGCGGGGTATAGTTTTGTGCAAGTGTGTGAAAAACTTTTAGATTTGGCCTATGGCAAAGAAATCAAGCGTTAATATATCAAAGATAGCGGTTATTCGCACGATCGTTTTTTTATTTATCGGCTTTGTCTTATTTACAGGCTATGTCAACGCTGTTGAATTCTTGACTAGTTCTCCGATGTTCGAAGTCAAAGAGGTGATGATTGACCGTTCTATTGGTTTTATAGACTTGCGCGCCTTGAAAGATCTAAAGGGAACAAATATTTTTAAGATTGATATTAAAAAAATCGATCGTCAGATTACCCAGCGTTATCCCTATATTGCGCAATTAAGAGTGGTGCGCCAATTACCGGATCGCATCCTGATTTTGGCTAAAAAGAGGGAACCCCTGATGCAAATTTATTTCAAAGGGAAGTATCTTCTCTTGGATACGGACGGAATAGCTTTATATTATACCCTTCAGCCTGTTTCCTTGCCGCAGATTTACGGGATTCCTCTTGATCGTGGCGGATTATTCTTAGGATTGCATATTCGCAGCCGGGAAATAGTCAAGGTTGTGGAAATCCTTAATATGTTTAAGGCTTCTCCCTATTTAAAACGATGGCGAATTCACTCTGTGCAGGCAGACAATCTCTCAAAGATTGATTTGTCTGTTGGAGAGAACATGCATGTCATTCTTGACCAAGACGATACGCAGGATAAGATAGAGTTGTTGCAGATGCTGATATCTGCTAATAAAGTTGATTTGAATAAAGTGAAGTATATTGATTTAAGGTTCAAGGAACCCGTAATAGCTAACAACATGAGTTCGTAATGATTCCCTGCAATGGCGGGGTTAAGGTGGGGGGAAATGAGGCATGTTTAAGAAAATAGCACAACTGCAATATTTCTGCGGGTTGGATTTAGGTACGCATACCATGAAAGCCAGCATTGTCCGCGCTAAGGATGAGGAGAATCTTGACTTGTTGGGTATTTTTGAAACCCGGGCGACAGGTTTTAAAGAAGCTTCGATTAATGATATTGCCGAACTTGCTGAGTGCATTGGGCGTACGGTGCATGGTGTTATGCAAAAGACCGGCATTAAAATTCATGCCGTGCAATTGGGGATCGGTGGGAGTTTTTTAACTACTCATCGCTCCTCGGCAGTTATTCCTTTGATTGACAGCGGGACTAAGGTGATTTCTAAATTTGATTTGCGTAAAGTTGACCATCAGGCACAACTGCTGGGGGTAAACTTAGATGAGGATATTATTCATGATTTTCCGCAGTGGTATAAGGTTGATGACATTAATACTTCAATCAATCCTGCTGGATTAATCGGCCGAAAAATTGAATCCAGTCTTTTGTTATTGACGGCCAATAGTTTGCGTGTGCGAAATTTGACTAAAGCAGTGCATCAGGCCGGATTTGAGGTTAATAGTGTGGCTTTTAGTGGATTTGCGGCCAGTGATGTGGCTATAGAGAAAGCTGATAAAGAGCAAGGATGTGCGTTGGTTGATATCGGGGCAAGTATAACTTCTGTGATTTTTTTCAAGAATGGCATTGTGGGGGATGTTCAGTTTATTCCTTGGGGAGGCAGCTATGTGACCCAGAGTATTGCGGAGCGTTTGAGTCTGACTGTTGATCTGGCTGAAGAAATTAAAAAAACGCATGCAGTGGCCAGCCGAACAAATCCAAAGGAGGTTTCCGGTGAGATTCTTGTCAAGCGGGATAAAGATTATATACCTATCCGACGGGAATCGGTGTGCGAAGCGGTTAATTGGGAAATTGAGAATTTTTTAACCCATCTGGAAACGTTAGTTAAAGGGTCGCATTTGTATCACCAGCTGAATAAAGGAATTGTGATGGTAGGAGGGGCTTCATTATTGCCGGGAGCCATTGAGCGAATTGAAGAGCGCATCAATACACCGGTTCGCATGGGGACGTCAAATGTGGGCCTAAATAATTCAGCAGTGTATGCGGCAAGTATAGGCCTGGGCAGGATGCATTATTTGAAGAAAAAAGAAGAGAGTATTGGTATTAAAACGCCGTTGAATTTTAAGGACAAGGTCTTCAACAGCGTTAAAGAATTGTGTCAGGAGTATTTTTAGTAATACCTCCGCCGGCCTCTTTACCTGTGGGGATGGGAGTGATTTTTATTAATCTTCTTGTGATTTATGATCTGTGCGGCGTTTGCTTAAATTGTATTCTATGTTTTTGATGGCGCTGCGAAGTCTTGAATTATTATTAATAATATTTAGAATCCCAAGGGCAATTAATAACAGGAGCATGACAATCAGCGCAGAGTTGGTTGCTTGGGCCAATAACAATTCATCAGTAACATTGTTTTTATGAACATCAAAGCTGGTATTTATAATTTTTAAGGCATTAATAAAGGTAAACAAGAAGATAATGCCTAAAATGGCTTCAAACAATATAATATAAAAATGGCGCCCCATCCATTGTGCGGCGCGATTGTCCCATTGTCTGATTTTATTAAATAGTTCGCTGGAAGCCATAAGTATCTCCTAATTCTTTATTCTATGAGGAGTTAATTTTTAAGCAAGACATTTTTTATGAACATTACACGATTTTATTATTTATTTGTTTTAAGTTTGTTTATACTTCCCGGGTGTATTACCTCTCCCGGCGCCAGCGGGAATTTGGGCTATAGCCAGGCTCGCAGGGTTGTCATTGTCGGGGAGAAGGTTTCTAAGGACATTGCGTTGTATTATCAGCGTCGGTATGATGCTATGGTGTGGTTTACGCCGACTCAAGGCTTGATGAAGGATTCAGCGCAAGTGATCTTCAAAGGCATCGGCCCCTCTCAGGCGATGAGGTCCTTGATCAATGAACTTAAAAGTATTAATTATAGTCTTGGCCGTTGGGAGATTATTGTTCCCAAGATAGGGGAAGGATACTTTTTTGCGACACTTAAGGATATGGAAACGGGAGCTCTGTCTCAAGCCAGGGGAAACATTGTGCTTACCGATTCTAAAGCCAATAAGGATATGGAAAACGAAGTGGCGCGTGTTACCAATAACAATTTCTTTGTGACCTACGAATTTCAGAAATATTAATTCTTCATTGTCCGTTTAACAATCTTTTATATAGTGTAGTGAGACATAAATCTTTATCATTTCTGTAAAGATTTCATTAAATCAACATTTTACAAAAGTAATAAGAGTGATTAGAATAACACGTTTGTAAAGCTTTGCGCCTGTAGCTCAACTGGATAGAGCATTAGTCTTCGGAACTAAGGGTTGCTGGTTCGAGTCCAGCCAGGCGCGTTTTTCTAAAGTAGTTGGGGTTTGGGATTTTTCTCGTCGTGAGGAAATTCTTTCCCCTGCGTAAATTCAGCCGTCGGATTACAGTCCCTTGCCTGTGAGTCAACGGCTATATGATAGAACATCCTGCGCAGTTAAAGCTTGTCGATTTATTCAAGGAATTTACCGCTTACGCTATTTTAGAAAGGTGCTTAGAACCTACCACAATTGGGTGGTATGATGCGACCATTAAATCTTTCTATAAGCATCTCCGCCGTCGGGTAATACCTGCCACTTTAGACTCCCTGAATGTTGATACCCTCCGTGATTTTCTCATTTACCAGCGACAACAAGGCAACTCACCCAGGACGATTATCAATTTATTGAAGGGTTTGAGGTCATTTTGCACCTTCTTGGTCAAGCGTGGTCATCTGGTCAAGAACCCCTTTGACGGCATGGAAAAGCCCAAGCTACCCCGCAAACTCCCCGAATTTCTGGATGAGGAAGAGGCCAGGGGATTACTTAGGGTCTGTTTAGACAGAAAGCTCTTTTATAAATCCCAATATTACAGGGATGTGGCCATTATAGCCATGTTCCTGTTTACGGGGGTAAGGCTCAAGGAGCTTCTTAACCTCCGCTTACCCGATTTAAACCTTGAACGGGGCTATATCAAGGTGTCAGCCAAGAATAAAGAGCGGTTAATCCCGCTTAATGAAACGGTTGTCGAGTATTTAAAGGATTATTTGAAAGTCAGGCCCCAACGGACGATAGATAATGTCTTCGTATCAACGAATAGAAAAGATAAAGCCTTGACCAGGGAAGGGCTTTACAATTTATTTGGGGAATTAAGACGAAAGCTCAAGCTCCCTAAGAAAATTTCCCCGCAGATACTGCGACATACATTTTGTACCCTCATGTTAAGGAGCGGGGTCAATATACGGGACATCCAATTGCTTGTGGGCCATTCGGACATCTCCACCACAGCCAAGTTTTATTTAGGATGTGACCCAGGACAGTTAAAGGGGGCGATTGAAAAACACCCCCTGAATTTGAATTAACTTCAACGTGTCATTCCCGAATGTCGGAGACCCCGCCAAAGGCGGTGGTTTTTATCGGGAATCCAGGAGGTAACCATTATTGTCTTATATTTGCTTATTTGCGTTATCTGCTGTGCTTTCCCCCCGTTGGGGGTGCTGGCAGTAATTGTATTTTTAATATCCAGGGCTAAAAATTCGGGTAATGGCAGGGAGAAAATTAATTATAGCCATGTGGGATATCCACCCTGTAAATCTTTTAGCCATGAAATAGATAAAAATGGCATTTCTTGGGGGAAATCATACAGGGACAAAAGGGGGCGGATTAGATATTGTTGTAATCCCCATCATAATCATTTTTATTAATACTTTGTGCTTGCATGGTTAAACGTGATAGGGCAACATCAAGAAAGAAGTATGCGCCCGCTCTTGTTTTCCTGTTAAAACACTTTATAATCTTAGATAAAATAGGTTTTTATAAAATCCTTTGAGGCAGGTATGTATTCGAACCAAGATTTTATGATTCCCAAAGAAGTTGGCAATGTGTTCCGCATTGCAATGATTCCAGAATTTCCGTCCTTATTCATAGGCAATTCAGGCGATAGTTTTGAGGATTCATATTCCTGTGATGATTTTACAGTAAATGTTTATACGACCAAAGCCGAATTAAAAGAAGTTGGCCTATCTGTTCAAGACCTGGGGGCTATTGATTCGAGACTTCAACATTCTATAGGCAATTGGCTTATGAATATAAAAGCCCGAGGAGGAAATGATACAATCAAAGGAAGTCTTAAAACATTGGCTAAAGATATTTATGCAGGGCGACCAGTTAGAGATAATGATTATAAGAATTTAGCCGTCAATTTAAAGAGTTTAAAGGCCTTCCAGTACTCTGTTTCTATAGAATCAGGGAAGGGAAAAGGCAATTATTCTATTCATCTTATACATGAGCTTGTATATAACGATAAAAGAAGAAGTTTTATTGTTACTTTACCAGAAAATTTATCCCCCCGTGTAGCTAATGAAATTAAAGGAGAAAAAGAGCTTGGCCTGTACATTTCAATAACTGTTCGAGATATTTATCCAAGACAGAAGAGGTATGAGTATAAAATGAGGCAATATTTAGCAGGGATTAAAAAAAGTTCGCAGAATATCAAGAGGACAAAGGGGGACACATTATTAGAACAGTTTGGATATTTGGCGTATTGTAAACAATTTAAAGAAAAATACCGTAATAAGGATGCAGAATATTGGATGCAAAAATATATAGAGGTGGCCTTAGATTGCGGTGTAAAAGTTAACTGTGTTGAGGGAACTGGCCCGTCGATTGATACCCGTAAAAAATATTATTTTACGAATACAAGAATTAGCTCCGAGAATAGGAAGATTTCCGAAGAAGAAAAAAAAGAACTTGTTGATGAATTAGCCAATTTTATTAAAAAGACGAGTAAAAAATTACACCCTGATATAAATACGTGCATTAATGAGGCTAAGAGATTAATTGAGAGATATTCATATCAAGAGGTTAAGGAAGCCTTTGAAATGGACGTGAAGCCATACCCTGGAAATACAATAGACGATTTAAGAGCGATTTTATCAGGGGAATCTCCCGCCAAATTATTAGAAGACACCCCCGTTGTATAACTTTACACTTTCGTGTTTGACCTCACACTTTTGTGCTTAAATAGACACTTCATAGTTCCATTTTACACTTGAGCCTGGTGAAATAGTGCGTATCTTATTTTATTCCATCAAGTTATAGAAAGTCAGATTTCCAAAGTAAATAAACATATAAATAAATTCTTAAATACACTAACAAATTCTTTTATAAATATGTTTTTAAAATACTACGTATTTTAAAAAGCGTCCACTCACGTGTACGCTTTAGCCTTATCCATGAAGAGATAATATTAAATGATTAGGTATTAGATGAATTTGAGAAAGATAATAATATTTATAATTCTTGAAAGCATTTTGTAATAAGGTATTCATGGAGAAAGTTATATAGACGATTTTAACAGGTCGGTCGCTTTAAGGTCTCCGCTTTTCTACTCGCTAAATCATATTCATGTGGGTTAGATATAAGGGGTGCTTGAGACTAATAAATCCTTGCGTAAAATACCTTTAAAAATCGCCTATATAGGGAAATGTATCCCAGGCCCTTTATCGGGGCTTAAAATGCCATTTAAACGCAAATGTGGGCTTGTTTTTTGATATATAAGACATATAGTATATAACAATTTTAGAAGCCCGTTTAAAATGCCCATTTTAGGCCAGTTTTACCTCATTATCCCTGGCTACAGATGGGGACATGATAAAAAGTCATGTTTACCCCTCCCAGGTTCGTTCCAGGCATGAAATTGCCTATAAATTCATAAAACACCAATAAAGGAATATTAAAGCCTTTAAAATGTTTAAATGCGTTCAGGTGAGGTCGCTAAGATAATTAAATCAAAAATTCAACAATTTAGCGGGTTTTACTTTAATAGTTTGGAAGGGGTGGTATTTAAAGCCTTGGCAATCTTTTCGACATTGAGCAATGTGACATTTTTTTCCGCCCGCTCAATTAAACCGATGTAGTTTCTGTGCAAGTCTGCTAATTCCGCAGTCTTTTCTTGAGACATTCCAATTTTTAATCTTTCCTGTCGGATTCTTCTGCCAAATTTTATTAGTATTTCTTTGCCCATAAAAACCTCTGTATTTGGATTTAGTATACCGTGTTGACAGGCTGGCTTCTACACACTACAATGTTGCACACTATAGTGTTCATAGCGAGTTATGAAAAAACATGCGAGGGAAAGAAAAAATAATTATTTGTGTAGAAATACGAAATGAGGAATTGGGAAACATGAAACAAGTCTATAAATATGTACTGATTTTATTGACGGGCGCAATCATTGTTTTTGTTTCCTTTGTGCTTATGGTATTTCTTTCAGATAAATTATGTATACAACCCGACTGGCTAATTATTCTTCTTTTTTTAATTCCAATTTCATTAGGAGGGGTATTTACGAAATTAATATGCAATAGAATTTCTAAAGGAAATGTTCAAATTGAATCTTAAAAATTGACATTGAAAGGATGCTTCATGGCAAAAGTTAAACGGAATTATTTGTTAGAAGGAATATTGAAGGTTTTCGAGAATGAAAAAAGAGGAGCGGTTGCAGACCTTGGTTGTGGAGATGGCGATTATTCAGTAGCTTTAACGAAGATGGGTTTTAAAGTTATAGCGTGTGATTTAGATGTTAAGCGGTTTAAACACAATGGTAAAATCGACTTTAAAGTTTGTGATGTTACCAAACAATTACCCTTCGATGACGCCTCCTTTGATTTTGTTGTGTTAGCCGAAGTGATTGAACATTTGAGAAATCCTTATCAAGTTATGCAAGAATTAAGTCGAATACTGCGTCCAGGAGGGAAGATTATTTTATCCACACCGAACATACTTAATTTAAAATCCAGGATGAGGTTTCTATTTGAAGGGTGTTGGGAGTTCTTTAGGGAACCGCCTCTTGAGAACTCTAAAAATCCTAAATCCGTGATTTATAATCTTCATCTTATTCCATGGCGATATCATGAATTGGAATATTTATTGGCTGATTCACAATTTGAAATTCAAACTATAGCTTCAAGTATCTATGATAGCAAGGGGTTGTCTTTCTTAAAGCCACTAATTCAGTTTCAGCTAAAGTCAAAAGAAATGAGTTCGAGAAAAAAAGGGGGCTTAGATTATTCACGAATTAACAAGATTGTGTTATCGGATGAGATTCTTTATGGTCGCCATTTGATTATAAAAGCAATTAAAAAATAAAGGATACAAAAGGCGTTGGGGATGAATTTCTTTGGCAAAAGGTAGGGCTATTCATTATCAACTATTTGGTTTCGAATTAATTGATTTGGGACAGAAGTAAATAAAAATGACTATCCATGGCTGTTCTCTTGAATCACTCCCTTGTAATTCTTGGCCCTCCGTATGGGTTTATTTACGATAGGGGCATCTGAAGGCAAAATTTTAAAATTTGTAAATTTGCACCTATACCCCCTGTGGTCGCCATTTTGGGGTGGCCATTAACTATCAACATGATAAACTGATAGTCAATGGCTGGATTGATTTTGTAAAGCGCATGGGTTATGAGGGCCTTTATCACCGTATTTTGAATATTTTTGTCTGGCTGTTGAGGTAAGTTAATTATCAAATATGGTAATTATTTTAAAATCAACTTAAAGGATGGTATCGTCGTTCAAATTTTCGAAATTTCCATTATTTTTCTTAAAAATGGCACTTTTTTACCGAAATTTCACTAAAAACGACCTTTTTCGCCCTTTTTTTAAGGTAGTTCAGTGCGGTTTCCTGTGTGAGTAGCTTAAAGAGCCATCAAAAATTAAATTTCAAAATTAACCTAAATTTGACGTAACTCTTTTATTCTCAACAAATCATATGTCGTATTCTCCGAAGAATACAACACAAGCGCAAGCCCAAAAAGGGCTTTTAGACGAATCAACAACTATTTAATTATTTATATCTTATATATAATAAAGACATTAACCCAGCCTTGTGGGAAGGGACTATCTTTTTATGAAGCTACAACGCTTTCATAGGAACTAAACATCAAAACGTCTTGACGTCATAACGTCTTAATGGTATACTTCCAGTAGAAAGTGAGGTGTGGCTATGGCAACATTAACTAAACGGGCAACAGTGTATCTTGACCCTACCATTCATCGAGTCCTCAAGGTGAAGTCTGCGGAGACAGAACATTCTATTTCCGAGATTGTCAACGAAGCTCTGCGCCATGAACTGGCCCAAGACCAGGGAGATTTGGCTTCTTTTTCTAAAAGGGCAAAAGAACCTACAATATCTTATGAAGACCTTTTAAAGAAACTTAAAAGTGATGGGAAAATATAAAATTGAAATCAAGAAGTCTGCGGTTAAAGAAATTGAAGGGCTTCCTAAAAAGGATTTACAGTCCGTTCTTCAAAAGATTGCCGCTTTAGCCGAAAATCCCAGAGGGCAGGGATGCGAAAAGTTATCAGGTCAGGATAAATACCGTGTCCGTTACGGTGATTATCGAATCATTTATGCGATTGAAGATTTGCTTTTAGTTGTTTATGTCGTCAAGGTCGGACATCGAAGGGATGTTTACAGATGACGTTATTTTGGATTTTTAAATTATGTGAATGAGTCACATAATTTTGTTCAACAACAGTAACATGAAAGGAGAAGGCTTGCAGGTTTAAGTCTTTTCCGACGGTAAAGAAGTAAGAAACTATTTTTAAAGAGACGCTTGGTGGACAAATTTAGCTTTTGATAAAACTGGTAGAAATTCAGTTTGTAAAAGAGCTAAAATTTGGTTTCTGGAAGTCTTCGGAACTAAGGGTTGGGGGTTCGAGTCCCTCCAGGCGCGTTTAGATTCCGTGGGAGGGACTCGAAGGAGCTCTGCTTATAAAGTCCGACGGATAGGAGGACTTTATAGGGCGGGTGGCCGACCCGAAGCGACTCTCGCCGCCAAGAGGCGGCGAGGTGGAGCGAAGGGCGCCGAGTCCCTCCAGGCGCGTTTTAATATACTGCCCGCAAAATGAAGCAATAGAGAATATTTAAAGAATATGGTATGTTTTTTAATTTAGGTTAAATGGTTTAATCATTTTTGTCTTTACTTTAAAATAATTTTTGGCTATAGTTTTTTGCGATGACAGTTGAAACTTCCTTATATAATACTCCTTTAGCAGACGAACATGTAGCCTTGGGCGCCAAAATGGTTAGCTTTGGCGGCTGGAACATGCCTTTGCAATATGAGAGCATTGCTACCGAATGGGAATATAACCGCAAAGCGGTTTCCCTTTTTGACTGCTCCCATATGGGGGAGTTTATGATTAAAGGCGATGCAAAGGCCTGCGGGTTGGATTCCATTGTGATGCAGGCCATCTCGGATATGCCGCTTAACTCCTGCCGTTATGGTGCCATGCTTAATGATTTAGGCGGAGTGATCGATGATCTGATCGTCTACCGCAAAGGCCTTCGAGATTGGATGATCGTAGTCAATGCAGCTAATATAGAGAAGAACGCACGGCATTTTCGCGCTCATTTGAATTCAAGCGCTCAATTTGAAGACGCTTCTTTTAAGACAGCCAAGTTGGATGTGCAGGGCCCCCAATCGCGGGACGCTTTAAAATTCTTGGCGCCCGGTATCGAAAAATTAACCTATTACACTTTTGATCAATTTCAGATAAATGGAATCTCCTGTTTGATCAGCCGAACGGGATACACCGGCGAGCTGGGTTATGAAATTTATTGCCCCTGGGAAAAAGCGAAAGAAATCTGGAAAACGATTTTGAACAATGCTACAGTAAAACCCACAGGCTTGGGGGTGCGTGATGTTTTGCGCGTGGAGATGTGTTACAGCCTTTATGGACATGAACTGGAAGAGACTATTTCTCCTTTGGAGGCTGGATTAGACAAATTTATTGATGAAAAAAAAGATTTTATCGGGTGTCAGTCGGTATCAGCCCATCCTCCAGGGAAAGTCATCGGTTATTTTATCAGCGCATCGCGTAGGAGTCCCAGGGCTGGGCATAAAATTTTTGATACATCGGGTAATGAAATTGGTGGGGTGACCAGCGGCACTTTTTCTTTCGGCCTACAGCTTGGCATTGGCATAGGATTCATGATCCCCGACGCTAATAAGGTTGGAATGGGGGTGCTTTTTGGCGATGAAAAAAATAAAACCGCAGCCACTGTTGCTAAAAGGCCATTTTATAAAAAAGGATCTTTAAAGTCATAGTTATAAATTAAACTGATTTTCCGCTTTTGCGGGAATGGCATGGGCCTTTAAACAGGAGACGGGTATGGAGATTGAAGAAAATTTTCTTTATACAAAAGAACATGAATGGGTTTCTATTGAGGATAATATCGCCACGATGGGCATCACCGATTACGCCCAGGAGGCTTTGGGTGATGTGACTTACGTCGAGTTGCCTGAGGAAGGGGCTGAAGTAGAGCAGTTCGAAGAGTTTGTTTCCGTCGAGTCGGTTAAGGCGGCGAGTGATATTTTCGCGCCCATGGCCGGAAAGGTATTAGAAGTCAATCGTAAACTTGAGGACGACCCGGCATGGATCAATAAGGATTGCTACGGCAAAGGCTGGATCGCCAGGATCGAAGTGCGTGATATGGATGAAAGCACGAACCTGATGAGTGCAGAAGAATACCGTAATTATTTGGAGTCCCTCGAACACTGATTAGACCTGACCCTCCCTGCGGCCCGTAAGAGAGCCTTCGGTTATGATAAGGTCATCTTGTCGACTAGAAAATAGTAAAAATAGGATTTTTAAATTGAACCCGTATATCACTAATACTCATCAAGAAGTCGGACAGATGCTTAAGGATATCGGTGTCGACAACATCGACGCCCTTTTTGCTGACATTAAGCCTGCACTAAGGCCTGTATCATTTGATCTTCCGCGGGGCCTTTCAGAAAGTGAAATTGTGCGTCATCTGACAGCTTTGTCTTTAAAGAATAATGTGCACGTCATTCCTTTTATTGGCGGGGGATTTTATGATCATTATATCCCCGCGGCAGTATCCGCATTGATTTCTCGAGGAGAATTTTATACCGCATATACTCCTTATCAGCCCGAATGCTCCCAGGGCACTTTACAGGCTTTGTTCGAGTATCAAAGTTCTATGTGCGCATTGACTGGTATGGAAGTTTCCAACGCTTCTTTGTATGACGGGGGCACGGCCCTTTATGAAGCCATGATGATGGCCATCCGGATAACCGGGCGCAATAAAGTGATCATGGATGGAGGGGTCAGCCCTATTTACCGCAAGATTTTAAAAACATACACACACCATTTGTCTTATCAATTTGAAGAAACCCCTGTCGTGCATGGGCAAAGCAGCAGGGAAGAAATATGCCGACTTTTAGACAACAAAGCCGCAGTTATCATACTGCAGAATCCTAATTTTTTCGGCGCCATTGATGATTTTACTGACGTCATACAAAAGGCCCATAGCGTCGGAGCATTGGCAGTTGTCAGCGCGTATCCCGTTTCATTGGGCGTATTAAAAACGCCTGCGTCCATGGACGCTGATATCGTTACCGGTGAAGGCCAGTCTTTGGGGTTGCCGCTTAATTTTGGCGGCCCATATTTGGGATTTATGTGCGCCCGTAAGAAATATATCCGTAAAATGCCCGGACGCATCGTCGGAGAAACAGTGGATTCCGGGCTTCGTCGCTGTTATGTCAATACGTTGCAGGCGCGCGAACAGCATATCCGCCGGCAAAGGGCCACGTCGAACATCTGTACTAATGTGTCTTTATGCGCCCTGCAGGCGGCGATCTTTATGGCGGTGGTCGGGAAGAACGGTCTGAAGGAAATGGCGCAGCTGAATTTAGATAAAGCTGAATATGCTAAACAACTTTTGTCCAAGATCAAAGGTGTGGAGGTCAAGCGATCCTCTCCTACCTTCAACGAATTTACCGTGCATCTGCCCGTGGATGCCTCAGCGGTGGTTGGGGCCATGATGAAAAAAGGTTTCGCGGCTGGCTTTCCCCTGGGCCGTTATTATCCGGGCATGGAACGTTATTTGCTGATCGCTGTAACGGAGAAGAGGACCAGGGAAGAAATCGAGCGTTACGCCAAAGCGTTGCAGGAATCATTAGAGCAATAGCTTGCGTATTTTGTGATTATTTGTTCATTGAGAAGAATAGGTATTATGTATTCGGCACGGAATATTTTTCCCGTTTGCTTCGGTTTACAGCAAAAATGTTCTAAAGATTCTCTTCATTTGGAACATTTTTGCTGTAATTCCTCGCAGACTTTTGGGAAAAAATTCCTGAATGTGCCAAATACATAATACCTATTCTTCTCAAACGCAAGCATAGTTTGCATGGCAGCAGGGATAGATTTGTTTTTGTGAACGAACTGTCTTTTTAGTCAAAAGTTTGTTGTTATTACGGGAATCCTGAGGCTTTTGGCTGAAGGATGGCTGAACAACATGCTTTTGACGTTAAAAAAATGACCGTGAGTGAATAAAAGTAAATCTATGCCTGTTGCCTCATAGCGAATGGTATGGAGTATTTATGGAATTAATTTTTGAAAAATCAATAGCGGGGCGTAAGGGGTTTTGTTTTGGCCCCTCTGACGTCCCCATCCATGCGCAAATTGATCCTAAATATGCACGCACCCAAGATGCTCCTTTGCCGGAAGTTTCTGAGCTCGACGTGGTGCGTCATTACACCCGTCTGTCGCAAAGAAATTTTTCTATTGATACACATTTTTATCCTTTGGGTTCATGTACCATGAAATATAATCCCAAGTTTACCGAGGCCCTGGCGCGCTTGTCGGGCTTTACGGACCTGCATCCGCTTCTGGCTCAATTATCCGGCGGAGAGCAGTGGACTCAGGGGGCCTTGCAAGTTTTGTATGAATTAGAACAATGGATGTGTGAAATAACCGGCTTCAGTAATTTTACCATGCAGCCTTTAGCCGGAGCTCACGGAGAATTGACCGGCATAATGCTCATGGCGGCGTATCATAAGTCTAAGGGGAACGTCAAGAAAAAATACGTTATTGTGCCCGACTCTGCGCATGGCACTAACCCTGCTTCTGCTGCAGTGGCTGGGTATGAAACTCTTTCCATTCCTTCTAATAAAGACGGCGGCATGGATTTAGATGCGCTTAAAGCCGCTGTTAATGGTGAGACCGCCGGCCTTATGATGACCAATCCCAGCACCTATGGTGTGTTCGAGCCGAATATCAGTGAAATTGCTGATATTATTCATGCGGTCGACGGTATCATGTATTATGATGGTGCTAACCTAAACGCTGTATTAGGGCGCTGCCGTCCGGGAGATGTTGGCTTTGATGTGATGCATATTAATATACATAAAACGTTCGCCACACCTCATGGCGGCGGTGGTCCGGGGTCAGGGCCCGTCGGGGTCAATGAGAAGCTGGCCAAATTCCTGCCGATCTCACGCGTGGTCAAACACAGCGACGGTATTTACGCACTGGATTATGATTATTCTGAATCTATCGGTTACATCGCTTCATTTTACGGCAATTTCGGACTTCTGGTGCGGGCGTACGCTTATGTGCTGATGTTAGGCAAGGAAGGTTTGATCGAGACGGCCAATCACGCGGTGCTTAACGCTAATTATATTATGAATAAGCTGGAGCCTTATTATAAAATATGTTTTGATCGGATTTGTATGCACGAAAGTGTTTTTTCTGCTTCACAACAAGCTGAGCGGGGGGTGACAGCGACGGATATAGCTAAGTTCCTTATTGATCAGCAGGTGCATCCTCCGACGGTATATTTTCCCATTAGTGTGCCCGAAGCTGTCATGATCGAGCCTACTGAGACGGAATCTAAACAAACAATGGACCGTTTTATTGAGACAATGATCGAGGCGGATAAGCTTTCACAAACTAACCCCAAGATTTTTAAAGAATTCCCCAAAACCATGCCGGTAACCCGACCTGATGAAGTTAAAGCCGCTCGTGATGTTAAAACCAGTTTCTTTTTGGCTCCGGCAGAGCCTGAGTCGTCTTGACCGAAGCTAAGGCCGAATGGCAGGATCTCTTTTTGATGAAGCTAAGGGACATTTCTTTTTCCACTCCGCAGGAAAACATCGCTTTTGATGAAGTTTTATTATCCTTGGCCGAAAAGTACTCGGGGGGTGAATGTTTGCGTTTTTGGGAATCCTCAAGAATTTTTATTGTGCTTGGCCGTATCGGCCGTGCGGAAATTGATATAAATTCCAATCAAATCCAGCAAGATAATGTTTCTGTGTTGAGACGTTCTTCGGGGGGAGGGACAGTCCTTCAAGGCCCCGGATGTCTTAATTATACTTTAATTCTTTCGAAACAAAAGCATCCGGAGATTAATGACTTACGTAAATCTTATGAATGGATCAGTGATAAAGTCATTGCGGCTTTACGAAAATCAGGGTTGGATGCGTATTTTAGGCCTATGTCAGATTTGGCTACAGGTTCTGGAGAGAAAAAATTTTCCGGCAACGCTCAACGCCGTGCAAAAAGCTATATTTTGCATCATGGCACTATTCTCTATAAGTTTGATTTATCTCTCATCAGCCGCTATTTGAAGATGCCCCAGGAGGTTCCTGAATATCGCAAACATCGACCGCACATGGATTTCGTAACTAATGTTCCCATTGACCCGAATGTTTTTAAAGGACATCTGGCCCAAATTTTTCAGACTTCAACGATGCAACCCCCAAGCCCTCAAGAACTTTCATTTCTAAAGGAATTCTTAAATAGTTAATGATATTTTATATAAATTTGTTAATATAAAATCATGACTACAAAAATTTCTTTTCTCTCTTTTATATTGATGACTTTTTGTTTGGTTTCCAAGTCTGGTGCGGCTGATCCTGTGATAATTAATACAGATAAGAGCTATCAACAATACACGGATTTTTTTGAGAAGGTTTATAAAACTTTTGAGACCAATTATTATCTTGCGCCTGACCGCAAAATTTATGACCATTTTTTGAAGAAGTTTAACAGTAATATTTACGCTCAGCTTAAAAGCGAAGGGAAGAGTGATGATTATGTCCGCTGGCGTAGTGCTTGGTATTTGGTAGACGCTTTAAGGTCCAAGGATGATAAATTTACCCAATTTTATCCTCCCAAACCCGCTGTAAAATTCAAGCATGAGGCTCTTGGTCAAAAGATTGATCTTGGTATTGAGGGTAAAAAGAATGCGATCGGTTTTTTGGTGACCCGCATGGAGCCGCGCTCGGATGCTTATGATAAGGGCTTGCGCGAAGATGATATAATTTTGCAAATTAACTCACAGAGAGTTCAGGGCATGACTGAGGAAGCTATTGAAAGCAAATTAACTCCGCTTATAAATTCGAAAGTCAAACTGTCCTATCTGAGTAATGAAACCAAGGCGCAAAAAGTAATTGTAGCTGTCAGCAAAGAATATTTCAAACAGACGGTGTTTATGCATCCGGTGCCGGTAGAGGGTGTCTTTTGCCTGGAAGTTCCCAAATTTGACCGTATGACCGGCGAAGATATGTTTCATTTTTTAAGATTGGTAGAAGCTCGGAACCCTAAAGGGCTTGTGTTGGATTTGCGGGGGAATCCCGGAGGCCCGCCTTTAGCGGCAAGAGAAATTTCCGCCTTTTTCCTGAAAGGCGGGGAAGAATTTGCGTATTTTCAGAAACGTAATTCACCCAGAGCGGATTTGGATATCCCTGTTATTGATCCCCAATATCAGTTTAGGGGACCTATCGTCATTCTTGTTGGTGCTGATACGGGCAGTGCCGCAGAATTATTTGCCGGCATTATGCAGTTTAAGGGCAGGGCGGTTGTTCTGGGGGTAAATACGGCAGGTCAGATTTTGTTAAAAAGCATGTTTCCGATGGACGATGGCTCCATGGTTGCTTTGGTTACTTCCCGGGGGTATTATCCAGATGGAACGGTTTTTAGTTTTGACGGTATAACGCCGGATAAAATAATCAGTGATGCTCCTAAGGATGGCTTGATCAATTTAGCTGCGGCCTATATTTCAATGAAAACCAGGTAATATGTTCACTCTTTTCATGGTATTTTTCGGTCAGTGTGTTTTTGCTGTTATTGTCATTTTTGTTTTGAAGAAACTCTTGGACAAGGAATTGATGAGCGTTGCGCTTGAGAAATTTGAATCCTGTAAAATATCCTCAGATATCAAAGAAATTAACGTGTATTCGGCTTCGGCGATCAGTAATGAGGTCAAGAATCATTTTGAATCCGTAAGACAACGTAAAATGCCTCAAGCAAATTTGAATTTTCGTGAAAATGCCGACCTCAAAGGAGGGCTGGTAATTGTCGCGGGGGATCTTCTTTTGGATTTCAGTCTTTTTAGCCGTTTGCAGAATTTTTGGGCATGAATATTTTGAGTAAAAAAATCCTTATCATCGTTCCTGCTTTTAATGAGCGCGGCAATATCGGTCGCACGGTCGAAGAAATCCGTAATATTGCTAACAGTGCGGATATTTTGGTTATTGATGACGGCTCTTGGGATTCCACTGCCCAAGAAGCCTGTCAGGCTGGCGGCATGGTGGTTTCTTTGCCTTTTAATTTGGGGATCGGTGCCGCGGTACAGACTGGATTTAAATACGCTCAAAGGCATCAGTATGATATTGCCGTACAAATTGACGGGGATGGTCAGCATGATGCGGCTTTTTTGTATAAAATCATTGGGCCTATATACCGCGATGAGGCGGATATGGTTGTTGGAAGCCGGTTTCTTGAAAAGTCTGGCGGGTATCAATCATCGTTTAGCCGCAGGGTGGGAATTAATTTTTTTGTACATTTGATCAATGTCCTGACCAGAGTGAGGGTTTATGATCCCACTTCGGGATTTCGGGCGTACAATAAAAAAATAATAGCGTTATTTGCTGAATATTATCCGTATGATTTTCCTGAACCTGAGGCTATTGTGGTGGCCCAACAGGCTGGAGCGCGAATAGTTGAAATGCCGGTAGCCATGCGCAAAAGAGAACAGGGCGACAGTTCTATTCGTTATATGAAGACGCTGTACTATATGGTCAAAGTGACGTTGGCGATTCTTTTACATATGATCCGTCAAAAGAAGGTTTGAGTATGAATATTCATGTGGTGGCTTTCGTGGTTTCGGTTGCGATTTTTTTATTTGTCATTGATTTAGTGCGTCGCAGACGACTAACGTTCAAGTACGCGATGGCATGGCTTCTGGTTTCTGCGGGGGCGATTTTTTTTGCGGTGTTTTATCGCATGCTTTTTGCCTGCGCGGCCTTCCTTGGTTTTGAACTGCCCAGCAATTTTATTTTTTTTACCTTGTGCTGTGTGTTTGTATTTTTGAGCCTTTTGTTGACGGTATTTTTGTGCCAGCAGAATAATCGCAATGATGTGATGGCCCAGAAGATAGCCCTGCTGGAGTTTGAGCTTAAGGAATTGAAAAAGAAATTGAAAGTCGAATAGAGTCCGATTGTGAAGGATGAACAGTTATTCATCTTTGTTAATATTTTAGATGGGCACGCGTAGAAAGGGATAAATTTGTTCTTTTTGCTCCTGGGGTCATTTTCTTAACGCCAAAAATGACACAGCCGCTTCAAAGAACAATTTTATCCCTTTCTACGCGTGTCTGCGAAATAATTAATATGAGCAAATAAAATAACTAAAATAAATTGATCCCGCATATTGAGAAATGTTCATAACTCCAATTACTATCAGCGTTATTATCCCTGCTTACAATGCCTCGGCTACTATTGGCCGGACCCTGGAAGCTTTGTCTAGGCAAAAATGTAATCAACCCTTTGAGGTAATAGTAGTGGATGACGGTTCTTGTGATAATACTGCGGATATTGTATGCTCATTTGCCGCAGCACGTTATGTGCGTCAGGATAACGCCGGACCGGCTTGTGCTCGCAATCATGGCGCTAATCTGGCGCGGGGCAAATTCTTGGCGTTTACAGACTCTGACTGTATCCCACATGAGGATTGGATATCGCGGTTGATGGAAACCTTTGGACAGCAAGAGATTGGGGTTGTCTGCGGGAGTTATGGGATTGCCAATCCTAAGTATTGGTTGGCTAGGTGTGTTTACAAAGAAATTTTATGGCGGCACACCCGTTTGATGCCGGATTATCCTAATGCTTTTGGCAGCTATAATTTTTGCGTCAGAAAAGAAGTTTTCGATGCTATTGGAGGGTTTAATTCAGCTTACCGGCATGCTAGTGGTGAGGACAATGATCTCAGCTATAAGATTACACAATCAGGCTGGCGGATTTATTTTCAGCGCAAAGCCCTGGTGGATCATTACCATACGGTCAAAGTGGTTAAATATTTGAAAGAACAATTCCGTCATGGTTTCTGGCGCGTAAAAATGTATATGGATCATCCGCGTATGATGAGCGGGGATGGTTATACATTCTGGAAGGACATCATTGAGATGCCTTTAGCAGGGGGGCTTTTTTTAGGGTTGGCCTTAAGTGCGTTTCATTACATCAGGCTGGTTGAAGTAGTATATTTAATATTAGTTCCTTTTTTATTTTTTGAAATTTATTACGCGTTAATCATGACACGCTGTTTCTTTGAAGGCATTTTATTCGGTTTTGTACTTTTATTTAGAGCTTTTGCCCGTATGATTGGTTTCTCGACGGGAATTGTGGCCTTTTTGTTTTAAGAAAAATAAAAATATTTTAATAATCCCTTGAATCGCATTAAGCCTATGTTAAGATGATAAATATAAAAGAAAAAATGCGTTTTAGAGTTGAGGGTTTCATATTTAGATATTACATTTTTCGACGGACAATCTAACATAGGTTTTTTGATGAGCAAAGAATCCGCAGAAGAAAAGTTATTGAAAATGATGCAAAAATCAGCGTCTTCCGTCGCTATTAAACCGCCGGTACAGGGGGCCCTTAAAAAGAAATTCAAACTATCTTTTAGCATTAACGCTTTAAATTCGTTTTTATTTTTAGGGATTCTTGCTTGTATCATTGCGCTGGGCCTTGAGATGCGTTCCGGGATTTTCTTGCTTAATCAAGAAGTTGAGTTTTCCCCTGAATCAAAAGCTGATGTTGCGTTGTCTGATATTGCTTTACCCTCCATCCCAAGCGCTAATTATTATCTGCAGAAAATTAACGGACGTAATATTTTTAAGCCGTACGTCCTTAAAACCGTTCAAAAAGTAGCTGCACAAGATTTTGCGCAACGGATGTCGAGGTATAAATTAGTTGGCATCGCCTGGTTAGATTTGCCGGAAACAGCTTCAATCATGATCGAAGATAGGCAGAAAAAAGAAACATTATTTCTTAAGCAGGGTGAACAGTTAGAAGGCGTCACTGTTAAGACCATCTATACGGATAGAGCGGTCTTCAGTCACGAAAATGAGGAGACGACAATCAAGCTATGAGCAAACACATCCCTAAACTCAAGTTTTTGATTCTTTTTCTGGTTGGACTTGCGGGCTCAATCGTATTTTTTACATTTGCCAAAGCGCAAACAGACGATGAGGCCAAAGCCATCAAACCCATCATTATGACCGAGCCTAAGGATTCCCTGGAAGACAGGATGGAGCGTAAAATCACGCTGGATGTTCGCGATATGAATATCGTAGACGTGATTAAATTCCTGGCCCAAAAGGGTGAATTTAACGTCATCATCGCTCCGTCAGTAGAAGGCCGTACTACGGTCCTTTTGCATGACGTGCTCATCAAGGACGCGTTGGATATTGTCGTCATCTCCAATAAATTGGCGTATCACATGGATGATGACATTGTCCAGGTGATGTCCGCCGGTGAATATGAGGCGATGTACGGTAAACAGTTTAGTGATAAGACGCAGGTGAGCATTGTGCGTTTGCAATATGCCAAGCCCAGCTATGTATTGGCAGCGCTTGATAATATGCGCAGTAATCGCGGAAAAATTATTATAGATGAAGATACCGGTTCAGTGGTATTAGTTGATACTCCTCAATCGATTGCTTTGATGAAGAAAGCCATTTTGCAGATTGAGCAGCCGCTGGAAACCATGGTTTTCAATTTGAAATATGCCAAAGCGGATATAGTTGCTGAAAAGTTACGCTCTCGTATTGACGCTAAAGCGGTGGGGACTATTACTGCGGATGAGCGTTCTAATCAAATTTTGGTACGCGTATTCCCTGGCCGCCGCGATGAAGTTGAAAAGACTGTTCGCAGTTTAGATCTACCCACCAAAGAAGTTTTGATCGAAGCCAGGGTCTTGCAGATTGTCATAAATCCGACCAATGATGTGGGCATGGACATAACGGCGCCGATTACTAGCAATGGACATAATCAACTCAGTTTATCGAGTCTCCCTTTAAAGGAGGCTGCCTTGTCTGCTGCGGATAATTTGTCAAACAATTTTGGCAGAATCGCGGTGGGGAATTTCAACGGCAATGATTTTACGGCGGCCATACGCGCTTTACAGCAGGTCAGTGACACTAAAATTCTTTCCACTCCCCAGATTTTAGTGACCAATAACGAGGAGGCCAAAATCCATATCGGTGACACTGTCCCTTATATTGTAGCCACCACCAACGGTACAGGGACTAATGCGATTACCTCTGACGATGTTCGTTTCGTTGATGTCGGCCTTAAATTAAGCGTTATTCCTACCATTAATGATGATGGGATGGTAACCATGAAGCTGACGCCGGAAATTTCCGAAGTGGTCGCTAAGATCACTTCAGCCGAAGGCAGCACTATTCCTCAAGTGAATAAAACTGAAGTTGAAACATCTGTCATGGTCAAGGATGGTCAAACCATTGTGATGGCCGGATTGCGCAATCAGAATAAGTCACATACGAAAAAAGGCATTCCGGGGCTGATGGATATTCCCTGGATAGGAGGGGCCTTCAGCCGCACTGCGGATACTCTTACTAATTCGGAGATTATTATTTTAATAACACCTCATATTGTAAAGGGTACTGATGATTTTGAAAAAACAGTTGGCGCTATTAAAGGATCAAAAACTTATAACGAAAGCATTAAATTGAATGAGCCTGCTACACCGGCAGGCGCCGAATCCAAATAATTCCAAGGACGGAGATCAAACTTATGGGCAGACCATGTAAAGAATTTTTAAGCAGACTCAACCTTACGACGTTGAAACGATGGGGCGTTTTCACGGCGATATTTTTTATTCTTGCCCTTTTGGGAAACGTTTGGCGGGCGAGTGCCCAGGAGGCGGCCGATGTTCAGCCGCCTCAGCAAGCTGTTGGCGGTAACGTTGATGAGGCGCAGGCTGAGCGCCAGGATTTTGTCAAAGAGATCCGTAGGGTTGAAAATCTCAATAAAAAATATACCCAGGAAATCCAAGACATACGCTCTTTGTTAGCGGATAAAGATGCTGATTATCAGAAACGTATGCAAGATTTAGAAAATAAACTGGCCGTCCAGCAGGATGAAAATTCTAAAAAGGAAGTTGCTAAAGAGCAAAGCGTGCAGACAACCCAGGAGTTGGAATCCAAGACTAATGAAATGCTTGCTAAAGGCGGAGACATGGATCCGCAGGATAAAAACTTCAGGGAAGAATTGGCCAAGGCCCATTACAATATGGGTAATATTTATTTTGAACGCGGAGAATATCAGCGAGCTGTCGTGGAATATTACCAAGCGGTAGACCTAACACCTAACGATCCTGATACCCATTACAATTTAGCTTTTGTCAGCGGCGAATATTTGGGTGATCAGGAAACTGCTTTGAAGCATTATCAATGGTATTTGTATCTTAAACCTGATGCGACTGATATTCCTGCTGTTAAAGAAAAAATCCTTCAGGCTAAACTTTCTTTGCGCAGCAAAATTGACTCCCCATTGGATAAAAGCGACGGTAATTTTAATTTAACCCGTTAGAATTATTTTTTATGACCGAACATTTCGGAAAAATTTTGATAGCAGCGGCACTGGGAATCCTTTTTAACGCTCCATGTTTTGCAAATAATTTGTCGGTTACGAATGTAACTTTAGGCACCAGGAATCCCAATGCCAAGACAGTAGCTGTAACTTTCAATGTCAGCTGGCAAAATTCCTGGCGTAATAAAATAAATTATGATGCCGCCTGGCTGACTGTGCGTTTGAACAAGGCCCAGGTAACGACTGCCAATGAAGTATTGTGTCAAATTACGGCAACTGGTTTAAATCCAGCTGGAACTTCGACTGGAAACGGCTCGAATTTACAACTTTATGTGCCTCAAGATGCAACAGGTGCCTTTTTGCAGCCTGCTTCCACAGGTTTTGTGGGGAATGTTACTACTCAAAATGTGCAGTTGACTATCAATTATCAAACCTGTGGGTTTAGCGATACTGATCAGATTTATGCGAGCGTTTTTGGGTTAGAAATGGTCTTTATCCCCCAAGGTTCTTTTTACGCAGGGGACTATAACACAAGTGCATCTTCCTTAAATAGCGGCAGTAGTGATGCTGCTCCATGGCATATTGGAAGTGAGAATGCCATACCTGTCACAAATGCGACTTCAGGGGGATATCAATACGTTTCCGCTAGTAATCCGGGAGAGTTTCCAACAGGCGCAACATTTACAATTCCGGCTGCTTTCCCTAAAGGATATAACGCCTTTTATACGATGAAATATGAAATTAATGAAGGCCAATGGGTGCAATTTATAAATTCTTTACCAGCAGCTTCCCGCTTAAATCGTGACTTGGCGGACACAAACCATAAAAATTCTACAAGCGTGATCTATCGTAATACCATCAGCTGTTCAGGAACTCCCTTGTTATGTTCAACACAACGGCCGTCACGCGGGCTTAACTACTTAAGTTGGATGGACTTAGCGGCGTTCTTAGACTGGGATGCATTGCGTCCCATGACAGAATTAGAATTTGAAAAAATGTCCAGGGGGCCTCTTTTGCCGAATCCGGGAGAATATGTTTGGGGGACTCAAACGATTACAGCAGCTGCCGCGATTAGCGGAACAACTGAAGATGGAACAGAGACTATAACGTCATCTAATGCAAATGCCAATTATAATAATACAACTTTTTCCGGTGGAGATTCATCTTTGGGGGTTGGGTATAATATGGGTTCTTTGCGCGGGGGTATTTTTGCGGTCTCTAATTCAACGAGAGCGAGTTCTGGAGCTTCTTATTACGGCGTTATGGATCTTGGGGGAAATTTAAAAGAACGTGTTGTAACTATCGGTAACAGCACGGGTTTGGCTTTTTCAGGAAATGAAGGAGTCGGGAATCTTAATACTACAACGGGTTATGAAGGCAATGCCAATGTTGCCGGCTGGCCGGGGATGGATGCTCAATCTCAGAATGGCGTTGATGGAGCGTTAGGCTCAGGATTCCGCGGCGGTTCATGGGGTGATAGCTCTATTTATTTAAGAACATCAGACCGTACTGAAGCAGCGCTAACATCAGCATCTGCTCTTAATACTTTTGGTGGCCGTGGAGTAAGGACTTATGATGGAAATTAATTCAGTGTCAAAGCGAGATGTCCGGAAAGTGACGGAGCGATTTCTTATATTATTTTCTTTATCATTCATATTTTTTATATGCATAACTGCCTCTAGCGTTTGGGCCAGTAATTTGAAATTGAGTAATTTAGACGAAATCAATGCCAATACAGCGGCAGGGACCATAACATTTTCATTTAATTTGGCACAGGATAATAGTTGGCGCAACCAAACCAACTATGATGCCGTATGGGTTTTCATGAAATATTCGACCGATGGGGGGGCAACATGGAAACATGCTTCTATGGCTGGATCCGGAGTTAATCCAGCTGGTTTTTCCATCCCAGCTCAATTTCAAAATCAATTTGAAATCATGGTCCCTTCGGATCAAAAAGGTTTTTTTCTTCAAAGGTCTGGTCAGGCTTCTGGAACTATTGCTTTAACAGGCATCCAATTTGTTTGGAATTATGGCTTGGACGGAGTTTCATCAGCAATGGCCCAAGCCGCTAATACGTTGCATACAATATATGGTATTGAAATGGTCTATATTCCTCAGGGTTCTTTTTATGCGGGCGACGGAAGTTCAAATAGTTCTACAGAGTATGCTTTTACGCAAGGCAGCGCTGTGACGACACCATGGTATATACAAAATGAAAATGCCATCCAAACTACAGGGTCTGCTAGTGGAACTTATTATTATCAAAATACAGGGGCCAAGGGTGACGAATTTACCAGCGGTTCTTCATTTTTAATCCAATCTTCTTTTCCCAAAGGCTATGGGGCTTTCTATTTAATGAAATATGAATTAACAGAAGGCCAATGGGTAAGCTTTTTTAATACATTGCCCGTAACGGCTAAACCTTATCGCGACATCACTTCAGGGAATGCTAAAATTGGCGGTAAAAATTCTCAAGGTGTTGTTAACCGTAATACGATTTCTTGGAATTCTGGGATACCGGCTTCTCCTGCTGTAACGTTAAGACCTTCCCGTCCGGTCAGCTATGTGTCCTGGCCGGATGTGGCAGCCTATGCCGAGTGGGCAGCGCTTCGGCCGATCACAGAGTTAGAATATGAAAAAGCGGCACGAGGTGCTAATAATCCGGCAATTGCCGGAGAGTTTGTTTGGGGGGCATCATCGCTTACAGCTCCTGGTCCGGGGGACATTGTTCCCAATACGGACGAAAACGGCGCGGAAACATTGAACGATACGGCGAATATTAATAGCAATGCGCTTGCCTGGAGTACGGGTGATGGCCGTGCCGGCGGCATTGCTGCAGGGCAAACAGGGCCGTTGCGTGTCGGCATTTTTGCGGCCAGTGTTTCTAATTCTACCAATCCTCGGGTCAGCTCTGGTGCCGGCTTTTACGGTAATATGGAGCTTTCCGGTAATTTAGCAGATCCGGTAGTCACCGTTGGCAGGCCGGAAGGGCTTAATTTTCAAGGTACTGACGGCACAGGTAACTTAACTTCTTTGGGATTCGCCACAAATATTGATTGGCCGGGCATGGATCCTGTGAACGCTAACGGGGTAGATGGCACGCTAGGTATTGGCTATCGCGGCGGAGATTTTCAATCTCCAAGTTCAACCGTGTATGCGACGTCTGCGCGTACTTACGCGGTCAAAGATCCTGATTCTCAAGGTTGTGCAGAGAGGTATGATCCAACTTGCGGGATTTTTCAGGGAGGTCGTTTAGGCAGAAACGCTTCATAGCGAGGATCAAAGCGACGAAGCAATTTTTTATTTGGTATTATCAGTTAATATTGCATGTCTCATAAAAACAAGCGTTTAAAAATGAATTCAAGACAATGTCCATGGAAAATTTTTGCCTTTTTGGCATTTTTCATAGTGGGCGTTTTTGTCTCTGCGGCCTATGCGCAATACAGCGGCGGTGATGAAACCACCGGTTCTGCCCAGTCTTCCATTGGAAGTGACATATACAATGGCGGTTCCCAGAGCAATTCTCCCTATTCCACCTCAGGGTCAACAGGAACATTATCTTATGGAACGCCTACTCAGTTAGTATTTACCACCAGCCCGTCGGATACCAATCACTCATTCCCAT
>JADFXH010000006.1:130895-132448 GCA_015233675.1 Candidatus Omnitrophota bacterium
TGAAGATGCCTACGGTAATGTGGTTGCTAATGACAATACTGATCAAGTGACTCTGACAATTCTTAGTAACCCTGGTAATGGTCAACTGATGGGCACAACAACTGTTACAGTTGTAAATGGTCTGGCCCAATTTACTAATTTGGCCATTAATGCCGCCGGTCAATTATATTCCCTTCAAGCGACATCCGGCAGTCTTACATCTGCAACATCTGCTACTTTTAATATTAACCCTGGTACAGGGCCGAAGGCTGCGGCTATTTGGGACAACACTGCTAAAGCATATTTTATTTATGTATGGGCAGAGTCAGATAATCAAATAGAACCTTTGAACTCCTCTCAGGACGGAGGGACAGATTCTTGTAGCATAACAATTTATAATCCTGATGGTACTGTTAACGACAATCCATCTTTAACTATAGGCGGTCCCCATGCAGTTCCAAATGAATGCGTATCTAGTGCATGGACCCCCCAGCCTTATCACAGTGTAGCTTCTTTTGCTAATGGTTATACGGCTTCTGTAACAATAACCGGAGCGACACCTTGCGGTACCGGAGCGGGTTCCGGCATTAATTGGTCTGATCCAAGCGGGTTGGGTGTAAGCAGTCCTTGTACTGCCACAATTCCTTTCCCATTAAGTTGCAGCGGCTCTGTTATTCAAGATTCTTATGGCAATACAATTAACTGGCAAGATATCGGAGTCATTAAAGCCAAAACTGATACCATCAACTGGCAGGATGTCGGAGTTATTAAAGCAAATACGCAAAATGAAAACTGGCAAGATATAGGCGTTCTTATGACTAATGTCAGTTCAATTAAATCTTTCACAGATATGACAGCTAATGGTTTAAATGGGCTTGGTATTAATTGGCAGGATTTCGCTGTTGAGACCAATAAAGGTGTTAATTGGGCTGATATTGCCAAATTGTCTGCCAAAGGTATCAACTGGACAGACATGAGCGTTCTTTCTAATGTCGGTATTAACTGGAATGATTTTAATGTATTAAGCAATAAAGGGATCAATTGGGATGATGTGAAAAAACTTTACGGCATGGGTATCAATTGGAATGATTTGTCCATATTGGGCCGTGCCGGTATTAATTGGGATGATTTAGGAATTTTTAGCAAGTCAGGAATTAATTGGTATGACTTAGCGGTCATGTCTACCGCTAATGTTAAATGGAATGAGGGGATCAATTGGTATGACCTGGCTGCTTTGACACATGCCGGTGTCAATTGGTCAGATTTGGATGTGTTATCAGTTAATAATATTAATTGGTATGATTTTCGCGTCTTGAGTGATGCCGGAATTAATTGGAATGATTTTAATGTTTTAAGTACTGCGGGTCTTAATTGGAATGATTTAGGAGTATTAGGTAAGGCAGGAATTAACTGGAGTGATTTTGGAGTATTAAGCAAGGTAGGGATTAACTGGAATGATTTTGGAGTTTTAAGAAATCGCTCCGTCACTTTCCGGACATCTCGCTTTGACACTGAATTAATTTCCATCATAAGTCCTTACTCCACGGCCACCAAAAGTATTAAGAGCAGATGCT
>JADFXH010000007.1 GCA_015233675.1 Candidatus Omnitrophota bacterium
TTTGTTCTTTAAAAGAATAAACCGTTGTTTACAGTCCATCATTTCAATTAAATCAGATCGCTCCTCTTTGCGGGCCTTGCGTAATTCTAATTTGCGTACGGTGTCGACCGTCGTGTTAAGCCTTTGCACCACATGGAACTTGTCATAAACAATCAGGGCATTAGGCGCGTTCTTTGCCGTCGATGATATATAGGTCATTGCGCCATCAAGAGCAACCGATTCTATCTTCGCTGAATTATCTTTCCCAATATTCCCATAATATTTATCAAGAACTTCGGCGGTTCGGCCTTTCTCATTCCAGATAACCTTGCGTATATCCACGTTAATCACATTGGTCAAATACTGGTAATATTTGCGCCAGGCAACTTCATCCACGCTCATGTTTTTACATGTCGGGGTTGGATTAAGCACCTTCGCTGCCAATCCTTCCAGTATTTCAAGATCGATCCGATAAATCTTTTCGTCGTTAAAGCCAAGATACCAGCCAGCTTCAGTATTCGTTGTGATGGAAGTTAACCGATAAACATCTTGAGCCAGCCTATTTGTTACCCTTGCTCTTGGTTTAACCCAATCAACATGCTCAACATGTAATTTGCCGTCCTGTGGACAGCGCATTCTTCGCTTTGTAACAATTAGCCGAACACGTTTATCAAATAGCTTTAAATCATCGACTGTAATGTCTTTTCGGCTATTAATCTTCCCAGCATGCGCTTCACCGCACTTGCTACAAATAAACTCTTTACGCTTGTACGGCTCAACACAGATTTGAAACCTAACTAAATCATCTTTGATATCTGTTATTTTGTACTCTGGCAAGCCCAAGGCCCGCGTGATACTATATTCTCGCATCGATCGCCTCCTGATAAGTTGTTCTCCAAACAAACTCTATCAGTTTTCACTGGCGGTCGATGTTTTTTTGTTTCCCTCTAAGTATCAATGTCTTATGGCAAATCCTTCGCCCTTAGTACGAATGAACCCATTAAAATCACCCCATTCGATTGCCCTGTTAAACATAGATTTTAGACAAGCTAAAATTCGATTTATTCCGCCTTCTTTTGTACCTTCCTTTTTCTTCTTTGCCCTAAATCCAAGAATGGCATCATGGGTAATTTTCGATAAGGGGTATCCAGAAAAATATTTTTTAAGACTGTTGATATATACATAATCAGATTTTTTCCAGGCCCTATTTTCCACCATCGAATACTTTTCTAAATATTTATCAGCAAAATCCTCAAACCTCATCAGTTTGCTCTTTTGCTTCTCTTTGCCTTCGGCAACTTCGACTTTCCGCCTATGATATTCAGCCTGTGCATCAGTCCTACTTTTGCATTTAGTAGTTTCTCTTTTATGCACCCCTTCGGATGAAATATAACTCATCCAGTAAGTTTTGCCCCTCAAGTATATTCCCATTTCAAAATCCCCTTCTCAAAATGGTTATAATCATAAATCATTCAGTTCTATTTATCCACTGCTTTGTTTTTCCCATCCATCCACTCATCAATTTCAGCCAAATCAAAACGTAGCAACCTACTGCCCTCACGTTTATGAACGGGGATTTTCCCTAAACGTACAAATTCACGTAGCGTCGGTTCTGCATAGCCAGTGTGCTTTACCAAAAATTTAATATTAACCCAACGCTTACCTGAATCAGGTTCTTTTTTCTTCTTACTGCTTACCGATTTATTTTCATTTGGTTCCTCTAATTCCTCGTCTTCGTTTTCATTCGATTCCTCATCCTCATGGGTCATTTCTTTTGTATTGTCTATGTTCTTGTGAACCTTTCGAGATTTTGTCCTCTCATTAGGTATTCCCAGCGTTTTGTCTATCTCCCTAAGAGACTTCTGCATTTTTATTTCTTCACCTGCCGTTAAAGGTTTTATAAGATACAACGGGTCAGATGATTTAGGGCCAACTTTGGGAAGGTCAGCAGACATAGTTATCATGTCCTTTCTGTTTTTTCATAAATTTCGAGGTCATATCTCACAAATCCTCATTTTAAGTATGCCACGCAACCTACTGATTGACAAAGAAATAATTAGGTTATTAAGCATTTAATTTCCAACACCTTTGACAAGGTAAGGAACCAAACCTATAATATCAAATTATAAGCCAACTTGGGAAATCAATGTGATAGACGAAGCGATAAACTATATTTGTAAAGGTTTTTCAATTATTCCCGTCAAGCAAGACAAGACCCCATTAGTTGCATGGACAAAATTTCAAACAGAGCAATCTTCCCCCGATGATGCGGATGAATGGTTTAAGAAATATCCCCAAGCCAATATAGCAATCATTACAGGTAAAATTTCAGGCATCGTCGTTGTTGATTTTGATACCCCCCAAGCCTTTGAAATGGCCGTATCTAAAGGCTTACCCAATACCCCAATGGTTCAAACAGGCAGAGGTTTCCATGCTTACTTTAAATATCAAGACGGCGTGCGTAATTTTCAAAAACGTGCTGACTTACCAGGCATAGATTTAAGAGGTGATGGCGGTATCGTGGTTGCCCCGCCAAGCAAACATGAGAATGGTAAGACCTATTCATGGTGTTCGGGTCAATCATTGGATGATTTACCATTAGCAGAATTGCCCTCTTGGGTCTTGGCTAAAAACGAATCAGAAAAAACTCCCTTAAACGAATTAGAAAAAGGAGTGTC
Organism: Candidatus Omnitrophota bacterium; assembly: GCA_015233675.1. Taxonomy (GTDB): domain Bacteria; phylum Omnitrophota; class Gorgyraeia; order Zapsychrales; family Fredricksoniimonadaceae; genus JABDGZ01. The sequence continues at coordinate 2,658 of JADFXH010000007.1, forward strand.
GGAAGGCGAAAGAAATAATGCTCTGGCAAGATTAACTGGTGGTTGGCTACGTGATGGCTCAACTCTCGACGAGTGCCTTAATGAAGCATGTCGCTGGAATGAAAAAAACAATCCTCCTATGCCATCAGGTGAGATAGAAACAACCGTAAAAAGCGTATATAAAAAACATACACAAAAAGAATCTGAAAAAAGGTTTTATAAAATGGACAAAAAGATTGATACTCAAGCCGTCGTTGAACAGATTCGAGCCGAGCATACCATTGCTTTTTCTTCGGGTAGTTATTATGTTTACAAAGACAACTATTACCAGCGTCTTGATGAAATCGAAATTGAGCAATGGATTGAAAAAATTTTAAAAGAAGAATTTTCTTCTCGCAACGTAAATGAGACGCTTCGTTTATTAAGATTAAAAAGTTTCGTAAGACCCGAAGAATTTTGCGGCGAACCGTCGGAATTAAATTTAAAAAATGGCCTTTATGATTATGAACGTGGCAGTCTCTCTGACCATTTCCGTGGATTTTATTACGTCAATCAAATACCAATAAATTACGACCCAAATGCCAAGTGCCCATTGTGGATTAAAACGGTTGGAGAGATACTGAATGACCAGGGGAAAATTGAACTTTTCCAGGAGTTCTTTGGATTATGCCTTACTCCCGAAACAAAATATCAAAAAGCCTTGTTCTGTGTTGGTGAAAGTAAAACAGGAAAATCAACCCTTCTGGGAGTATTAGAGGAAGTTGTCGGTGACAGAAACAGGTCAGCCATTCCGCTTGAAAAATTTGACAATATGAACTATCTGGCCGAACTTCGAGATAAACTATTAAATATCACCACCGAATCCAATGCCTCGTACCACCTTGACGACAGTAACTTTAAAAAAGTAGTTTCGGGAGATACTCTCCAAGCAGACCGAAAATTTGGTCATCCTTTTACATTTCGCCCGTTTTGCAAATTAGTCATCGCTACAAATAACCTGCCCAAAATTGATGATAGAACCGATGCAGTCTATAACAGGATACTCCTTCTCCATTTTACAAGGATTTTTGAGGAACATGAACAGGACAAAGAATTAAAGCCAAAACTCTTAAAAGAATTGGATGGCATATTCCTTTGGGCAATGGACGGGTTAAAAAGGCTACAGGCAAGAGGTCGCTTTGCTGAAACTACTGAAATGAAGAAAGAATTAAACGAATATCGAAAAGAACAGGATACCGTCCTGGCATTTGTTGATGACCGATGCCTTTTAGACCCTGCTACCACCATAGGTAAAGATAGCATGTACAAAGCGTATTTAAGTTGGGCCACTACCAACGGCCATGTTCCTTTGACAAAGACCAAATTCGGGAAAGAGTTGAAGGAACGATATAAAGTGGTTACAGAAAAAAGAACGGCAGTATGCCATCTTTGGGGTGGTATTAACCTCCTGCAACCACCTTCTGCTTGATTGACCTTGTGCTGGTTCCCCATACCATGACAAGATGACAGGAATGACGTATTTTTTGGTATTTATTATTATCTTTCTATATTATTTCTTTAGTTGTTTAGATATTAAATAGAAATTCTTGTCATATTCGTCATTGGATTCTATTGGTTCCCATGTCAATCCCATAACGCTCAACCTTCCTTGACCTTGAGAAAGATTATCCCATTGACCATAAATATCTTTGGCCCCGCCAGGGGAGTTTTGGGAATCAGTTGGGAGAATGGCTGATACCCGTTTCATTTTACCTTCAATTTTTCTCCCCTCAATGACTCCTTGCATCCCTGTTCCCATAACACACCCAGAAGCCACAGAGAGCCTCGCCAGGGGCGGTTTATCTCCAAAAGACCATCCCCAGGTCTTGCCCCGCAGGGGGTGGATATTATTTTGAATTGGCTTCTAAAAGGCCAGCTACATGTCCATAAATGGCTCAATGTCCTCCTCTAAAGTGCGTTTTGGACAGCTTGTAGCGTCTCTCGTGGCCCATATTGCGGAAAAAATTAGTGGTAATTTTATTAACTTTGTTATATTCCAATGACTTATGTCAATTTAATGGTCAAAATATGATGATATAACGACCGTGTAGCTACTATGAAGCTACTGTGAAGCGATAATGAAGCTACTAAGAAGCGACAATGAAACAACTACAAAGAAAAGAATTGACGGTTTTACGCTGGTAACGAACATTTTTCATGTATATTGGTTCATTTTGACATATTTAGCCATGCCCCACTGGCGGCCCCACTGTATAGCCGTGACCATCCTTGATTCCATTTTTCAAGTCATATAGGAGCCTTTCAACCTCATCTGCCCTGGCCCTGGGGTGGGGAAATTACAGACACTTTGCCCCTTTGGTTCCCTGACGGATGGTTTCGCCCCGTAATATAATAAGTCAAGGAATGGTAAAATAACGGACGATTATTTACCTGCCAACTCCACGCATAAAAAATTACCATTTGCCCAGGGGAGTATTGTTTATTTTGTCCAGCGCACATAATAACCTGACTTTCTTCTGGCCTTGCTATCCTTGCTTCCTTTTGGCCTTCCAAGCTGTTTCCCCTGCCTCTTTGCCCGTTCTAAGCCAGCCAGGGTACGTTCACGGATTCGTTGGCGTTCCTGTGCGGCTATCCAGGAAAATATGGCAATAAGAAGCTGGCCCAGCGATTCATCCCTGGTATCGAGCCATGATTCCCGAAGGCTTTTCAAGGCTACGCCATTTCTTTTAAGGCGGTCAAGATAACCAAGCGTATTACTGATACCTTCTCTTGAAAGCCTGTCCAATGCCCAAATGAGCACAAGGTCAAACTTCCCTTTGTCTGCATCATCAAGCATCCGTAAGAAATTAACTCTGTCCACACTACCGCCACCACTCGCTAAATCAACATACTCTCCGACTATTTCGGCTTGCAGGGCATTAGCATAATCCCTCAAGGGTTTTAATTGATTCAGAGGGTCTTGCGATTCATCATTTTTTGAAACACGGGCATAGCAAACGGCCCGCAAAGGTTTATTGTTCATATTTCACCGCCTTATTTAATTTGTTCTCCACATTGTTTACATTTACCATCATTCATAATTTCTTTTTCAAATCCTTCATTCCCACAGTTCGGGCAATAGTAAAAAATTTCTAATTTGTCGCCGTTAAACATTACCGCTTGAAATTCAGAGTTTGTTAAAAATACACAGCCTGAATTTGTGTTAAGCATTATTGTTACTTCCTCGTCGGTAAAATCTTCTGGCAAACCCTGAACCCTCCATGCTCTCAAAAGAATCTCTGCTAACTGTCTTTCCCTGGCTCCAAACTTTGATAAATCAGTTGTAGTTATGGTTTCCATAATGATACCTCCGTTGTTCTCTATTATTAAATTCTTGCTTCCGTTCACTTATTCGTATTGCACGGCGGGCAATTCTCCAAGCCTGCGCTATATCCCAGCGAACTTTGGGTATTTCAGCTATTCTTTTTTCGTTCATCTTTGGCGTTATCGTTCTCATATCCCTTGCCATGCTATTTGATAATATCGATTCCAAAAAAAATTCTATTATCACTCATCATGCTATTTGATAATATAAAGAAAATAAAAAAACATACTTCTATTCCTTTAATTTTAAATCTACAAGTTGACGCCAAGCACTGCCCATAATATGTTTTCTCGTAAACCATCTACTAACATTGGCTTCTGTGGTTCCAAGAAACTGCGCCAGCTTATACTGTTGTATTCTGTGCTTTAACATGTATGCTTCCAGTTTCTTTAAGGCTTCTTCGTGAAGTTGCCTCTCTATTTCTTTTTGTTTTTTCTTATCCATCATTGATAGTTTACCATTTGGCAATGCACTTGTCAAGAGCAAAAATGGAATTTATTATATTTTATCGTCGAGAAATTAAAAACGTGTGTTTCGATAACTCAAGATACCCCCACGGGTACGAATTTGCTCGTAAAATAACCTCCGTGCCTGAAAGCCTCTACTATTCAAACGCCGTCGTGGATAAGATACTCACCTGGGGTTCTTTTTGGCAAGGGCCTCTTTCACAACAATAACAGACACCCCATTTTTATTTTAGACCATTTATTGTACAAGCGAGTTTGATTTTAAGACACTGACGTAGATTGTAATTTCTGTTGCAGTTCACTGATTATAGGGAAATTTACGGCTGGTCTGATTTCGAGTATCTCTGGTGTAAAACCACCGATGCTATTTAATTGAGCCATGTCCTGCTGGGCCAAAGGTAATGGTACACCTTTACCGTCACGCTTGATGGTCATGGCGAGATTAGCTGAATTAAAGTCAATACCGCCGAGAGGGGTTGCTTCACTGATTGGTGCTTTATGTTTTGGCGCACTCACTACTCTTTGTCTTGATAAGGTCTGATTTGTACCAGCCATAGCCATATCTGAAATATTGCTATCTACATCAGATTTAGTCACACTCGTCGTAATTACCAGTTGACTATCCCCTTTTTTGACTGCATATTCATTTGAATCTGTTACCCCTACAGCCTCAACCAAACTATCCATCATGCTATTCCATTCACCATCACTAACAGGTCTTTCCTTGGGCCGTGGTAAAGTTATTGTGCTACCCTCTTGACCGTTTGCCATAGGAACCACTTTAACATTATGTTTGATAAATTCTGTGCTGGTATTGGTATTATCATTCTTCCCCCATTTATCCACTGCCGAAGTATAAAGGAGAGCAATAGTATAAAAAGCCGCACAAACCAATACCGTTTCCAGAGTTGAATGTTCACCCCTTAATCCTTCATACGCTATAAACATTGGTATATACATGCCCCATGTGTGTAACAGAGAGGCACGCATTGCTGAATCAATTTGTTGTCTTGCGTTTTCTGCTGATAAAGCTGATTCAAAACTTAAACTTTGACCATCCCTGGCAACTGTCACTGGACTCCCAACTGCCGTGCTTAATCTCGATTGAATATCAGCTAACTCATCTGCGCTAAGATTGCCTGCTGTTAATTGAATTTTAGGATTAACAATAGCTAAAAGACTTCTCACCGCTGTTCTGACTTGCGGTGTGACATTAAATGTGACTTTACTTCCAGTGCCTTGGGCCTCAACTACGACACCTTCCCTCAATGCTGTTATTACTGTGGGTATTCCCGCCATAGCCATATCTGAAATATTGCTATCTACATCAGATTTAGTCACACTCGTCGTAATTACCAGTTGACTATCCCCTTTTTTGACTGCATATTCATTTGAATCTGTTACCCCTACAGCCTCAACCAAACTATCCATCATGCTATTCCATTCACCATCACTAACAGGTCTTTCCTTGGGCCGTGGTAAAGTTATTGTGCTACCCTCTTGACCGTTTGCCATAGGAACCACTTTAACATTATGTTTGATAAATTCTGTGCTGGTATTGGTATTATCATTCTTCCCCCATTTATCCACTGCCGAAGTATAAAGGAGAGCAATAGTATAAAAAGCCGCACAAACCAATACCGTTTCCAGAGTTGAATGTTCACCCCTTAATCCTTCATACGCTATAAACATTGGTATATACATGCCCCATGTGTGTAACAGAGAGGCACGCATTGCTGAATCAATTTGTTGTCTTGCGTTTTCTGCTGATAAAGCTGATTCAAAACTTAAACTTTGACCATCCCTGGCAACTGTCACTGGACTCCCAACTGCCGTGCTTAATCTCGATTGAATATCAGCTAACTCATCTGCGCTAAGATTGCCTGCTGTTAATTGAATTTTAGGATTAACAATAGCTAAAAGACTTCTCACCGCTGTTCTGACTTGCGGTGTGACATTAAATGTGACTTTACTTCCAGTGCCTTGGGCCTCAACTACGACACCTTCCCTCAATGCTGTTATTATTTCCTGTCCTGCGGATACTTCTTTTTCAGGAAGATTTTCTGCAAACAAACTTTGACCGCCTATTTCTCCACCTTGGCCCGTTTTATTCAATATATTCTCTGCGGTAGGGTCAACCTGGACTGTAACTAAATCTGCTTTTCTTGATGAAGCAACAGTTTCAAGAATTTGTTCTCTTTCTTGAGTAGGCATCATCGCTAAATCTTTCGGGGTTTCAATGGCAACTTTCTCTCCACGCTCAAACCCACCTGAAAAATACTTCCTCGGAATCGTCTCATTGGTGTATTTATCCACGTCTTCCTTAATATAGTTGAACACGCCCTTTTTGAACGCCTTCAAATATTGCTGGTATATAGCTTCATTGTTCCGAGGGTTTTGGTCAATACCTTTAACCCTGGCCCTATCAGCATAAATTTTTCCCAATAGCGATTCTTTCAAATCCTTTTTGTACCATGTAGCCAATACCATTCCACTATACATTTGACGAAGATTAGCAAAATTTTTGCCTGTATTAACTTCCTTTTCCAGTTCAGGAAGAACGATTTCACGAACCACCTGGCTACCAATTTTGTTCACTTCTCTGCTTTGTGTGGGCTGGGGAGCGGTGATAGCTGTATGCTTGGACAAAGACAAATAATCTTCTTCTAACATGACCTTCAAATGACTTCTAAGAATATATGCTGTATTCCCGCTTTCATATACCATCGCCTCATCTGGCACAATCCATACCTTATTGAAGGTATTCACGGGAATATTGGTCGTATGGTATTCAGTCCAGGCACGTTGATAAATCCTATTCCAAAATTGTTTTCCAAGACCTTCCTCTGGATAAATAAGGCTTGAGGTAATTTGTTTGAGCAAATAATCCTGGGCCAACAAGTCACGGCCCATTTCGGTTTTCCCGAAATTATCTTGGATAATACGATTCTTTTCATACGGGGATAGGTTCACCCACTGGTCATCATCAGGAATGGTCAAGGAAGCCAGAAAATATTTGACCAGCTTCTTATATTCCTCTTTTTTTTGGTCACCAGCTAAACTTTGGTCACCTTTATTTATAAGGAAGTCAAATTGCAAGGCATTATCGGGATGGATACTAATAGCTGTTAATTGAGACGGAGTAAATTCTTGGCTTAAATGAACCATCACCCCAGACTTAGGCATCCAGGGCATTTGAGCATTGGAAGCTACTTGGGCATAAGCTGGTGACTTTACAGATGTACTGATAAAGGCCACCAAAATGATTATAGAAATAACTTTGCGTATTTGTCTAAACATAGCTTTGTTATTATTTAAAGTATACGGGGCCATATTCTCCTTGTGTCCACTAATAAGGGAAGTGTGCCATATAAAAAGGCAGTTGTCAAGGGCTGGAAGGTTTTTTTAAAAACGCTTCCAGCGACGGATGATTTAGACATCGAAAAAATATATTTTTTAAATGTACACGAAGTGTCACTTCGTGGTAATTCTCTAAGGGCCATTGGATAATTGGGTCATGTCCATCCCAGAAATTAGACTCCAATTTGCTCGAAACCTAAAAGAAGAACGCCACAAGGCCAAACTAACCCAGGAAGAAATTGCTGAAATTATTGAGGTGAGCGTAAGATACTACCAGATGTTAGAATCCAAAAAACCTACCGCTGTAAAAATTGACACCATAGACAAAATTGCTAAAGCCTTCAAAATAAGACCTGCTAAATTGTTTAATTTCTGACGACTTACCGTCTCGAATTACTGCCAGGGAGAATTTACTGTTATAGAAGATACTGCCGACGGATGTTGCTCTCCTACTTTTGGTCTCCATAAATCAGCAAGGAATCTTTCAATGCCATCCCTATATTGGGCCTCTACTCCTGCCCACGTCACGTACAATCCCTGATTCTGATAAGCTAAAATAGCAGGGTTCTGCCGATGCTGTGTCAATCTGTCTCTAATATTGCCCTGCCCTACATAAACGACCGCAGGGTTCGGCTGTCCATGCCAAATAATATAAATCCCTTCAAGTCCATCAAAGTGCGAATGTGCCAGGTTTACATTTGACAGTTGACACCACTGCGCCCCATCACATTTTATCCAGCTTAAATCCATAATCTACGGCCTGTTCTCTATAAACTCTACTTCGGGGTCATCAGTACCAGGCTCTTTAACAATAAGCGTCTTTTGCTGAAAATCTACCGTCAAAACATACCCATGTAAAAGACCACCGCCTATTAAAGCATCCTCAACATCTATAACATTGACAGTAATGTCACGGGTCTGCGTTCCCCATGTTATTGACGCTGAAAAAAGCATTTGTTTGGAAATAGAGCCGTCTCCTAATTTACAAGAGGATGCACCAGCAAGTTTTAGACCAAGAGGTACGGCAATATGTAATGGGAGCAATAGTTCGCCTGTAAAACCAGTATCAATAAGCGCAGTAACTTCTTTTCGCCCTTGATTCCCAGCTACCGTGATTGGCACCCATAGCTGATTTTTATTGTCAATGTGACCATGCAAAATCATATTTGGGGTGAGAATAAGGGCGTGATGTAATGGATTGAATACTAAAAGAAGACGGATAACCTATTTGAAGAAGATAAAATAATCGGTCGGGAGAAGATTGTGCTTTAGCTTGCGTCAGAGCCTCGGTCGCCGTTTCACCAAGCCAGTATTTTTTCGACACAAAATCTACGGCAACATATTTTCCTTTGTATTTGGATTCAAGTTCCTTCTTAATCTGGCTATAATACGCTTCGGATTGACGGCTAAATTCATCCAAACTAAAACGGTTTTCTTGATTATTGTCGTTGGTCATGGCTGGCACCCTGTGTACAGTTAAAAACGTAGTGTATGTCTTTTGAAGGATTTTGTCACTAAATTTTTTACCTGCTTCCTTTATTGACCACCCTTTTTAAATCCTTCAATCAATTTTTTCTTTTCTTCCACTGTCTTGCCTGCTATGTAAGGAAACCACTTGCGTTCAATGATGACAACATTTTTTTCATTAAAATCTGTATCGTAATCCAGACGATGAACCTGGGGATGTTCCATCCCCTTTGAATTATTCTCATAAAAAGTTTTAAAGTTTTCTTGGGAAAATTTATTGTAGATTCTATGGTAATGATTTTCTTTCTTAGCGGCATGTGTCATACGGTAATAAGCCTGTTCCCACGCTTTTATTTGTCGTCGCTCTTTTATTTGATTAAGGCGCTTCTCTTTGTTCTTGGCATAGTATCTTTGATGCTTGGTGCTATCTGTGAAGACTTTCTTTTTTCCTACGCCCATGTTTCACGCTCCCTTCCCTGGCCCTCTCATCTTTCAATGAATGAATACCAGATATTCTACCTCAAATAAAAACCTCTGCAAAGAAGGTTATCAAAAATATATGAAAGCATTTCCCCGCAAGGCGGGGCGGGCCAGCATGACCACAAATGGCTCTTTTAATCTCCACCCTCGTGCTTGACAACCATATTGGGTTTAATCGGCTCTCACTCACCCTTTGTACGGCCCTAAATTCGAGCAGGAAAGCCATTCCTGGGCATTTTTAACCTCGATAGATAGATTGATAGTGGAAACGTCCGAGAAGGGCCTTATAAAGAACTGTGACTGAAATTGTGACTATAATTCTGATTAGTAGGCATCAGTAGAAATTGGAAGGGATTGATGAAAGTTTTATTTTCCGTCGGTAAACTAATTTTTTGGTAACTCCTAATAATGCCTTTAGATGTTTTTCAACGGTTTTCGAGACCGCCGCATTCGACCACTCTGCCACCTCTCCAACTAAAGACTAACTATAGCTTTAACCCAAAGGAATTGCTAGCACAAGCTGTGCTAGTTATGGTCTTGCCCAAATCCCAATAAAGTCTAATAAGCTCTCGGTTTAATCCCCTATAGGAACAATTCTCGCTAAAAGGATTTTATATCCCTTAAAAAAGAAATATAATTTTTGTCTGGATTCATAAATATTAGCCTCAACTCTATTCCAATAATCCAAAATCAGGAATCTTCAGAGAGCAATCGTAATTTCTTAGAAACTCCATAAAATATAAACGGAGCCGCATACAACAGGGAAACTTTTATCAAAACCGATATATCAAAATAGGGGTACGCCTTTATAACCATAGACGGCAGCCGGGCCGATAACCCAAAAAGAATAGAAATCAGATAAATAAAATATAGAAACCCTCCTTTGAATATCGCCATTAAAAATCCGCACGGCTGAAAGAACAAAGTCTTCCATATCTCCAGCTGATAAGTATTGTTCCCCCATCCTTCCCTGCCAAAATACTGTAAAATTACTTGCATAGTTAAATTGGTATTATTCCCTTCAAAGCATAGCATGGAAAACAAAGGGAACACTGCGGCCACCACAAAAAAAACAAAAATCTTCTTTCCGAATTTCTCCTGGCTTAAATATAAAAAATGCGCCAATGGGAAAACCAACACAGGCGTTATAGCTGCGATAAGATACCGATAACCATACCAACAGCCTTGGGTCCTCCACATCAAAACGCCGTAAAAATTAAATAACATAGGCGCTAAACATAGCAACAACCTTCGTTTTATCGGGAAGTTAAGGAAGAATATGCTCAAGAGGGCAATCAGAATAAAAGGAGCTGAATAAATAAGGCCCCAGTCTGGTCCCAGAAAGATATGGATAAAACGTTTTAAATAAAATTTGATTGGCTGGGCTGTCGTCATTTGATCCCAAACGCCGACATACCCCTTATGGTTTGTCAGAATATCCGGCCATGTTTTAAAAAATAAAATCAAGAGGATAGCCGTTGAGTACATGATGAATATTTTCCCCCAAAATTGCGGATCCCTCAAATTTCTTCTATCCCTGCAATATAGCGCGAAAGGCCAGATCAAAACAGCTGCAAAATCATTGTACCGCACTAAAAACAAAAAACCCAATGCTAAGCCTATCCCAATTTGCTTCCATGCCCCTTCAATCGAAAACTGATTTTTCTTGTGGTTAATCAACAACAAATAAACAAATAAACTTTGGAGGAAAAATTCAAAGGCATGAGTAAAAATAGAACGCCGATAAACAAAAAGAGGAATGCCTTGTATCAGGACCATAAGAATGATGGATAAAGAGGCGTCCTTACTGGAAAAATAATTCCGCAGTCCTTTATATAACAATAAACAAGCAACCCAAAAGTAAAAGCTTGCGGCAAATACAAAGCCAAATTGAGACCAGCTGCGCTGCACATTTTCAGAATTCCGGTGTTTAAAAATATCCGAACCTTCGATGCGGTCTATAAATGAAAAAACAAATACAAAAGGTGCCGCCATTAACCCCGGGCCGATACTCCCCAAAGGGTTCCTGCTGCCATAATCAAATTCATTTGCATAGGAAGGGAAACTTCCGGAAATCAACGAAAACGCATGACTAAAATAATCCTGATCGTCTCCGGCATACCACATCCCATTTGCCTGCATAAAATAGGGACGGATTAGGAAAAAAGCTAGAATAAATATGCCCCAAGTTATTCGTTTCATACCTGCCTGATGATCGGCCCTGCGTCAAACAGAAGAATCTAAAAAAAGCGTTCTATAAACAGATTTATAAAGATGGGACGTCTGAGAGGCCAGGGATTTGATAAAAACTACCAATGAATATTCGGGTATCGCCCATGCTAAAAGTAAGGATATGATAACTACATTAACGATAAAAATAGCCCCAAAAGCAAGCAAATAATGCGCTTTTAGAATGCTCTTGTCGGATTCGTAAATTTCATTTGCCGTTAAAATCAAATGCATGGCAAAAGTAAAAGCAATAAAAAATAACAAATAGGGCCGTAAAGAGGCCCCTATTCCAAGAGCCGAGGCGATGACATAGACGATTATCAAAACAATAGAATAGATCGGGACCACGTAACCGGCAGGCTTAAAAAAAGCAAATAATTTCTCAATTAAGGATTTTCCAGAAATATAAACACTTTTAAAATCATAAACAAAAAGATTAAGCGCGACATATGAACCGGCTCCCCAAAGAACCCAAACTTCTTTTTTCACAGATAACGATAAAATTTGACTTTGAAAAGCAATAAAAGAAGTTGCGATCAAAGGCAGGACGAGCAGGAAACAACATATTTTTAAAATTGCCAAAAAAGTTTCTTTCACAAAGTACCCTTCCAAATTTTGCCGCTTGGGGTTCCCTGCGGGCAATGTGATTCTTAACGGCGAGTGATGATCTCTAATCCACCCATGTAAGGACGAAGAGCTTCGGGGATGATCACATTCCCTTCGGGTGTTTGATAATTCTCAAGGATCGCAACCACGGTGCGCGGCAAGGCCACTCCTGAACCGTTTAACGTATGCACAAAACCTTTTTTCTTGCCGTCTTTGCCTTTATAAGCAATATTCCCCCGCCTTGCCTGAAAATCTTCAAAATTTGAACAAGAGGACGCCTCCAGCCATTTATCCATACCCGCGGCATAAACTTCAATATCATAACATTTGGCAGCAGAGAAACTCAAATCCCCGCTGGCCAAGAGCAAAACACGGTAAGGGATTTTCAATATCTCAAAAATACGGGTAGCATTGCCCAAAAGGGATTCTAATTCCTGATAAGAAGCTTCAGGCCTGACAAATTTGACCAATTCCACCTTGTCAAACTGATGAATGCGCACAAGCCCCCTCGTATCTTTACCATAAGAACCCGCTTCCCGGCGAAAACATGTCGTATAAGCCGTATAATACAAAGGCAAGTCTTCCTCATTGAGCATTTCATCACGGTGAATGTTTGTCACAGGGACTTCGGCGGTCGGGATCAAAAACAGGTCATCACCTTCCAAGTGATACATATCATCTTTCATTTTAGGCAGCTGGCCGGTGGCTGTCATTGAAGCGGTGTTAACCACGACAGGCGGCGACATTTCACGATAACCGTGCTGGCTGGTATGCAAATCCAGCATAAAATTGTATAAAGCACGCTCCAGCCTGGCCCCCATATCCTTATAAAGGATAAAATTCGAACCGCTTAATTTTGTTCCGCGTTTAAAATCGATAATATCCAGATTTTCCGCGATTTCAATATGCGTCTTGGGCTTGAAATCAAAGACAGGTTTGTCTCCCCAGCTGGCCACAATCTGGTTAGCTTCCGGCCCGCCGGCAGATACTGAATGATGCGGAACATTGGGGATAAAAAGAAGAATATTTTGGATCTGCTCATCCAAAGCCTTACCCTGCGGCTCAAGCGCGTCAATTTCAGCGGCAATGGCTTTCATTGAGGCAATAGTGGGCTTGGGATCTTTTTTTTCTTTGATCAAACGGCTGATATCATCGTTGGCCGCGTTCTTTTTTGCTTTTAATTCATCAATCCTGACAATCAGCTGACGCCGGCGGGTATCCAACTGCAATAAAAGATCCAAATCAACAGTAGTGCGCTTGGCAGCTATACCAACCTTGACTTTGTCCGGATTTTCACGGATAAATTTTAAATCAAGCATATTAATTTTGGGGTTGAGAGTTTTTTAGGGCAAAATCGATCTGTTTTAAAAGAAGCTTGACTGAAATAGGCTTAGCTAAATAATTTTCACCCTGTTCAAAACATTTAATGACATTGTCCGGGCCGGTCAAACTGGTTAAAAATAAAACCGGAATTTGCTGGGTGTCCAAATGCGCTTTTAAAAGCTTGCACACCTCCGGCCCTTTAATATCCGGTAAATTGTAATCAAGAATAATCAATTGGGGTTTTTGCTCTTTGGCCAATTCAAAACCGCTTTTGCCGTCATTTGCTTTAAGAGCGGTGTACCCGCCCCGTTCAATAGCCGCACAAGCCACACGCCGGTCGATCTCGGTATCTTCAATGACCAAAACCTTAATATGCTTTTGCGGGGCTTTAGGTTTAAATATAGATAAAATATTATCAAACATTGGATAATATCGTAACGCAGGGACGCAACAGTGTCAATAAAAGGCTGAAAAATTACTAAAAAATATTCGAAGCGCCCGGCGATTTCTTCGGCGTTGATCATGGGCAGCCCCCGTGGCTCATCAGCTTCCGGAAGCCTTTAAGCCTTCTGCCCCAATCAATGGGCACTCGAATATTTTCAAAAACTAGACAATTTCACGCGTTATATGCTTCAAGCACTTTTTCGGCCATCAATAAACGGACATCCTCGTTTAAACAACGAACCCGTTCGTACCAGCGTTCATTTTTACCCTGCTGTGTCGGCATGGAAACAAACAATCCTTTCTTTCCCTGGACTATCCTGATACCTTTAATCAAAAGAGCATCATTAATCCCTAAATCCACAAAAGCTTTGATACGGCTATCCTTTCCCAGACGATGAATTTTTATAACTTTGAAATCAATTGTTTCGACCGGCATGTCCTTTTCTCCTTTACTTCGAGGATGTTAATTTGAATAATTAAAGCATAAACGATATTTGATTATTTGTCAAATGTTATTTTGATTTTAAATTAAAATAAGATTGGCTGAAATTATTTGTAAATTAATCAATAAATGTTATAATAAATAAAAAAGATACAATACTTAACAAAAGGATAGCCTATGTTTATAGGAGAAAAACTACACGCCATTCGCAAAGCCAAAAAAATTTCATTAACCGAACTCTCAGAAAAAAGCGGAGTTCAAATGGCTACTTTAAGCCGCATTGAAAATAAAAAAATGGTAGGGACCCTTGAGTCCCACATACAAATTGCCAAATCCCTGGGAATAGATGTCACAGAACTTTACAAGGACTTAAGCCATCAAAACGCCGTTATAGATCTTGGTCATGATAAAAACACTGATGTCTTTGGCCACAACGATGAAGCTTCTTTCGAAATCCTTACTAAAAATATCATGAATAAAAGAATGATGCCCACCCTTGTGCGCATCGAAGAAAGCGGTAAAACCAATAAAGAACAAAACCAGGGCGGCGCTGAGAAATTTATTTTTGTCCTGGATGGCCATGCGGAGATCAACATCAATGCCCAAGTATTTATTCTACACAAATTCAATACTCTTTATTTTGACGCCTCCCTGCCCCATTATTTTCGCAATATCGGCAAAGGGGTGGCCAAACTTATTTGCATAGCAACTCCCGTGTCCCTTTAATTGAACATTAAAACAGAAAGAGATATACCGGCATGGCAATTTCCAAAATCCTTATCTGCGATGATGAGGAAAACATCTGTGAATCCTTAAAACTCATTTTGGGAGATCATTACAACCTGATAGCAGTTGATTGCGGGGACATGGCTTTGGAAGTGTTATCCCACAGCCAAGAAATCAAGGTCATGCTTTTAGATATTGCATTAGATTCCCGCTTTCGCGGGAATGACAAGCTCCTAATGAATGACAAAAGCGGGATTGACGTATTACAAAAAATAAAAAAGGACTTCCCTCATGTGAAGATCATCTTAATTGGAGGGCATAAATCAACTAACACCGCAACCGAAGCCACCCGGCTGGGAGCCAACGGTCACATCAGCAAACCATTAAAAGCAGAGGAAATATTGGAAACCGTAAAAAAAAACATGGATTAATCAAGAGAACTGCTTTTAGGATAAAAACGCCGCTTTAAAGCTCGCCTTTATTAAAAAGTTTAACCAATGCTTCTACAGGCTTACGATGAAATTGCTTATTAATACATTCTTGTATTTCAACAATCGCTTTATCTTTACTTAACCCCTTGCGATAAGGCCGGTCTGTTGTCATGGCATCAAAAGTATCTGCCACTGATATAATAGCTGCAATCATGGGAATATCTTCCCCTTTTAATTGCTCTGGATATCCTTTCCCATCATAACGTTCATGGTGATACCGGACACCGCTGATAACTTCTTCAAACCCTGTCAATGGCGCCAGGATCTCAGCTCCTCGGGTAGTATGACTTTTCATAATATCGTATTCTTCAAGGGTTAATTTATCCTTTTTGGATAGAATTATCTCGGACACACCGATTTTCCCGATATCATGTAAAAGTGAGGCTATATATAAATTCTCAAAAAATTTATAAGGGAAATTATATGCATGGGAAGCCTCCATCTGACGGCCTATGGCCAAGGCATATTTAGTCACACGCTCGGTATGGCCATGAGTGTAGGTGTCCTTGGCTTCGATAGCTGAACCTAAAGCAATTGTTGTTTGAATAAACAAATTGCGATTGCGCTCAGCTTCTCTTTTTAAATACTCAAATAACTGGGCATTACGGATAGCCATGGCCACGTCAGAGGCCAAAGCTGAAAAAAAATCCAATTCTTCCTGGTCAAAACTACCGCCATTTCGTTTTTCCCCAAGGAGCAAGATAGCCAAAAGCATGTGCTGATGATAGGCCGGCACACAGGCAACCGCATTGAGCTTGGGCAATTGCTCACTGACGTTGTGCAAAAGCTGTTTAATCCCATTCCCGTTAGAAATAACACTTTCTTTCCAAAGAAGCTTATTAATATCTTCTGCAACGATCGCGTTACGGTGCTCAAAAATATATTTATATTCTTTTTGAATAAAAAGCCTGACCAAAGGATTGGTCTTGTTAAAACGGATCAAGCCCTCAGGAATGCGCTCGCCGATATCACCCCGGGAAATAGACAAGACATAGGAATCTTTATCAGGGTCATAAAGGATCATGCCTGCATGCTGGATATGGACTTTTTGGACAAGGGAACGGACGATGAGCTTGATCAATAAACGGGGATCATGAATAAGGATCATCCCTTTGGATGCAGATTCCAACTCCCGCTTATAATCAATCTTGGTATCAAGCATGGCAGTTATTTAACTGAGCCAAAACGATCTTTTCAAGCTCCTCGAGGATAAACGGTTTGTGAATATATCCGATGACACCCAAAGCATTAGCTTCTTTGATGGTCTCTTCATCCTCAACCCCCGAGACCATAATGACTTTAACGGCGGGGTTGCTTTTACGAAGTTCACGCAAAACCTCAATGCCCGTTATTTCTTCCATCCTGACATCAAGCAATATCAAGGCGGGGTTCTCTGCGGCAATTAAATCCAATGCCTGACGGCCGCCGGAAGCAACAGAAACTTCTATTTTCCGTTTTTTAAAAAAATTACGGGAAAATTCACGGATGTCAGATTCATCATCAACAATTAATAGTTCAGCCATATTTTTAGTTTACCAAAACCCTATCCAATAGCAATAGGCAAACGTAATTTCATCTGAGTGCCCTGCATATACTTAGAACTCATCTCCACCTTACCTTTATGGTTATCTTCAACTATTTTCCTGATTACATAAAGGCCAAGCCCCGTTCCTTTCTTACTGGATAATTTTGTAGTAAAAAATGGCGTAAATAATTTGTGCATATCTTCATCTTTCACCCCCATGCCATTATCTTCAAAAATAATTTGCGCGTAATTATCTTCCTTTAAAACACGGACTATCAATGTGGGCTGGTATGAAGCTTCCATTACTTCATTCTTTCTTTGCATCATGGCATCATAGCCATTATCAATCAGATTAAAAAACACTTCCTGCAACTGCGTAAAATTCCCTTTTATTTTAGGAATAGTTGCGGCATCATATTCACGGACTATTTTTAGCTCATGAACCTTGATCTTAAACTGCGCCATTTCCAAAGCAGATTTAAATACTGCCTGGACATCAACAGCCGTAAAACCAGCCTCTCCTTTACGGGTATACTTCAAAAGGCCCTGAACAATTTCTCCGCCTTGGACCACATTCTCCTGGACCCGCACAAAAGCACGCTCTAGTTCCGTTAAAACTTCTTTTGCCTGATCCGCTGAAAGTTCTTTTTGATTCATATGGATCGTATCCAAAGCATCCCCGGCGATAAATCCCAACGCATGAAACCGGTTATTAATCTGATGCGAAAGGCCATCCGCCATTGTGCCGATAGTAGCCATCTTTTCGGCTTGAAACAATTGTTCATGGGTCAATTGCATATCCTCATAAAATTTGGCATTTTCAATAGCCAAAGCTGTTTGATTGGCCAAAATACTAAAAACAGCAAGATCATCTTCGGAATAAAGTTTCTCGGAATCTTTTTTACCCATAATAATAATAGCGGTTAGATTCTCATCAATAAAAATGGGAACGACTAATGCCCCTTCCAGAGATAAAATAATCTGTGCGATTCGAGCCAATCCCGAATCTTTAAAGTCCAGCGCTTTTTGTTTAATTTCTTCATAAATAATAAGATTTCTATTGGTTGATAAATACCGCACTAATTCAGACCCTTCTTCAATATTCCGGATAAACTGGGCATTCCCGGATTTTCTCTTAGATGCGCCCAAAACATATTGTTTTTGGCCTTCATTATAAATATATATCAAGGCATGTTCTATTTGTATAGCACGTGTTAAAACAAAGACTATCATGTTTAAAAGTTTTTTTAAATCTTTAATTCTGCCCATTCCAGCTGATGCTTGTCGTAAGGTCGCCTGATAACGACGCTGATCTTTTAATAGACGATTTTCAGCTCTATTTTGTATATAAAAATAAATAAAAGGTCCAACCGTAGCAAAGAATCCCATTAAACTTATTGGTAAAAACCATAAGCCCGTCCCTAATAATTTAAAACCGACCCAAACAGGAACCCCTAAAACAAAGGCATAAACAAATATAAATATTCCCGCACGCGTAATTATAATTTTTATATTCATAAGTTGATAACGGACAATGCTATAGCAAATAATGATCAAAAATAAAGTGATCGGAATAAAACCTAATGGACATACGGCTATCCCATAATTGGGCAAAAAATCCGCACAACAGAGGGTGACAATTAGAAACGCTGAAAGGATATATATCAATTGCTGTTTCCTTGTTTGAGTGATTACTTCTTTTTTATCAAAGATTTTAAAAAAGATTTGTAATGAAGCGATATTCAACACCGCAAGAAAAAATATAAGAAAATAAGGATGCATAATGCCGGCCCTTGGATAATTTCCCCAAGGATAATGATAAACTCCATTAATTAATAGATTCGTTTTCAATAATAAAACAGCCAATAAGCCCCCAACTAAATAATTTAACACTACCAACCATTTTGTATTTTTAACTTGAATAAGAATATTGGCAAAATGAAAATAAGTAATGGGAATAAAAATTATTCCCAAATAACCTAATTTAAACCAAAATATAACGGATTGAATTTCTAAGGCTTGGTATGCCCTGCTATAGCAGTACAACCAAACAGCCCCACTCAAGACGGTCGAAGAAAAGGATAAATTGACACCGGAGCGGTAATTTTTATATATAGCAAATAAACTTAACGCTATTAAAAAAACTGATGTGGCAAGAGTGGAAATAAAAAAAATCTTCAGCATGGGGATTTATTTTTTAAAATAAATTTCTTCTGAACACAGTAATCAAAAAGCCTGTTAACAAATTTCTGATTTATAATCGGATACTCAACACCAATTGATTTTAACCTATGGGAAGTCATTATAGCGCTGAAGGTTGTCCTGAAATAAAAGAACGGACTGTATATTTGAAAAAGTTTCTTCTCAAAATTGCCTAAACTGTCCATATCAAAATCTTTTATATCTATATATTCAGGTTCCGCACATCCAAAATATTTACTTGCAAATTTTAATGATCTCAAAAAAGACCTGTTTTCAGGCACTATGATATGATATGTAGCATTACTATCAAATTCTTGGCTTAAATTATATATTGACTTAGCCGCAAAATCACAAGGCACCAGATTTAATTTAGCGGCTGAATTAAAGGGAAGTTTTTTAATCAAATTTAATGAAAATGAACGTAACGCTTGATAAAACATCATTTGAAAATTAATGACTTTGCCGCTCGCATATTCCCCAACAATAATGCCCGGCCTGTAAATAGCTATGGAATATCTTTTATTAAAATATTTTCTGATTAAAACTTCTGCTTCAAATTTACTTTTTTCATACGGACTATTAAAATCCTGTCCTAAATCTAAATCTTTCTCTCTAAACAGGCCTTGATGGGTTCCGGCAATAAAAAGCGTGCTTATATAATTAAACTTTTTTAAATTCAGGCAATGCTGAGCGAATGTTAAAACATTTTTAGTCCCTGCAACATTGATTTTTCTTAATCTGTTTAACGGTTGATAAAATTTAGTAAGAGCAGCGCAGTGATAAATTTCAGAAACAGACAAACATAATTGTTTATAAACTTTATTTTCTATACCTAAATTTTTCTTTGTAATATCTCCACAAATTATTTTAATTTCGGCTTTTATTTTTTCACCTTTGAGCATCTCATCCAACAATTTTCTATAGCGAAGTCGGCAATCATGAACACTCTTCCCACGAATCAAAAGCATTAACTGCACGTCCTCACTCGATATAAATAATTTAAAAATCTGACTGCCAAGCACTCCCGTCACACCTGTGATAAAAACGCTTCTTTTATTATGAATTTTTATCATAACTCACCCATAGGTCAAGCCAATGACATTCTTCGTTTAGAAAAACCCGCCCTTTTAATTATAATATTGGCAGTGCTTCTGCCTAAATATGAAACACCCGGGACTCCCTGCGCTAAAGTAGACCAATGACCGGTCAAATAAAGATTTTTTATACAAGTTGTCTGCGAAAACCCTTTTTTGGCAATTTGGGAGGTGTTGGGCTCCCAACCATATGCAGATCCCTGATGGTTCATAGTCCAATTTGATAAAGTGATAGGGGTTGCCGCAGATTTATAAACAATATTCTCAGCTAAATCAGGGATTGCTTTTTCCAAACCATTTATAAAAAACTTCATAAATTTTTGTTTATTGTCCTGCCAAAATCTTTTGTTCACATAAGGAGCATTAACCAGCGCAAATATACTTTTCCTGTCCGTCCCTACTCGAAATAAAAACCATTCCAGCTTATTAAGTTTCTTTTTTATAGCCATTGAGTATAATTCTTCTAAACCATAATTTGGCAAATACCAAATATTATGACCTGACGCAGGAAGTCCTTTAAAATCCTTATTAACCCCTAAATAAAGTATAAACGCTGACAAAGAAGGCGTCATATTCTTTAAATCTGCAATAAGATCTTTGTCCAATTGATCTTTTTCTTTAATTAAATCAATGAAAGTTTGCCTAGCATCAATATCAGAAATAACATACTGACTGAAATAACAATCATCATTTTGTAAAGATACACCCTTGGCCTGCCGGTTCTCAATTAATATTCTTTTAACCTTCTGTGAAAAAATGATCTCCCCACCCATTTCTTTGAAACGTCCAGATAAGGCCTCAGCAATATCCCCCATTCCCCCTTTAGGATAATATCCACCGTCGATCATAAATTCTTTATATAAAGTAACAGCGGTAAATGATGAAATGCGGGATGCAGGCAACCCTACATTCCCCAGCAACGGAAGGGAAATTACGGCTTTTAGTTTTTTGTTTTTGAAATACCTGTCCAACAAAACGTCAAAAGGTATTTTAATCAAACAAAACAGTGAAAGCCCGCTGCATTTCTCAAGAAACTTAAAAAATTTTTTTATTTGATCACGTTCTTCAGGAAAGTTCTTTTGGAACTCATCTATTGTTTTATTTAAAGAATTCCAGATTTTAATATTATAATGCGGGGTAATAATAATATTTGAAGGATCGTGTCTCTCAACAATTATTTTGTCTTTTAATTCCAGCTCATCTAATATCCTCCCTATATTTCCATTGTGCCGCAGGCTTCCTAACGAATGCGCACACTTGTCAAAATGAAAACCGTTGAATGAAAAAGACATGCAGTACCCGCCGGGTTGAATATTCTTTTCAATAATTAATACTTTCTTCCGTGCCTGGGCAAGGTAACAGCCACAAACTAACCCCCCAATCCCAGCGCCGATTATCAAAGCATCATATTTCTTGACGTCAATCCCTGTCAAAATAAACCCTCTATGTTTTTTTCTTTTTTAACAATTTTTCAACCAATTTTATGGCTTGTCCAACTGTTTGAATTTTAGCCATCTCATTTTCTTTAACTACGACCTTATATTTTTGCTCAATAGCAGTGGCAATCTCAATGACTTTTAATGAATCAACCCCCAGATCCTTGACAATGTTCATTTCCGGCTTGATCTCATCAGGCTCAAACCCTGTCATTGTTGATAACATGATGATAAGTTCCTTATCAATTTCACGGCCCATAAAATACCCCCCCTTTATTAATTTACGTCATATTTTTTCAACACTAAACATGCGTGATTCCCCCCAAAAGCAAAGCCATTATTAAGAGCTGTATTGACTTTTTGCTCCCTGGCTTTATTAGGCACACAATCAATATCACATTCCGGGTCCGGCGTTTCAAAATTGATTGTGGGGGGAATTATATCGTCTTCAACAGCCATACAACACGCAATCGCTTCAATGGCTGAGGCGGCGCCCATTGTATGCCCCAGCATAGATTTGCAAGAATTGACAGGGATCTTATGCTGCCCAAAAACTTTATTAATGGCGCCACATTCAGCTTTGTCGTTATGGACTGTCCCTGTCCCATGCGCGCAAATATAATCCACATCTTTTCTCTTGATGCCTGAAACTAACAGCGCATTACCCATACACTCGGCGATCCCATCCACCAAAGGCTGTGTCATATGAAATGCATCGCAGCTTAATCCACAACCTAGTACTTCCGCATAAATATGGGCATTGCGCTTCTTGGCGCCTTCTAAAGTTTCTAAGATCAACGTCCCTGCTCCCTCTCCCGGTATCATTCCTTTTCTGTTTTTATCAAATGGCTGGCATTTTTCAGGGGCAATAGCATTGACTTTGTCAAAACCTGTAAAAGCTATCCGTGAAAATGAATCTGATCCTCCGGCAACCACATAATCCGCTTCTCCCATCCTTAACAAATCGGCTCCGTAACTAATGGCATAATTCCCGGCCGCGCAGGCCGTGGTAAAGATCCTATTCCTCCCCATAAATTTAAATTCCATGGCTACATCAACGGGTATATTATTGACCGATGATTGAAACACGAGTGACTGATCTAATCTCCCGTCAAATTCTTCCCTGACAAAACTATTATTTAAACTTTCTATGGATTGGATTTCTCCCATTGTTGTTCCCATGCAAACGGAGACTTTGGATTTGGATAATTGCCTGTACTCCAACCCTGAATCTTCAATAGCTAATTTCGTTGCCGCAACAGCCAATTGTGAGGCCCTGCCAAAAAATTTTAAAGTCCTTGAACTTATAAATTTTCTTCCATCAAAATTCTTAATTTCACCGCCGTTATGGCTTTGATATTTAGAGGTATCAAAAAGCTCTACCTTGGAAATCCCTGATTTACCCTTCAATAAATTATCCCAGAACCTTTCTTTCCCAATACCAATTGAGGAAATAACCCCAAGCCCTGTTATAACAATTCTCTTTTTCATGTCATTTCCTTCTAACAAAAATCATGTCGCTTTGTGCAACTATGCTTTCTTCTACTTTTGCAGTAGCCTTGACATAGGCATTATCTTTAGTAGTTCGAAGGGCTAATACAGTGACCCTTAACTGGTCTCCAGGCAGAACGGGTTTTAAAAACCTGGCCTCCTTGACAACACCTAGAAAAGGGTTCATCTTCTGTCTTTTGCTCTTTGAATAAAACAAAAATGTTGCCGTTTGCGCCATCACCTCAAGGATCATAGTACCGGGGAAGATGGATGTATCAGGGAAATGCCCCAAGAAATGAATTTCATTTCCGGTAATATTCTTAATACCGACAACTTTTTCTCTTTCTTTTAATTCAATAATTCGATCAACCATATAATAAGGAAACTTCTGAGGTAAAAAATTCTTGATCTCTTCAAAATTAATCATTTTTTGCTCCCTTTAAATTTTTTTAATATTAAAACAGTATTGGCTCCGCTGGGATCGAAACAATTAACCATTATGTAATTCAAATTCTTCCCTTCTATGGACTTTAGAATATAGTTGAGATCACAATCCGCATCTTTTGTTTTGTAATTTATTATTTGAGGAATAAACTTCTTCTCCAGGCTCCCTAAGGCTGCGACCAGATTCATGCCGCCTGAAGCGCTAAACGTTTCACCGATCATAGATTTAATTGCCACTATAGGTATCTCTTTAGCATATTTCTTAAAAACCGCTTTAATGGCCTTTGTTTCAATAGCATCCCCGTCTTGAGTTGAATTGGCGTTGGCAAAAATACAATCTATTTCCTCTTTTTCTAAACCACTTTTGTCTAAAGCGCCTTGCATGGCATTGATGATCCCTGTAGCTTTCCTGTTATATTTATGAAATCCTCCGGGATCAAAATTCGATGCTACGGATACCACCTCTGCATAAACCTTTACCCCTCTTTCTAATGCTGATGGCAATGTTTCCAAAAGAACAACTGTGGCCCCTTCACTAAAAACGATCCCATCTCTTTCCTGATCAAATGGCCTGGAAACAGGTGCTAAACCTTTTTTTAGCCCTGATAAATATTTTAGCTGATAAAATCCTAAAAATGTTTGAAGGCATATTTCTTCAACGGCACCCACTAATACCCTGTCTGCCCTATCAAATTCTAAAGCATGAACAGCATAATCTAACGCATCGAGGCCGGAACAGAACCCCGTAGAAATAGTGGTATTGAACCCTTTAATACCAAAGCGAATAGCCGCCCTGCTGGCCGGAGAATTAATAACTGTATTTGGAAATCGGGAAGGATTAACGAATTTAGGTCCCTGCATCAGGCAGTCTTTATCAAATTCCGACAGACTGTGCAGACTGCCGAAAGTAGTCCCAACAGAAATGCCAGTGCGATGGGTATTATTCTCATTTATTTTTAACCCGGCATCTTCGATGGCAAATTTCATTGCGGATGACAGCAATGTCGTGGCTCTATCCAGATCAACCAAGCCTATCCTTCCTAAAACCTCCTTGGCATTGAATTCTGTTATCTCCCCACCACTTTTTATCTTAAATTTAGAAGTATCAAAAATAGTTATTGGTCTTATTCCTGATCGTCCCTCTGCCAAGGCTTTCCAATAATTATCATTCCCAATTCCAATCGGAGACAAGACCCCTACTCCTGTTATAACGAAGCGTTTATTATACATAAGCTTACATGCCCAACCCTCCGTCTATGCGGATTACCTGTCCTGTTATATAGGCGGAGTCTTTTTTAAGTAAAAAATTAACAACCTCAGCTACTTCTTCCGGTTTTCCCAATCTATTCAAAGGTATTAAATCTAATATTTTTTTTTGGTCCAAATTGGACACCATATCCGTTTCAATAAATCCAGGAGCTATGGCATTAACACGAATATTATAAGAGGCAACTTCTTTGGCCAACGATTTTGTAAACGAGATAATCCCTCCTTTGGAAGCTGAATAGTTTGCCTGTCCAGCTATACCCATAATGCCGCTCAAAGAAGAAATGTTGATGATATTTCCAAATTTTTGTTTTATAAAAGTAAAAATAAACGATCTTGTAACATTAAAAGTTCCTTTAAGATTAGAATCTATAACGCTATCCCAATTATCTGGGGACATCATGGCCAGTGGAACATCCTTTGTGATCCCCGCATTGTTAATAAGAATATCCAATGCGCCCAATTTATCTAAGATCTTATCTTTCATTTTCTGGACTTTATCAAAATCCCGCACATCCACTTTAAAGGCCAATACTTTTACTCCATAATTTTTGATTTCATCAACTAAAGAATCTGCTAGTTTTTTATTGCTTAAATAATTAAATGCAATATTAGATCCCTCTTGAGCAAGTTTTAAGGCGATGGCCCTGCCTATACCGCGGGTGGCTCCGGTTACAATAGCCGTACGGCCTGTCAGATGTTTAGAATTAACCATAAAATTTAACCGCTTGATTTAAAATTTATAAGTCAGCGTTGCTGTTCCAATATTGACAAATTCTTTATATTTCCCACTAAGGTTTGCCCCAAACGCTTGGTCCACAGTGTTGACAACATTTCGGGACTCATAAAAAACAGCTGAGTATGTTACATCAATAGTCAGGTTCTTCGTCAAATCGAATCCGAACCCTGTTGAATAAGCATTATAATTACTATCCGGGAAAGATGTATCAAAAGTCCCCTCTGGCACAGGGGTCTGATGATGGGCATATCCGCCGCGTATCCTAAATTTATCCGTTAGCGCATATTCTGCACCGAGAGACTCTGACCAGACAGATGTCCAGTCCCTTGATTGAGGGTTATTGGTACTTAAAATATTTGACTGTAACCCTGCCAATGGACCGCTCAAATCAGGAAAAGAGGTAGTTTCTCGTTTAGTGTTTGACCAATCTGTCCACTCAAGATCAAAATTTATCTTCCATTTGCTGGTTGGTTTAAAGCTATAGCCTAAAGTTACACTCTGAGGCAATGTAAATTTCTGGATAGCTTTTGTTGAGAAAGATGTGCCTCCAAAAGCATACTGATACCCACCGGCCCCAAAGATAGGGACATTGTTATCAAGATTGCTTAAATACAAATTGCCTTCATACGTATGATGAATTGGACTTTTATAGGTTAAACCAAATTGATTCTGGGAATTTAATTTAAACAATGTCGCCAGATTAAAACCCCAGGCATCGTCTGTGGCCTTAAACAAAGCGTCACCATCATTACCATCATACTGGTTTAATGCCTTATCTTTTTCTATTTTTGAATCATCATTGACAACCCCAACTCCAAATGACCATTGCTCGTTCAACTTATAAGCACCTTCCAGCATATAATCCTTATTTACGAAACTGTCTTTGACCGTGGAATACCGAGTAAAAGTGGAAAGACTGTTAGCTGCCCAATCATTACCTGACCCAAAGCTGGAATTCTCCCCTAAACCAACGTAAAATTTTTCCTTGATCACAGGCGTTGTAACATAAACATGAGGAAAAATATAATAGTCCCTGTTCATCTCTACTGTATTGCCGGTTGGTGATTTATATTCCATCTGAGGCTGCAATACCGTTAGTCCGGCTGACATTTCGGTCCCTATCTGGGTAATACCTGCCGGGTTATAATAAACCGCAGAAGGTCTGTCCGCTTCACCTGTAAAAGCAGTCCCCATACCGACAGCCGCGGCATCCGGAAGCTCTAATTTAATAACTCCACTGTCACCTGCAAAAACATTTTGATGGGATAAAATAAATAAAAAAGCACAAAAAGCGATGACAAATAAACGAAATGATAACATTTTCTTCCTCCTAATATTTAAAAAATAAATATTCTAAATTAAGTTTATTAAACAAATTATACTTCTATGAAGGTCCGACGGGAAGAAAAATGAGAATTATTTTAAAACGCTGAATCAAAAGCGTTTTTGATGTGTTTAATGTCAGGCTCGCCCTCATTGAGCTGAAGGACCGAGATCACATCAAACCTCGAGGGGATTTCAAGGGAATGGAATTTGTATTTTAAATAAAATGCGGCCATTTGGGAAAGTTTCCGGATCTTCCAGGAATTCACGGCTTCATACGGCTGGCCCTGCTCCAAGGATTGGCGGGTTTTGACTTCAACAAAACAGATCGTTTTGCCATCCTGCGCGATCAAATCGATTTCGCCCATCTTATTGCGGAAATTCTCATCCAATATCTTATATCCTTGAGTCTTTAAATACTCCCGAGCCAAGTTCTCGCCATGTTTGCCCAGTGTTTTATTAGACATAGTTATCAAAAAAATTTAAGGATTTACAATAAAGCCTATTTTAGTTTTCTTATATCCATCATCGGGGGCGCTTATTAACCGCTTGATAGCTTCGAAAATAGCCAAAATCTTCTGATCATGCCTACCCATCTTTTGTTAACTCTAGCATAAAGTCACCAAAAAACCTCTTAACATTACGCCGAACTGCTTTATTTAAATTTTTTGTCATAACTCCATACAATCCCGCTAAATCTTTATCAAGCAAGACCTTTTGCCCTCTAATTAAATAAATTTTGCTCTGAATGATTTCTGTCGGGATCATGTGGAGAGCTTAACAAATAAATGATTATTAGTCAATATATAATTTGATTAATAATCAAATTAGAAAAAATTGTGCTGCAGAACTAGTTGCTTTAAACATTCGATCCACGTAGACTGGACATTAAGGCTTTCTACCATTTGCCAATGAGTTCCCCCATGCTTTTCAAAAAGTTTTTTGTATTCGCAGCCCATCTCAACAGTGGTCTCCAGACAATCCGCCACAAAAGACGGAGAAAAGGCCAGTATATTCTTAATGCCCTTTTGTGCCAATTGCTTGATTATTTCATCTGTATAAGGCTTAATCCACGCCGTTTGACCTAAACGCGACTGGAAACAAACCGTATAGTCCCCTTCTTTGATACCTAATTCTTTGACCAGCAAACGCGTGGTCTCAAAACATTGGGCCCGGTAGCAATACCGGTTTTTATCTTGATACACCGAACAACAATCACCAAGCCGGCAATAATTTTCACCAGAAGCCTTAAGGACCTGATGCTCGGGTAAGCCATGATAACTAAACAGATAATGATCGTAATGTTTTTTGTCCATATATTTTTTACCTAATTGGACAAAAGAATTGATAAAAAGAGGATGGTCAAAAAACCGTTCAATCACCTTTAACTTAGGGACCACTTCCCATCTCTTTATTTCGTTCATCACTTTTTCAATGGCTGATCCACTTGAAGATGAAGCGTATTGAGGATATA
Organism: Candidatus Omnitrophota bacterium; assembly: GCA_015233675.1. Taxonomy (GTDB): domain Bacteria; phylum Omnitrophota; class Gorgyraeia; order Zapsychrales; family Fredricksoniimonadaceae; genus JABDGZ01. The sequence continues at coordinate 31,030 of JADFXH010000007.1, forward strand.
GAGGAATAACGATCAATCTCCCGAGTGCCTTGTTCGTAAAGCGGGACAAGACCTTTGCGATGCCGGGGTTTTGATAACGCATGGCTAATTCTACTTGAAAACGTTCACCCAAAGCCTGTTGTAAAATTTTTTGGAGCTCTTGCCCGTAAACTTTCAAGGGAGAACCTTGCAGACCCCATAATTTACGGTAATTTTGGGATGACCTAGATGCCCGGAAAGGAACGATGACCAAATTAACCAGCAAAAACCTGCGCCAAAAAGGGATGTCTATCACCCGCTCATCCATCAAAAATTCACGCAAATATTTACGAACATCTGCCGCCGAAGAACTATCGGGAGTTCCTAAATTGATAAGCAAAACGCCGGTCTTCAAATATCACCCTGTTCCTTATTTTTATTTATACTGCGAGTCCAAAGGAGAGGTTGCCATGTTCAAAGTTCCGGTTATTATTTGCTTTGCCATATAAAAACTTCCTTTAAGAATACCCCCGACAAGAGCAAACGGCAAAAACCTGGCATTAGCAGTTTCTTTTTTCACATTGTAGCTGATTTGTAAAGGGGACATCACCACCTCCCTGGCCCCACCGTGGAATTTCTGCATACTACCAGCAAAACACGGCACGCTCAACGCAACCAGCGCTAAAACAATAAAAAAAGAAACTATGCTTTTCATAAAGACCTCTCTGTCTTAGCGCTTGGGCCTATGCCAAGGCGTTTTTTTCAATACGGGTCGCAGCCATCGAACGCAAATAATAGGTTGTTTTCAATCCTCTTTCCCAAGCGTACATATACATATCACTGATCTTCTTACCGCTGGGCTTGGCCTGATACAAATTTAAGGACTGTCCCATGTCAATCCATTTCTGACGGCGGGATGCCGCCTCGATTATCCACTCATAATCAATCTCAAAGGCTGTGGCATATTTGGCTTTAAGTAACGAGGGCACACGCGTTATCTCCTGCACACTGCCGTCAAAATATTTTAAATCATCGATCATTTCCCTGTCCCAAATGCCTAATTGCTTAAGATCTTCAACCAGGCATTCATTGATTACTGTGAATTCACCGGAAATATTACTTTTGACGAAAATATTCTTATACATGGGCTCAATGGACTGAGTTACACCGGTGATATTACCGATAGTTGCCGTCGGAGCAATGGCCGTAACTAAACTATTGCGCAACCCCGATTCTTTGATTGCCGCCCGCAGCAACGACCAATCCATACTTGAAGTGCGATCCATATCCAGATATCCACCGCGCTCTTTTTCCAAAAATTCGATAGTATCAATAGGCAAAAAACCACGATCCCACTTGGAGCCTTTAAAACTTGAGTAAGCTCCCCGCTCACGGGCCAAATCCACAGAGGCCTGCAGGGCATAATAAGAAACAACCTCCATGCTTCGATCGGCAAAGTCCACCGCTTCTTGGGACGCATAGCTAAAATTAAGGCTGTACAAGGCATCCTGAAAACCCATAATCCCTAAACCTACCGGACGGTGACGCTGATTCGCCGTTTTGGATTCAACAGTGGGATAAAAATTAATATCAATAACATTATCCAGTATGCGCACCGCGGTTGTAATTGTTTCCTTAAGTTTGGCCGTAGAGATGCCTTTGTCAGTGACGTGGGCGGCAAGATTGACAGAACCTAAACCGCATACGGCCGTTTCATCCTTGGAGGTGTTTAACAAAATTTCTGTACCTAAATTCGAACCATGCACCACACCGGCGTGGTCCTGCGCAGACCGCACATTCGAAGGGTCTTTCCATGTGATCCAGGGATGTCCGGTTTCAAAAACCATGCCGAGCATCTTGCGCCATAATTGCACCGCAGAAATCGTTTTAAAATCTTTGATTTTTCCCTCTTGGGCCATTTGCTCATATTCTTCAAAGCGCTTCTCAAAAACCCGTCCGTATATATGATGAAGATCCGGAACATCAGACGGTGAAAACAATGTCCAGCCTGCGTTAGCCTTTACCCGTTTCATGAACAGATCCGGGATCCAGCAGGCCGTGTGCATATCGCGCGTACGGCGCCTTTCATCGCCGGTGCTCTTGCGTAATTGGATAAATTCCTCAATATCCAAATGCCAAACTTCCAGATAAGCGCACATCGACCCATTACGCTTGCCGCCTTGATTAACAGCTAAAGCAGTATCATTGGCCACTTTTAAAAATGGGATGACCCCTTGACTTTTACCGTTAATACCTTTGATATGGGCCCCCATGGCCCGAACGTTAGTCCAATCATTGCCCAAACCACCGCTCCATTTAGAAAGCATGGCATCATCCTGAATGCATTTAAAAATATGAGAAAGATCATCCTCAATGGTAGTCAAAAAGCAGGGCGACAATTGCGGATGACGGGTGCCGGAATTAAACAGCATCGGAGAAGATGGCATAAAACGAAAACTCGAAAGGGCATTATAAAACTCTATGGCTTTTTGATCCTTCTGTGCCCCCTCATTGGTCGCTAATCCCATGGCTATCCGCATCCAAAAAATTTGCGGCAATTCAATGCGGCGGTCTTCCCATTGAAGAAAATAACGGTCATACAAGGTCTGCAATCCCATATAGCGAAAAATAAAGTCACGCTGTGGAACAATGGCCTTGCCTAATAATTTCAAATCAAAAAGATTTAAGGAGGGATCCAACAGTCCATAACAAACGCCATTTTGAATATAGCTCGCCAGGTAATCCGGATACTCAGCCCGCATGCGTTCAAAAGAAACTTCCCGGCCCAAAGCTTCCTGATATTCCATTAAAAGCAATAAACGAGCGGCCACAAATCCATAATTTGGTTCTTTCTCTATAAAAGAACGCGCGGCCATGACATTGACCTGAAATACCTGGTTCTCAGTCATGCCATTAAAATAATCCTTAACAGCTTTTTTAAAAAGCTCATCGACACAAATGTCTGCCAAACCTTTGCAGCAAGTTTCAAATCTAAACCGAACCTCATCCAAATCAATAGGCCGCTCAACACCCTTTTCGTTCTTGATGGCTAGATTTTTGCCCCATTCAACAGGCTCTTCGATTTGAATCCGTCCATGGCTACGACGGGCTTTAGCGCGGTCTTCCCTATAAATATTATAACGCTTGGCCACTTCATGATATCCCGCGGCCACAATCATTCTTTCAACAATATCCTGCACTTCTTCAATATGGATAGATTTACCGTCCGGCCAACGTGAAAGGATCTCGCAGGTGACTTTTTCCGCAAGCTCTTGGGCTTTTTCGATTAAAATTTCATTATAAACGCCCTTATTCTGGGCTATCAGGGCCTTGGCAATCGCTAAAGTAATTTTTTCTTGCTTAAAAGAAACCACCTTGCCGTCACGCTTGATCACAGAATAAAATTCGAATAATTTGCGGCGCTCTGAACGATGGCGTCGATAACTGGCATAACGCTCGCCGGCTTCCTTATGACCGTTTTCATATAGCTGACGGATCACTTCATCCTGGATTTCTTCAACCGTTAAAAAAGGCCTCTGGGCCGCCCGCTCCTTAATGACAGCCACCACGCAATCAGTGACTTTTTGGGCATTTCTCATGATCTCTTCACTAAGTTCAGACTCGCGTGGAAGGCCTATTTGTTCTTTAAAAGAATTGGCTACGGCAAGGGTAATGCGGTTAGGGATAAATTCGATGATCTGGCCATTGCGCTTTTGGACTTTAATTTCAGGATTTGAAGTAGTTTCCATGGGCCGTCATTATCCAATTCCTCCCCCTTAGACGGGGGAGGAAAATTATATGTTACTTTTTGACCGCGTTGAAACGCCTTTCAACTTCCTTCCAGTTGATTACATTCCAAAAGGCTGCAATGTAATCAGCACGACGATTCTGGTAATGCAGATAATAGGCATGCTCCCAAACATCAATGACCAGAATAGGTGTTTTCCCTTCCTGCAAGGGACTGTCCTGATTGGCCGTCGAAGATATTTCCAACTTGCCGTTTTCGGTGACGCAGAGCCACGCCCAGCCGCTGCCAAAACGAGTAAGGGCCGCTTGAGCAAATTTTTCTTTGAACACATCAAAAGAACCATAAGCCTGATTAATTTCCGCGGCAACCTGACCTTGAGGCTGACCGCCCGCATTAGGGCCGATAACAGTCCAAAAGAAAGTATGGTTGGCGTGTCCGCCGCCATTATTGCGTACCGCCGTACGAATATCTTCCGGTACGTCTTTAAGGTTTACAATCAAATCCTCTACGGATTTACTTTCCAAATGCGCTTGCCCTTTGATGGCATTATTGAGATTATTAACATAAGTTTGATGATGCTTCGAATGATGGATTTCCATGGTACGCACATCAATGTGCGGTTCCAAGGCATTATACGGATATGCCAACGTGGGTAAAGTGTATGCCATATTCGCCTCCTTCTCTAAAATTCCATAAGTTTTTCCATTGATTAGGTTGGGCCAACGCCCTTCTTAATTATTAATGATGCCCACCGCAGCCGCAAGACCCGCCTTTAGCGATCCCTCCTTTAACGGCTTTTAATACTTCATCATAGTTAGGCTCACTGGTTACTTCTTTGACTAACTGAATGTACGTCACCCGGCCGCCCTCATCAACCACAAAAATACAGCGGGCTAAAAGATTTAAGCCTTTGATCAAAACCCCATAAATTTCACCAAAATTACCGCGATAATCAGACAAGGTCTTAACAGCTGTGGCGCCAGCAGCCCCGCACCAGCGTTTTTGGGCGAAAGGCAGGTCTTTGCTGATAGTCAAAACGACCACATCCGGGAATTTGGATGCTTCCTGGTTAAATCTTTTGGTTTGAAGATCACACACCGGAGTATCCAGCGACGGCACAACGGATATAATAACTTTCTTCCCTTTAAAAGATGACAACTTGACTTCAGAAAGATCATTGGCCACCAAAGTAGCATCAGGGGACTGATCTCCTGTTTTTATTTCATGTCCCATCAAGGCCAAAGGACTGCCTTTCATGGTGATAATACCAATACGTTCTGTCATTAAAGCACCTCCCTTTCTAAAGGTAAACCTAAAAACATAATACAACCTTCTTTATGTTTGGTCAATGGTTTGAACGACGGGGCAACATTTTTAAAAATTCCTGACGGGAAATTTTGAGCCCATGGCTCATTAAAGCCTGCGGCCATAGATGAAATGCTGCCGGAACTTTAAAACGCGGCAAATCGGCTTGAAGGCATTTGACTAAATAGTCTTCCGGTAAAGGATTACCTTCAAATTTTATAAAAGCAACGGGCCTATGGCCAAACTCCTTGTCTTCTTTGGGGACAACTACAGCCCCTATGATTCCCTTAATACTCAAAAGGGCTTTCTCAATCTCTTCCGGATGTATATTCTCCCCTCCGGAAATAAACAGGCTGTCACGACGGCCGGTCACGGTCAGACAGCCCTCTTTGTCCAATTGTCCCATATCTCCAGTAGGAAACCAAAGGTCGTTCTTATTATGGATTCCCGCTTTCGCGGGAATGACATTGGAAAAAGAACGAAGGGGCAAATGATATTTTGTCCCCGCCACATACCCTTTGAATAAAACTTCACCCCTGACCAATATTTCCCCTTCGGAAGAAATCTTTAATTGCCGATAGGGAAGGACTTTGACGCAGGCCTGATCGATGGCAGCAACTTTCCCCGTCGCAACCTGAGAAGACATTTCCGTTAAACCATAACTTAAATAAATATTCAAACCTGATTTTACAGAACTCTCGATTAGGGCCCGGGGGATAGCACTCCCCCCAAGTAAAATGCACTTAAGCGATCGCAACAAAACATGATTCTTCTCATCGGCTAATAATCTTTGCAATTGCGTGCTTACTAAAGAAATATGGGTTGCTTTGGCTCGCTCTATGCCTTGCATCAAATCCGAGTCGTTGACGATCACTAAACCGGCTCCATACGATATACAACGCACGGTGATGGAAATGCCGGAGACATGATACAACGGCAAAGATAAAAGCCATCGGTCCGTTGACGTCAAAGGGATGATCTCATTTGAACCTTGAGCGCTGTAAAAATGATTGCCCCACGTATGCACCGCGGCCTTGGCTTCACCGCTTGATCCCGATGTAGCAATAACGGTTACTTCCTGCTCTTTATCTAAAACTTTATACCCCTGAGCCTCAACTTGCTGCCGGGCATCAAAACAAACAACACGTTTAATATCAGCAGAACGGAATAAATGACGGGCATTGACTTTAGCCGCGTAGGAAGTTATGGTTTTATCCGGCCAGCGCGGGCTAATTACAACTGCCAGGGCCTTTATCTGCCATAAAGCCAGCAATAAAATCACATACTCGATGCTATTCTCATCGCAAATAGCAATACGGTCACCGGCTTTGATCCCCATGCCTTTTAACTGTTTAACGGCACAGGCCAGATACAGCAACAATTGCTGGTTCTTGATTTGCCGCGCACCCCAGATGATAGAGAAATTATTATTCAGTTTGTCCCCCTCCCCGCATTATTAGCAGCCAACCCCATTAGTAACGCAAATGGGACAGCCGGGAGAGCCGGCAGTGCATAAAGTGGGTGGGCCACCCGTACCAGTAAAGCAGGAAACCGAACTGCCGTTCATAAAACAAGCATTATCGGCTTGGGGTGCCGGCCCCACAGAATAAATAACATAATATGGCGCGTTAGCATTGTCCGGCCCCTCATAGCCATACTCCTGATCACTGCTGACACAAAAAATTACCGAAGAAGAACAAAAAGGGTCATAGAGATAAGAAGAAATTATTTGTGGCGATGCATTAATCAAAGCAGGTTGTGCTGCAGCCAAAGAATTGGGATAAGCATGCGGTGTAGAAAACGCATAATACGACTCAACCGCAGACTGGAGCGTTGCCAACTCGTGTTTGACCTTGGTTATATTTGCGGCATCCTGCATGCCCTTCATACGAGGAATAGCAATACCAATCAAAATCACCAGCACTGAAATAACAATTACCAGTTCAATGATCGTAAATGCTTTTTTTTGCATAATTTTACCTTTCTAGGTCATTTAACAAAAAACCTTTTAACTCTATATTAAAAGCTCTTTTTTGATAATCCCCTGCTCATTGACGATTGGTTTAACATTTTTAAACCAGCGCTCAGTGCCTAGCCCGGCGATTTGACCGCTTAGACAAGCTAAGTTGGCTAATACTTTAAAACCCACCGGCGATTCAAAAGCAGCGCTGATAATGGCCTTACGTTTTAAAAAACGCGCCTCTTCAATCCAGTCCAAACATGGGACAAGACCTAAAATCATAGGTTTTAGCACATAGGCAACGACCCCTTCATGCTCTGCCAAAGGCGAAGAACAGCACCCCGGTAAACGGATACCGCTTCGCACCACCGACAAGGTTTCATCTAAAGCAACCCTCATTCGGGTCTGCTGATAAAAAGAATCCAATTGGCTGACATCATTAACAGGCTCCTCGATAAAATCAATTTTCTGCCTGCCTACTAACTCGGCAAATATACATGCCTCTTTAAGGCTCCATACTCGATTGCCATCTAAACGCAAATAAGAATCCTGCCCTAAAAAACCGCGGATATCTTGGATCTTTTTAACATCCAAAGCGATATTGCGGTCTCCTACCTTTAATTTGAAAACCTTGAAACCTTGCAGTGAAAATTGTTTAACATCAGCCACCACTTCCTGATGCGTCCCTTGAAGCAAAACAGCAGTTTGGACATCCTTAAGATCAGCTCCTAAGAATTCGGCTAAGCTCTTATTTGCCGCTTGAGAAGCCAGCATCAAAACAGCAGACTCAATGGCAAAGCGCACCGAAGCGCATGTATTCAAAATGTGGGGATCATGCCTCAAGAGATCAAGTAATCCATCCTTTTGAAGAGGGATTTTAAACTCCGTCAAATAAGCTCGGGTTTCCGTCAGGTCATGCTTTGCACGCCGGATGGTTTCCTGGCTGACTCCTTCTAAAGGGGCAATCTCACCTTGGGCATTCAGACCATCGGAAGTTTTGAGTGTTAAGTAAAAACCACTGCGCTCACGGATGGTATTACCGGCGAAAGTAAAAGGCTTTAGAAAAGGAATTTTAAAGGGCAGGCAGTCGATCTGGATGATAGTTAATGGCTGCATAATAACCATCCTATAGAAAACAAGGAGCTGTAGATCAAGAGCAGAAGACCCGTCTGACCTAAAACACGGTTAAGGCCAGCATAGTCTAAATCCGTAAAAACTGCTTTTACGCAAGGTATGGCACAAAAACCGGTCAAAGAGGCCGCGGCCATGCCCTGATGGTCATCTGTAATAAGGTATACCGCAAAAGGTGTTAAAGTCGCCGCAATTATGCAAAAAAGATATTCGTTCAAGGCAAAGCCCCTGCCAAAGAGCACTGCCAAGGTAAGTTTACCGGCCCGACGGTCAGTATCAATATCGCGCAGGTTATTGACGGCTAAAACAGCCATAGATAAAAAGCCGGGAGCGACTCCCGCCACGATGACAGCCCAATTGATTTCTAACGCTTGTGTAAAATATGTCCCCGCGACAGCTACGGGGCCAAAAAAAACCAGCACAAACACATCCCCCAGCCCCAGATACCCCAAAGGCTTCGGGCCGGCCGTATAAAAGATCCCGGAAATAATGGATGCGACAGCTATTATCAGAATGTACGCCCCTGCACGATGTATCAGATAAACAGAGGATAATGCGGCCAATGCGAAAAAAATAATTGATACTCCAAGAACCACGTGAGGTTTAATTAACCCTGCCTGTGTAACGCGTATCGGCCCTTTTCGGTCAGCCGTATCAGCCCCTTTTTTAAAATCAAAATAATCATTGGCTAAATTGGTGCCGATTTGAATGCATAAAGCAGCCAACAGGGCCATCAAGGCCGAAGTGGCATGAAAAAGCCCGTCACCAAAAGCCATGGCTGTACCGATGAGCACAGGAGCGATCGCCGCAGGTAAAGTTTTAGGGCGAATGGCCAGGATCCATGGTGAAAATTTCATAATTATGGCCGTCTCGGAAATTTGGAAAAATCGGGTTTACGTTTTTGCACAAAAGCATCCCGGCCTTCCTGAGCTTCCTTTGTCATGTAAAATAAAAGAGTGGCATTCCCTGCCAAATCCTGCAAACCAGCCTGCCCGTCACAGTCCGCGTTCATGGCAGATTTGATGCAACGGATAGCCAAAGGAGAATGCTGAAGGATATCCCTGCACCATTGCACGGTTTCTTCTTCTAATTTCTTATATGGGACAACCGTGTTGACCAAACCCATCTGCCACGCTTCTTGGGCACTGTATTGACGGCAAAGAAACCAGATTTCTCGGGCCTTTTTCTGGCCGACAATACGCGCCATATAACTTGAGCCATAGCCGCCGTCGAAAGAACCGACCCTGGGGCCGGTCTGCCCGAATATCGCATTGTCTGCCGCGATGGAAAGATCACAAACCATCTGCAATATCTGACCGCCCCCCACCGCATAACCCGCAACCATGGCGATCACCGGTTTAGGGCAAAAACGGATCTGCCTCTGAAATTCCAGAATATTTAAACGATTAGTACCGTCTTTGTCCTTATACCCGGCATCACCGCGGATTTTCTGGTCTCCGCCGGAACAAAACGCTTCCTTCCCTTCACCCGTAAGGATGATTACACCAATTTTATTGTCGTCACGTGCATCATCTAATGCACTCATCATTTCCTTGACCGTCACAGGCGTAAAAGCATTGCGCCGCGCGGGCCGGTTGATGGTAATTTTAGCAATACCACTCATCTTATGGTATTTAATCTCCTCGTATTCCTTAGCAATTTTCCAAGGGAATTTTGACATATCTATCCTTTTCATTTGATGTAGATCCCGCCTTAGCGGGTATGACAAAAAAAGAATTAATGAATTAACACCTGCGGATTAACGCTTTGGCCTTTATAACGCGGCAATAAATGCAAATGCGCATGCATAACAATTTGGCCAGCGGTCTCACCGCAATTGGCCACAATATTAAATCCGTCCGGCTTATATTCCTTTAATAGCAATTCTTTTGCCTCTTGGATCAACTCAAAAACAGCTATTATCTCGTCTGAAGTTGACTCGAACAAAGTCGAATGATGCCGCTTGGGGATAATAAGCATGTGCCCCCGGGTGATGGGCTTGATATCATACAGGCCATAGGCCAACTCGTTTTCCATCGCCTTTGGCAAATTTTTACAAAATATACAATCAGGCACGAGTAATCCTCACTTAAACTCCCCCTTCCCCCTCTTTATAAAAAAGAGGGGGGAAGGGAAGTTCATTAAACTTTAAGACTGCGCTCGAGTTCTTCGATGTCTTTTTTGGCTTTCAAGGGCGTGGTTTGAAAAATCTCGCAATAAACCTGGAGGGCCAGTTCTTTCTCACCTTCCATCAATAATTGACGCACATCATACATGGTGGCTTTCCCTTTTGGCGGCAATTTACCGCGACGACGGGCATCAATAAAGAACCAGACACGATAGGTATTAAAAAGAACCAGGATACAAACTAACACAATTAGGGTCGTATATAAAACAACCATAAGGCACCTTTTTGATTATCCGTTTTCTTTAGATTCCTTGGCAAAATCCTCAACAACCTGCTTGACTTCCATTTCAGCTTTATCGATCTTTGCCTTGCACAGATTAACTAAGTTTACAGCTTCCTTGACCCTCAATGATAACTCATCAACATCTATATCATCGCTTTCAATCTTACCGATAATTTCATCCAACCGTTCGATAGCTTTGCTATATTTGATTTCAGCCATATTAATTTTTTATATCCTTGATCTCACTGTTAATAATGCCATCCGCCAACTGTATAGTTATGTCTTTTATTTCCTTAGCGTCTTTGATGCTTCGTATTAAACGGCCCTCATAGCTTCTAGTGATACTAAACCCGCGCTTAAGCGTATTTTTTGGATCTGCCATTTGAGCCAGCTTCTGATAATGGTTTATTTTAGTCCTTGAATTTTGAAGGTGCAAATAAATAATTTTCTTTAAATGCTCCTGAATATCCCCCACAGATTTCCTGGTTTCCTTAAATTTCACTGACGGAGTCCGTTTGAGGGCATCAGTAATACCCGCCAGCCGTTGGTGATGACTTTTGATCAATTCCAGCGTCTTGGTCTGTAAAATAAAAGCCTTGTCTTTAAGACAAGAGCGCTTAAGCTTAAGGGCCCCATCCAGGGCCTCCTTGATACGCTCCTGACGATTATCAATGCCTTCTATAAATTCTTTTAGTCTCTCCACCAAAAATTTAGCTATTGCCGTCGGAGTCTTGGCAAAAGTATGGGCCGCCAGATCGGTCACGGTCGTGTTGATTTCATGGCCTATGCCGCTTAGGACAGGAATGGTCAATTGAGCGATCGCTAAAGCAATTTTCTCGCTGTCAAAAGAGCTTAATTCCGCGATCGAACCCCCTCCCCGTGTGATGACTATCACATCAACCAACGCCTTTTCTTCTAAAATTTTCAATGCTTTGATGACAGAATTTTCCGTATTTTTCCCCTGCATGATCGAATTGATTAAAAATATTTTAAAGGCATACCCGCTGCGTTTAAGTTCTGAAATAAAATCATGATAGGCCGCGGAATCATAAGATGTGATAAGCCCAACTTTCAGGATCACGTCAGGAAGCGCCAATTGCTTATTCTTGTCTAAAATCCCTTTTTGTTTTAAACTCGATATCAAACGCTGACGGTCCTGGGCGATTTTACCCAGCGTATGGACAGGATCTATTTCCTCGACAATCAAACGCACCTGGCCGTGCCCGGGATAAAAGTCCACTTTGCAAAGGAACTTAACTTCAATATCATCTTTTAATTCAAAAGCATTTTCCGCTTTTTTAAGAACGGCCTCAATCTTAGGACGGACTTGCGCGAAAATCACAAGACCTATACGGGCAGTAATGTCCCGGGTGACGGGATCTTTTTCACACAGTTCAAAAAACACATGTTTTTTGTCTTTGCTGCGGTCATAACCCTGTATTTCTCCGCAAACCCACAGGCTTTTAGGGAAACCGCTGTTTAAAACATCGCGGATAAAACGATTTAACTCTGATACTGTTAAGAATTCTTCACTCATGATTTTAATAAACCTAATTTTACCATTTCCCGCTCAAGGTCTTGTCCGGCAAGAATAATCGCAGATTCCATCCCTTTAAGTTTCTCATTAAGCTCGTCCTTCAGGGCATGCAACTTACGGGCATTTTCAGGAGACTTATTGTTAACATCACCGGCATACCAGGTTTCATATTCCTTAAGGACTTTTAAAGAACGGTTAAAATCGTCCACAGCCCGTGCGTACAGGAAAATAGTCTCATGCCGCCTGATAATGTCCATCTCTTTAACCAACGGCCAGGAATCTGTCAAGAACCCGTGAGTGATGAACCGTCGCTGATCCATCACATAAAAAAACTCCATGTTCTTTTCCATTTCTGCCAGAAAAGCGAACAAATCTTTTTTTAACTGCTTTTCTCCGGTGTTTCTGTTAAAGATTGAAAACATACTACAACTCCCCCTTCCCCTTCTTTATAAAAAAGAGGGGGCATTACCAGGTCAGCGGATTAAAAGTTTTAAGGCTGGCCGCTAACTCATTCATATTAATAATAGGCAAAATCGTCGAATAATCATCACTCCAGATACGGCCTTGATCTTTTAGGCTTATATCAAGGGGCTGCCAATTTTGCTGGGTGATCAATTTCAAAAAACGCTCATCATCCCATGTCAAGACACACCAGATAGAGCGCATGTTAACCCCCTCATCCCCCACATCTTTGATAGCCGCATAAGCACCTGAATCTGCTGCAATTTTAGCTAACACCGGCTCCAAATTAATGTACCGGTTCGTTATGTGAAAAACTACCCCTGCGCGCGGGGCCAACTTGCGGCGATACTCAAGCAACACGTCCTTATTGACTAAATGGGTTGGAATTGAATCCCCGCTAAAAGCATCAATAACCAACAGATCATACAACCCATCCGCCGCTTTATTCAATGAAATCCGGGCATCACCTAAAATAACATTTACCTCTCCGGGAGCCTGGGCCATATACCAAAAATAATCTGACGCAAACTTATAAACATCCCCGTCTAATTCATAATAATCAATAGGACAGGAAGGTTTGGCATACATCGACAATGTCCCTGTCCCCAAACCGACAACCCCAACCCTCTTGGCCTGGAAAATATCAGCAATCAATAAAGATCCGATTGCCGAATCAGGGCTGTAATATCCCAAAGGGATACGACGCTTATCCTGATCAAAGAATTCCAGACCGTGCAGGGTCGTTCCATGCACCAATTCCCTGACCCCGTCTTTGGGATTATCAAAAACTTCATAAATACCATAATAATTCCTTTTTTTGATTATAAAATGAACTTTCTGCCAAATTGACTCAAGCCAAGGAGCCAGAAAAATAATCCCGATTAAAACAAATGCAAACAACTTTTTATCTGAGGCCAAACCTAAAAACGAAACCCAGACTGTAACCCATAATAAAGCAAACGACCACAAATGATACCCATTAACAAAGTTGGGCCATACAAAAAATGCTGCCACCAACAGCAAAACACAAAGGCTACCCTGCCAAAAAGGCAGTCTTTTAGACGGCTGAGGTACCATTAGCGCCACCAACAATAACCCTGCTAAATATTCTATCAGGGTGTTAGATATCCAGGGAATGATCCAGCTAGTAAGCATCCCGCCTAAAAAACCTCCCAGAGATATCATCACATAAAACAATGTCATCTGGGCACTCGAAGAAGGTTTGGATTGAATCAGCTGATGTTGAGTGTACATGCAGATAAAAAACAAAAACGCGCACAGCAAGACAATAACAAGAATGACCGGCAATAGATGTTTTTGGGACATAAAATACATCATGGCCGCAAACCCAATGATAGGCCCGATATAACGGACAATCCACAGAGGACACCAGGGTTTTTTCTTAAAGTTCAGAATAAAAGCCATCAAATAAATTCCCAAAGGAATAATCCATAGCAAGGGCACCGGAGCCACTTCATAAGTAATGATATTAGTAACAGACATAAACATCACGACACCTGCCGCCCCTAAGCAAAGCCAACGCAGAATTTGGCTTATAGCTACCGGAACAGCTTCCGACACGGACTGCTTCTCCAAGTGACGCCCATCTGTTTTGACCATGCGCCAAGCCCACAAATTAGTAAAGGCCAAAACAAGATATAAGATTCGCCAAATTTGCAATTGTTCCGTGTTTGTCAAATACCGCTCAAAAACAAACGGGTAGGTCAAAAGCGCCGCGAAGGACCCTAAATTTGATATCGCATAAAGGCCATAAGGGTTATTGCGCTCTTTTAAGAAAGAATCGGCCAGCCAGCTTTGGGTCACCAGGCTCATGGTTGACAGTACAAAAAAGACCGGACCGATGGTAACTATTAAACGCCAAAATATGTCTAACACCAAAACCAAGGGAAGACTGCCAAATGAAAAATGAAAATCGCGTAAAGGGAAGAACAAAAGCGGAATGAATAAAAGCAATAAATGCACTTTTAAATAGGACGACGTGCCTAAACGCCTCAAAAAAGTATGGGCAAAAACATAGCCTGCAAGCAAAACCGCCTGAAAAAAAACAATGCATGCCCCCCAAACCAAATAACTGCCGCCGTAATTAGGCAGGAATAACTTAGCTATGATAAGCTCGATTTGAAATAATAAAAAAGCCGAAAGAAAAGTAGGTATGATCAATAAAGCCATGGGCACATAATAAATGCAAATAGACCCTTTGTCATTGAAAAAAAATTCATTAACTGATAAAATCCAAAAAATGAGAATTTCGCGCCAATTTAAAAAACGTCATCTTCGAACGCGTGTCATCAATAAAATTGAAGAAATTTCACCCGAAGAATTCAACAAAGTATTCCCCCATGTCCCGGAAAGATACCATTTTCTCAAGACTTTAGACGAATCTAAATTTGGCCAATTTTCATTTTATTATATCCTTGTTTATACGCGTAAACAACCAGGCCCTCATCCCAGACACTCACAGCTGCCAGCCGGACATTCGTCCTTACTCGTTGGCATTGCACCGTGCTTTACAGTAAACTATTCTCTGGATACCAGCATCAACGGCCCCTTGCGCCAATTTTCAAATTCAATCAAAAAAACATTTCCCAATCTCTTTAGCATTAAAGCCCTGGTATGCGGCATCCCCATGGGCCAGGGGCAGATGGGAATTCTTCGCGGCTATTCAGGGGTCCTTAAGGCCATTGAAGAACGCATGGAAGCACTGGCACGCAAAATTCATGTTCCTATCATTGCCTTCAAAGACTTTGACCAATCGTATGACGATCTCTTTAATCCTCTGCTAAAAAATGATTTTCTGAAAATTGACAGTTTGCCTATGACCCGGCTTGCGCTCGACTTTTCTAATTTTGAAGAATATTTAAAGTCCCTCAGCGGCCCCACCCGCTATGATTTCAGAAGAAAAATTAAAAAAGCCTCAAGCATTAAAATTGAATCAAGCATGGAAACCCACCTTGACGACGACACTCTCAATGAAGTTTACGACTTGTACCTTCAAGCCGTTGAGACGCACGATATGGGCTTTGAAATCGTCCCTAAGGATTTTTTTCGTTTAATCTCAAAGAATATGCCCCAAGAAACTAAATTTTTCCTGTGGAAGATCAATGGCAAGTTGGTTGCATTTGTATTCTGCCTTGTTTCAGAAGATATTTTGCTCGATTATTATCTGGGATTTGACTATACTCCGGCCCATGAATACCATCTGTATTTTATTAAATTTAAAGAAATTTTGAACTGGTGCCTGGCCAATAACATTAAAACCTACGAAATGGGCGCCACAGGCTATGAGCCTAAACGCCGTCTCGGATTTGATTTTGTACCGGTCTATCTTTATGTCAAAATCCGTTATAAAATACTGCGTTTTTGTTTAAAATGTTTATGCGCACTTCTTAAATTCGAAAACTTTGACCCGGAAATTAGGCGATGGAAAAAATCACAAAAATAAACCAGCTGCCCGTTAAAATATTCCTGTTAATCATTGCCAATGACCTGCTGGACACATTAGCCCAGCTGTTAATGAAAAAAGGTTTAGGGCTTTGTGATTTAAGCAGTGTAGCCTCTTACTTTCAGCATCTCTTTAATTTTTCGAATCCTCATATATTCCTGTTTTGGATAGGACTCGGCATATATCTTTCCAATTTCTTTTTATGGATGAAGGTCCTTTCAAACACAGATCTAAGCGTTGCCCTTCCCTTGGCCAGCAGCAGCTATATTTTAATACCGTTTGCAGCGGTTTTCTTTCTACATGAATTTGTCAAGCCCATACGATGGCTGGGGCTGGTTTTGATCGTATTTGGGATATACTTTATCTCCAAAAGCAAACCCTCAGATTTATTAACACCCTCACCTGACCTCCCCTGTCAAGGGGAAGGAATAAACATAGGTGACACTCATGAATAAAACCATCACCCTTGTTCTTATCGCCGAATTCTGGATAACTATCGGACAGGTTTGTTTCAAAAAAAGCGCCAATCGCCTCAACGCTCAAGAAACTGACGGAAAATCATGGATTATGCATTTACTGGGATCTGTATTTAGCTACCCCACGCTGTGGATAGGGGCAACTGCGATACTGGTGGGAATGCTCTTTTGGTTCGCGGCCTTGAGCAGCGGTGAATTAAATTCTGTCTATCTGCTTGGAAGCATCCAGTACATCTTCGCACTTTTCGCCGCGCATTATTTCCTGCATGAAAAAATCAATAAGACTAAATTAATCGGGACCTTATTGATCACTCTGGGTATTATTTTAACTGCGGCCAGCTAATGCTTTTTGTAAGGCTTCTTCGAAGAGCATTAATGACAAATCTATTTCTTCTTCGGTGATATAAAGCGAAGGCGCCAGGGTGAAAACATTTTTATAATATCCTCCGATATCGAGAACTAACCCGCGTTTTTTACCGCCGGCCTGTAGATCTCCTTTTAACCCGATGTTCATGATCTTATCGGTCAACTCACGGTTTGGCGTGAAAGAATCTTTTTGGCACATTTCAATACGCAACGCAAGCCCTAAACCGTCCACATTTCCGATATAAGGATATTTTTTTTGCAAGGCTTGAAGTTTTTTAAGAAAATACGCGCCCTTTTTTGGGACTTCCTCATCAAAGTTTGACTCTTCGATAAGGTTCATGACCGCAAGGCCGGCAGCTGTACCCAGCGGATTAGAAGAAAATGTCGAATGGGTCATGCCCGGCCCGAAAACTTCCGGCGAAATAAGCTCTTCCTTGGCCCAAATCCCTGAAATAGGATTAAGGCCATTTGTAAGCGCTTTACCAAATACTATGATATCAGGCACCACATCAAAATGCTCAATGGCCCATAACTTGCCGGTGCGGTAAAATCCCATCTGTATTTCATCCGAGACAAATAATACATGATGTTTATCGAGGGTCTTCTTTAATTCCTTAAAATAATTCATAGGCGGGACGATGTATCCGCCGGTAGCTTGTACAGGCTCGACAAAAAAAGCGCCGTATTCACAATTTTTATTTTTAGGGTTGACGACCGAATAATATTCCGATTCAAACAATTTCTGGAACGACTTTAAGCAAGAAAGATCACAGCAGGAGTCTTTCGAATGGCTGGCCGAACAGCGAAAACGGTAGGGATAAGGGATAAAATGGGCCCTGTCAGAAAAATGGCCGTAGTGTTCCCGGTAACGATAGCTGGAAGTAATAGCCGTTGCCGCCAGCGTGCGACCGTGATAACCGCCCATAAAAGCAAAAACCGGGATCTTGCCCGTAAAATTACGAACCACTTTAATGGCATCTTCAACAGCCTGCGCTCCCCCGACGTTAAAATGAACCCTTCCTTTGACACCAAATTTCTTTTCAATATCCTGGGAGATCTTTGCGGCTAAACGAATTTTTTCTTCATGCAAATATTGACAGGCTAATTGCGGCAGGGTATCGATCTGCTTTTTAAGAACATCATTAAGTCGTTTATTCTTATAACCAAAATTAGCTGCGGAATACCACATCTGCAAATCCAGATATTCCACACCTTGAGAGTCATATAAATAAATGCCTTCTGCTTCACGAAAAATATTCAACTGTTTGGCATAATGGACTGTATCGCCCCAGGAGCAGTATTTTGACTCCAAGGCCAATAGTTGCTCGTCATTCATCTGATCCATGTTTTGTTCAGTGCTTTTTTTGACCATGGATCAGCAACTCCTGAAAATAATGATGCACGTCCCCCAAATTCTTGTAAGCAATGCAAGGCAATTCTTCCTTTGTCATAAAACGCAATAAATTATCCTTGGCAAATACAATGTCCGAAACACGCGCCGGACAAAAATCCGAACGACCATCCCCGACGAAAACAATCACTTTATTCTCTGTCTTGTCTTTGGTTAAATGGATCTTTTTGCAGTGAGCGCAGGTAAGGCAAAAAGGGTTGTCATAAGGGAAAGACGGAATGATATGATCACGATAGAAACGCAAGGCATTGCCATAAACCTTCAAATCTTTGATGCCCTGATACTTTAAAATCCACTCAATGATATAAGAAAAATTATCACTCAAAATAACCGGCTTGATTCCTTCCCGGACAAGCAGCGCCAAAAGATGGTGAAAATGAGGGTCAAGTTCAACGTTCTTAAGGAATTTATGTAAAGCGCTTTTAGTGACCCGAACATTCCTTAACTGCCCTTCAAGGCATTCCTTGGTACCAATTTTTTCTTCATGCCATGCCTTTTCCAAGACCATCCATTGATCGTTGATAGAAAAACGCCGGATAACATCATCCAACACGTCTGAGGTGGTCATGGTATTGTCAAAATCAAGAAAAACACGGCAATTAGATAAGACGATTGGTGATTTTGACTGCAGTTTTGACTCTAATTGATTGAGACGGTTAATAAATGGCATATTATTTTATGCGAGATTGGGCTGTCCGGAGAAAAATCGCTGCATGTGCATGGCCACCGTATTGCGTTCCTGGTCAGCGGTTATGATATGGTAAGAATTATGTAAAAGGACCAATTCTTTACGATCGGATCTAACCCGGTTATAAATAAACTGGGAATTGCGTTCACTGCTCATATCGTCATGCTTGGCCTGAATGAGCTGGACAGGCACGGAAATGCTCTGCAAACGGCCGCTTAAATATTTGACCAATTTTTCCAGCTGATACAGCAAGGTCAAAGGGAAAAATGGGTATCCATATTGATGGACTTGCTCCATATTATTCAAATCAGCTTTGCTATAAAATTCATGAATACGACGGCGAACAGCTTCATTCTTAATCCCGTAAGGCGGTTCTTCCTTAAAATAGAAAAAATATTTCAAAGGGGTTTTATATGCCAACGGCAGAAAAAAACTATACCATGGCGTATTCCAACCGTCATAAAATAAAGTAGGCGAAAGGCAGCTGACACCGGCAATTTCAGCCTTAAATTCATCTGCCAAAAGCAGGGCCAATAAAGCCCCCATTGAAAGGCCTCCGGCGTAAATGTGCTTGTACTGGCCGCGGATTTTAAGATAAGACTGACGGACCGTCTGATAAAAATCCTGCCATTTGCTCATTTGAAGTATGTGGATCGGAGCCCCGTGATTAGCTAAACGCGGGCAATATACAGCATAACCCTGGCGGTTTAAATAATTGGCCAAAAATCTCATTTCATGGGGCGTGCCTGTCATGCCGTGAATAAGAATGATGGCCTCTTGGTTTTGGCCCGGTAATTCGAACCCATTATCAGGCAGATCTAGTTTTTCAGAAGGCCTGAATAAATTTTTTAAATTAACAGAAAATCTGACTGCCATAATTTTTACTTTCCCTCTTTTTGAGAGGCAATATAATCCACTATACTTTTAACAGTCTTGGCTTCATAAAGGGCCGCATCCGGAATTTTGATATCAAATTTTTCTTCCAGTTCAAATGCAACTTCCACCGATCCAAAAGAATCCACTCCCAAATCTTCAACCAAGCGCGAATCCAAATTAATACGATCCGCCCCCATGGCTAATTGTTTGGCTAAAACTTCTTTGACTGTCGCTTCGACTTCGCTATAGGTCATAAAGATTAACCTCCCTTAAAATCTGAAAAAACAATACAGGCGTTGCAATTACCGAATCCAAATGAATTGGATAAAACCGTATTCAATGGGGCACGGCGTCCTTCTAACGGAACATAGTCCAAGTCACATTCCGGATCACGGTCCTTAAGATTGATCGTGGGCGGAATGAATTTATTCTTGATGGCTAATGCACAAACTACCGCTTCAATCCCTCCTGCGGCCCCGAGGCTGTGACCGATCATGGATTTCGTCGAAGAGACCGGTATTTTATAAGCTTGCTGTCCAAACAAGTTCTTAATAGCCTTGGTCTCCGCACGGTCATTAGCCACTGTTGATGTTGCATGGGCATTTATATAATCTACTTTCGCCGGGTCTGCGTCTGCATCCTTGAGGGCATCAGCCATAACTCGAGTTGCGTCCTCACCGGTTATATCAGGCATGACCATATGTCGTGCCCCAGAATTGCTGGCATACCCGATCACTTCAGCATAAATCGGAGCATTTCTCTTAAGAGCATGGCTTAATTCTTCCAAAATTAACCCGCCGCCACCTTCACTCAAAACAAAGCCGTCGCGTTGTAAATCAAAAGGACGAGAAGCTTGGCTTGGAACATCATTTTTCTTAGAAACTACTCTTAACGCGCAATACGCTCCAAAATTTAAACGTGTCAGAGGGGCTTCAACTCCTCCGGTCACGCAAATATCCATATCGCCCCACTGAATTTTACGAAAAGCTTCTCCAACAGCATGACTGGAAGAGGCACAGGCTGTCGAGATCACCATGTTAGGTCCCAAAAGGCCATACATAATAGCAATATGGCTGGACACTGCATTAGGAGAAATTCTAGGAACCGAAGAAGGGTTGATTCGGTTTGCGCCCTTCTCAAGAATCGCCGCCATCTGTTCTTCGTGGAACATCATTCCGCCCAAACCGGAACCAATGACGACCCCAATCCTATGCTTATCTTCTTTTTCTAAATCTAACTGGCTGTCTTGCATGGCCATCTTGGTACAAGCCAAACCAAAATGGACAAATCTGTCGACCTTTTTAACCATCTCTGCAGGCATGAATTGGCTGGGGTCAAAATTCCTGATCTCCCCGGCTATTTTTGTATCAAAGACATCCGTGTTAAAGCCGGTAATATTAACTATCCCTGAACGGCCTTCAACATTAGCCTGCCAAAAATTATCTTTACCGACACCATTGCAAGCAACAACCCCTAAACCTGTAATAACCACACGCCGTTTATTCATTGTGAAAGAACCCTGACTAATTTATATATTTTAATATAATTCTTGTTAAAACCAGATTAGTTGATAATTATAAATTTTTAATACCCTTTTCCAAAACCATTATTAACCCTAAGACGCAACTGCCTTGTATAAACAGGGTGATACTATATCACAATAATGGCAAAAAAGAGGAAAATTTTTGTAATAATAATCAAAACTTAAAATTTGCCCCGTTTGCCGTTAAACTTGGCTCATCATCAACTGTGCTTTCGGCACCGTCTGGGTTGAGCGATGCCATTAAATTTTCTTTATTTATCCATTTTTTCATTTGATCTTCACTTAAAATTTTGCTTAATTTCTCATATTCATTCTCTTTTAAACCCTTTAAAGTGCTTTTGACAGCAACATGATCAACAATTCCCTGGCCTGCAACCTCATGTAAAACAGCCTCATGCTTGACCAGATAATCTTTAATAATTGGTCTTATGCCTGAAGCTTGACTGTCAGTCAACCTCAGCTCTGTTTTCATTTTATTAATCTTATAATCAACTGTTGACCAAACGTCCTCATCTTGCGCAAATAAAGAGACGTTTTGGACAATTAACAAGGACAAAACACATGCTAAACATTTGCGGATCATACCGATTACCTCAAAATTAAGCAGGCTATTTATTTTTTTTATCCCAATTCTTGGGGTTTAAATTAGGCATAAACCACTTGGACCCATTCTTGATCCAGCGTTGGCGAAACTTTTCAAAAACCGCAGGTTCATTGCCTCCGTCAAATCCAAATTCGAAACCACAACAGGGACAAATCTCATGCGACGGCTCGTTGCTTGAGCTGAAAGCCGCTTCACCAAGTCCATCGAAGCCGCATACCGGACAAAAATGTTTTTTATTCAAAATTCCAATCCTCCTTATCATTGCAGAGTCCTCTGCAATGTCATTGGGAAGCCCAATATCTATAATCTGTCTTAAAATAAGTCCGGATCCGGCCTCTTTTGGTCATCACAGCGAATTCGCCGGTGCTTAGCCTAAAATGCTCAATGTCCCCATTGTTAGGCCTGATCTTTTCTAAAATATCTCCTTTAGCAGGAGCATCTAAAAGCGCCCGGGCGCCCTGCAAATATTGTTCCTGGGTGATCTCTCCGAATTGATAGCCGTGTTTCAAATAATGGGCCTCTAATTGTCCCGGAGCAAAATTACCCGCCTTGACACCGGCAAGATCCCAAGCCGCAAGATCCGGCTGAAAACACAAAGGCACAGAAATACCGATAACAATAAATAACAACAAACCAAGAATAAATCTACATCTCAAATTACTCATTTTAAAGAAGCTATATCAATGACGAATCGATATTTCACATCAGCCTTGATAACCCTTTCATAAGCCTCATTGATCTTGTTTATGGGTATTAATTCAATATCTGCGGTAATATTATGTTTGCCGCAGAATTCCAGCATCTCCTGAGTTTCTTTAATTCCGCCGATCAAAGATCCCGCCAGACTGCGACGCCCCATAATCAAAGAAAAAGCATGAACTTGGGGAGCATCGCTGGGAACTCCCAGTAGGACCATGGTTCCGTCGCGTTTAAGTAATCCCAAATACTGCCCCCAATCCAATTTAACGGATACGGTATTAATGATCAAATCAAAATGACGCAACAAATTCTCAAATGTTTTGGGGTCACGGGTTTCATACACACAATCGGCGCCAAGACGCTTGGCATCGTCTTTCTTGTCCAAAGTTCGGGTCAAAACCGTAACCTCTGCCTTCATGGCATGTGCGATCTTAACGGCCATATGGCCTAAACCTCCTAAACCAATAACAGCCACCCGTTTTCCCGGGCCGGCATTCCAATGGCGCAATGGCGAATAGGTGGTAACACCGGCACATAAAAGCGGAGCTACCTTATCAAGAGGAAGATTATCAGGAATATGAAGAACAAAATCCTGATGAACGACGATCTTGGTGGAATAACCGCCTTGAGCTAAGGTTTTATTATCTTTTTCAAGACAATTATAAGTAAAGACCGGTCTTGAACAAAACTGCTCTAAATTATCTTTGCAATCAGGACACTCACGGCAAGAATCAACCAAACAACCAACACCCACCTTATCTCCAACCTTAAATCGTGTCACCTTTGCCCCGACTTTCGATACTATACCTGCAATTTCATGTCCCGGAACCATAGGATAAAGGGAATTGCCCCATTCATTACGCGCTTGATGGATATCGGAATGGCAAACACCGCAATAAGCGATATCAATAGCCACATCATCAGCATCCACATCTCGACGAACAATTTGTAACGGCCCTAATGGCAGGGCGGCACTTAAAATCCCATAGGCTTTGACCTGCTGCATAGGTCCCTCCTTAATTTGACTCCTTTAATTTATTTTACAATAAAACAACTCCTAACAGGTAATAATTTTATTCAATAATTTCAAAATCTTAAAAAAACCCATAAAATCTTGGTTCTAAACGAAATCCGTGGTATAAAAAATAAATGCTGAAAAAACACTTCCTGCTCTTAACTCTTTTGGCATCAGCTCTATTTTTCTTTTGTTCTCTGCATTATCAATACATCCTCTCTCAAGAAGATCACGGCCGCGACCTGTATACCTTTGCGCAAGTCTCACAGGGTAAACACATCTACAAAGACATGTGGTGGGAGTATGGGCCGCTCATGCCCTACTATTACGCCCTGTTTGACATCCTGTTCGGATTAAAAATTTCCAGCGTACTTTTAGGCAAGGCGATCTTAAATATCTTTGGTTGCCTGTTTTTTTATCTGGCTTCCTGTGAGATAATGAGCACTCCCTGGGCTTTTCTATCAGCTTGCTTTTTCATGCTGCAACAGCATGACTTTTTTTATACCTATAATCATATCGGAGGCATTGCCCTATTCTTAATGCTTTTCTGGCAGATCTTGAAATATTTTCGAAATGGAGATCAGAAAAATATTTTCTTAGCTCTTGGCAGTTGTTTATTGATCGGTTTTATCAAAATCAATTTTGGCATTAGCGCCCTGGCAGCAACTTTCCTATCTATTATCATTATTGAAATTATCCATTCCCGTTTAAACAAAAAGAAACAAAGAACAAAACCTTTTTACCTCATCGGCCTCTTGATTGTACCGTTACTGTGGGGCATCGTTTACTGTTTTATTCTTAATGGCTTAACGATCACCGAAATCAATCAATGCCTGCCTTATTTCGGAGACAATAAACCTATTATATCCACTCCCCTGCAAAGCATTAAGGGGTATTGGACACAAAATTACATATTTTTTCTAACTGATTGGTTATCTTTTCTGGAATCTTCGATTTTAATAACCCAAAATCCCACTCAATTATTAAAGCCTTTTGTGCTCTTAACGTGTTCTATAGCTGTATTGAAACTATTTATTTATCCGTTAATTTTCGGGTCTATCATCAGCGCCTTTTGGATTTCTTTCACCAAGAAATTTAAAAGCAGACTCCTGGAATTCTGGCTGATCCAATCGGTTTTATGGCTCTTTATTGTCTTCAACCTTCACGAATATATTGTCAGCAATATTTGGTACAGGTCCTTTTGGTCACAGCCGTTTCTTTTATTCTTCTGCTTTTTTATGATCTCAACGGCCATATCCTTTGTCCCCAAATTCCGCTTCTTGGCTGGAGGGTTTTTCATTTCCCTTTTTATCCTCGTTACAATAAATGTTTGGATAGTTACGAAGAATTCCTGCACACCAGATAAATTCTTAAAAGCCACAACCGGACAAATTTATGTCGGCAATGAATCAGGTTGGGTGTCTACATTTAACGAAGTCACCGATTATCTGAATAAAAATCTTAAAAAAGATGAACTATTTTTTGCAATGCCTTGCGGCAGCCTTTTTTATTATCTGACAAATAAACCAAGCCCTAGCCGCCAGACCATCTTTTTTAATCTCTTCCATATCACGCCGCAACAGGAACTTTCCGTTATTCGGGAATTGGAAAACAAAAAAGTCAACTATGTCCTGTTATCTAACCGCATAAAAACCAAATCGCCGGAATTGGGAGAATTTGGCAAGAGTTACTGCCGTCTCATCTATCAGTATGTCGGGAAGAATTTCATCCCTTTCTATAGTTATGGGGGCAACTGGAATATCCCTGCGGGGTGGGCCAACAATCATGGGGTGATACTTTTAAAAAGGAAACCCGGGGCTTCCTAATCAAAGACAACTGTTTTATTGCCGTAACAAAGAATTTTTTTCTCCAGATGCCAACGCACGGCACGGCTTAAAACAACCTTTTCTAAATCTTCACCTTTTCTTTTCAAGTCCTCCAGGGAATCGCGGTGACTAACGACCACAGTGTCCTGCGCGATAATAGGCCCTTCGTCTAATTCTTCAGTCACAAAATGGCTGGTGGCACCAATGACTTTGACCCCTCTTTCATAGGCCTGCAAATAGGGGTTGCTCCCAGCAAACGCAGGCAAAAATGAATGGTGAATATTAATGATCTGCGACTCAAAGTGGCCGATGAATTGTTTTGTCAATATTTGATGATATCTAGCCAGAATAACAAGATCAACCTTCTCAGCATTCAAAAGCTCTATCTGCTTTTTTTCCTGTTCGGCTTTATTATGGCGCTCAATAATAAATTCGGAAAACCTGATGGAAAAATCATCCGCAACTTTCCTGGCATCGGGGTGATTGCTCACCAAAAGCACAATGTCGCAAAAAAGCTGTCCGGTCTTATGCCGCCACAAAAGATCGTACAGGCAGTGTAAATGTTTACTGACAAAAATAGCGACCCGCGGCTTTTGATCTGAAAACGAAAGCTTCCAGAACATATTAAAAGTATTGGCAATAACGGCGAAGGCCGGCTGAATATCCTCACGTTTTAGTCTAAAGTCATCAAGGGCCCATTCAATCCGCATAAAAAAAGTATTACTCTGTTCATCGATATGTTGATCAGCATGAACGATATTGCCTTGATTATGAAATATGAAACTCGTGACTGCGGCAGTAATACCTTTTTGGTCCCTGCAAGAAATCAATAAAATGGCATGATTCATGGCTAGTCCTTTTTTGGAATCGCTGGCATTGTGTCTGAAGACTTGACAGTCAAAGCAAAGACATCTGAAAACGGCCGGTCGCTTAACCAGCTGTCTGAGACCAGTATATTCTTAACCGGTTGTGTTGGCCTGGGATTTGCAAAACTTATATGGTACATGGTGCAATCCCTGCGAACAGGGTTAACACCAACAGCCTTGCTTGTAACGCCGTCTTTGGCCCAGGCAATCGATGGCAAATGAAACCAGTCCCAGAATACCGGAGCGGAGAGAATTTTATATGTCCCGTCCTGATAGGCAAAGGTCACGGTCAAAACCGAATAGTAATAATTTTCTCCATACAAACGCAACAAAGAATCATGTTCATAGCTGTTTCCATAATTCCCCGAAGCTAAAAAATGGATCGCTTCAACCTTCATGCCGCAACGCACAGGAACAAGGAACATATTATTATTCCCAAGATTAAGCCTGCCATAATCTTGCCAATCATCAGCTCCTTTAACTAAAAAATCAACACCATCATATGCCAAATATTTGTTGGAGAATTTATTGGCTCCCGCACCCAAAGCAGCAAAATTCTCCCTCGTGTTTTTAGTCAAAAAATATAAATTCCCCCAATTTTCCCACTGTTGGGTCGCCCCCCAAGAAGCTGTCATAAAAAGAAAACCCATGATTACAGAACATATAATTTTTTTCATGTTATTAATTTTAGGCGAAATTATGGTGACACACAACTTAATTTATTTGGTTTAGGTCCTGGTTTTTGTCTTATTAATGCTCTGCCTGTTTTTCCTTCCAAAATTTTCAAAAATTCATTTGTTCCCAAAGGTCGTCCCGTACCGATGCTTTTTCTTAACTCTTTCACCTTTTCATCTTCCATCATCAAATACTCAGACCAATCTTTAATAATATCCTGCAAATAACATCGCACGATCACCCCGTCTTGCCTTCCGTCTACATGACTTCTCGCACTAGACCAACGATAATCCTCTGCCCTCTTTACTATCCCTGTCCTTACTGGATTACGCTCAACATACCTTACCCCTAAAAAACTATACCCCCCATCCATTGGATAGCTTAAAAACCTTCCCTGCCATAAATACCCTTTCCATCCATGACATTCATTGATCACTTTTGTATACCGCCAATTTGTTTTCGCAAAGGCTTGAAAACTATCAGCATTATTGGGCACTGCAACCAAATGAACATGATTATCCATTCAGGGGAAAACCTAAATTGAATTAAGTTGCGTGTCACCGTATCTCTGTCACCGTATCTCCATGAAGAGGCCTTTTACCAGGACACTTCCTTACGGTCCCGAAAGAGTTTACCTGAAGGCCCCCCATCAGGTAAGGTCGAAAGCCACACAGCTGTATCCGCCCCTTCTTCTACTGAACGAGTAGCGCCGGAACCGCCCATACGGGTTTTGACCCATCCAGGACACATACTATTTACTAAAATATTTGTTCCGGCAAGTTCCACCGCTAAAACTCTGGTTATGACATTGATTGCTGTTTTAGACATTCGGTAGGCAAGGTAACCGCCGCCCATATCATTCAATTGCCCCAAGCCGCTTGAAATATTAACTATACGGCCATAATTGTTCTTCCTCATAAGCGGCAACAAAGCCTGACAAAGCAAATAGGGCCCATAAACATTTGTTTCCATAGTTTGGCGCACAGTAGCCACATCCGTATTAAAAAAATTACCATCTTGATTATCAAGAAAAATCCCTGCATTATTGACTAAACAATCACAACGGCCAAATTCTTTTGTAAGAAAATCCGTTAGCTCTAAGATTTGGGAAGGATTAGTCACATCCAATGGGCAGAAACGCACCGGAAACTCATTTTTATTAAAATTAGTAACAGCTTCCAAACCGTCTTTTTCATGACGGGAAGTTAAAACCACCATTAAATCTAACTTAGCCAGCTGACGGCAAATCTCATGCCCTATACCGCGATTGCCTCCGGTAACAACAACGACACGTTCTTTCATGGGACACCTCCAGCTTTACAATTTCATTGCCTGCTTTAAAATAAAAACCGCCACGAACAGTCCTTCTGCAAGCGTCGCTGTAATACCCAATGGCTCGAAATTAATATTATTAGCAGAATTCTTTTTACAATCAATTTAAAAACTTTAATCCTCATCGATTCCGCCTTCAGATATTTTTTCATGTTTTCCTTTATAAAGTTCAGCAAGAAGATGCTTGGGCAAAAAAACAAGATTGGCGATCATGGTCGGGATCACGGCACTGGCAATAACTGCGGCAACAAGGAAAGAATACTGTTGCTTTGTCACTATCCCGTGAGAAAAACCATAAATCGCTGATATGGTTCCAAAAGTAAGCCCTGTGGACATCATCAGGGTATAATACCATTTTTCGAGACGCTGCTTACGAAATAAACCAATGACAGGATAAAGCCCGAAAATCTTAGAAAAGACTTTCCCTGTTAATAAAACCAAAAAGACAACAGGACAGGCAATTAAAGCGGGCATATAAACTAGTGTTCCGGCCCGTAAAAAATAAAATGGCGTAAGAAAGCCTACTGTTAATGTCCTAAAACGTCTTACCCAATGCTCTTCCTTGGTGGCAAACTCAGCCACTAATATTCCTGCAATATAGGCCGGTAATACAGCTTCACTTCCCGACCAATAAGCCAGCGCGCCTAAACCAAATAATACAAAAACTACCCATTTAGCCCTGATAGCAGCGGTCCTGTTACCATAAATATTCGTTAACTGCTTAGTAAAAAACGGAAACAACGAAAGCACGAGAGCACTCACTAAAATAAAAATAATTGATTTGTAGGTGAATGGCGCAAATAAAAGTCCCAATACTATTACTGTACCTAGATCATTAACAAAACACGCCCCAAGGATGCCCTTGCCAAATTCCGTCTTGTTAAAGCCTGTCTCAAGCATAACAGCATAAACAACAGCCATTGACGTCGTGGAAAGAGCAACTCCCGCCAATAAGCTTGCCCGGGGATCCCAATGAAGCACGTATCGTGCCAGTGTCGCGCACCCTAAGAATGGGGCCAAAAAACCGATAAATCCGACAACGGACACCTCCTTCCATTTTGTTTTAATAATTCGCGGATCGAGTTCTGCTCCGGCAAGAAACGTTAACAAGACAGCACCCGTAGAAGCTAAAAAACGCAGCCATTCTGAGTTGCTGCCAATAAAATCAGAGCCGCCAATGTAATAATTGGCGATAGCGGCAACTAAAATCCCTACACAAATTTCCACCAAAGCAATTGATATTCTAAGATGATACGCAATGATCGTAGATAAAACGGCAAGACCGATCCAAACAGTTGCAATAAAAAAAATCTGTTCCATACAACTTTCCTTTCTTCATATTAGCATATTAGTGTCAGTTCTCCCTAACCATTTGATTATCAAAGGGTTAATTGTTAATTACCTCAATCTCAATAACTGAAATGCCGAGTTCTAATGCACTTTCCTTTTCGTAGGGGAAGAATATCGTGAATTTAACACTAACTTATTGTACTGCAATAGTTTGGGGAGAACTGACACCAATATAATATACTAATATACTAGCGCGCTTGCGTTGCACAACTCTTTATGTACAAATCGGTTGCCTGGTCTTCGGGAACAGCTTTACTAAAAAGATACCCTTGAAAATAGTCACAACCGTCATTTGATAATTTCCTTAATTGCATCTCTGTTTCAACCCCCTCAGCCACAACACCTATATGAAGCTTATGAGCCAAATCAACAATTGCCGGGATTATAACAGCGCGTTCAGCATCTTTCTCGATTTCCTTAATAAATAACCTGTCGATTTTAACATTACCTATGGGTAACTGTTGCAGATGAACCAACGAGGAATATCCGCTGCCAAAATCATCCAAAGAAACTTGAACACCAAGAGAACGAATGGCTTTTAAAATCGAAATAGCGGCATCAAATGATTGAATCATCAGGCTCTCAGTAATTTCAATCTCCAAACACTCCGGGGGAAGTCCAGACTTATTGATTGCGGAAATGATTACATCAAGAAAATCCTTTCGCCTAAGTTGATAAACGGATACGTTGACAGACACAACAGGCCTGCCCCAACCACCGTCAATCAGCTTCTTATTGAACCGGCATGCCTCATGCAAAACCCATTCGCCAATGGGAACAATAAGCCCGGTCTCTTCTGCCGCGGGGATAAATTCATCCGGAAAAATAAGCTCGCCTTCAGGAGGGAACCAACGTAAAAGGGCCTCAAACCCGCGGATCTTTCCGCTCCCAATGGAAATGATCGGCTGATAAAAAAGCCGAAAATTAGCATTAGCCAGAGCTTGGTGCAACCCACGTTCAACCCACATTTTTCTTACAGCCTGGCGGTTCATTTCCGGATTAAAGAAACAATACGAATTCTTCCCGTCATTTTTAGCTGAATACATCGCCGCATCAGCGTTTTTTAAAAGCTCCTCCATGTCATGCCCGTCATCAGGGAAAATAGCAATGCCGATGCTGGCTGTAATAAAAACCTCGTTGCCGGCAATTAAACGGGGGTTATCAAATTTCTCCCGAATGCGCTCGGCGACATACCGGGCACTTTCGCCGCTATCCAAGTCCCCCATAAAAACAATAAACTCATCCCCTCCCAGGCGCGCAACGGTATCCATTTCCCGGACACATTCCCTGAGCTTCAGGGCCGCATCTTTCAGCAGCTCATCACCCATGGAATGGCCCATCGTGTCATTAACGCTCTTGGAGTTATCCAAATCAACAAACAAAATGGCGCAGCATTTCTTATCGCGTCTGGACAAAGCCAGGCCGGCGTTCGCCCTCGCAAAGAATAATGCACGGTTCGGAAGTCCCGTCAAAACATCATAATGAGCAAGGTATTCCAGACTGACTTCAAGCTTCTTTCTCTGGGTAATATCGCGAATATTACACTGGATAACCTTACGGCTATCTACCAAGTAAACATTACTTACAAGTTCCACCTGAATAGCCCTTCCATCAGCTGTCTGAAGTTGTATGTCTTCATAACGGACATATCCTTTTTCCCGCAATCTCTTAAAAACTTCCAGACCCTTTGTATTATCCCCAAAAAAATCAATATCCCAGAGATGCTTACCCAAATACTCCTTGTGTGAATACCCCAAGAGATTGACTAAAAACGGATTAACGTCCTCAATCAGGCCTGTTTCGGCGTTGACCAGAAGAATACCGTCTTCGCTCGACTCAAAAAGACGGCGATAGGAAAGTTCAGAAGCTTTCAAGGCCATCTCGCTTCTCTTTCGCTCTGTGATATCAGTTGTCAATCCCAAAATATACCGATCTCCAGCCAAATCAACCACCTCAGCTGATAAAGAAACGTCTCTGATCTGGCCTCCTCTCATGCGGAACTGTGTTTCAAAATCATCGATCCTGCCCTTTGTACGCAAAGCATCAATCATTTTTTCACGTTGTTCCATATAAACCCACATATTCAACATAAACGGAGTACTTCCGATCACAACCCCGCGGGGAAGATCGATTAATTGTAAAAATTTATCATTAACATCGAGAATTTTTCCATCTGATAGTCTTATCAGGCTGCAGGCGATAGGGCTGGCACGAAAAACCGTGGCAAAGCGCTGTTCACTTTCCCTAAGAGCATCTTCAACCTGCCTTCGTTCGCTGACATTCTTAAAATATCCGATAATGCCATTAACCCTGCCTTGGGGATCACGCCTCGAAATATAATCCCCCTCGAAATATTCTTTTTCCCCTTTCTTCGAGATCAGGGGCAGATCGACATGCACAGGCTGACCCGTCTCAATAACGCGCCTTTTAATCGCTGTAAGCTTATCCGCATCCTCTTTGGACAAAAAATCGTAATCGGTCTTTCCGACCATATCCTTTTCCGTAAATTCTAACTGGGGATTAATCACCATTTCATACCTAAGATCAAGATCCTGAACTAGAAGTTGGTCGGGAGAATTAGCGGCGATAACCTTGAAACGCTCTTCGCTTTTGCGCAGCGCCTCCACCCCCTGCCAGCGCGAATCCTCATTGCCTAAGGCAGAAGCAAGTATCCCAAGAGTCCAGCGGTCATCTTTGCTGGGCTGATAATCCATCTGATACAGTACGCAAAGCGAACCCACCGGCCTGCCGTCACATTTGACTGAACAACCCATATATGTTCTAAGTCCGTATGCCCGGACATTGAGGTCAGTCTCAAAATATTTAGTATTCGGCAAATCACAGACCACAACCACATCATCTTTTTGTGCGCGGATAATATCATAACAAATATGCCCCTCAGGGGTATTTTTTTGCCTGAACCCCGCCGGAGTATTCCATTGCCCCAGGGAACAAAGCTGGTCGTTCTCTAGACGGTTATAAAGAGCGCAAGAGGCCCCCAGTAATTTGCCGGCCAACGCGACCAGTCGGTTGATGTTGCCTTCGTGGTCACGGTCAAAACTCAAGAGGCAATCATTGATCTTTGCCAAACGCTCCGCGTTCTTATTTTGCAACTCCTGAGCCTTCACATGCTCAGTAATGTCATAATTAACGCCTGTCTGGCGCAATGGCTTCCCATCGGAGTCTCTGGTTGTCTGAGCATATGCCTTAATATGCCTAACCGTTCCATCCGGCCAAACGATACGAAATTGCGTATCATATTCTTTTTCACCGCGCAAGGCTCTCTGAGACTCTTCAATGACAAAATCTTTGTCCTCAGGATGAATGCAGTTAAACCAGACGGCATAAACGCCGGTAAAATCTTCTCTTTTGACAGCATACAATTCAAGCATCCGGTCATCCCAGGTCAAATTATCTTTTTGAACATCCCATTCCCACACGCCTAAACCGGCAGAGAGAGCGGCCAGGTTATACCTTTCGATAACCGATTTCCGCGCTTGTTCCGCCAATTTCCGCTCAGTTGTCACCTCAGTGTAGGAAATGACCCCGCCGATCTTGCCATCCAACTGATACCATGGCCGCATTTCCCAGCGATTATACGTAACAGACCCATCAGGCCTTTCGAAGGAGTCATTATCATTACGTTCTGTAGCCCCGGCCAAACATCGCTGATGAATTTCCTTCCATCTTTGAGGAATTTCCGGAAATACTTCGTAATGAGTCTTCCCTATAATATCCGATTCCTTGACATTGTAATCACGCAGCCACCGGTCACTTGCCGCAATATAACGCATATTAAGGTCATGGACCGCGATGGCATAAGGATCATGTTTAATAATCTGCTGCAAAAGCGCTTGGCTTTTTCGTAACGCCTCTTCTGACTTTTTACGTTCGGTAATGTCCAGCGCTGCTCCTAATATCTGACAAACCTTACCCTTGCTATCACGGGCAAAGGGAATATCCCGACTATACAGCCAATGCCACTCACCGTTGGAATGCCGCATCCTGTATTCCAGTGTTAATATTTCGTCATTTTTCACGGCACTCAATTTATGATGATGCTCGGCTACAGCAGGGACATCGTCAGGATGCAAAATATTTTGAAATAATGCTGATCCCATCGCTTTTATTTGATCAAACGTATAGCCTAAGAATTCCCAAATCTCACGATTGGTATAAATATTACGATGTTCGTTCAGGTCATAAATATAAACAAGGCTTGGGGAAGCATTGAGAATGCTTTGATTGAAATGGGAAGCTCCTTTAAGATCCTCTTGCCCCCGTTTACGCTCGGCTTCTGCTTTTTCAATATCTCGTGACAAAGCCAGTGAGACCTGTACCATCACAATACTGATCAAAATGACAAAAGACAGGGTTAACAAAGCTGATACCAAACTCGGGTTGAACTGATACATAGATTTATATTTATCATGAAGAACATCCGTAAAAACTATCGCTAAAATAACAATAGGGAGAGTATTGCGCAGTAATTGGGGTATTGGCTTATCTCCTGAAAATGGGCGTAAAATAATGCTCTTCTCTGTTGATAATGCTATCAACCCGCATCCCAAAAATAAAAATGCAATGGCCGTGGTTTCTGCCAAAGGAATTACAGTGCTTTTATACAAAAGAGGTTCGTCATACAAATATCCTAATGTCGCAACAAACCCTACCACTCCTACGATCAGCCCTAAAAAGCCGACCGTATTCAAAAATTTCAACCGTCCATTGGCGAAGATAGACAACAGAATAGCAGCTGAACTTAAGAAAAACAATACGCCCGAGCAGGGTGACATGCGACGAAGAGGAAAATCCCCGAGCTTCTCAGTGACCGGGAACAAATAGTTTTCTAATGTCAGGTCAAAACGCAAGAAATGACCGGCTAATTTCAACAGGACATATAACGCGAAAAAAGAAAAAATTGCCGTAGATATTTTAAAACTGTGGCTATCCTGCATGCTCCCGGCAAAAAGCAGAAATACGCCGAAGGCGATAAACAAAACAGCATTTTCAGGAGGCATGGGAATATACTCAGGACGCACACTGGCCAGAACACGTAAACCCGTAATCCAACCTAATAAAGCCAAAACACCAAGCGACGCAACCACTAATCCAAATAACCGCGTTGCGGCACTAAGCTCTGATCTGTCGCCTGTTTTAAATATCCTCAACATTATCCAATTCCCCTAAATAGACCACAGCATGCTTTGCAATATTTTACTCCTTATCCCCTTTCCTAGCAACATATATCACATTACGAAAGTGTCAATGCAAAACTGAAATTTCCTCGTTATAATGTCGGTTAAATAAAAATTAAATTAAATTTGACCCCGATACTACAAAGTATTAAGATGTAAAGACTTTTCAATTTATGAATGGAGGAAATATGAATAAAACGTGGAAATTTTTTAAACCCGGCTTTTTTTGTTTTATCGCGCTTTTTTTAGGGATCCCTGCAGTTTGGGCAGGAGAATCAGACCTGAAGGTTCCGGATCTATCCATCGTTCCCATGATCTTTAATTTAAACGGACGGACAGCCTTAATGTTTGGCATTCTTATATGTGCTATGGGCGCTTTCTTTGGAATACGTCAGTATGGACAATTGAGAAAAATGCCCGTGCATAAAAGCATGAAAGAAGTCTCTGAACTCATTTATACAACGTGCAAAGCGTATCTAATCGCGCAAGGCAAATTCTTACTCATCCTGGAAGCCCTGATCGGATTGGTCATGGTGGCATATTTCGGTTGGCTGCGTCATTTTGAAGCCACCAAAGTCATTCTTATCCTAGTATGCAGTTTAATTGGTATCGCCGGAAGCTATGGCGTCGCGTGGTTCGGCATGAGAATTAATACATTTGCCAATTCACGCTGCGCTTTCGCAAGCCTTGCAGGTAAACCGTTCCCAGTTTACTCCATTCCTTTACAAGCGGGCATGAGCATCGGTATGCTGCTAATAAGCATTGAACTTTTTGTCATGTTATGCATTCTCTTATTTATTGACCCAAATTATGCAGGTCCATGCTTTATCGGTTTTGCTATCGGAGAATCTTTAGGCGCTTCAGTACTTAGAATTGCCGGTGGAATTTTCACCAAAATTGCCGACATAGGGTCAGACTTGATGAAAATCGTGTTTAATATTAAGGAAGACGACGCCCGCAATCCCGGGGTCATTGCGGATTGTGTTGGCGATAATGCCGGCGACTCTGTCGGCCCGACCGCAGATGGCTTTGAAACATACGGCGTCACAGGAGTCGCGTTGATTTCATTTATTCTTTTGGCAGTTAAACAGCCCTTTAATCAGGCACAGCTTTTAGTTTGGATTTTTTGCATGCGCTTGATGATGGTCATTGCCAGCAGTCTTTCTTACTGGATCAACGATTATTTTGCCAAAAAACGTTATGCCAATGTTGAGAAGATGGACTTTGAAGAACCCTTGACATCTCTGGTATGGATCACTTCCTTTATATCCATCATCCTGACCTACGGGGCTTCCTATCTCATCATTCCAAATTTAGGTGACGGCACATTTTGGTGGAAGCTTGCCTCCATCATTACCTGCGGCACAATAGCAGGCGCAGTCATTCCGGAGGGAGTAAAAATATTCACCTCCATGAATTCGGATTTCGTGAAGAACATCTATGAATGCTCTAAAAAAGGCGGAGCTTCCCTCAATATTCTCTCTGGTCTTGTAGCCGGAAATTTTAGCGCTTATTGGATGGGATTAGTCATTACTGTATTGATGGGATTGGCCTATTTCTTTAGCTTAATGGGTATCCATACACTCATGATCGCCCCAGCAGTGTTTGCTTTTGGACTGGTGGCTTTTGGGTTCTTGAGCATGGGACCGGTTACCATTGCCGTTGATTCCTACGGACCGGTTTCCGACAACGCTCAATCCATTTATGAGCTCTCTCTTATTGAGACCCTTCCCAATATTAAAGAAGAGATCAAGAAAGATTTTGGCTTTACGCCAAATTTCGAACTTGCCAAACATCATTTGGAGACCAATGATGGGGCAGGCAACACCTTCAAAGCCACCTCCAAACCGGTTTTGATAGGAACTGCTGTGGTCGGCGCAACCACTATGATCTTTTCTATTATAATGATTTTAACCCACGGTCTTACCATTAATATGGCAAACCTCTCTATACTTTATCCTCCCTTCCTGCTTGGACTCCTAAGCGGCGGTGGCGTAATCTATTGGTTTACAGGGGCTTCCATTCAGGCTGTGACCGCAGGGGCCTATCACACCGTAGAATACATCAAAGAGCATATTAAACTTGAAAGCACAGAAAAATCTTCTACTAAAGACAGCACGAAGGTCGTGGAAATTTGTACGATGTTTGCCCAAAAAGGCATGATCAATATTTTCGTGACGGTACTTTTTATGACACTTGCTTTTGCCTGCTTACAGCCCTATTTCTTTATCGGGTATTTGATCTCGATAGCCATCTTTGGCCTTTTTCAGGCTATTTTCATGGCGAACGCCGGCGGAGCGTGGGACAATGCCAAAAAGCTGGTGGAAGTGACTTATCATGAAAAGGGAACAGAAATTCATGCGACAACGGTCGTCGGAGATACGGTAGGAGATCCTTTTAAGGACACCTCATCGGTTGCCATTAACCCGATCATTAAATTCACAACCTTGTTTGGATTATTGGCCATTGAAATTGCTATTGGATTAAGCCGGAGCCTTGATATTCTCCTGGCCGTTATCTTTTTTGCCATTGCCGTGTTCTTTTTGATCCGTTCTTTTTACGAAATGCGTATTTCAACCAAAGTTTAAAATCTGTGTTAGCATTGACAGATTAAATCAATCATGAAGAAAGGAAATACAATATGGCAACTAAAAAAGCCCCTTGCAAATCATGCAAAAAGACAGCTAAAAAAAAGTAAATAATTACTAATAACTCTTACACAAAACCCTCTAATCATTTTTAGAGGGTTTTGTGTTTTATATCCTTCATTCTCTCATATTTATTTCCTCAACTCTCCCCCTGCAAAATTGCCCCCATTGCCGGTTATTTTGGCTTTGAAGCCTGAGGTGTCTGGCAGGCTCTTGGAAAAGATCGCTGAAGCCTCGAGCGCATCCTTTGCGGTCACGGGCATTTTTTCCAAAACAGAAGCAGATGCTGATGCAGATTCCGGCGATGTTGCCTTAACTGATGAAACTGGTGTTGCCGGCAAGCGAACATCAGCCTTCCCTAACGGATTTATAAATCCAGCCAAACATAAAAAAACGGTTGAGATCAAACCAAAAAAAAGAAAGCCCACGGACCGACCATAGGCGTAATCCATCATCACATTAGAAATCCCTGTGTCGTCAATGGCGCGTTGCAAATGTTCCTCATTCCACTTGCTGTTTTTTTCTGCAAGGAGAATAGCAACTGAAAATCCGGCCAGCGCTGCCAATACCAGCACTGTCGACAGATCCCCGGTCACAAACCCTGTAAAGATCATTACAGCAAGAATCCCCACAGCGCTCCAGGAAACAGCAACAATGATTCTGTTCCGGCCTGCCCTGGCTTCCATGAAGGCCATCAATAAATTCCTAA
Organism: Candidatus Omnitrophota bacterium; assembly: GCA_015233675.1. Lineage (GTDB taxonomy): Bacteria > Omnitrophota > Gorgyraeia > Zapsychrales > Fredricksoniimonadaceae > JABDGZ01. The sequence goes on from JADFXH010000007.1 coordinate 69,287, forward strand.
ACCTAGAATCATGGTCCTGTCTTAATTTAGCCTCAATCTGCTTTTCCCGTTGCGAGCTTTCATCACGTAATTTTATGATTTCTTCAGCATGGCGGGCTTCCAAGTCAATGGCAAGCTGTTTTTGGTTCGCGGCATTTTCTTCCTGTAATTTCTGAAGCTGCTCTGAAAGCTTTTGGGCCATATATGACTCCTTTAAGAATTTAGGACTTCTCATGTTAAAGGATTCGAGAAATTAAAGCGCTAAACACACTGCATATTATTTCAACCCGCAGATCAACAGATACCCTGCGCTAAAAACAGCAACAGCAACGACCATAAGGCCCATGATCCTCGTATTACGGATTTCAAGGGCCATGTCTACAGGTTCTATACGCCAATTGATCTTAAGGTAAAATCTTTTCTGGATATCAATGGCCTGTGAAGGTTTTAAAGTAAAAAACAAACCCAAGGCCAGGCTGACTGAACAGATAAGGATAAGGGAAGGAAAACAAAAAACCATACTTAACCTTGAAGAAGGGGGTCTTAAAACTTATATAAATATTTTACCATTTACTACAAAATAACAAACAAATTTCTATTCTCCCCCTTTGGTTCTGAAATTTTATGAAGTGACTTTTTTTAATAACCAGGACATGTTTTCGCCCAAGACGGTCATAGTTTTTATCCCTTCATCATCGTTATTGACATCTCCTATTTCACGGCCAAAAGCAAAGTTCCAATAGCTGGAGCCGACCACAATCATCTCTGAGATCGTAAAAAAATGATTCATGGTATCAAATGCGTGAATAGCACCCCCGCGACGCACCGCCATGACCGCAGCGCCTATTTTCCGCTTTAAAAAACTATCATTAGCACGAGCTACAAGACATGTACGGTCAATAAGGGCTTTCATCTCAGAAGAAACATCCGCGACATAAACAGGAGAACCAAGGATGATCCCGTCAGCATCGGCCATTTTATCAATACATTCGTTGACGAAATCTCCGTCGAATGAACAGCGCCTGTTTTTTTTGCTGGAGCATTTATAACAGGCCCTGCAACCGCGGATGGTATGGCCGGCCATCTGTATCTGCTCGCATTCAATTCCATTCTTTTTTAAGGGTTCAAAAACTTTCTCGATCAAAACAGATGTGTTCCCGTTCTTGCGTGAACTCCCGTTAATGGCAACGACTTTCATTTCCCCCTCCGTTCATAAACAGTAAAAGTAGTTTTTTCTTGTAAATTTGTATTTTTTAAAATTTTATCACATTTAAACTAAAAAGTAAGTCATAAAAAATCCCCGCGAAAGCTTACGCTTGCAGGGATTATTTATTGCCACGATAAACAATTACAAAATAAAATGGTGCGCTGTTAAACCTCAAAATTTCTGGCTGGGGTCTTTATCTTTAAACAGAAGGATCGCCCGGGCTAATTCCTCAAGCCTGATCGGTTTTACACAACAACTGTTCATCCCGATGCAAAGGCCTTCTTTTAGCTGTTCCCTCGTCGCCGAACCAGTAAGGGCAATAATCCACATCTGTGATCCTAATTCCTGACGGATGATCCTGGTTGCTTCCAAACCTCCCATAACAGGCATCTGGAAGTCCATAAGGCACAGGTCGTACTTATTGGCCTTGACCTTATTGACCGCTTCCAACCCATTATACGCGTAATCGGCAGTACAGCCTAAGATATCAAAATAGGCTTTAATCAAATCCCTGTTAGGTTTAATATCTTCAACGACAAGAACGTGCAGCCCTTTACAACAATTAACCAAATCATTTTTTTCTTCTGTCATTTGCCTGCCTCACATACGCATAAATTAAAAGAACTAATTAAATTATAATAACAAATGGTCTATATAAAATATAACACTTTTTTTGGGCAAATGGTATTATTTCGTTGTTTATGTCGTTGTTTAGCGGTTTAGCGGGCATGAAAGAATCACTATCGACTGCATGCCCATTTAAGGATTTGCTCTTTGAGTTTATTGTGGTTCATCGGTTTGGTCAGGAAATCATTCATGCCGCTTTTCAGGGATTTTTCATGGTCTTCTTTCATTACCGCCGCCGTAAGGGCAATGATCGGAATATCCTTATTGACTTCTCTTCGAATAATTTCCGTAGCTTCTAGTCCGCCCATCACAGGCATTTGTATGTCCATTAGACATATATCATAAGAGTTTTGTCTTATCATCTCAATTGCTTCCCGGCCGTTATTAGCATAATCACTGACACAGCCAAACATGTCCAGATACACCTTCATTAATTTCTGGTTAGGCGTTTGGTCTTCGACAACAAGCACCCTTATGCCTTTTAAAGACAACTCCCCGACGGTATGACGGGTTATGATATCTTTTTCTATCCTTTTATCTCCCATCACAGCTTGTATTATTTTAATCAACTCATGCCTAAGTACCGGTTTTGACAAATAAGCGTCAAATCCTGCCTGCTGGGCTTCTTCCGAAGTGCCGGGCCTTACATCTGATGTGGCAGCGATAAATTTTATACAGCCATACTTTTCTTCTTCCCGTAAACGTTTAATTAATGTCATGCCATCCATTTCCGGCATCATGATATCCGATATAATGATCTCAGGTAAATCCTGTTGTCCGCTTATCCATGATAATAATTTCAAAGCACGGTCTCCAGTATAAATAACTTCCATACCGATATCTTTACAATATCTCTCAATAAGCTTTAGCCCATGTTCATTATCGTCGACAATGGCGACCTTCTTGCCTTTAAGGCTCATCATGTTAACCAATGAAATATCTGTTTGTCTCAGGGGTTTCCCTGTTTCCAGATGTAATGTGACTATAAACTCACTGCCGCGGCCAAGTTCCGAGAGAACCTCAATATCTCCTCCCATTTTTCGCGCCAGGGCCAAAGCGATAGAAAGACCTAATCCCGTTCCCCCGAATTTCCTTGTCGTTGAACTATCGGCTTGAGTAAATAATTCAAATATCGCCGATCGTTTATCCGCAGGAATGCCTATCCCCGTGTCTTTCACTGAGATCTTAACCGTCCGAAAACTGCCGACCTGGGTTGAAGTCTCAGGTGATGAGACAGTGACTTTTATTTCGCCTTGTTCGGTAAATTTAACGGCATTGCTCAACAAATTTAGGATGATCTGGCGAACTCTTGTGGGGTCCCCCATAAAGAATGCCGGTGTGCCGGCTTGAAATTCAAACAAAAGATCAACATCTTTATTCATGGCTTTTACCGCTGTTATTTTTAATAAATTTCCTACCAAATATTCCAAATCAAAAGAAATTTTCTCAAACTTAACACTATTGGCCTCAATCTTGGAAATATCAAGGATATCGCTGATAAGAGCCAGAAGGATGTCTCCGCTGCTTTTGATGGTATAAACATAATCTTTCTGCACTTCATTAAGCGGGGTGCCTTCCAAAAGATCGGAGAAGCCGATGATGGCGTTCATGGGCGTGCGTATTTCATGAGACATATTGGCCAAAAATTCACTTTTAGCCTTGTTGGCCGCATCAGCAATATTCTTTGCCTGGATCAGCTCCTGCTCTTGCTTTTTACGTACGGTAATATCAACGATGGCAAGCAAAACATGTTTCTCGTTGTCAATAAACACAGGCGCCGCATTAATGCTTAACCATACAGATACTTTTTTCTGATTTATAAAAAGTTCTTTTGGGGTTTCAATGCCATCAATTATTTGCTCCGTGGCCAAGGCCTGCTCAAAAAGATTACGGATAGCGCAAACCTTGCAAGCCGGAGTTTCACCACAACGTTGATTAGTAGTCAATGGATTGATACAACAAATCGCCTCTCCGGGCCTTTCCAATAAAATATCACCCGCATTACGCCCGACCATGGCTGCTAAAATATTATTGACACGTTTGACAACGCCTTTCGAATCAATAAGGATAAGGCCTACCTGAGATGAATCAAATATTGTCTGGAGATTGGTTTTTTCCTTTTCCAACAGTATCAAGCTCTCCTTTAAATCTTTTGTCTTTATCCTCACAAGATTTTCAGCCCGAAAACGCTGGGTTACCATGGAATTCAAAAATGCAGCAATCAATGCTGTCAAAAAAATCCCCATAGGCAATACCGCCCAATATCCATTGGATAAATTTTCTTCAATAAATGCCGAGCCCGGAACAATAGTGATCCGCCATTGACGATCAGGCATTTTCAGGATGGTTTGATATTTCAAAAAAGGATGGCCCCAATCAACCCTTCCCTTCCTCAGGACATGTCGATACAAAACACGATCCTGCGCAGGTGCCGTCATATCTTCGACAAGAAAAGACAGTCCTTCCGGCGGAGATTTTGAATAGGCCGCTTTAAGAAATTCATTTGTATTATAGACCCCAAGAACAAAACCCCGCAAGCTCTTGCGCCGCTCCTCAACGGTATTCTTCGGCATATCCATGTCATACACAGGATAAAAAACCAATACCCCATTTTTCTTTGAAGATCCAAACAATTGAATCGGCGCTGTGGCCACCGGACGCCCCTCATCACGGCTTTTTTCTATGGTCAAACGCCTAAGCGTTTCAGAAGACAAATCAAACCCCAGAGCGGCCTTATTAACTTCAAAGGGCTGTACATAATAAACAGGAAAATACTCGTCCCGATCATGAACGGGGATCTTTTTGCCAAGAACATCCTTCTCATAAAGCTTAAAATTGTTTTCGACATAACTATTGGAGCTCTCATAAGAAGATAAATTCTCACGAGTGACACGCGGTATCCATGCTATGGCACGAATCGGCGCCTCTTCTAAAAATGGAGCAGTATATTGATTAAATTCCCTTAACCTCACGTTAGATCTGATGGCTTCCAAAAAACGCCGCAACCCGTCTAAGTTATCAAGCTGATGCCCCAACTCCAAAAAAACATTTTGAGCCCTGCTGACAGCTCGCTGCATAAAGGCCGTTTGGAAGCGGTCCCACGCGGTATTTTGCAGCTGCAAAAAAAGCCCTGCAGTGATCAAAGATCCAAATACTACTACTATTACCGCTATCCCCCAACGCAGAGTGATGGGCATCTTTTTATCTTCAAGGGCCTGCTGCAGGGCCACATAAAACCTTCGCCAATAAGTAAATATACAAAGCACCATCAAACAGATAAATCCGACAATGAGGATAGACTTCAACCGGTTGTGGGCCACCGCATAACTAAAATCATGCGCGTTCTGGTCTATACCAAGTACCCCGATCAGCTTTCCCGTACGGTAATCATTCAAAGGCGAAAATACTGATATCCAACTGCCCCACCTATCAGTGTAGGGCACCCCAACAATACTCTTTGAGGAGTCAAACACATCATAAACCGCTCGAGGAACTTCATCGTACACCTGTCCGGCAGGAGACTCGTCCTTACTGCCGATTGGTTCAGAATCGACAAGAAAGACTATTTTCCCGCCTGCCTTACGCATAAGATAAATAAACCGAATGTGAGTCATGGCCTTGCGCAGGTTCTGAAGCTGGTCTTTCAATGCCCGATACGCCAAAGTGTTAACATCAGATGCCGAGCCAGTCAACTTCCTGACCAATGCATCGTCCATTACTGAAGTTACCTGTTGTGAAATATTTAAAAGCCTCGCACGCTGAAAATCTTTCTCATTAATCCCTGCCTTATCTGTGCAAAACCATCCCAAAGCAAGTATCAATATCATCGCAAGAAGAACCCCCGCCCCAAGTCTTTTTTGGTTATGAGCCATCTGAACATCAAGCTTTTCTATATAAATTTCTTCCTGATAATGCCAGATCATAAAAGCGATCACACCCGCAGCAAAACAACGCAAAAGTTGAACAGGAAATCCGGTAATAGTAAAAAATAAATCCTGATTGACTGTCAAAAAAGATAACTGCTCCGACTTAGGCAGAAAAAAACCAGCTAACGGGGCATACACAGCCATAGCAAATGCCGCAATGACCATGCTGCGAGCTCCCTGCTTGCTTTCTCTTGAAATCCTCCAGAATGCAAGGGCTGTCAGAAGCCCCCCGAAGAATCCAAAAGAACAACGGATACACGCGTTCACTTGTGATACTCCGGCCCAAGTACCTAAGACTACCGCTAGAGATAGCGGAATATAGAACCATCGTCCTATCCTGACATATTTAAACCGTTCGCATGTTAAGCGGCCAAATTCAAAAAGACAAATGAATGAAGCGGCCAATGAAATAATGAGAACCCGTTTAAAAAAGCCATTATTGCCAAGGCTGATCACCAGCATGGACAGCCATTCATTGATTCCGTGGATCAACCCGAAAAGCCCCAGCCAATGCCAGGGAATCATGGACTCACGACGTTTGGGAAAGGAAAAACATATCAAAAATAGTACAGTAAAGGCGAGGCTGTATACAAAAAAAATATAGTCCATCTGACTAGAAAAAAATTCACGCATGAAACTTACCTCTCGGGATCATTCAAACTAGCTCCCAGATCGTTTTTATGTCTGTTATCCTGAAATTTGAGACAAGAAGCCTTTTTCTTTGAAGTATAAGCTGTATTGCTGATCCATATTGACCATATGATTATCAAGCCAGCTCGATAAAAAGGCAACCAGCTCCTGCGGCAAGGCTTTATTCCCTGAATTGAATTCTTCCCAAAACTCCAGCACTTTGGAGGTACAATTGCGGTGTTCCTTTGTATGCATCTCATAGCCGGGATAGGAAAACCTGATCATGAGGATCTCTTCAGTCGAGAAATGTGCCCCAACATATTTTACAAGAGCTTCAAAAGTACTCGTAAGGACGCCTTTTTCGCAGCCCAGTTGTACGGCATTATCTAAAACATTCAGGGCCTCTAGGATCTCCTGATGCTGCGCATCAATGACTTTAATGTGCACGCTCATCTGCGATCCCCAGACAAGTTTGGGCATAGACTAACTCCGAGGTATATTGCCGGTCATTCCAAATCGATCATTTGAGTATTGCCCACATAATCAACACGTTTGAGCTGCTGCAGGGCATCGATCTTCTTGAGAATAGCAGTGACCTTGCTTAGTTCATTTTTTATTTTTGACAATGTCAAATGCTTTTTGTCCTTTGGGTCATTTTGAGACAAAAGGATTTCAAGATAGGTGATCGCCGCCATTAATGGTTGATTCATATTATGGTTATACGTCACCACCATATTCTTAACTGTCTCGAGATTTGTAATTTGAATTTTTTCTTCTTCAGCCCTTTTGATGCGCAGATGGGCCTTCACCCGGGTTTTGACTTCTTCGGGATTTATAGGTTTACTAATATAATCAGCCGCTCCTACAGAAAAACATTTAACCATGTCTTCAGGCTTATTCATTGCGGTAATAAAAAGTATCGGGATAGACTGATGTTTTTCATGCTTCTTAAGCCTTTGGCAAACCTCAAAGCCGTCTATATCCGGCATGATGACATCAAGCAGTATAATATCCGGCTTTTCACGCTCCACAGCATCGAGAGCAGCACGGCCGGAATCAGCTTGCACAACTTTATACCCCTCGTCAGCCTGTAAAAGCAGCATTGATAAAAGCTCACGGTTCGTCTTTTTATCATCTACAACAAGTATTTTCGAGGTTACTCTTTCCGTCATTTCTTTTTATCCCATTTTTTGACGATCGCGCTGATCTTGTCCTGCACCTTGCTTTTGATCTCAATATCACTAAGAATAGAGTTCAGCAACTCCTCGTGTTCTTCGGCCATACGCAGGATATCCAGTTTTAATTCTTCGTTATACCTTTCCAAACGGAAACGTTCAATCGCATGCTTCAAAGGAAGAAGCACCTTATCTTTATCCTCAATGGGTTTAAGGATGTAATCAAAAGCTCCTTCTCTTAGGGCGTCCTGACAGGTTTCCATCGTGCCGAATCCTGTTAAGAAAATCACAGGGATTTCTTTTTTCCTTAAATTAAGATATCTTAGTAATTCTATCCCCATTTTACCGGGCATTTTAAGATCACTGATAATAGCTTCAATATCTCTTTTTAATTCAACGACCTTAATAGCATTATCAACGCAATCCGCTATGTACACCTGAAAACCTAATGCTTCCAGGAGTTCTTGAAGCGATTCTCTGATGGCTTCTTCATCATCCACTACTAAAACACAACCTTGTTTTTCCTTTGTTGCCATGGTCTGCCTCCGGTTAATTTACAAATTTTCCAATTCAGCTTTTAGCTCTTTATTTAATGCCTCAACACCGGCCAAATCCTGTTCTTTATCAAGAGGAAGCACAAAATAAAAAATCTTTCGCTCATTCTTTAAAGATGAAAACCCGATTACCCCTTTATGGCTTTTTATAATGGTAAAAGAAACGGAAAGACCAAGGCCGGTCCCTTTACCCGGGGCCTTAGTGGTAAAAAAGGGCTCAAAAAGATTCTCCTCTGATCCGCTTTTGACCGCTATCCCATTATCAATAACACCGGAGACAATTGCGGGGAAGTTCTTCAATTTTTTAGAAATAAACCAGATGTGGCCGCCTTCCTGTTGATTAAATTTCTCATCAATGGCATCACGGGCATTGATCAGGAAATTAACCACCACATCCTGGATCTGGTAGCGGTCAATATAAACCTCAGGGAGGTCTTCTTGCAGTTGTAATTCCACGGCAATATTGTGGTCCTTGAACTGTTGCGTCAAAAGAAAAAGTCCGTCAGTGATCGGGCGTTTGACGTCCCCTTCGGTAAAGGTGCCCATACGGCTACCGGAATATTCATGCATCCGCTTAACGATAGTGCCAAGCCTGACAAACTGGTCCTTGATCTTGAGCATCTTGTTTTTCAGCACCAAATTTGTCACGAGAGCATCATTCATCAAGAGTCCCTCGAGATAGGATGATATGGCCATCAAAGGCTGGTTCATTTCATGGGCAACACCGGCACCCAATTCCCCCATCGCGGTCAATTTCGCAGCCCGTAAAAGCTGTGTCTGTTGGATTTTTAACTGCAGGTACAATCTTTGATTTTCCGCGGCCCGGTTGATATTCATACACAGTTCTTCTAAATTAAAAGGTTTAATAATATAATCAAAAGCCCCTTTTTTTAATGAGGCAATAGCGCTTTCCATGTCCCCATGCCCTGTCAGCATAATCACCTGCGCCTCGGCGTTCATGAGTTTAACTTTTTCCAGCATTTCCATGCCATCCATGCCGGGCATCGAAATATCGCAAATGATCACTTCCGGTTTCTCTTTGACAAAAGCTTCCAGGCCTTGCTCGCCGCTTGAGGCAACAAAAACCTCATAGTTCTTGAGTTCCAAGCTGCTTTTGAGCATCTTGCGCTGTATTTCTTCATCATCTACAATCAATATTTTTATCATCTTTTTTAATTCCCCTTCCCATATCAGGATTTTTCAACGAAGGCGCGTTGTAAATTTTCAAAATTAATTTTTACCTGAAAATATAATTTCTTGATCTCTTCAATACTCCCTTTCTCTCTTGCCAGATTGTTTATCTCTGCGGCAGGCGTCGACACCGAAGTCAGCCTCAAATTAGAAAAAACCCCCTTTAGTATGTGCGAAGTTTGATCGATATGAGTAAAATCATTTTCTACAATCGCTTTTTCTAAATTAGCAACGTCTGCACTTCCTTCCTCCACAGCCCCCCGCGCTATTTTTAAGTAAATATCTAGGGGGCATTGCAATTCTTTAGAATTTTGCTGGACCATTTCTTCAAACGAATTGATGTTGTTTTCATTGTTCATAGTTTCCCCTTCGCTAACCCCTCCCGCCAAGGGGAGGGAATCTAATTTGTTATTGCCCCCTCTCTCCAGGGGCGTAGAATTTAATGAACTATTGCCCCCCCCCACCAAAGGTGTGGAATTTAATGAGCTATTATGGTCTTTCTCAAGTTCAAGAGCCTTGATCTGCAGGGCCTTGATCTGGTCCTCATATTTCTGGATCATCTGGTCCATATGAATGGATTTGCGGAATTCCTCAAACTCCTTGCCTTGGGCAAACTGCGCTATCGACTCAACCGCGCCTTTTGTCTTTTCATCGATAAGCTCAAGTTTCATCTTGCCTTCTTGGATACGCAATTTGATCTTGTGCAGTTCTTTCTTTTCTTCATCCATCAGCTTTTCAATATGAAACATTTCAATCTCTGATTTTTTGAAACGGGCCATACGTTCGCTTGTATCCTTCTGTGCGAGCGTCATGCGCTCGATCTGGTCAGTAAGACGCTTAATCACACTTTCCTTAACTGCGAGTTCTTCATTATTTTGCGGTACGTTCTTGCCCTGTTGCTCCATCATTGACAGCTGGGCCTTGAGCTTCACGAGCTCTTGCTCTTTCTGGCCGGACTCGGTTGCTTTTGTCTCAAGCTCAGCTTTAAGATTCTTAACTTCACTCAGAAGACGATTGATCTCGGTTTCCTTGACTGCGATTTCTTCAGTTTTTTGTAAGGCGCTCTTGCTTTCTTCTCCTAATCTTATCAGCTCAACCTTGAGCTTCACAATCTCCTGTTCTTTCAAAGTGAATTCGTTCGCCTTGCCCTGGAGTTTTACTTTAAGACTCTCCACTTCACTGAGCAGGACCCTGTTCTCGCTTTCCTTATGCGCAAGCTCTTCACTGTTTTGAGAAACGTTTTTACCCTGTTCCTCCATTTTTGCCAACTGGACCTTGAGTTTCGTAAGCTCTAGTTCTTTCTGGGAGGACTCAGTCGCCTTTGACTCGAATTCTTCTTTAATCCTGCGCACTTCACCGACCAAATCCCGAAGATCATTATTTTTTGAAAGCAATTCTTCATTTTTTCGTGAGGTCTCAGCTTGCAATCTGTCGGATTCTTCTTTTATTTGTTCCAGCTCTTTCTTAAATTTCTCTGGAGCGGTTTCCGCAAAACTCAACTGCTCCTTTAATATTTTGATCTGCTTGTTTAATTTTGCGTCCTCATTAATGATATAAATGACAACACCGATAGCAACCACAGCACACGTTATTGAAAAAATTATTAGGATCATGCCTTTTCTCCACCAGGCTTAGGTTTTAAGCCCTTTAGCCTGCGAAGTTTTTCAAGTGTCGAATCGATCCCCTTGGATTCCTTCTCTTCAACGCCGATATCTTCAAGATTGCTTTGGACCTCTTGGTGAACATAAAGCTTGGAAAGATCAATCGACTCAAATTCGGCTGCTTCTTTAAGCTCCTGTAGCTTGTACTCGCGGGCAGGGCCGCTGAGACCTTTGAGCTCCTTTAGCATACCTGCAATCTTGTCGGAAAGCTTCTCCGATACAGCATCGAGGGAACCTTGAAGGATCGCCCCCATATGCGTCTTAAATTCCTCGAGCGTCATGCCAGCTTGCCCCGCTGCAGGAGATGCTACAAGCGGCGCCGGCGGGACCGATAACGGGACAGCAGGGACCGGCGGCTCTGGTAGCACAGTTCTGGGCTCCTGTATCCTATTTTTCACCCGGGCCGTCACCACATCCATAGAACCCACAAATTCACCCAGCAGTAATTCCATCTCCATGAGCTCATCATTAAGCTCCTTACGTGACTGCTGAGTGGCATTGATCCTTTGAAATAATCTTGGGACCAAAACCTCGGGATCATCTATGGTATTTGTATCTTCAGGGCTCATTGGCTCCCACCATTAATTGCATTAAACAAACATCCGCGCACAACACTGGTAAAAGGCTCCTTGGCGTGAAGGATATTCCCCACGGGAAATCCGAATTTAACCGATTTAATCTCCTCTTGGACGACATCAATAAAACCTGGCACCATGGATGATCCGCCTGCAAAAACGATATCAGCCGGCTCTTTAAAATGGGGAGTATCCGTGCTTTTGCCAAAGACACGGGCCATGTTCTCAATAAGATAATGGATATAATTACGGTAATAGATCGCGATCGCTTCTTCTTCGCGGTTGGCGGGGATCTTGATACTCATGCCATGTTCCTTGATAGTTGAGACACGGGTCGTAGGGACACCAAGGACAGTCGCCGCGCTTTTATCGATCCAGTCACCGCCGCGCGTGATCGAAAACGACAGCACAGGCACAGACTTAAACGCGGCACATATATTGACCATGCCGGCCCCACAGGAAATGCCGATACCCGTAAAATCCTGATCTTCCATCTCGGAAAGGACAACGGCATATCCTTCGTCGATAACTAAAGGCTTAAAACCGATATTCTTTAGGATCCCTTCAAAAACACCACGGTGGTAGATCGTATCCTGGTCGCGGTCAAGAGGTTTAGCGGGTACTGAAAAACAACAAACCTCGCCTTTTTCGCGAGGCTCCCATAAAATATTTTTCACTAAAAGCTGGATGATCGGGATAGACTCGGCTTCAGAAGGGTTTAATATCCCCATGTTCATGGACCGTTGTGTTTCCCGCCCGAAAATGTCCGCAAGCTCCAAAGCCATGCCACCTAAAACATAAAGTTTGTCCTGCAGGGCAACATATTTGATCTTAAGGCGTGTTAACAAATCCTTGGTCGATTGATCACAACGCACGGAAAGAAAGGCATTGCGTTCATTCTTCACAAATACCCGTTTGTCCTCAACCTCACGGCTTGCGACAATATAGGCTGTTCCCAAGTCCAGGCCGACGCCTGTCCTGACCGCAGCGTTCCTGCCGCGGCTCAGCGCCGGAAGTACAACCGTAGTGGTTTCTTCTTCTTTGACAGGAACCGGTTCTTGCTCTTCGCCCACCTCCTCGACCGTCTCCTCTTCCATGACAAATGCAAGCTTCTCGACAGGTGGAGGGGGAAGCTCTTCCCTTAGAAAAACAGGCGGCTTGACGTCGCGGCCCATGGCGCGAGCACGAATATATTCGTTAATGGCGCGCAGTTTCGCGCGCATTTCGTCAACGGGAATTTCCTGGTCCCCACGAAGTCTTTGAGGTTTAATTTCTTTTTCGTTAGAAAACTGCGGGCTCTTGCTTAGGTTGGAATAACTCTTTATCTTATCATTTATCTTTAATAATCGCTTTCTGATATCCTGCAATTCCTCATCGACCACTTACTTGCCTCTTTCTTTCCGGCTTCCAAAACTTTTCTCATATCTTCTTTCTATAAAAGATTGCTTCGTCGCTTCGCTCCTCGCAATGACACAGGCTCTTCCTATTCTACCTCGCTTAAGCCCGCCAGGAGGCATCCTCTTGCGGTCGCGTACAACGGCTCATCGGCAAGCCTTACAGTATTGATCGGTATGGGGAAAGACAATTTCTTTAATTCTTCCTTAAAGACATCAACAAACCCGCCGATCATTGAGGAGCCTCCGGCACACACAATATCAATGGGTTCCGGGAATTGCGGCATCTGTTCGGCTTTCTCAAATTTATTCTTGATATTGACCAGCGTATAATTAATCAGATTGCGATAATAGATACAGACCGCTTCTTCTTCGCGATTGGCGGGCTTGTTAATATTGATCCCTTTTTCCTTGATGGCGGTCGCCCGGTTGACCTTGATACCGAGAACTTGGGCCACATTCTTGTCGATCCAGTCACCCGCTCGGCTCGTCGCAAAACTGATGGCAGGGATCGTCTTATAAGCAACACAAATATTAAACATACCGCCGCCGGCAGAAATACCGATACCGGTAAAATCCTTGTCTCCTAATTCCGCAAACACCACCGCATGGCCCTCATTCATGGGCTTACCGGTATATCCTAAATTCTTAAGCGCCCCGGCAATTACGCTTGAGTGGTAAACAATATTGAAGTTCGCATCAACAGGGTCAGCGGGAACGGAATAATAACAAAGCTGTCCTTTTTCATCAGGTTTTCCAAGGACCGCGTCGATCAAAAGCCCAAAAATGGGAACCGCATCCGCTTCACCGGGACTCATGACGCCATCCTGCATAGGCCGGCGCACGGTTTTATTCATGATATTAGCAAGCTCAAAAGCAGAATCACCGAGGATATAAACCTTATTACCCATTTCGGCATATTGTACTTTTTGCTTTTTCAGCATGCTCTTGGTAAACGAATTCGCTTCAATATCCAAGAACGTATGGCGCATCAGCTTCAACTTGATCTTGCCGTCTGCTCCCTGTTCAGAGCCAACCAGGTTCATTGTTCCGACGTCTAATCCCTTAACTTTTCCCATACGAAAAACTCCTTTTTTAACGCCCCCACCTAAGCGCCTGCCTGCTGGCAGGCTTCTCCCCATCAGTGAGGAGGAATAATAGGATTCCTATTTATGTTTAGCTTTATAGTAATGTTCTCTGGCACGAGCCCTGGTATCAGCAAGCATCAGACGAATCTCATCAAGGCTCTCCTTGCTGCGCTCAAGTTCACGGCTGGCCTGGTCTCTTTCAGCAATGATACTGCCAAGTTGGGTTTCCGCCGCATCAAGTTTCCCTGAAATGGATTCTTTCTCATCCTCCAAAAGCGAAACCTGATGGTGCAGGCTCTGGATCGTCTTGTTAGCGCTCGAAAGCTCAAGCTCAATTTGTTCGATCCTGGTATCACGGGCTTCGCACTCTTTCTCAAGAGCCGCCATCTTGTTTGTCTGGTCCTTGATGACTGCTTCCCTGCCCTCAAGTTCTTCTTCCACAGACTTCATTTTTCCGACTGACTCAAGCCGTTCATTTTCAAGAAACTCGAGCTCGGAATTAAGCTCTTCCTGAGAAACCAGCAAACCTTTCATCTCTTTTAACTTTGCCTCGGCGATGGCCGCCTTTTCTTCCGCCTTTTGGCAACGCTCTTTTAAATTATTAATATCCTTTTCCTGGGCATCCTTAAGACTAAATGAAGCATCCAACTGCTTCTCTAGGTCTCCAATGATTTCAAAAACGCTGACCTTCTCCTCCTCGGGAGACATGATATATTTTGTCGAATCCTTAATCTGCCTGACCGCAGAACGGATGGCCGCCTTTGATTCTGAGGACGTCGTTGCCGGCCTTTGGATCGCTGGCTTTATTGTTGACTGAAGAAGCGGATTATCTATGAGCTTGCTTTTTCTTGAATCCATGCCCCTGTTAGCTAACTTTTCTTGTTTTTCCATTCAGGATCTCCTTTGCTAATTGACGGTAAGCCTCCGCCCCTTTGGAAGTCTTGTCATACTTATATATAGGAAGGTGGGCATTATGGGCTTCTTCTATCTTGATATTCTCCGGGATCACGGCCTTAAAAACCTTCTTGCCAAAATAATTCCTGATGGCGTCACGAGCCTCATTGGTCACAACACGCTCGCGGTATCGGGTGATCACGACCCCGGTTATCTCAATATCGGAACCAAGTCCATGGCGGACATTCTCAACAATTTCTTCTAAAAGCTTGATCCCTTTCAGGGAAAAAAATTCAGGGCAAATAGGCACAACAAGTTCATGACAAGCCGTCAGGGCATTGACAGTCAAAAGCCCCAAAGACGGCGGAGCGTCAACAATCATAAAATCATACTTGAGCTTCTGCGTATAATGGTACAGCACTTTTTCGCGGCCGATATGCTCGTTAATCCGCAAAGTGGCGCCTGAGAGTTCAATATCACTAGGCACGACGTCAATCCCAAAAGCATCGGAATGCTGGACGACGGTACGGATATCCATCTTATCGACAATGACATTATAAATATTAAATTCAAAACGCTGGTTACCGAAGATGGCCGCCGTGGAAGAATACTGAGGGTCCATGTCAATTAAAATAACCTTTTTACCCGCCCGCGCAAGTTCAGCGGCCAGATTCAATGAAGTTGTGGTCTTGGCAACGCCGCCTTTTTGATTAGCGACACAGATTTTTCTCATGGATTCACTCTGACTTTCCTGATTCTAATAAAGCAGTTGCATCACTAAACAAAGCGCCTATCTGAAAACATACGCTATTTAAAAATCCTTTGCGTGAAGAACTCTCGGCCTTAGAACTTTTGATAACTGTTTTATATTCCGGTTTCGTAACTGCAGAACTCGGCACTTCGACAACGTCCTGCTGTAAAGCGCGGACTTTCTTTATCCGGGAAACGGTCTTCCTGATAGGAAGCGACGATGCGCCCTTGACTGCAACCGCCTTTGACTTGGCAGGACTCTTTTTTTGTTTCTTCTTAGCCTGTGGCAAAGCTTCTCCTTATTAGCCCTTCGCGTAACCCTCGTAGAAGGATTCTTTCGCATCAGTTAAGATCGAAGTCATCTTTTCGCCGGCCCCATCGATTGATCCCTTGACCTTTTTGATGAAGTCAGGATTTTTCTTTTCCAATATCTTGTAACCAACAACACCGACAAAAACCACGGCCACTGCCGCTAATAAACCTTTAAACATAGCTACCCCCTTGTTAAGTTTCGTTTAAATTTTGTCTGATTCTCTCGCCACCAGAACCTCCAAGACTCAATAGCGTCTTCCTTATCCCTTTTCGTGGACTTGGCTTTAAAGCCAAAATCCTCACCCGTTATTTTCTTTAATGATGCCGCAGCCGTTAACTGGACATCGCTTTCAGGATCTGCCAAAAGCGTAATAAGCCCTGATATAGCTTGTGGCACCTTCAGAGCACCGGAAATCTGGCTTGCGGCCTTTCTGACACCGGAATCCGGATCATGCAAAGCATTAACAGCATAAATCACGCATTTATCGCCAAAGCTCCAGCAAAGGCAATTTAAAATCTGCCTGCGCACCTCAGGGTCTTTATCTTTTATGAAAGAAACTAAAATATTAAAGCCTTCATCATCGTGATATTTGGAGATAGCCCGCAGGGCTGCCAGACGTATGCCTGTATCCTGGTGGTGAATGAATTTCTTGAATACATCTTTAGAAGTGGTTGCCTCTTCGCTGATAAATGCCAAGGCATTTAATAATTCAATGATCTGCAAAGTGTCTTGCTCGCGGGAAAGCAGATCTTCAAGCATCGCGGTTGCTGTGGCCCCCGAAAGCTTCTTGATCTGGCGCAAGGCCTGCATCCGTATGGCCCTGCTGGGCGACTGGAGGTCCCTAAAATATATTTCCACCTCGACCTCTTCGGTCTTGTTGGCATATGCCATATCTTTCATTGCGACCATACGATTAGCAGGCTTCTTCGGGGCAACAGGCTCTGGAGTTATTCTCTCTAAAACAGCCGGAGGCGCTTCTGCCAGAGGCGATTCTTCCGTAGCTACCAAGGGAGCTGTTGGGATAATCACCGGCGACGGAGCTTGAGGCTGGACAACAGGAATAGGCATGGACACAGAGGACTTTGGAAAACTCTGACGTGGCATACTCTTGCCAAATGTAAAAAGATAGTTAAATTCTTTTTCCACGCCTTTGACCGCAGCTCCAAGAAAATGAGCCAAATTGTTCTGACCACCCGACGGAATTTTTGTTTGCATAAAATATTACCTGTCAAGTAAAGGTTGCCCCTGAACATTAAATTGCTTTTTTATTATAAAGTCGTGAAAATAAAAAGCAAGAAATTATAAAAAAATAAATCAAATGTCTTTTGACTTTTTTAGCAAGTCTTCCTTCTTCTGTTTGACATAATCAATGAGTCCTGTTAAACGCTCAACTTCCAGCTCAAGGTCCTTGCTGTGGCCGCCGTATGTAAATACGATCCTGTGGTCCCTGTGCCATTCGTAAAATTGCCTGCCCAGAGCTTGAAAACAGCGTTTATCCATATGCTTGACACTCCATGCGGGCCGACACAAAATCGGCCCCTACAATCAACCAATCAACATTTTTAAAGCCCGGCTTACAGCAGCGGAAGCTTTGCCCGCGCTGTATGCGCCCACTGCGATAAAATCCCGCGGCTTCACATCTTTAAGATCAGACTTAAACTGACGGCTAACACCCTTGAACATCAAAATTGTTTCATCCGTGATCTTTTTGCCCTTAAGGCCCTTAAGCTTGCTGTCCTCATCCAGGATAATATCCGCAACGCGCTGGGCGCTTTCTGATACGTTATGACCAATGCCAGCCACGGACTTTTTGATAATAGCGGCCTTGCGGCCCACATCTTTAGCCTCTATGACCTTTTTAATCTTTTTTTTCTTCGTCGAACTTGGCATATTATTTCCGTCTTTTATTTTCCGCTGGCAAAACCGCTTTCTGCCCGAGCTTGTTGCCGGCAGCACTCTCCCTTTGTAAATCACGCAAGAGACGAGGTTTGGTATAACTTTCTTTAGCGATCGCCTTCCAAACCCGCGCCTGCCGCTTGCGCTCAGGAAGAGGCGCTGAATAATCATACCCCTTATCTGTCCCGGTTATTGCCATAAGGGCTTCAATAGTTTCTTTACAAACCTTAATATTAACTGATTCTAGTTTCGGGACTAAAGTCACAAAGGCAAAATGGTTCGCCATAATCCCAAGCTTGCGAATCGCCAAACGAGCAACTCCTTCATCGCTATCACCGGAAAGACGCGCAATGGCCTCTGCTTCGGGACCACCGGCCCTGTGATCGAGATGGTTGACGATAAAACGTCTGATATGAGCATCAGGATCCCTGATAGCGGACACGATAACATGCTTTGCTTCCTCGGAGCCGAGCTTAACGAGCCCCATCATCCCCTGCAGCCGAAGCGAAGAATTCTCATCATTGATAAAGCGACGATAAACATCGACCATGGTCGGATAGTCCAGCGTGCCCAAAAGTGAAATGAGCTTCCTTTGAAAAAAAATATCCGCTTCACGGGTGAGTTCATAAAGAAAAGGGACCGCCCTTTTAGGAGCATTACGAAAAAGAGTATGTAAGACCGCGAGCTTATCATCATCCGAAGTGCTCTCATTTCCCAGTTTGCGTGAGGCGGTCTCCAACAGGCCGTAGTCTCCCTGGTCCTCGAGCTCTTCGTCATTTCCGTTCTCAACGACTTCCTGTTGTTCGGACAAAACTTCTTCTTGTGTTTCACCAGAAACTTCTTCGGCGAGATCTTCCGGATATTCCGGTAGCGGCACAGGAGGTTCCAACGGCTGGGTGACAGGACGGAAAGATCCCTGACGGTCAATACGCGCCAGCTCAAGGTCTTTTTCATAGACATCGTTGATATTTTTAAAAAGGACGATGACCTCGTCGATAAGGTCATCCACACGCCTGGTCGTCTCGTTGACTTCCAGCCTAATCTGCTCAAGGAAAGACTCTTCAGCCTTCCACATGGCAACCTCGGGATTGTCCGCAAAAAATTTCTTTTTATTTTCCATAATACGTTTGATCTCCTCCCGCTTCTGGGCCATCAAAAAAGTAATCTTTTGGATCTTTTCATCCACAGCGGCCTGATAAGCCGCAGTCCTCTCGCCAGTAGTGTGCATAAGACCCGCAGAAAGACAATCACTCAAATCCTTCTGGACATCGAGGATCTTATTTTCGGCCACACGCAACGCAACATTAAGCTTAGTGTATGGCTCAAATTGCCCCCGCCGGGATATCCCGGATGGGCGCTGTTCTTGACTAACAGGCGCTGGCGCAAAAGAAACATCAGCCTCTCCCACACAGTTAATCGGCAGGGATTCTGAAACTTTGAATTTTGGCAATGGCTCGGACTTAGCTACCGATAAAGGCTCCCGCTTCTCTTTTCTGTCAGAAATCTTTTCTGCGACAACATCCCTGATAAGCCGCTTGGCTACAACCGTTAATTTAGGATTATCCGGTTCAAAATAATAAGCAATAGCCCCTGCCTGAATATTCTCATAAAGCAGCCTGCCGAAGGTGATGAATAAAGAATCAGCCTGTTTTTCGCATTCCTGAAGAAATTCACGTGTATTTTTTGTTGGCATTATACTTCCGCAACATCCTTGGTGACATTTTCAATTTCTTTTTCAAGATCAAGATTAACCGGCGCTTTTTTTTCGATCTGAGCCTTACTTTTAGTTTTTCTGACAGGACTTTTAGCGTTGGTCTTCTTACCCACGACTTTCTTTTTATGCGCAACAGGGACTTCAATAACAGCCTCTTTTTTCTGCAGGGTTGTTTTCTTGGATGAGCTCTGGAGGTGTCCTTCACCGACAGAATCCATCCCAGCCTTAAAAGACGCCCTTATTTCCCGCGTGCTTTTCTCAACGGTATCGGTCACCTGGCCCAATACAACCTCAGCCTTCTCACCAAAGGATTCACAAATATCCTGAGTTGCCACGACCATGCTTTTCAAAGGCTTCTTTTCTGCTACCTGGCCTAACTCCACAACCTTTTTGCAAAGAAACCCCGTCTTGTACGAAAGGGTCTTTAAGAGCCCTATTATTTCATCTTTCTTACCTTTTTCTTTTACCATAATTTTTATTCCTTTTTCTTTCGGGCATGAGCTTTTCTAATGCCTTCTCAGCCGCTTTTTTAACGTCTTGCTCTTTATCAGAAAGCAAATTCTTGACTACGGTCAGCGCTCCCTCGGGTTTAACGATTGACAACATCTCCAGCAAACTTATACGGACATAAGGATTAGTGTCTTCCCAAGCTGTAATTGCCTTCTTAACACCTTCCTTGCCATAATAAATCCCCAAATAGGTCACGGCAAGCCCGCGGATATGCTCGTCACTGTCACTCAACAGGCCATCGAGAATCTTACGGTTCCTGTCACTCACATGACTGCCGAGCCCCTTGACCGCCGCTGTCCTGACCTTGGCATCAGCGTCATTCATGCCCAAGTCAAAGAATCCTTCAGCTTCGCCTTGTTTCATCCGTGATACATTCTTGATAACAGCAAGGCGGACCAGGCTGCTCTCATCCTTCATCGCAAATTCGTAAACCTGGTGCAGGATATCTTTCGGGGTAATATGGGCGATCTGGCCGATAGCGACCTCGCGTTCACGCTGGGTGCCCATTGAAAGCTGATTGATATTCTTTTCAAAAAGCCTCCTGTCCGCATCACAATTGAAACTGGCCGTCTCCAAAAGCCGGGTTAAAGTGTCATCCGGCCTGATCCTCTCCTCAACAAACGGAGAGCTCGCTGAACTTTCTTCCTCAACGGCTTTATTAACCTCAGATTCGACAGTACTCGTTTCTTCAAGCTCAATTTCGTCTTCTACTACGGCCTCTTGCTGGATCTCACCTTCATCTTCCTTTTCATCTTCTACTGCAGATTCCGCTTCAAGCTCATCTTCAACCTCATCTTCAATCTCATCTTCCTCTTGATAGACGGCTGTGTCATCCTCTGACTCTTCCTCATCTTCATCCTCAAGCTCCTCAATCTTCGTTATCCTTTCATCCAGATAATCCAAAAGCCTCGTAATCTTTTCAATCTCTTGTTCTTTTGGGCGGTCTTCAGATGCAAAACCAAAACTTATCTCTTTAGATTTATAAAGTTTATAAACCGCTTCGCCGAACAAAAAGATCAACTTTCTCTGTTTAGACTTAAGTTCTTGCAGATGTTGATCCATGAATTTTCTCTCCTAATTGTTAATTACACCGTACTTGTTTAGCGTTCAGAAAAACTCAACAAGGTCATCCTGAGCCTGAAGAGCTAAGAATAATAGATAATTATATAATATTATCTTCGCCCTGAAAGAATTGCCAGAACTTTTTTAATCCAATTTCCGCCCTTGTCTTTCTCATCAGCAGTCCTGTGGCAGCCCTCATCATTAGCTTCATTAAAATTCTTCCAAACGGATATATTCGCCACAACATCCTGATCAAGGGCAATGCTTGATCCCTCGCATTCAATAACATATGTCGGATAATTCTGATGAAGCTTGACAATGACACCGGGGCGTATGCATAACCCATCGAGTTTGTGGATCTGCTGGTCGTTCTTACAATTAATATAAGCGATCCGGGCCGATTCTCCAAGCTTAATATCAGACAAAGGAATTATGAAACTGGAAGCGCTCTTCATGGCCTGCCGGCAGCACTCACCCTCCGGTATAGGCATGCCGTGAGGGCATTCCTTAGGGTGTCCCAGAAGCGTACAAATGCCGTTAACAAGCTCAAGTGAAACCGTATGCTCGAATTCACACGCTATCTGTTCAAGGTCTCCCCCGCCTAAAACATCGGCAACAAGCCGCTCCGCGAGCCGATGCGCCCTGATCAACTGACGGGCCCTTGCTTCGCCATCGGCTGTAAGTTTAATAATAGAGTCCTCTGGGTTTTGCTCAAGCATGCCTAGCAAAGAAAGCTCATTAATGATTTTGGAATCAAAAGAACGCTTCATGGTTTTCTTCAAAAAATCCAGCGAAGTCTCACCCTGCTCTTTCATATACCAGAGCTGCTCAATATGTTCGTCTTGTTCAACATTTCTTTCTATAGCCATACCCGCTCCACCACTTTCCCGGCGCCCAAAGCTAAAACGCCATACAACATCAAGGCCAGCACTGATGGCGATGATGAAATCTTCATTCTGAATGCTCCCAAAAATGCCAGAGGCTGATAATAAAAAGTTTTCTGAAAATTTGACCCCTTAAAACTTTGGCGCGGCAAAGCATCTATGTCGTTCAACCATGCTTTCCAGCGGGACTTCTCGGCGACAGTCAGCATCTGGACTTGTTGAGGCTTCTCAAATTGCACCACCTTGGCCTTCCAACCGTCAGTCAAAAGCAGCTCATCCTGCATGGGAAGATGATCTTCTGTCAAACCCTTAACAAATATCCGGCTCTCATAATCCGTAATCAGCGCTGTGGTTTTATCGAGCTTCACCGCGAAAGCTGTCCCCCTGACGCCGGCAATAGCGACAGGTGTACGCACCTTGAAGGTCGAGCCTTTCTCAAGATTATCAAGTTTTAGCTTGATCTCGCCCTTATCCATAAAAAGTGTCGTGTCCTTCTGGATCCTGTTGCTTTCAAAAAATACCCGCGTATCGGCACCGATACGCATGATATCTTTATAAACATCATCATAAGCGACTTCGACATAAGCACCCTTGCTTGTCGTGATTTCATCCTGCGGGTTTAAGAGCATGCCGGCACTTAGAACTATCGCCTCCCCGCCGCGCTTAACAACGACACCGCCTTCGAAACGTACGATACGCGCGCGATCAGGGGTTTCGCTGGCCAAAAAATTGACCGCCAGAAGGATTGCCAAGAGCGCCCCACCGGCCATTAAAATATGGGTAGAATTTGACGTATAACGTGCAATAAAATTAAAAACGATTTGTTTTTCAGAAGTCCAGCGCATTATACTCCTACATTAGTGAGGCATCGTTAAAACTAGCAGCCAGTTAAGAGCTCCTGCCAGGATGAACGATGAGATAAAAATCAACGCCGCCATCGCCATCGCGGTTTTAAATCCCATCTCCCTGCCGATCGCGGTAACATTCGCCACACAAGGGAAAGAAATCGTTGTCACAACCACAGCAACAATAGACTGGACATAATTCAATGACCCCGCATTCACCATCTTAAGGATAAGACCGGCGGCCGCTTCACGCCGGGCAAACGCAAGCAAGAAAACATCGACAATATCCTTAGGCAAACCCATCCAACCAACGATAAGAGGCGTCAACAGCTGTTTGATCAGATTCAACAAACCGGTCTTTTGAAAAGCAAAAAGACCGGCCGCAGATAACAAAAAAATCGGCAGGGCTTCCTGAAGAAAATCAGCAACGCGGTGGTAGGTTTTACGAAAAACCGCCTTTAAGCTTGGAAATCGCATTGGCGGGATCACCTGGATAAAAGAGCTTGCTTCTTTACTTTTGATCATCTTATTGAGGATTATCCCGGCCCCCATCTCGCAGAAGCCCAACATCGCAAAAACAATCAAAAAAGCGCTGATCCCCACCTTTGCAAGAATGGCCATGGAAATACCCAACTGCGCGGAACAAGGAATGGCAAACGCGATCAGGAAAACTGCAATGAACTTCTCCTTGGGAATCGTCAAGCTGCGCGCGCTCAAAGTCGCCATCGTCTTACAACCGAATCCCAAAACCAGCGAGGTGACCGCATTGCCCGGAATCCCAATCTTCGCAAAAATCCTTTTGGAAAAAACTGTAAAATTCGTAATATACCCGCTGTCTTCAAAACAACCAAAAATAAAAAAGAACACAGATAGAATAGGAAGTACGGTGCCTATGGCGTTAAAAAGACCAAGCGTTAATATGCCGTAGTCGCCGATCAAAAGGTCTTTCCAAAACGGCGGCAGGGTTAATTTTGATATCAAACTGGTCACTGGAAAAACGAGGAAGAAATCGATGAATTTATCGAGCGCTCCCGATACATAAACAACACTTAAATAAACGACAGCCATGAAAGCCAAAAAAATCGGTATCCCTAAAACAGGATCACGGCTGGCCCTTGTAAAATGATAAGAAAATCCCTGATACGTCATTTTCTGTTTCTTGATGACAGCCGCAGAAATTTGATCGACCCAACGGCTGCGCCTTTCGATGAAAACTTGATGAATATTCCCCTTCATCTGCCGCCGCACCTTGTTTGTTTCCTGACGTATAAGAGCGGCCCTTGGACTTCCAAATCTTTTTTCCAAAAACTTTTCGACGAATGGATCAGTCAACAGAAGCAGACTCGCGATTTTATATTTGAATTCCAAATCAAAAGGCAATTCCGCCGCCAACGCAATGATGCATTTCTCTATCGCCAAACCATACTTAAGATCAAGAGACCCTTTGCGCGCGTGGCCTATGGCTTCTTTGATTTTCTCTTTGCCCAATCCGCGTGACGCTATTGATTCAACCACCGGTACGCCAATAATCCGCTCAAGGGCTTCGGAGTCGATCCAGATCCCCTTACGCGCCGTCTCATCCATGGAGTTAAGGACAATGACCATCGGGGTCTCCAGTTCCAAGAGTTCGGCGGTCAACAGCAAAGATTGTTTATACTGGCTGGCATCAATGCATTGAAGAATAACATCCGGCGCCTCTGCTAAAATCATGTCACGGACCGCAATTTCTTCTTCGGAATGAATATAAAGGCAGTGCAGGCCGGGCGTATCGATGATCTCGTAATACTTATCTTTAATCCGTGTCAGTGACCGCCTCATTTCAACGGTCGTGCCGGGATAGTTGGCGACAATGTTATACTCGCCGGTTAAATTATTGAAAATCTGTGTTTTTCCTGTATTGGGAATCCCGATGATAGCGACCTTCTTCACCTTCGTCGCCTCGGGAACAGTAAGAATGGGGGGCTGGTTACTTTCCATAGGGCTGCGGTAATTCTGTTATAGATTCCCGCTTTCGCGGGAATGACATAAGCTTCTTAAGAATGACATACTACTTATGTCCTCCGAATAGCATCTTGGGAAAAAGGGATTCACTGTGGGGCTTATCCTTTGTTTTCCCTGAGTGATGCTTGTCATCGGTTGCTTCTGAATCGGTCATATCCGAATCAATCATTACAGTCTTAATGGGACCATCAGCCCCTTCGGATTTTTCATCCTTATCGGCTTCTTCAATATTTTCTTGAATTCCCGGCACAGCTTCTTGAGGGGCAGGTGCTGGCGGCTGCTCTGGCGTCCGTGAAAAATATTTCTTTGTCTTATCAACGCCGACCCCGCGCAAATGAAACGTGATCGTAAAATCTTTCCATTCGAACACGCGGTCGAGCTCGGCTTTAATGACTTGCTCAATCTCATTTAATTCCTCATAAATCGAGGAAACACCATCTAAACCAATGGCAATTGAAATCTCAACATCCTTTTTGCCTTTATGTTCAAATTCAATGCTAACATCAGAAGCGCACGGGCTCTGCTCAATAATCTGCAGGATAAAACTCCTGACCGCCTTTTCAGGGATACTCAAAGGCT
Organism: Candidatus Omnitrophota bacterium; assembly: GCA_015233675.1. GTDB lineage: Bacteria > Omnitrophota > Gorgyraeia > Zapsychrales > Fredricksoniimonadaceae > JABDGZ01. The sequence continues at coordinate 94,742 of JADFXH010000007.1, forward strand.
TGCCGTCTTTTTCAACCTCGATCACATGAGGCGCGGGTCTGGTCCTCGCAGAGAAGATCAAAAGGATAAATCCTAAAACAACAAAAAAAGCCCCCACCCCGGCAATAGTCGTGAGTGATCTCGGAGTTGCCATTAAATTGTTATAAAATTCCAGCAGCTTTTCAGAAGGCAGACGCCCCAGACCAACAGCAACAAGGACAAGGCCTTCCAACATGCACAACGCCGCGGCGACCATCATAAACACTTTTATAAAAAATGATTTCATTTCAACACCCATCCTCCTATAAATAACCATTTTGTATGTCCCCTCCCCCTCAAGGGGGAGGAATAAAAATCTACAAATTAAACAACAAATCACGGCACGAAGGAGGTATCCTTAATTTCCCATACCTGCTCTCGACCCTCACCTCTATGGCCTTTGCCATATTCTTAAGATCTTCTTTAATCTGATTTGTTTTGCCAGACCCCAGCTTGATCTGGGTCCCCAAAGACATGATCCTTACCGTCTCGGAAAATGTCATTGCATCACAAATACGATTAATGTCCTCTTTCATGACGGACTCAATGTCAATGCCGTTTAATTCCTTGGCAATCGAGGAGCCCTTATCAAGCCGGCTTATCCCTTCGCGAGCGGCATTGGTCAAAAAAGAAGCCATTTGTTCTTTAATATATGACATTTTACTTATTAGGCTGAATCGGTAAAAACCCTTCCATCTCTCCTTCACCGATAAAAATAATACCCTGTTTCTTGCGCAAGCCCCGCATATAGGTTATCTTCGCATCTTTTTCCGGAGGAGCCTTGGCCAAAAGATCCTGGAACTGCTGTAAACCGGTAATATCCTTGGTATTAAAGTTCAGAATGACATCGCCTTCTTTTAGTCCGGCCTTATCCGCCCATGAGTTACCCATGACACCCGTGATCTTGACTTTGCCGCCGCCAACCTGGATTGCCTCAACACCCATGATTTTAATGAGCACCGGCGCATCCTGCCCTTGAGCAATTGGCGGTGCCCCGGGCATTACCACCTGCTGTAATGCGCCCTGGTTGGAATAATATCCCTGTCCACTGCCGGGTACCGGACAATATGCACTCTGTTTAAACATATCCGATGTCCTGATTTCATGCAGAGCATCTTGGGCTGTATCCTGCACAGCGTTATTAGTAAATAACGCGATAAGGATCATAACAAAAAACGCCCCGGCGCATATACTAATAATAAGTTCTTTTTTCATTGGGAGTCCTTTACACAAAAAATAATTTAACCGCTAGTATCACAAGAATAACTACAAAAAGGTAAAGCGTTACTTTTGTATTCAACTTGGGCGCAATGCGCGCCCCTGCCTGCGCTCCGACGATGACACCAATCCCCATCCACATGGCCTCTGCATAACAGACATTTCCCAGAAACACATGCGGCAAAAGCGCGATGGCGCACGTCAGAAGCGTCACAAAATGGCTCGTCGCTGTCGCGACATGCGACGGATATCTCAAAAGAAAAATCAAAATCGGCACTTGGAACACGCCGCCGCCAATACCCAGAAACCCGCATAAGAATCCCAACAAAAGGTTCATTGAGATACCAAGCTTATCATTCGAATAATAATCATACTTGACGCCAAAGCTGTCCATAAATCTTACCCTGCGGTGTCCTGCGGCCTTGGCTTCCTTAAGCAAAACCTGTTGCTGCTCATCTGTTTTGTCAACCCTGCCGACACTCATGATGGTATACACAGCCAAAAAGATCAGAAAAACGCCGAAGACTTCATTGAAAAACGTCAAATTGATCAGGTGATGCGTAAAGCTGGAGATAAGCGCCCCGGGCATGGCGGCAAGAGTGAATTGTATGCCGCCTTTATAATCGATCCTTTTTTGCATGGCATAACCGACACAACCAGACCCTGCATTTAAAAAAACGATAAAGAGCGATGTGGCTACCAGAAGTTCATTTTCCCAACCGAAAAATAAGACCAGCAACGGAAGAATAATAGGGCCTCCGCCAATCCCAACGATAGTTCCATAGCAGCCGACAATAAGACCGCTCACAAGCAAAAGCCACGCCGGTTGATCAGGAATAGCCGCAGGTGTATTAACTGCCCCTGCCTGCGGGAGAGCGGCCAGCATTGACGGCTGTCCTGAAAAAGGAACCTGCATCGACTGCGGGGTCGGAGCCGCTGTTTTAGACGGAAGGAACATCGCAGCAAAAATCACAAGTACTATCGCGATAACAAGCCCTATCTTAAGATAACTCATCCAATTATAAACAGTTTCATTTTTATTGAACATTTCTTATCCTTTTCCCTCTTGCCCCTCCCTCAAGGGGAGGGGGCATAAATCCCCTTACGGAAGCATGCTTAAAAATATCAGGTAAATAGTCCCAATTGCAAGGACCATAAGAGCGACCGGGAATCCCCGGCGGCTGTAATTTGCAAAGGTCAAACCTTCATTCTTCTTGGGGTTTATCCCCAACTCCTCTACAAGAGTCTGAGAGACGATCCCTGCACTTGCCCCAGAAATGCAAGCACAAGCCCCGGCGATGGACCCAAGATTCAAGGCCCACCAGACAACATCCGTAAAATCAGCAAAACCTGAAGAAACAACAATAGGGACCAAAAAAGCCGTTGCCGGCCCGGAATTCAAAAGCGCCGTTAAAACTGTGGAAATCAGCATTAGAAAAATCGGATACAAAATCTTATTACCCATCGCCATCGTCAGAAGCATATTGGAAATGACCTTCAAAAGGCCGGAATATAACGCTCCGCCGACAATAAGAAAAAGCGCGACAAAAAACAATATATCCATCAGGCTTATCTTTTTAATCACGTCCCGGGCCTTCTGATTTTCAATAGCGAGCAGTAAAAACCCGCCACCCATCGCAATCGGCGCCAAGTGGACCCTAAACAACGGCAATATTATGAAAGCGACAAGGACGCATCCAAGAATAAAAAGAACCCTTTTGATCCGCGGCCAATCCATGTGCATATCCCGCAGTTCTTTTTCAACCTTCGAAAGAAAAGCCTTATGGAGTTTCACTGACCTGATCTTGTCCTTGTGCCTCAATTCAAAAAACCACAAATACCAAAGGAAAATGGCTAAAAATACGCAACAGATCGGCCCCATGACAATCAAAAAATCCAAAAACGATAAGCCAGCGCTTGATGCCATCAGCATGTTCGAAAAATCCCCTATCGGCGTAATGTTCCCACCGATGACTGAAGAAATGATCTCAGCAATGACTACTGGAATAACGTCAAAATCCATGCCTCGGGCAGCATACACCGTGATCGGAATAATGACGAGAATGACCGAAATATTGTTCACGAACGCAGAGGAAATAAAAGTCATGACACACATACTCAAAATTACCTTGATCGAATCGGCTTTGGAGGCAACTATGATCTTCTTGGAAACATATTCAAAAACACGCAGGTCTTCCAAAAATATGGTAAAAATGCTCATTCCTATATAAATGAAGATCGGGCTCACCCGAATGGCATCAAAAGCTTCGGACTGGTTGTAAAACCCAAAGACCGAACCTGCAACCAGCATCAGTACCGCACCCAGCGTCACGCACACCGTGCGGTTAAAAAGGTTCAAAAAAAGCATGGTAAATGTGACTGCGATGATGACCAAGACCACCAAAATATCACGCCCGCTGCCCCCCAAGATGTCGATGCCGGCATTGACAGGGATGGTATCGCTCATGTTTAAAGTCCTACCATTACGGGAGATAACAAAGCTGATCTTGTCCCCGGGCTTGCTCTGTGACATAAGATACGCCATATGATTGGCTGACTGGACATCGATGCCGTTGCATTTAAGGATAACATCCCCGCGCCGAATATCAATGAGCCGGCGGGCAGAGCCTGCAGGCACATTGTTGACAAGGACCCCTGCCACCTGCGGAAGATTAAAGTCCCTCGCAATGATAGGATTAACGGTAATACCTTCAAATTCAATGGCATTGGTACCCCCCGACTGGGCAAGGCGCGGCGAGCCCCGCTGAGGCATATTCCTGGTATCCATAAAAAGCGCGACCAAAACCACAATGACCACTAGGGCGATCGCTGCTTCCATGAACGGAAAATTCTTAAAACGCTTCAATTTGTCTTCGTCCATGGATCTTCGGATGTCTAAAGCCATTATTTTACCCTCTCATCATTTCGTTTGCGTTATCGCAACCTTGGCATTATTAAGCGCAGCCTCATCAATGGACTGGGCAGATAAAACTGTATCGTCCCTTTTAGGCTTTAAATAGTCCACAGAATCAGGATTGCCGGTCACACGATACGGTATGATATTGCCTTTGGTGACATCTTCGTCAACCTGTGCGTAATGAAACATTCTCTCTTTGTATCCAAAAAGCCAAGCATAGACACAACCCGGAAAAGTACGCACAGCGGCATGAAAAACACTGGCCGCCTTGTTGTACTCCATACGGCTGGCGGCAATACGGTCTTCACTAACAATAAGCGCGTCCATCAATTTCTGAAAATTCTGGCTTAATTTAAGGTCAGGATACGCCTCAGCAACGGCCAGGAACTTGGATAGGGCATCTTCCATATTGCCCCCCCCATTTGTCGTCTTGGCTAAATCAAGAAGCCCGCCTTTCTTGAGCGTCTCAATAAGCTCTTCCGTTTTGCCTACGTTCTCTGCGCGCTTGTCTGCCATATACTCATACATCGTCCGTTCATGTTCCGCGTAAGCAATAACCATCCGGGCAAGATTAACAGCAAGATTTCTTTTTCTCTGTTGCTGCACTTCAATCTGGTGCTGTTCCATTTCCGTGAACCTTGACAGGTTGACGAACTTGTTAAAATAATAAATACTGCCTCCGATACAAATGACGGCCGCGGCAAGACCCAGAAAAAGATATTTGTTCTCGAGCTTACTAAAGTTGATCTTGTTCCACCAATGTTTGCGTACCGGCCTCAACTCTTCAAAATCGCTTGGGAAAAGCCGTTTAACCGTATCTGATATGCGCATACTAATGCTCCCTCTACATGCGGGGCATATATCCACCCGCTACAGTGTTTATTTATAATTACTCACTCTAACTTTTTTTACCCCCCCCGTGCGCTTCTGGCCTTTTTCAACATCCATGGCCTTTTTGAAGCATACGATGGCATCTTTATGATTGCCGGAGGTTTCATACACGAATCCCAGGGCTTGGTAATATACGGCCTCGCGAGGCTCAAGGTCAATGGCTTTCTTGTAACATTTCTTAGCCTCTTCGATCTGTTCGGTCTTCTCATAACAGGTGCCCAGATGATAATAAATATCAGCCTCATCCGGATGTATTTCGCTCGCCTTTTTAAGAAACGTAATAGCTTCGGGATATTCCTCAATGGAAAGAAGGCAGTCACCCAACTCGGTGATAAGGTTCGGATCATCTTTTTCCAGCTTGTCGGCTTTTCTCAAATACTCAATGGCCTCCTTATATTCTTCCATATTCTTGTGGCACATGGCGATCATGTAAAGGATATTAGCATCCTTCTCATTTCCCTCTTCGAGATAAGAAAGAAACGAATCCTTGGCTTTTTCGTAATCACCTTTATCAAAAAACTTAAACCCTTGCTCCTTATTAAAATTGACCTTGGCCTCAGGCGGCGCCACAAATATGCTCTGATAGGCATTCGAAAGTCCATTCATGATCCGTTCAGCCGCTGAAACAGACGCGAATGCGGCAACCTTCAGCTTCTCTTGGATCTGGGGCAATGGCTGGTCTTTCTTGACACTTTTGGATTTAGCAGGATGTTTCTTGCCCACCGATTTATTTTTTTCAAAGTGGTCGGACACGTTACCAAGATCAGCCACATCAGCTTCACTGGAAGAAACATCCGCTTCAACAGCGTCGATAGCACTCTTCTTTGCCTCAACGTCTTCCCTTTTATGTTTTTTAAGCTCTTCCATAACTTCCTCCATCAATTTCGTCATTTTAAAAATGACAAGTTGCTAATTATTAAAACAACAATCTATTACTTCTTTAATAAAACCGGCGCTTTTGCTTTTACTACCAAATTTTCCTTACACGTAAAAGAAATAGTCACATCCTTTATCTGGACAAAACGGCGCATCAGAGCGGCACGCACTTCACGGCATATGGCATGCCCTTCCTTGACCGTCCTTTTGGGATCAATAATGATCTCCATATCGATCCAGGCCTTTTGCCCAACCCTGCGGGCATGGATGAAATTAACCCCCTTGACTTCCTTATATTGAAGGGCCTCTTCCTCAATAAGCTTTTCCTTATTACCCGGCAGTGATTCGTCAATAAGATTCCTGAAAGCTTGAATGCCTAATACAATCGCTGACTTCATGATCATGAGTCCGACAAAGATAGCTGCTAACGCGTCAAGTATGGGGAAACCTATGTTCGCCGCAAAAACGCCGACCAAAACCGCAATGCTTGAAAGCATGTCCGAGCGGTTCTCCTGTGCATTAGCAACCATTGCCGGAGAGTTCAATTTCTTCCCCGCGCAAAAACCGTAAGAGGACAGGATATAGTTTGCGATGATCGCAACCAAAGCGGCGAAAAAAGCAGCCATGTGAGGAGGTCGGATGACTCCGCTCGTGATCACCACGATCGCATCGACTAAGATCATCACTGAAATGCCAAAAAGCAATACGTAAGCAAAAACAGCGCCAAGGAATTCCGACTTACCTAAACCCCAGGGATATTTCTTGTCATCCTTATGCCTGGAGAGTGCCACCGTGATAATGACCATGAAGGTCGTGACCACGTCTGTCCCCGAATGGATACCGTCGGCAACAAGGCCTTTGGACTTGGCGATATGCCCGACGTAAATCTGAAAAATTGCCAGCGTTAAATTCCCCATAAGGACGACCCAGGGAACTATCCTGCCGCATCGGATACATTTATCTTGCATGAATTATCCTCTACTCCGCCGGAACAACTTGAATGGCAATGTTGCCGATATACCTGTCTTCACTGCGCAAAAAAGCCCTGACCGATTGATTGATCGCCTTTGCCTCAAGGACGCTGATGTTCGGATCCATCTGCATAGTTATATCAAGAATTATCTTCCTGCCTGTCTGGCGAGCCCTCACCTTACTGACATGTTTAATGCCTTTCACCGAGAGAACCCTGTTCTTGATGATCTCAAGATAATTCTCGGGAAGATTCGTGTCCATGATGCCAAGAAGGCCGTCTTTAAGGATACCGAAACTGCCATGAAGGACATGCGCGCATTCAAAAATAGCAATCGCAGGGTCAACCCAATGCAGGCCGAAGCGCGTCAAGATGACGCCGATGGCAACCAGGATCGATGAAACAACGTCGATCTTGTTATGCTCCGCATGGGCCTTAAGCGAGGGGCTGTTGAGCTCCTTGCCTCCGCAATGCGAAAATTTAAAAAGAAGGCCGCTGATAATAGCGCTTAAGATCGCCACAAAAAAAACGACCGTGTGCTGGACAATGATGATTTTTTTAGCAATGACAATGAACGAACTTAAAATAAGAGCCACGGTGCCTAAGATCATCAAAACGCTCATCCCAACCTGGGCAATGAACTCGATCTTACCGTAACCGTAAGGATACTTCTCATCCGCCGGCTTTTTTGAATACCTGACACCCAGAATAACAACAATGGAAGAACCGACGTCACTCAGGTTGCACAAGCCGCTGCCGATCAAAGCACGGCTGCGCCCCAAAAAACCGACAAAAAGCTTAAAAGCCGCAAGGAAAACGTTAGCAACTATCCCCCAAATGATCGTCTTGCGGGCACAAGCCTCACATTTTTTCGGATCTTTTATCTTCTCAAGCTTCATCTTCAAATAACTCCTGGCCTTCTTCCGTGGATTCGCTCACTTGGCGTTTCTTCTTCATCTTCGCGCCAAAATGGGTCATCAGCCAGAACATGTTCGATATTCCCAACAAATATGAAATCGCTATGATATAGATTAACCCGCATTGCCTGTTTTTAATAAGCGGTATCCATATCCGTACAGGATCAGAGTTTTCAAAAACAAAAAATCCCAGGAAAATAAAAGCTAAAATCCCCGCGATTATTTTTATGACTGTCTTAACCTTCATCAAGTTCTCCTGATTTCCGTATCAATCCCTTGGCAAACCGGGATTCTTAAAATATCGTTCCCGTTCCCGGCAATTTTTTCAACATAACATGGCAATTATTGCACTTGCCGCGATATTCATGGGGAGCAACAGCTCCCTTCATGATAGGCGGAGGATTTGGCAATATGTCCCCGGCATCTGTCGGAAGCTGTCCGCCGGTCGTCATAATAATATGACAAACCGTGCACGCCTTGTTCCTGCTGCGATGAGGGCTTAAAGCGCCCGGCGTGATCGGCTGGGCCGCCTCATTTTGCGAAAAACCCATTGTCCTGACCGACGAGAAGGTAAATTCCATCAACTGCCCGCGCCTTGACACCAGCACTTGTGCTTTGTGCCTGTTCTTCACCCTTCTGGTGGCTTCAGTAAATGCCGCAAGGTCAGGTGTCGCAAAATCGTCCACCGCAACAACCATATCCCCTGCCAATATCCCGGATTCAGCAGACTCAAGCGAAATCTCATCAACCAGAAGGCCTTTGGTATCAGGAGGAATTTTATATTCTTTAGACAACTCCGGCGTTGTTGGGATAAGCTCCAGCCCCAGCCAATGGCCTTCAATAAATTCTTTTTGTGCCGCGCCCTGTTCTTTAGGTGTCGGCAGATTAATTTGAGGCGCATTTACAGAAGGAGCAATCGCGCCCGCCTCGGCAGTTTCCGCAGGCGAACGGTTCGCGAATGCCGCAGGCAGCATTCCCTGAGGCTGATTAGAAGCAGGAGCCGCAACTGCCAGCGCACCCATTTTCGGGTCGATATTTAGCATTTTCTTGATCTTATCATGCAAGCCCAATTTATTCTCCATCGTGATATAAAGAGGCTGGCCGTTGCGAAGTATGTCCAGAAGAAAGCCCGGTTCATGGCTTACTGTCCTTGCGACTTTAAGAAAATCTGATAAGTTTAATATTTTCTGATTATTGATCGCCTTGATAAGATCACCACTACGAACGCCGGCTGAGTAGGCAGGGCCCTCACACCAATTGACCACAACACCTTGTTCATCCTTGGGAATGCCAAATTCCATCCTCATCGCAGGCGTCACATTCGAAACAGAGATCCCTCCCCATTCCGCATCTCCGGCGCCAATATGCATAAGCGCGGCAATAAAGAAAAGGGCCAAGGCCGCAAGCCCGATAATCAGCCAAAGCTGCAACCACCTTTTTTGACGCATTTGTTTAAGTTCAAATTCAATAGCCATAGGCTTGTACTATTTCCCTAACTTTTCAGAGTCGATATTAAACCTCTCAATCGCGGTATTGCATTCTTTGCAAACCCACAGATCCCTCTTTGAACCCAGCATATACAAACCGATAAAGAGAAGAGGAATACCTAGCACCATGCCAATCCAAAAAAGCGTGGCCAGGATTCCGGCGATGATAAAAAACCCGGCGACCTTACGGTTGTAGCGAGGGCCTGAATACTGCTGCATTTCACCGTTACAATGTGTGCAAATGATTGGCTTACCTGCCATGAATAACTCCTTCCTCAGATCGAGGTGATGTCATTCTGAGCCCGAAGGGCGAAGAATCTTAAGGAGTCTTAAGATCCTTCAGCTTCGCCTCAGGATGACAAATAATTTTGTCCTTTTTATTTCCCCCCACCAATAACAATACGCGCAGAATTCGGGTCCTGCTGTCCTGCAAAATTCTGCTGCGTTTGATTGTTCTGCATCATATTCTGATTATTCTGCGCTCCCATTGAAGATTCCAATATCTGGTGGCAATTGGAACACACGCCCCGATAAGCATGCGGCAGGGTCGCGTCGCGCGTGATCGGAGGAGCCTGTGTTGTTGGCTGCGTCATAGCGACCTGATTGCCATAATTGCCGTTGCCGTAATAGGCATTCTGATTTTGAGCAGGCACCATAGCGGCCTGATTGCCATAATTGCCGTTACCGTAATATCCATTGGGCTGAACATTATATTGAAAATTTTGATATTGAGGAGCCATCTGGTTATATTGCGGGGCGGTAGGCTGCATATTATTGGGCTGTTGATAGTAGCCTGGCTGTTGATACATTCCTGCCTGCCCCTGCATGGCACCAGCTTGTATTCTTGGAATTGGGCAATATGGGTTGTTCCCCATGCCCTGTCCCTGCATATATTGACCACCCTGACCATAGGCCACTTGTGTATTCTCAACAACGCCTTGAGGCGCTTGAAAATTCTGATATTGGGGAGCCATCTGATTATATGATTGAGCGCCAGCCTGCATTCTAGGAATCGGGCAGTACGGGTTATTTCCCATGCCCTGACCCTGCATATATTGACCACCCTGACCAAACGCCACCTGTGTATTGTCAACAACACCCTGAGGTGTTTGCACAGGAACATAGGCAGGTTGAACTGTGCCATCAACAGGCTGAGGTGATGCTGATATCCTTGCCTGCCTGTAAAGCTTGACGACTTTCTGTGCACGGCCCTGATATCCGCCGAATACCCTGATACCGAATTGCATTAAAATGTTATAATCTTGCGGAACGATATTCCCGACAATAACAGCTTCTTCCCCTTTACTGGCAACCAGATAAACAAGCTGAGTACCGGAGGCCCCGCCTCGATAGGGATTCTTGACGGCTTCAACAAGTTTCCCTGACAAAGGATTGACCACCAGGAAATAACGCGCTTCGTTTAATGTCGGAGCCACGTTAGATGCCAGGGACTGCCCGTCGGTTGCAATTACAATCATCCCGCAGGCGGGATTGCCCTGCATGGCATTTTTGGCATCTGGTGAAAATAAGGCATAAAGGCCAACAATCAGCACCACCAAAATCGCACCAAAAATGAAAAAGGTGTTCAGGTCGGTATTTTTAAACTTCGACATGAATTCCTCAAAGGATTTTTCAAAACTTTTCCCTTGCGGTTTTTTTACCATATAATCCCTCCATATGCCGCTGATTGTCATCCTGAGTGCAACGAAGGATCTTAAGACTCTTAAGATTCTTCGGCAAATATAACGATTGCCCGGTTTAAGGGCCTTCGCCTCAGAATGACGAAAGATTACCTAAAAATCGGCCCATAACGGACCCCTTGACCAACAAGAGGCGAACCGAGCTGCCAGCTTCCCTTGTTCGGCCCCGCGAGAGGCCCGTACTGATACGTGAAAGGAATGGTCAAATAAAAAATGTTCCCATCCCGAAAAATTTCCAACAAGATACCTTCACGGTATTGAACCTTATTGGCCACTTCGATAAACTCGCGGGCAGTCGGGACCGCCTTGCGGCTGATCGAAATAATCACATCGCCGGTTTTGACGCCGTACTGCTGCGCCAACTCTTTGCCTTCATCCACAACGAACATCCCTTTGATATTTTTGGGGATCTTAAAATCTTTCCTGATAGTCCTTGAGACCGGCGCGATTTCCATGCCGACCCATATCGCACTGTCCCCTCTTTCAATAACCATGCCATTTTGCACAGGTCGAGTTTCCTGTCCTTCCGGAAAAACTTCTAAAGGAAGGATCTCTAACGATGACAGAAGCCAAAAGAATAAAATAATCGCTGCAATCAAAATCCCTACAAAAAGCACCGGTTGTTTGGCCCAGTAATCTTTGAGCTTATCAAAAAACTTTTCAAATTTGGATTCGAGAACTGACACTGGTTTTGCTGACACTGGTTTTGCTGGTTTTTTCTTCATTGTAGCCTCACTAGGATCTCATCTTCCCTGCCGTTTCTTAAAATACGCACGTTAACATTCTCGCCGGCCCTGAAATTCTGGACGACTTTCGGAATTTCATCTTTGTCCGTAATCGTAACACCAGCGACTGAAAGAACCACATCTCCGCGCTGAATACCGGCATCTTCAGCCGGCGAACCATGCATGACCCTGTTGACTAAAACACCCTGAGTATCTCTTAACCCGAATTGTTGAGCAATGATGGAATCCATGGGCATGACCTCTAGCCCGAAACGGATCGGAACGGGAGACCTCTTCACGTTAGGGATATCAGCAGGCAAAGCGGCTAGCATCCCTTTTTGATCGACGGGGAAAGAATAATTCTTGCCGAGATTCCTTGATAAAAAATCTTTGCAGTCATTGATCGGAATAGCAAAACCTGTACCGCTAAAAACACCTGTCGGCGCGTAGATCGCCGTATTCATCCCGATCACCTCGCCCTTAAGATTGACAAGCGGGCCTCCGGAGGAACCGCGGTTGATGGCCGTATCGGTCTGAAAAAGATTACCATACTGGACGCCTTCAATCACAATGGACTTGCGTATGCCGCTTATGATGCCGCTCGTGACCGTCTGTTCAATACCAAAAGGACTTCCTACAGCGACCACATAATCACCGATCTGGCTGAAGGCTGAATCACCTATCGCGGCTTCAGGAAACGGGCCGTCACCCCTAAGCTTAAGAAGGGCCAGATCCATCTTAGGGTCCTGTGCCACCACATCCGCACGAAAATCACGGGGAGGAGTTCCAAAAATAGTAATAACAATATCCGTTGCTTGCGCAATCACATGAAAATTCGTCAGGACAAAACCGCGCTCATCAACGATCATGCCGGCCCCGATATTCTCGAAACCTTTATTTTCAATGAATTTATCAATGGCACCGCTAAAAGGGGGGACAAACTGCATGTTCTGAGCATCAACAGGTTTTGCTGTAGGCATGCCAACAACGCGCGTGGCATGCACATCACACACAGAAGGGATAATAGCATTAACAGCGTTTTTTAATGAATCCTGGAAACCGGCATTGACCTGATTGCCGACAAGTTGCATATTGCCATAAGGGGTGGCCTTGGTAATGGCAGCGAGAGAATAATTCCTGTCAGCGGGAGCTCCATTCATTGCGGCCGGCACAACACCTTTAGGAAAAGACGGTTCACCGGGGATGGGCAGTTTGAGCTTAGGAGCTTCCACTTCACCTGCCCCCTGCAAGATATCTTCACGCTTCATCACGACCCAGAAGACCGACATGACTGAAAGGGCAACGACACCGATGATCCATGGGCCTATCGGCTGGTGGCAAAATCCGTCTTCAATTTCTTCCGGTTCTTTATCAAGCGGCATAAGAATGTATATCTTTCTTTTTAATAAAACCGTTCCGGGTCAAAAAACCAACTTCTCATCTGTCACGCCACCACCAGCTTGCTGGCTGGGAAAAGCTGCCTGCATGGCGGCTCGCGGCGGCACCTGAGGCAGCCTGCGATGCCGGCGGCTTCCTCTGGATTCGAAAAAAATGGCACTCGCAATAATGGCACAGACCGCGAGGATGACCAAATATCCGAACCAAGGACTAAAACATTTGTCTTTCTTTTTACCGATCATGATACCTCAAGAGGAGATCTATTTTTTGTCCTTCTGGAATTTCAAGCCTGTATTAATAGCGATAAGTCCGCCGATAAAAAGTACGAGCGGAAGTCCACCACGCAGGAAATCACCAAAGTTATCCCACCATCCGATGATCCCGATGAGCCCCAATAACGCTGCTATAGCTCCTCCGATAATATGTACCATTTCACCATCTCCTTCCGTTATTGACCTTACCATTGGTTATTTGTTCGTTTAATAAAAAATTCCTCATGCCAAAATATGCGTAACCTTGTCCTTGATAGAAGCAATATATCTTCCGGACACATAGGCGCTTCTTTTAAAAATACGGGAAATATTGGCCTTCTGGGCCGCCACGGCAGAACTTTTGGATCGAATTTCAGCGCGGGACTCAGAAGCTTGATTGATAAATTCTTCTTGCTTGATAATGGATGTAATAGAGCTCTTAGGGATCCTGTGGTGGCCTCCAAAGGTCGAAGCGGCCTTGATCTTGCCTTGTTTAATCCAATTAAGAACAGTAAAACGAGTTACGTGAAGGACCTTTGCGGCTTGGGATGTAGTAAAATATTGATGGGGCATAGATCTATTCTAAATAAAAAATTTGGGATAAATAAAATGGAGTTATCTATATAAAACCAAATAAATAGACGCCTAAAAAAATAACTGCCAAGTATACCAATCAATCTTGGCATGTGTCAAGGAATTATTCCTGGCAAAAACCAAAAAATAAAATTGTTGAAATTGTTGAACAAAACACCGGCGAGAATTAAAAAGTCCTAATGTTTAATTATTAAATTAAATTTTCCCAAAGGTCAAAGAATTTTATCAACAGTTTTTTACAAACCCATCCGTTTGATATTGAAGGACTTTGCCATTTTTATTTTCTATTATCAAAGCTTCAACATTTTTTAAAGAAGAAACAAACTCCAGTCCCTTCTGGCCTCCCATTACGCACAGGGCTGTTGACAACTCGTTGGCTGACTGTGTTGACTGTGCAATTACTGTTGCGCTGGCCGCCCCCTTTTGCGGATAACCGGTCTTGGGGTCAATAATATGCGAAAAAGTCTCTGTGCCGATTGTGGAAAACTTCTCATAACTGCCGGAAGTTGAAATGCCCTTATCTTGCAGCTCTAAATCAATGCATATTTTGGCTTTATCAAAGGGATCCTGGACACCTACGCGCCAGGGGCTTATACCCTTGTTTTTCCCGCGGCAAAATATCTCGCCTCCCCCATCAACCATAAAATGCCTGATCTGATGAGCATCAAGAATCCTGGCAACCTCATCGCAGAAATACCCTGATGCCGGTGAGCCCAAATCTACCATCATGCCTTTTTTCATCAAAAAGACAAGATCCGGCTTAAAAAGGGTAATGTGCTGCCAGCCGACCTGATCTCTAACACTTTCCAGAAGCTCTTTTTGCGGGACAATCCCTTCTTTTGCCGCATTTTTCCATAACTTAACCAATGGAAATATCGTAACATCATACGCCCCGCCAGTCAGGCGTGAATACTCAATAGAATGTTTCAGAAGCTTAAAAATATCTTTATGAACATGAACGCCCTGACATCCGGCACTGTTAAGCCAACTCAAACTTCCTTCCTGAGGTTCCGCATACACATTCATGTAGGTCTGTATCCTGTCAGCTACCTGCCAACAGGCCTTGGCCGCCTTGGACATATCAATGGCGGCATCATAGAAACAATGGATCCACACAGTTGTTCCAAAAAAAGGCCTGACCTCATAATATTCCTTAAGGTCCTGCGGGTGTTTTTGGTGTGAAATTGTTGAAATTGTTGAATTCAATCTTTAATATCTCAAATACTTGCGGCACAAGCCGGTAAGATAAAGTGGGAGCGTAAAGATACCAATAAACGATTCAATAACAGCAAAAACTTTGTTAAAACCTACAGGAAGCATATTCTCTTCTGCCGCCACCTTTGTGTAAGTGGTAAAACTAAAATAAGCGGACTGAAAGAAATTTGGTTTAATGGCAACATTGTCCCTTATGAGGGTGCCGTGTGTATAAAATAACGCAAAAATAAGGATCAGCGCTAAACCGAAAAGTATAATCCGGTGAGGGCGTTCACCATACCCCCATAAAAAATAGGCAATAGTTGCCGAGATCAAAGGAACGATCCGCTGGGTAAACTGTTTAAAATTTACATGCAAAAGACTCTCCAACAGGTACCTGCGGTGCGCCTCCTTGGATTTAAAAAAGCATTCTGACAGAGAATTATTATTGTTATCCCTTTCATAGGCAATCGCCGCATATTTGTAAAGCATCGAAGCATATTCAAGATCATTCGCAGCTTGGGCCTCTTGAGCCCCTTCCTCATATAAGAACGCCACATGGTGAAATGTCTTTTCCCCCAAAATCAGCGCCCGACTGCTTGCTGAGGCAGCTAGACAAATTGCGGCCCGGTCATGTTTATCCTGCCGCTGATAATCTTTAGCTGCCCGAAGATACAGCTGGGCCGCTTCCTGATAATTTTCATGTTCAAGAAGATCATGGGCCTGCTGTTCTACTGATTTTTTCTCCTGGGACATCTTAAAAGCTCCTTAAAGCGGCTTCATGGCTGTCAAATATATTAAATAATTTATGGACTTTCGTGATCTCAAAGACAGAAATGATCTTCTTGTTAACATGACACAAACACATCCTGCCATTGGCTTTCCCGAAGCTCTGAACGATCTCAAGAAGAAGCGATATCCCTGAAGAGTCAACAAACGGGACCTTGTGAAAATCGATCAGGACTTTTGCCCTCTTCTCTTTTAATATCTTCTTAAAAGTCTCCCGCACTCTGTAAGAATTGTCCATATTAAGATCGCCGTTTAACGTAACGAGCGTAATATCGTTTATTTTCTCAAGCTTGATTTCCACTTTCACCCTCTTCTTTAAGTATTCGTCTTTAAAGCCTTGACCATTTTAATGGTCCGGCCTCCGTTTAAGAATTTAACACCATCCATCGCGCTCTGGATCAGATACACCCCGCGTCCATGCAGTTTCCCAATATTTTCTTTTGTAGTTGGATCCGGGATCCGGCTAAAATCAAAGCCTTTACCCTGATCTGTGACTTCCATGATCATTTCGTTATTTTCTGTTTTTATAACAACATGAACAGGCAACTCGCTCTTCTCTTTATTACCATGCCTGATGGCATTCACAACAGCTTCATGAAGACAAAGTTTAAGATCAAAGACCGTGTCTTCTCCCATCTGTAAATCCCCCAGCTTCCCAACAGCGCTGGCAATAAACACTGGCACAAGGTGCAGTCTTGAAGGAATGCTTTCATCAATAATCACTTGTGCTTTCAAACGCCCCTCACCTGACTCCATAACTATTTCTTTTCCTTTCCATGGAACAAAAGCTTCCATGGATTTTTCTTTAAATTAGAAGACATATCTTCCAAATTGGCTGAAGCGGCCTGTAAATGCAGCGACATAATGTTAAAATTAGACAAAATTTCATCTATGTTCTTTTGATTGGACTTTAAACGCAAATCGATATCAGTAGCAACTTCTCCGGCCTTATCTAACAATTCATGGCCATCGCCCATAAGTTGATTAAAATCCACAGGAGTTTGCCCCTGGACCAAAGCGCCGTCCCCAAGATAAGCGCCGTGCGGGTCTCCGGCTGTCAAACCGATATATTTTTCCCCCATAAATCCAAGATTCTTGATCATAGCATGGGTACCTTGCTTGAGCTTTGCGGTGCTCTTAAGCCACAACGTCAGTTCCATAACTGTCTGGTCAGGTTCATATTTAATCTGGATATCTTCCACAACCCCGACCTCTAATCCGTTGAGCATAACAGGCGAATTCCTGCTAACCCCATCAATCTCGCTAAAGTCAGTTTTGATTCGGTAACCATCTTTCTTGAGCGTAAAATTCCCGGCTTTTACCGTTAGCCCAAACAAAATAACCACACCCGCCATCACCATTAAACCAATCTTTGTCTCATTGTTAAGATGCATACGTCGATGTGCCCCCTCCCTAAGCCTCCCCACAAGGGGGAGGGAAATATAAAGCCTATGACATTTGAATCGGCCCCTCGATGTCTCCGCGGATAAATTGCCGAATAACAGGGTCTGCCGAATCTTTGATCTCTTGTGCTGTTCCCACTTGTAAAAGCCTGCCCTGATAAAGCATAGCCACACGGTCGGCAATGCGAAAGACGCTTTCCATATTATGTGTCACCACAATCGATGTGATCTGCAATTTTTTTGTCAGGTCAACGATTAAACGGTCCACCACCGCGCAAACAACCGGATCAAGGCCTGCTGTCGGTTCATCATAAAAAACGATCTGGGGATCCATCGCAATAGCCCTCGCCAACCCTGCGCGCTTTCGCATACCGCCGGAAAGTTCATTCGGCATAAATTTCTCAAACCCACCAAGGCCAACCAAATTTAATTTTGTCTGGGCCATAATGCTGATGATATGCGGATCCAGCTTGGTATGCTCCTTAATCGGCAGACTTACGTTCTCCTCCACGTTTAAAAAATCCAGAAGCGCTGCTGACTGAAAACTCATCCCAAAACACCGGCGGATTTTCTCACGTTCTTCACCTTTAACCGAGCTCATGTCCCGGCCGTTAAAATAAACCTGACCTGAAGTCGGCTCCACACCGCCCGCCATAATCCTAAGCATCGTGCTTTTGCCGCAGCCCGAACCCCCTAAAATAACAAAGATCTCACCACGGCGCACATCAAAAGAAACCTTATCTAAAACCTGACGACCATTATAAAATTTATCTATTTGACGCGCAGAAAGAATAATATCAGGTTGATCGGCCATAATCACATTTTCACAAAAAAATAGATCCCTGTCATGACACAATCGGCCAGGATAATCAGAATAAAACTCGCAACTACACTAACAGTCGTAGCCCGGCCAACCCCCACTGCCCCGCCATTTGTTTTTAATCCCTGATAAACCCCTACCATAGTAATGATAACTGCAAAAATCAAACTCTTGGAGAGGCCGGTATAAATATCCTTGATCGTTAAGAATTTGAAAGCCGTCTGAATATAAAGTCCGGCGTTGATCTTTAAGTTATAAACGCCGATCATGTAACCGCCAAACATGCCTGAGGCATCCCCAACTACCGTTAAAATCGGCAGCATGAACAATAACGCCAAAAATTTAGGAACAACCATATAACGGACAGGATCAATCCCCATGGTATCGAGCGCTTCGATCTGCTCATTGACCTTCATTGAACCGATCTCCGCGGTGATCGAGGCGCCAATACGACCGGCAAGGACAAGGGCAGTTAAGACCGGGCCCAATTCGCGGCAAAGTGAGATTGTCACAAGGCTTGCGACATAGATGGTCCCGCCCATCTGGCTTAACTGATGAGCAGATTGCATCGCCAGAACAATACCGGTAAAAAAAGTGACAAAAAACACAATCCCGAAAGATTCATAGCCCATAAAAACCATTTGCGCCAAAAGCGCTTTAAAATCAATAGGCTTACCACGAAAAGGGCCGACAAAAATCCAATAAAAAGTATTAAAGAAAAGGCTCACACCTTCAACACCAATACGCCACCAGCTTAAAACAAAAGAACCGATCTTTTCCGCTTTTTTTAAAATAAAAAAACTGCCGGGTATGGTATTATTGGGCCTCACAAAAACTCCTTAAGGCCTCTTCACGGGTCACAAATATATTAAAGAGTTTCTGGACCTTGGTAACCTCAAACACGCCAATAATCCTTTTATTGACATTACATAGGCACATACGCCCGTTTAACTTGCCCAAATTTTGAAACATCTCAATCAAGGTCGCGATCCCCGAACTGTCAATAAAGACAAGCTTTTCAAAATCTACCAGGATTTTCCTAGAATTCTCCTTTAAGATTTTCTTAAAAGCCACCCGCAAGGTGTTGGAGTTATCCATATTGAGCTCGCCAGCCAATACCACCAGAGCAACATCATTGATCTTTTCGGTCTTGACATCCATTGTTATGACTCCTACTCTAACATTACTGTCATTCAGATCATAAATTACAAAACCTTGATGACGATAAGAGTAATATCGTCCTGCTGTTTGCGCTTGCCCTGGAATTTCATCACATCTTTGACAATTTCATCGAGCAATTGCCCTGCTAATAAGCTTCTCTTTATCTGGACCAAGGCTTTCAGCCTCTCGAAGCCGTACATTTCTTTTTGAGTGTTAGAGGCCTCGGTAATACCGTCCGTATAATAAATAAAAACATCTCCAGAGTCAAATTTTATCTGCCGGCCTGAATACGCACTATTCATCATGCCCAAGGGCAACCCCTCATCAACATCAAGGGCAATGGCATCTTTACGGTCCTTCGCCAAATACAAAACAGGAAGATGCCCGCCATTGGCATAAGACATGACGCGCGTTTTAAGGTTAAAAAGGGAATAATATAGCGTTACGAAACGATTGGATGCGGTTTCCCGGAAGATCTTTTCATTCAGGCTAAACAGGGTTTCTTGCGGTCGCACCTGCGGCTTGGCAAAAAACTTAAAAGAACTGACGGTCATGGTCATAAAAAGGCTGGCCGATATCCCCTTACCCGCAACATCCCCCACCATAACCCCGAGAGTCCCCTCATCAAACTTAATCACATCATAAAGATCCCCGCCAACCTCGCGCGCGCTCATCATTACAGCCGCCATATCAAAACCATCAACCTCAGGAAGGGCTGCAGGCACAAAGCTTTCTTGTATCTGTTTAGCAATTTTAAATTCGTTCTCCAGAATAATCCTCTCCTTAAAATGAAGAATGGACTTGTACAAAGTGCACAAAAGATACACAAGGCCCGTTATTAAAAGCGGATAAAAGACGTCGATCCAAAGACCAAGCTTATTAAAAAGCATCACGCTTATAATCACAAATATAGCCTCAATCTCTAAAAGAAACCCGAATGCTTGCAAAGGCGAAGCCCTGAGTGACGCCGCTAAAATCAAGACCCCTAAGGCAACAAGGATCCACAAGTTCATCACCCGCGATGCCCTGGCAATAAATTTCTTATGAATCATGGAATTAATAATATCGGCATGGATCCCGATAGAGGGATACAGGGGCTCCAACGGACTGGGGTGCAGATCTGTCGTCCCGTCAGCTGTATATCCCACCAGGCAAATCTTGCCCTTAAAAATATTAAGATCCAAAACAGGTTTTTTTCCGACTGTTTGATCTTCATAGGACTCAACAACGTCACCAAAAGAATAATGTTGATAGGTATTCACCCACTTACCCGCAAAATTGACGATCAAATTTGAATTCTCATCCAGCGGAATTTTATCTTGGGCCAAAGATGTTCCCAGATAGTCACTGCCTACCAGCAAGGCCAAAGCAGGATATTTTACTTTCCCGTAGTGAACAAACAACGGGACCCTTCTAAATTTCCCGTCAGGATCAGAGATGACATTGATATACCCTGTCCCTTTGGCAACACTCACGAAAGGGGAGAGATTTTGTGCAGAATAATTAACAGCCCGGGCCATTTCATTAGGCTTTTGAGGAGCCAGTTCAAACACGTAGGGTAAATATACATTACGGCCCGCGCTCATGGCGTCGAGCATGTCCTTGTCCCCGCTGCGGGGCTCACTAAAAAAAATATCAAAAACAAGAGCCTTCGCACCCGCACGGACAAGGGCATCAATCAATTTTGCATGATAACCGCGGTGAAAAGGAAAATGACCGATCTTTTTTATAGTGCTATTATCAATTTCAATAATAACAACCCGATCGGTCACAGCTATAGGCGGGCGAAGGCGGAACATCAAATCCAAAACATCTAATTCATTCTTCTCAAAGACATGAAACCAGGAACCGCCCCATAAAACAACGGCCGCCCCCAAAAGAAACAAAATACCAAGTATATACTTAAGGATCGTCTTGGACATATTCCGAATAAGAAACATCTTTGAGGCTTACGTAGACCTTCTCATGCTTCCTGATCTTGGACTGCTTAAATTCTTCCTGTGTGATCTCCACAAGGATCCGCTCGCCGGAATCAATCGTCTTGAGATTCACCTTCACAATCGTTCCAGCCGGATTTACATACTCAACAATGGCCTTTAACGCCGCTTTCGTAAAAACCCTGGAGATCTTAAACTGGTTCGGGCGAACATAAAGCTTGGCCGTCTGCGGCTGGTCTACGGACAAACCCGGGACCTCTAATGCCGTGTCTCCGATCATGGCCTTTCCCTGTTCAAGCCGGCAGTGGAAAAAATTCACATTCCCCAAAAAACTTAAAACGAACGAATTAACAGGATTGTGAAAAACATCCTCCGGAGTCCCAACCTGTACAAGCATGCCTTTATTCATGACCACGATCCGGTCTGCGACTTCCAGCGCCTCTTCCTGGTCATGGGTAACAAAAATAGTTGTGATATGAAATTCATCGTGAAAACGCCTCAGCCATGCGCGCAGTTCTTTTCTCACCTGGGCGTCCAAAGACCCGAACGGTTCATCCAAAAGAAGGACTTTAGGCCGCACCGCCAGCGCCCTTGCCAGTGCTATCCTCTGGCGTTGACCGCCGGAAAGTTGCCAGGGATAGCGTTCTGCCAGCCACTCCAGCTGGACTAAATTCAATAATTCCATGACCTTAGCCCTGATTTCCTGACGGGAAGGCCGTATTTTGCCGGGCTGGACATTCAAACCAAAAGCGATATTATCAAAAACCGTCATGTGCCGGAAAAGGGCATAGTGCTGAAAAACAAACCCGACTCCGCGCTCACGGGCCTTCTGATCCTGCGCGTCACGGCCGCTAAAGAGGACTTGCCCCTCATCAAAGGAATCTAGCCCTGCGACAACACGCAATAAAGTTGTCTTGCCTGACCCGGAAGGTCCTAAAAGAGCCAACAGCTCTCCGTCTTCGATCTTGAGGCTTACATCATCCAGGGCCTTAAAGTTGCCGAATTTCTTGTAAACATGCTTTAACTCAATACTCATGGGATAACCTCTCCCCCCTCCCTAACCCTCCCCACAAGGGGGATGGAATTATTCTGCTCTTTTAACTTTCCACAGTCCATAAAAGCTTTGTCGCTCCATCGCCTTCAGTGAATAATACACATCCCTTAGCAGTATCAAGCGTGGCGCTTCTTCGGTTTGTCCCGCCGACTGATTGTGCTTGAACATTTATTCTTTTCTTCCTCAAAATGTCAGTGACTGAATCTATATTGTGATACGCCACTGTATCCTCCGGCCTCTTAAGGACATTGGCGGCACCGACCAAACAAACATCAAGATGTTCCATATCGGCTTGGAACCTGTTCATTTGGCATAAAAGTTCTTCGATGGCATTTTCTGCATAATTTGTCTTATCAATAATCCTGTCATGGGGGCAATAGCCGGGAAGCATGATATGCGCTAAGCCGCCTACCCTTTTCTGCCTGCAGTATGCACAGACGACAACGCAGGACCCGATCGCAGAAGACCTGAGAATATCTCCCGACTTACTGACAACGATTTCCCCTGTAGCGACATCTATTGTTTTAGGACACACCATATAGCTCTGGTTTTCCTAATTCTCTACACAATTGGTTTACTTCTTTCTTTATCTCAATTACCCTGAGTTCCCTATCAATCATTATCTTGTTCACTCTTTCCAAACTCGCCATCTTTTCATGCAGATCCCAAGTCTTTTCCTTCACCTGCACTTCCAGAGAAGATTTTGATTCTTCTAATTCTTTGGTACGATCTTTTATTTTTTCTTCCAAGATCGTCTTTGACGCCCTGAGCTCCTGTTCTGTTGCCGCCAATTGCTGGTTAGCCGCCCTTAATTGCTGTTCATTTGCTGAAAGCTGCTGGTTAGAGGCTCTTAATTGCTGTTCATTCGCTTGCAACTGCTGATTAGCCGCTATCAAAGCTTCTTCCGCCCGCTTATGACTGATTAGCCGCCACATACCTTCCATCATTAGCGTCAACGCAGTCACATCAGACTGGGTATAATCCGCTTCCTTATTACCAACCCCAGCTACCGCAACAACCTTCTGTTTATCGAACACCGGAATATTCATATGACGGGTCAGCTTAACATGTCCCGCAGGAGTCCCTTTCTTAGCAGGATGTGGCGCGGCGTAATCATTGTTGATAACAGCTTCGCGGCGGCGTACAGCTTCCCCCCACAACCCTGTATCCTTGATGGCATAAACAATCGGTTTATTAATCACAGAACACTCGGCCATGGCCGATTTCGACCAGTATTGCATCGTCAGCACTGTTTCGTCCTCGTTAACAAAAGCAATATAGCCGATTTTACTATGCGTCTGATCAATGCCTGTTTCCAATGAGTAGTTTGCAATTTCACTGGAAGACAATTCGCTCTTTAGACTCAAATCCAGCAAAGCCTGCTGCCTTGCTTCATTAGACTCCCTAAACTGATTCGAAGCCAACTCCAATTCCTTACGTTTAATCTCACCACGATTCAATAATACTGAAAGAAAATAAATGTATATTAATATTGCAGAAATATTCCCCATCGCCACAAGTGATACGCCGAACTCATTGCTCAACTGCAGGTTCTTTTGTGCAAATAGCTTAAGAAATCCCATCCCGACCGGGACTATGATCGCAATAGGCAATAGACGACGAAAAATCCTGCCACCGGTAAAATCGCTGGTAATTTCAGACATCAGGCCACTATCAGGCCTCAAAAATAAAGTGCCCAAAGCCGTCAGGATAAATAAGACCATAGTATGTAAAGCCATGACCCTGCTAAACTTTTCGCCAATATAAAACGATGGAGCCCCATACCAATAACCGATCAAAGATAAAAAAGAACTGAAACCGACTATCAGAACCAAACACTGCATCACAATATTTAATTTCGTCTTTTTGATGACAGCGATTAGCAATGCCATACCGCTCAATAAAAAATTGATCGCAGTGTTAAATGACATTCTAGCAATGGAAGCCGTCAAGGAGGCTACGGGAGCCTGTTTGAATAATATCCGGTCAATCCCCATGTCACATTTAAGAATATATTCGCACAACGTCCCAAGTCCTATCAATAAAAGCACAGTAACACATAATGCTGCAGTTAGACGAAACCGTATCTTGTCCATCCGTTTTTTACCAAGACACCACAACGCCAATCCAGTGATAACAAAACACAGCGCCGTGTTTGGCCTCATCGCGGCCAAGCCCGTATAAATACTCTTTAAATCCGGGATATCAAAAACCCATCCCAACAAAACAATGCTTCCGCCTAAAAAAATGAAGACACTGAAAATCTCTGAGATCTGTTGCGCTCTCTCGACATATAGGCCTGTTAGTTGCATCTTTATTATTTGTTGATCAAATTCTTTAGCACGCATCATCACCCTTCCCAAGTTTAAATTCCCTGTCATCCTGAGGCCATCAGGCCCAAGGATCTTAAGGCGCCTTTAGATTCTTCGCTTCGCTCAGAATGACATAATTTCAATTCTGTCGCTGGCCTTGACGGATGGTCGCTTCAATTGCACTTTTGGCGATTAAAGTAATGATCGCTAAAAGCGCTAAGACCGACGCCGCCGCGAAGGCCGCGGCCGACTGATATTCGTTATACAAGATCTCAACATGTAACGGCAAGGTATTAGTCAGCCCACGGATATGCCCGGAGACGACCGAAACCGCACCGAACTCCCCCATCGCACGGGCATTGCACAGGATGATCCCATACAAAATCCCCCATCGGATATTTGGGACAGAAACAAGCCAGAAAGTTTTCCATCCGCTGGCGCCCAGCGTTATGGCAGCCTCCTCTTCCTCATTTCCCTGAGACTTCATGATAGGAATAAGCTCACGGGCGACCATCGGAAATGTCACAAAAATCGTGGCCAAAATAATACCCGGCATGGCAAATATGATACGGATATTATGGGTGATAAGCCAAGGGCCCAAATATCCCTGCGCGCCAAACAGTAAAACAAAGATAAACCCCGCGATCACCGGTGATACCGAGAGCGGAAGGTCAATAAACGATAAAAGCAGTCCCTTGCCTTTAAAATCAAATTTGGCGATTGCCCATGAGGCGGCCACTCCGAATATCAAATTCAAAGGCACCGCCACCAACGCCACGATCAAGGTCATCCTCATCGCCGCCAGCGCATCGGGATCCTGAAGGGTCTTAAGATAAAATACCCATCCTTTGGCAAAAGCATTATGAAAAACACAGGCCAAAGGTAAAACAATAAAAAGACCGAAAAAAATCAACGCGACCGATATAAGTAAATATTTTACGAAACAGGGTTCAGTGCGTGAGTTCATGATTTCCTATTTTAAACCTTTCCCAAATTCTTTGACATCAGCCATTGGAAAAAATTAGCGGCGGCTAATAACAAGAATGAAATTACCAGCATACCGATAGCAATGGCTGTCGCACCCGTATAATCATATTGTTCCAGTTTTGTCATAATAAGAAGGGGCACGATCTCTGTTTTCATCGGCATATTACCGGCGATAAAAATAACAGAGCCGTACTCACCTATGGCACGGGCAAAGGCCAGGGTCACTCCTGTCAAAAGCGCCGGAAAAATGACCGGAAGAATGATCTTCGAGACCACCTGCCAGCGGTTAGCTCCCAAAGATGCGGCGGCCTCTTCGATCTGAGGATCCATATCCTCCAAAACAGGCTGAATGGTCCTGACCACAAACGGCAAGCCGATAAATGTTAAAGCAATGGTTATGCCAAAAGGAGTAAATGCCGCCTTGACCCCAACCGTTGAAAGGCATTGTCCGATCCAACCTGTCGGTGTGTAAAGTTCGGTCAAGGCAATACCGGCCACGGCCGTGGGTAAAGCCAGAGGAAAATCGACCAGAGCATCCATGATCCTCTTGCCCGGGAAGGAGTATCTCACCAAAACCCAGGCAACAATAAGTCCGAATACAGCGTTTATTCCGGCGCTTAAAAGCGCGGTCGTAAAACTTAACCGATAGGCCGCCAAGGTCCGCGGGGCCATGATCACCTCAAGAAAATCTTTGGCCCCCATCGAAGAAGCCTTGAAAAAAACCATGGACAAAGGGATCAAAACGATGAGGCTCAGATAAAATATCGTAAACCCCAAAGAGAGCGAAAACCCCGGTAAAATGCTTTTTTGGACAAATCGTCTGGACATGCCCATTCTCATTTAATTTACCTGATAAATCTGATCAAAAGTGCCTTTATCCGCAAAATGTGTTTTTTGCGCTTTCTGCCAGCCCCCGAAAACTTTATCAACCGTGATTAAGTCCACTTTCGGGAAATGTGAGGCATATTTAGCCGCGACCGCTTGCAGGCGGGGGCGGTAATAATTCTGGGCCGCTATCTCTTGACCCTGAGGCGAATAAAGGTATTCCAGATAAGCCTGAGCTATCTGGCGAGCGTGGTGGCGATCAACATTAGCATCGAGAAGGGCCACTGAAGGTTCGGCAAGGATGCTTAAGGAAGGTGTTATGATCTCATACTCCCCCTGGCCTAACTGGTTAACGACAAGGTACGCCTCGTTTTCCCAGGCAATGAGGACATCCCCTATCTTGCGCTCCACAAACGTTGTCGTCGATCCGCGCGCTCCGGAATCTAACACCGGCACGTTCTTAAAAAGCGCCTTCACAAATTCCATGGCCTTACTATCGTCGTCATTCCATTTCTTCAAGGCATAGCCCCAAGCCGCTAAATAATTCCATCGAGCCCCGCCGGAAGTTTTAGGATTCGGAGTGATCACCGAAACACCGGGCTTAACCAAATCATCCCAATCCTTGATGTTCTTAGGATTGCCTTTGCGTACGAGAAAAACAATGGTTGATGTGTAAGGAGCACTGTTATTAGGCAGACGCACCTGCCAGTCTTTAGGAAGCAGGCCGGACTTTTGGGCAATGGCATCAATATCATAGGCTAACGCCAGCGTGACCACATCGGCATCTAGTCCGTCGATAACAGCACGGGCCTGTTTGCCGCTTCCGCCATGCGACTGGTTGACCTGAACAACACTGCCGGTTTTTTTAAACCAATAATCAGCAAACGCCTTATTAAAAGCCTGATACAGCTCGCGTGTCGGATCATAAGACACATTCAATAATGTCACCTTGTTCTGGGCCATGGCAGGCGTAATCATCGACAGCCCAAGGATAATAGCCATTACTAAAACCCAAATTTTCCCCGTTTTCATAGATACCTCCAAACTATTTCTTAGATTCTGTCTAAATTCTTGCAGGTTATATATGAGAAGAGATATTATTTGCTCAACGGGATATTTTCGCCGTTGGCGTCGGTTTACAGCAAAAATGTTCTAAAGCTTCTCTTCATTTGGAACATTTTTACTGTAAAACCTAGCCAACTTTTGGCGAAAAATCCCTAAATGTTTCGCAAACAATATCTCTTCTCATACATAACACGCTATCCTTCCGCAGGCTGATACCACTTTTTCATATATTATTTAAAGTAACGAAGTTACTTTTTTAATTGTACTAAATTTAAAATGAGTGTCCAGATAAAACAAAAGATCCTACAATAGAAAAGCCCCCAAGATATGTTAAATACACTTGGGGGCATTAAATTAATTCTTAACAGATTGCTTCACGACCTTTAGCCGTTCGCAATGGCACGTAAAGGCAGGGTTTCAACTTTTCTTCGAAACCAGGGTATTAATAGCTTTTTCTTTTTCACTGTCAATGGAACTTGAAGTTATATCATCAAGTTGCGAAGAACAGCATGACTTCTTCTTAAAAAGATTTGTAAGCATAGCCCCCGCAGCCATAGACAAAAGGATAACCCCTGCCGTGGTTAATGAAATAGGTTCCATATTAGATCCTCCTTTTAAATATATCTAAACTACGAGTTTTGCGTACGTCCCAGCAAATAATAAAGAATGATCCCCACAACCGGTACTGCGAAAACCACAATGCCCCAGAGAACCTTCTTTAAAGCTGATAAACTTCCCTTGAAAATATCAACCAATGCAATAATGACGACAACGAAATAAAGCAGACCCAACAGAGAAATTTCCATATTCTATACCCCTTTCTCCTTGTTGCATTGTCCGTAAATTTAGGCCAATATCTGCCAAAAATTCCTTGGCATA
This sequence comes from Candidatus Omnitrophota bacterium, assembly GCA_015233675.1. Taxonomy (GTDB): domain Bacteria; phylum Omnitrophota; class Gorgyraeia; order Zapsychrales; family Fredricksoniimonadaceae; genus JABDGZ01. Next base: position 123,130 of record JADFXH010000007.1, read on the forward strand.
CGTTTGGCCATCTTAAGCGCACCGTTAGCACCGGCAAAAACCGGTTCTTCCACGCGCCTCGCTTTGCCTCCTCCTAATTCCTTCATGCCTTCCTCGACTAATTTAGGCAGGCCTATCATCTGGCTTCCACCGCCGGCAAGAATGACATTATTACGAAGGTCTTCCTGGAACTCAGGATCATAGGAGGCAATCAATTCTGCTATCGAATCAATGATCGGCGGCACTATGCTTCGGCAAGCCGCGCGCAGTTCATTGGTAATATCAACTTCCAGCGGACGTCCCTTGACCGGGAATTTAGCCATGATCTTATCCGCGCTATCAGCGACAAAACCATGCTTTTCTTTAAGAGATTTGATCATGTTGATAGTAAACTGGACGTCAGGATGCTTGGCTTTGATAGCTTTTGCAAACTGTTCATCCACATAATCCCCTGCCTTGTCAAACGTAATCTGGTCTTCATCAGACGGCAAAGTGCCATGCAGGCGGCAGAGGTCCACAGTCCCGGCGCCAATGTCGATGATAAGAGCTCTGTCTAAAATCCCCAGCCCATACGCCACTGAGAACGGTTCTGAACATATCATCACCGCATTTAAAATTCCACGGGCGGCATCAATCAAAATTTTCTTGCTGGCAATACTGGCACGCGCCGGAGCACCGATAACACCATAAACATGCTGTCCTGGTTTCGGACGGGCCAGCTGAAGCAGGTGCTTGACCAATAGCTGGGCCGCTTTCAAATTAATATTCTCACCGGTTTTTGATTCCTGGATAACACCACGGGCCAGCGGCCGGACAAGCTCCACAGATAAACGGTGCTTAAGAGCGTCATCACCAAACAATGGCTCACTGCCCAACAGCTCTTCGGCGATATTATCTTTAGGGAAACCCACAAAAGAAGGGACTACTTCACGCACACCGTTGCTTGCCGCAATAACCGAGGAGGATGTCCCCAAGTCAATGCCGACAAAAAGAGCTTCAGCCTCAGACGCAAAAGAACTCGCTTCCTTTGAAGTGGAAACATTGACATTCTCATGTTTATTGACCGTGCCTTTCTTAACCATCACAATCTTCCTTTCTTAACTTACAGTTATCAATTCCCCATCTTCAGATTTATTTTTAACAAGTTCCGGTTTTTGCAGAACAATGTTCTGCTTGAGAATCGTCGCCAGGATGTTCCTTTCATCAACGCTAAAGTTCTCAGAGCTCTCAACCGAGCCGATGGCCTGTGCCATGGTCCGGGCGTTCAAATTGCCGCTTAACTGCAATTCTACTATCTTTTCCTGAAGGGCGCGAATGGCTTCAGACATGGCCTTCAGGCGACGGTCATATTCCTGCAGAGTCAGTTCATGCTGTTCAGGATTAAAAGGCGAGACTTGTTGAGAAACGATCTTATCAATATCTTCCTTGGGAAGAAAACGTGTTTTAGACTTTGAGCCTGTCTTGAGGGTGATATTCTTCAAGCCGGTAATACCGCGCCAGGCACGCCCTGCGAGCATGCCCATAGTCCAAGCTACTTGAAGATGAGGATTTTTAGAAGCCATTAAGGGTATTTCGTTTAATTCATTTCCGGTTTAACAGGCGCGGTTTTCTTGACGATCTTCGTTTTAACAGCCTTCCTTGCAACCTTCCAGTTAGCTGGACGGACAGCTTGAGCGGCTTTGCTGACCTTGTGATACAGCACTCCGGCCCCAAAAGAAATATTTTTTAAAACATTTTTCGCGACATTGGCCTTAACTTTGCTATTTGTCACAACCTTATTAAGGGCTGAACCTTTTCTCTTTATTTTAGTCATAAAA
>JADFXH010000008.1 GCA_015233675.1 Candidatus Omnitrophota bacterium
CGGGAAGGATTAAAAGTCCCGCAAAAACAGCCCAAACGAAGACGTTTATGGCTTAATGATGGTTCCTGTGTACGTTTACGTCCAAGGTATAAGAATCATGTCTGGAGTTATGATTTTGTCATGGACAGAACGCACAATGGCAGGCCTATCAGGATGCTTAACATCATTGATGAATTTACCCGTGAATGTTTGGTTATTGAGGTTGATCGAAGGTTAAATTCAGCAAATGTCATTGAGGTCTTATCACGATTATTCGTAGAACGCGGAACGCCGCAATATTTACGTTCAGACAATGGGCCGGAATTTATAGCCAGGCGTGTACGTTTTTGGCTCAAACGCCAAGGTGTTAATACTTTATTCATTGAACCCGGCAGCCCATGGGAGAATGGTTATATTGAATCGTTCAATGGCAAGTTACGCAATGAGTTGCTGAATCGTGAGATTTTTGATACGCTTTATGAATCGCAGGTTTTAATAGAACGTTGGAGGGTTGAATATAACACCATCAGGCCGCACAGCTCGTTGGGTTATCGCCCGCCAGCACCAGAAACAATACAGTTAAACAGGCCAGAACTACTACACAACAGGTGGCTCAACTAATAGGGGCAGGTCAATTTAAATCAAGTAAGACTTTCGGATTTATGCATAGTGTAATACCACTATTTTTACCTGTCAAACAGACCCGGCTTGCAAAATTTTTTCGGAAAAAAATATTTACAAGCCGGGTTCTTTTAAACTCAATCAAAGATTTAAAATTTACCACTGATAGGTACTGCCAACTTTAAATGTTGTGGCTCCGGTACCGGTAACTTTTGCTCCTCTTGCTGCTGTGCCGGTAAAATTTACTACCAATAAATATGTGCCTGGTGCTAATAAGGCGTTGGTGCCTGTAGAGTAATTAAATATAAGCCCCTCTCCAACCACTGCGATTGAATTTGCCGGCACTGAAAGTACTGTATACTGCCCAGCTGATTTCACTATAGGAGCTATCACCAAGCTCCCCTGGCCTAGTGGTACCCATACCGGAGTCAATTCCATTGAGTACTGCTGACCCTGCGCTTGATAAAGACTATAAGTTGCACTTTTTGGAGTAATCACAGAACTGCTGTCATTGAGCACTTCCAGCTTGGCCTGCACATAATTTCCCCCAGCGTTTACATATTGCTCGGCTATTGCTTTGACCTCAAATGAATATGCCGAGGTGCAAGAAAAAAACATAACGAACAGCGCGCTTCCCAATAATAAGAAATTCATTCTTGTTTTCATAAGCCTTCTCCTTTTATTTGATTGTTATTTATTTACAATGAATTTGTAACCTTGATCGGCGTGATGATGGCACTCATAACCGTTTAAAGGTCACAATTTTATGAAATACGGAATAAAGAGTAAGAAATAAGAGTATATCTTATATATAACATGTTTTTTGGGCTAAAACAAGGCCAGAAGCCGCCTATTGAGGCAGCGCTTTCTTCCGTTGATGGCAGGATTAAAAAAGGAAATATTTTTTAGTAATCATAGAACGGACGGACACAAGGTCCGCTACGAACTAAATAACATGGCTATTTGACCCAACGTGATTTAATGGCCTTTATCCGATGCCTGTTTAAGCGTGTTGATGAACCCTGCATTAACAACTGCTCCTAATTTTTCTGCTTGATACACATCTTCCCAAGCCCGATCGTATTCTTTTAACTGATAATAAAAAACAGCCCGGTTATAATAAGCGTCTGCATATTGAGAATTTATTTCGATGGCTTTTCTAAAATCAGATATGGCTTGAGTGAAGTTGCCTTTTTGAGCATTAATAGCACCCCGGTTGACATAAACCTGCGGATCCCGGGAACCTGCTTCAATCGCTTTTGTAAAATCAAACATAGCCCTTTTGCGATTGAAGAAAATCTCCGATAATGAAAAAGAAAGCAACATGGACTTGACGGCCAAAGTTACTCTTTTTTCCAGTATCTACCGGTCCAGTCAATTTCCTTCATTTCTGCATTAATCATATATTTAGCCCTGAAGTCATTCACAGCCGATTCGCAGCCGGGCAAGGCGTAATCATCAATAATACAAAATCCGCCACTTGATAATTTCGGATACAGGTTTTCCAAAGACTCCATGGTGGAACCATACATATCTCCATCAAGACGTAAAATTGAAAGCTTTTCTATGGGCGCTTGGGGAAGGGTGTCCTTAAACCAACCTTTTAAAAAAACGACTTGATTGTCCAACAGGCCGTATTTCCTGAAATTATTTTCTACATCCTCTTTTGAGACAGCAAGGTAAGTATTAATATAATTTTTATCCGATTTATCAGCTGGATATTTATCGGCATCCGGCTTTGGCAGGCCCTCAAAAGAATCGGCAACAAAAATTTTGCGGTCTTCTATTGCGTAGGCAGCAAGTACTGCCCGCATAAAAATACATGCGCCTCCTCTCCAAACCCCTGTTTCAATAAAATCACCTTTTATTTTCTCGCTTAATACAGTCTCAATACAGTACTGCAGGTTATCGAGACGTTTAAGCCCAATCATTGTATCCGCGTATCTTGGCCATATGCCCCCTACTATCCTGCGACTTTCCAAAAAGTCTTGTTTCTTAACAATCTGTAGTTTTATTAAGTCAAGGACCTTCGAAACGACAGAGACCACAAATCTTATAACAGCTGGGCGTCCGCTGTTGAAAATTATAATTGGCATGGGCGGCTCAGGCCACAATGTAAATGAAAGTGTTTTTTTCATCAAGTCAAGATAAAGCAGTTCCGGTTTTTGCTTCATTTGTTTTCTCCTTCTGCGCATAAAAGGGATCGTGAAATTTTCCAGATACCCATCGATGCCACGCATATAATACCAGGCATTAAAGGTACTCCATAGCGAGGTTCTATGAACAAAGGAAGAAGCACCAGATTAAGATAAATAAATAAAAGGCATACAGGGGCCATTAGAGCCCTTTCTTCTTTTGTGCTCTTCCACAGGCCGCATAAGGCAAAAATAAAATAAAAAACAAAGAACCACCCAGAGGCCTCCTTCTTGAGATACATAGGCTTGTAGAACTGATACCAAAGCCTCGGCACTGCCGTTACCCAGCGTTTTAAACATTCAAAAGGATACTTTTTAATACGCTTGATTGCCAAATCCTTTAGTGAATCGTCCAGATCTTTTACTTTTATACTTCCTGTCGGAAATGTCGCCAAATAAGAACTGAATAACAATTGAGCCCGGAGCTTCTCTTCTTTTGTATCAAACGCGCTGTCAGGCAGGTCTTTAATCCAGCCCAGCCAATCATTGTTGGATTCAAATGTGCCTAAAAACATATTAAACCCCACACAGCCCACAGAAACCGGAATGAATTCCTTAAATTCATGATAATTCCTTATTGTCCAAGGCATCACAACAACGGCAGCTGTAATAAAAAATACCAAAATTTTCTTAGCGGCACTTAAAATTTGTTTGCGGTTGATAAAAACCATGTAAAACATAAAAACGGCTGGAAATAAAAGATATTCCGGCCTTGTCAGGACTACCAACCCGCACGACAATCCGGCCATTCCCCATAAATATAATTTATCACGTTTTATTGCAAGGACACATAGCAGCAAAAAGACGGCAAGCAAGAACGTTGTGACACTTTCTGTCAGTAACGCTCTTGTGTAGAAAATATTATAAAAACTAAAACAATATAGCCCTGAAGATATCAGCGCCGGAAAGAAAGTCCCATTAAAAATCGTCCTTGAAATGAAAAAGACCAAAACGCATACAATCGCGTCAAGAAAGCACTGGACTATCCGGACCTTGTCCCAGTTTTTGTGCCATACTTCCAGAGATTTCATATCCTCATCACTGCAAAAAAATCTATAGACTGCAGAAATAAAAAACGGATACACCGGAGCGCGCACAGCCGCAGGTTCATATTCCAACTTTACGCCTTCAGTTTTAAAGCCAAAGGCAAGGGCATTATTTGATCCTGAAAAACCATTGCCTTTGTATAGGTTATAACCGATAGAATGATAAAGACCTGAGTCACCGAAAAAACCAAAGCCTTTATTGAAGGTCTCCGGAGCATGTATTACAGGATAAAGTCTTAATATTAAAGCTGTTATAAAAATTACCGCTAAAAGGAAAAAAGCGTACAGCGGTTTTAATAATGTATTGCCTTTATGAAGTTTGGCCTTAAACATGAATTTCAAATAATTTTAACCTTCCAAAAAATGAATACGTGCCCTTTTGCCTAAAATATTCAGCAATATTATTTTCTTTGGAAGTAAGATTTCCTTTACTAAATTGAAAACAATAAATGGTCTTGGCCCCTGACACTAAGCGATAAAACTCATCAGTACTCTTTGGCAATGAGACATCATAATTTGAATAATACCGGGCATAATATACAAGGATCGCTGAAAGATCACCAATAGCACACATAGCGGTTTGCCTATTAGCATGCTCTCCAACTATCCGCACAGCATAACGGAACCCCTCATTTTCATGTGCCGCAACCAAATCTTTTTGTGCCAATCCTACGGTTAGATTCAAGAAAATAAATATCACACCAAAAGAATAGACATATCTTAACCAGCGATCGGAAAAAACGTTCCTTATATTCCAGATCTCAGCCATCCCTTGAGTCAATATCAGGATGAAAAAAGGAACGAAGAAAACAAAAAAACGTTCCCCCGTAATAAATAATGCTATCAGCGACATTGGTACAAGTAAAAGAACAACTGCATAAAAGCATAAAAACCGCTTCTTTTTCCAGAGTGAAATAAATCCGATCAAAAGGAACATAAAAACGATTATCTTCGTCCAGCAAGAATCCCACCCTTGTGTAAAATAATCCCACAGATGAGGCAAAATACTCCCTCCTGCCCTTGGCGGTGCCCCAGTGCCTCCCAGGGTCTCAACGAGCAATCTTGACCCTATAAAAGCACAAAATAAAATCAAACAAAGAATTGTTATAAAAAAACATTTCCAGATGTTGGTAAAAGCGTTTCGACCGATAACCGGTTCCTTCGGCCTTAAAACAATTTGATATAAACACATTCCCATCATCATTAATCCTTGAGCCGCAATAACCGTAAGAAAATAAAAATGAAAAAGAACGCCTAAAAAATTCGCGATAACATAGGCTGTTGAATATTTACTGCCAGGACAACGAATCAAGTGCCAAAATAAATAAGTAGAAAGAATAGTAAAAAAAACCATACCGGTATAACCTCGTGCGCTGACAGAGGCCATGACGTGTATCGGAAAAATAGCCATTAAAAATAACGCCACTATGGCAACATGAGCTGTCAATAAACGCCGGACAAATATCCAAAATAAAATAAGACTGCACATCCCGATAATCAGGGAAGGTAAACGCAGAGCCCACTCTGCCGGCCCAAATAAAAACACACTTAAACGGGCTAATAAAGAAAACCCTATGTGATTATTTAACGAACCCAAATTGAAAAAAGAACTCCACACCGTCCCTTTTTGCACAAAATTGAACAAAGTATATATTTCGTCATAATACAACTCCCTGCCCATGCCTTGCCATCTTAGTAACAAAGCTATAATGCCGATAAGCCCTAAAAAAAAACACTCGTAAAGTTTTATATTTGATGGGAGAATTGAAGATTTTTGGAGATTTAATAACGGTAAACGGAATAATAACAAACGCCGCAATGCTAATAATAACCCGCCAAAAAAAACTGTAATCAAAAAAAGATGACGGAATTTTATTAAAGCATTCTTTAAAAGGATTAAAGTATCTGGCTGCATCACCCTATGGGTTGAATACAACAAATGGGCCAATGGTAAAATAATTTTATTTTGCAATATATTGAGAGGAATTATAAAAAGAGAAAAGGCAATAAAGACTAAAATCAAATAGATAGTATTTTGAAGAATTTCAAACTTCCTGTCATCTAAGGAAATCATCTATCCCCCATTTTTCCCTGAAGTGTGCTGCTGAAAAATGCTTTCATTCCCTGCCGATAATCATATCAAATACAATGCTTCCATATTCACGAAACGTAATCAATACTGCATTCTGCGGTAAAGGGACCCTTCCGGGAAAAGGACGGGAATGAACTGAAGGCAACACATGATGAAGAACGTGTTCCTGCGAATCCCCATGGGTAAAAAAATAAAAAGCTTTTCTGCCCAACCGCGCGGATCTAAATTGCGTGTTTTTATATTACGCTCATTCCAATCGCCGGACACAAAAAGGTTGCCGTGCTCAATTAATTGCGAGTGATGTAATACTAATGACCCAATCCAGAAAGTTAACACATACGGGATGACAATTCCGCTTACAGGGACTAAAAAGGCCCTTTGAGCAGCCAAACCTATTAAAACCAAATACGCAGTCCACATAAAAATTGCAATAAGCAGGCTGCTGACCTTAAATCTATTTCTGAAACGCGCACTGTTCATCATGACAAATGTCTGAACAATAACCAGAACCGCTATACCAACAATTAATTCAAATATATTCAGTAAAATACGCAAACCGCGTATTTTTATCCGTCCAAAAGGATGAAATTCCAGGTCTTCCCAAGAATTCACCTCTGCATGATGAGAACCATGCAGCAATCGATAAACTTGGGGATCAGTTAAAAGCAACCAGGAAAAAATCTGAAAGAATAATTTATTTGGCACATTCGGCACATAGCGATGCCAGCATTCATGCATCAAGAACCCCATCCCTGTGAATAAATAAACCCCTGGGAATACCATCAAGACAAATCCTAATGCCATACTGCACGACCAAGCCCAAGGCAAAAGGAACAAATAAATTAGCCATGCAAATATGGCAACGTAATATTTCCATGCTTCACGCTTTAATAATTCTTCAGGGATGCTTTGCTTTAACATTTCATTCATTCCATGCTATATCTTCAGGAGCCATGACATCTGCTGCTTGAGCTTCTGGCGGTTTGGCTCCGGATGACGCAGTTGGTGAGACATCCATCGCATTATTTTGCTTCTTTGGCAAGAAATGCACGGCATTGGCCGTAATCTTCACACGGCTTTGAATCTTGCCGTCTTTCTCCCAGCGGTCCTGCCTGAGGCGGCCTTCTACGATAATACCATTGCCTTTTGCCAAATATTTGGAACAGTTCTCCGCCGCCAGCCCCCAGACATCAACATCAAAATAAGACACCTCTGTCACCTTCTCGTTGTTTTTAGTATAGACGTGATTGTTAGCGATAGAAAGACTGCACACGGCTTTACCTGAAGCGGTATATTTAATCTCAGGATCACGCGTTAAATTACCCATAATATTTACACTATTTAAACTCATACTGTTCCTTTCTTTAGACTACATTGGAATGGCCTATGACTTATTTAAAAGATCATAGTAAATTTTATAGTTAAGTTCATCAAAGCAAACAAAAATAATTTTTTTTATATCTGCCCCGGCTAAATTCTCTTTGACAGTTTTAACAGCTATCTGTGCGGCGCGGGGAATTGGAAAACGGTAAACTCCTGTGCTTATTGAGGGAAAAGCAATGCTATTAATCTGGTATTCTTGGGCTATCATTAATGAATGGCGATAACAATTAGCCAATAAATCATCTTCATTACGGTTCCCGCCATGCCATACAGGGCCAACTGTATGAATTACAAATTTAGAAGGAAGCTTATACCCCTTCGTTAATTTAGCTTCTCCTGTTTTGCATCCATGCAAAATAGTACATTCCGCTAAAAGCCCTGCGCCGGCAGCCCTATGTATAGCCCCATCAACGCCGCCACCACCCAAAAGGCTGGTATTGGCGGCATTGACAATCGCATCCACATTTTCTTTAGTAATATCACCTAGCTTAACTTCGATTTTCGTATCCATATTTTAGAATAACAAAAAGGCAATCACCGCGCGTATTTAAATTTCTTATTAACACCGCCCGGTTTCTTTTTCCAGGGCTTTGATGTGCCTCTGCCTTTTCTCTTTTCCCAAACTTGCGCTCCAGCCGGTTGTGAAAACCTTTTGGCCTCTTCAAGAATTACTTTACGGGGCTTGTCTTCTTTTTCGAATCTTTTAAAAGACTTAGAGGGATTTTTCTTTTCAGGGATGGTTGGGGCCGTAAAGACAGGCGCTGGTTTATTCTTTGCTTCCAGGCGTAATCTCTTAATTTCCTTATAATCCTTCTTAGGTTTAATAGCTTTTGGGCGCTCCATACTCACACTCAAAGGACGTCCCATAAACTCTTTACCTTGCAAACCTGCAATGGCCGCCTGTGCTTGAATATCATCGGGCATACTTACAAAACCAAAACCCCGTGAGTTCTTACCGGACTTTTTCTTGATACTTACAGAAAGCACGCTGCCAAACACTTCAAAAACACCTTTAACATCATTCTCAGTTGCTGTGAATGGTAAATTGCCCACAAATATTTTCATCTTTTCTCCTGTTTATGCTATTACATACTCTATACAAACTTCTCATCAGTTTTAACTTTAAAAACAAGTTTTTTAACCAGCCCCTTATAACCCTCATAAAAACATGACGGACGATGGGCTTCGGTTGGATAAAAAACCGCAAACTCATCCGCTTGAACGATCAAATCACTTGTCGTGCCGCCAGAAACTTTAAAAAACTGATAATCTCCCTGTGTATCATAATCTGTCAATGGAGTTAAATCTTTTGCGCGGGCCGTTTGCATTATTTCTGCTCCGCTGACAATATACTGTACATCCGTGTATAGCAGATGCGTTTCAAAATGATTCTCTTGTGCAGGCTTTGGGGTATAACTCATGATGCGCACAAATAATTGCCGTCCTTCAATTTCCATTTCCCCATCCGGCAAATTAGCACAGTTGTGGCCAGCTATAAATTTCAGGATGGCACCGGCCTTAGGCACTGCATAACGTTCTAAATGACCAATACTGTCTGTGATCATAATACCCCCCGAAAAGTCTTGCGATGGATAATAGAGGACCCATGCTTTTTGACGGCTAATTGATGGTCCTTAGTCGGATAGCCCTTATGTTTGGCGAAGCCATACTGTGGAAATATTTTATCATAAACACCTAAAATACGGTCGCGATAAACTTTAGCTATGATAGAAGCGCAAGCAATAGACAAGGACTTGCCATCCCCGCCTATTATCACCTGATACTGATACGGCAACCGGGTCCTAAATATATTCCCATCAATTAAAAGCATAACTTGGCCACAAAAAGCATCATGTGAGACCGTTTCCTTGGGCATGCCGTGGATTAATTCTTTAACAGCCATATCCATGGCCAAATGCGAGGCATTAAGGATATTAACAATATCTATTGTCTTCTCGCTCATAATACCAATACCCACATAAGCCTTTTCAAAAATTTCATGGAAGGCCTTTTCGCGGGCTTTTGCCGTCATTTTCTTTGAATCATTGATAGGATTTTTAAAATCGGATTGGCGCAAACAAACTGCCGCTGCCACAACCGGCCCTGCCAGAGGTCCGCGGCCGGCTTCGTCAACTCCGAAAATAAAACGCAAGCCTTTGTTTTTGGCTTGCGTTTCATAATGAAGCAAATCTGATTGTGGCACCATCAATTATGATTGAACGGTTTGGTCAACTTGAACCCGGGCTTTTTTCCCTAAACGATCACGCAGATAATACAATTTCGCGCGTTTAATAACACCTTTAGAAACAACTTCGATTTTATCGATTACCGGAGAATTGACAGGAAAAGTCCTCTCGACACCCTCGCCAAAAGATATTTTACGCACGGTAAATGCCGCGCCTAAACCAATACCGGTCTTTTTAATCACAGTCCCTTCAAAAGGGTGGATACGGATTTTATCGGCCTCCCTTACCTTGATCTTCATTTTTACGGTATCACCAACATCAAACACCGGAAGGTCACGACGGATATTGCTTTCGCTAACTGAAGCTATTTTTTCAATACTGCTTGCTATCATTTCAAACTCCTACCTTTCTTTGCTAACATATCAGGACGTACTTTTTTAGTCTTGGCTAAAGATTCTGACTCTCGCCACATTTCTATTGTCTTATGATTGCCAGATAATAGCACATCCGGTACTTTTATGCCACGAAAATTTGCTGGCCGTGTGTACTGCGGCCCCTCTAGTAAATTGCCCTCAAAAGACTCATGAACAAGGGATTCTTCCTTGCCTAAAACACCGGGAATCAGGCGCGTCACGGCATCAACGATCAGCATGGCCGGTATCTCTCCTCCAGTCAGGACATAATCTCCAACTGAGATTTCCTCATCAACCAGGAGCTTGCGCACACGCTCATCTATACCTTCGTAATGGCCACAAATAATAATCAAATTCTTGTCTTTGGTCAAGCCTTTTGCGCAAAATTGTGAAAAAGGCTTTCCTGCCGGAGATGTGTATATTACTTTAGCCTTACGGCTTCCTTTAATGGCTTTTACCGCATCGAATAATGGTTGTGGCATCATCAGCATTCCGGGACCGCCGCCAAAGGGGCGATCATCTACTTTACGGTGCTTCTTATCATCGGTGTAATCCCGCAAATCGTGCACGTGAAGTGATATTTTCTTTTTCTCCTGCGCACGCTTCAGAATAGACTCATTGAACACTGGGCCAAACATGTCAGGAAAAATGGTTATAATATCGAAACGAAGCATAAATTCTTCTCACTATCATTCTGATGCGAAGTCATGGATGAATAGCTATTCATCCATTCACGCGTATCTAGATTTCTCATTTAACTTTACAAGGTTGCCAAAAGTTCAGAATTGTAATCCGTTAAAAACTGTTTCTGAAACTGCGCGTAATTATCAGCCTCAATGGCATGACGGATCTTTTCCATTAGTTTAATGTAAAAATGCAAATTATGATAGCTCATCATACGCACACCGGTAATTTCATTCATGTTCAAAAGATGGCGGATATAACAGCGGGTATAATTTTTACAAACCTCACAGCTGCAATTTTCATCCAAGGGCCGCAAATCTTTAGTAAATTCGCTGTTACGAATATTCAATTTACCTTTGTCTGTAAAAGCGCTCCCATGCCTGCCATAACGGGTTGGTATCGAACAATCAAACATGTCTACACCTAAACCCACTGCCCGAACAATCTGGTCGGGAAGACCTATTCCCATAAAATACCGGGGCCTGTCTTTTGGCAAATAAAGAATGACCCAGATTAAGGCTTCAAACATTTCTTTGACCGATTCCCCTACGCTGACCCCGCCAATAGCATAAGCATCAAAGCCAATTTGCAATAATTCCTCGGCAGACTGCCGGCGTAAATCCTCATAGGTTGATCCCTGAACAATGGCAAAAAGACGCTGTCCCCTCTCATGCATTCCTGTCTTATGAAAATGCTCTTTACAGCGTTTTGCCCATTGTGTGGTGCGTTTCAAGCCACGGATGGCTTTTTTACGGTCACAGGGATGAGGGGAACATTCATCTAAAGGCATGACCATATCAGAGCCCAGGCTGCGTTGAATGTCCATAACTTTTTCAGGTGTAAAAAAATGCATACTGCCATCAATATGCGAACGGAATTTGACGCCCTCATCGGTGATCTTACGGAATTTGGTCAGACTAAAAGCCTGATACCCTCCGCTGTCCGTAAGAATCGGCCTGTCCCAATTCATAAAATTATGCAAACCTCCGGCATGTTCCATGATATCCAAGCCCGGCCGAAGATATAAATGATAGGTATTAGACAAGACTATTTGGGAGTGCATATCATGAAGATCAACACCTGACATGGTTTTGACGGTCGCGGTAGTTGCCACAGGCATAAAAAACGGCGAGTCAACCGTACCATGAGGCGTACTGATAACACCCCTACGGGCTGCAGTCAAAGCATCTTGATGGATTAAATTATACATAATAAGCGTTCTGATGATGGGTCAAAATGAAAACATATACTATCACAAATGTTTAAACAGGACTACTAGGCAAATTGTCACTGACAGACAGAGAGCTGCTTTCGCTCACCCCTAAAAAGACAGGGAGATCTTTAAGCGGCGAAATATTAATGATTACCGGCACAAAACCGGGAGCGTCTTGTAACTGCTGGAGCATGGCAGGGTCAAGATAAAATTTTATGCCTCCATTGTCATTCCCTCTCTGCCCATTGTCATTCCCTCTCTGCCCATTGTCATTCCCGCGAAAGCGGGAATCTACTTTAGTCTGTAAATTCATATTATCAGGTGTTAAATCAATACCACCGGTTTTTGATTCTTTTTGAAACGATTCATCTTTATCCAGATGTTCTTTATCCTGATAAAAAAATCCTGTGGTTTCACTGTAGATATATTCTCCATATGTCCCCCCAGCATTAGTAAAAGCCGTCGCAACATCTTTTCCGGAGATAGCATCTTCTTTCCCAACGGCTTTAGGCATAACCTCCGGCATCCATTCTAATAATTGCCTAGGTGTGTTACGAACCCCTAAAAAAGGTTGCGCGGTAAATTTGTTGGCAATATCTAAAAAATATTTCTCAACTTCTGAAACTGTTGTATTAAGCCCCAAGGGCATTGAAAAGCTTACTTTAGTTCCATCGTAAAATTTTCCTCCAAGGTTTTTAGCAATTTCCTGATTCTTATCAGATAAACTGCTCAGTAATATAGTTAAATCAGCCTTACCAGGCACATTTTTCATATTTGCTGTTGACATAAACGTCATAATATTTAAATCATAAAATTTTTTAACAGCAAGCCTTAATGGCTCCTCAATGTATTCATTCATATTACTGCTAGTCAAAAGACTGCTGCCCTCAGTTTCAATAGGTTCAACGTCGTTAATTAACCGGCTTGTATTCATGGCCTGGTCCGTATTTGAAGAAGAAAAATATTGATCCTTTACGTAATGGATCACTTCATTGGGCACAGTAATTTTCTGTTCAGAAAAAGACTTGCCGGTATATTCTTTAAATACCTGCCTGGCGGCATTCTTTACAGCTTGCGGGTCAAGGTTCAAAAATAACTTTTGCCAATCTTTTGCAAATTTCTCACTCGTTTGCTGCGGTCCGCCATCCCGAAAATGCACTAGATATTCTGCCATGGAAAAAGAATATTCTTCGTAAAGCGATTCAAATATTTGTTTCTTTTCATCCAGAGTATAAGAGGTCCCATTGGCACTCTCAAGTTTTAAAGTCATTGGGGCATTCAAAAGCGGAAGTTCAAGAACGCGGTATTCAGGGTCAAGATATCCTGCCTTTTGCAAGTCACCAACAACTTTTGGATGTTTTTTTACTATGTCTTCAAAATATACATCCTCCCAATCAAATCTGGTGGATACGCCCCATCGAAGAGTATGCGCAGGGTATTCTTTTTTTACCTGTTCTATAACACCATTCATAAGTCCCATCTTATCAAAGACCCTGGCTACTATAAACCAAGATGCATGAGTATATTGCTTGCCGCCTACGGCCCCATATTCAGCAAACATGGAAAGCTCTGCCAAGGTCCTTGCCGGATCTGCGCTGCCTATGGTCTGTGCCAGAAGCCCGGGGATTTCACTTGTTGTCAAAAAATTTATATTCCCCCCCGTATGGTCATTTTTATAATATCTGATTGTCCCATCATCTATTTCTGGAATAGTTGCTCCGTGGCCTTTTAGCTCATGAGTTAATAGTTCCGTAAGTTGATCAAAATATATCTTACTATCGCTCTTATTTTTAATGTATCTTTCATCTAAGGGAACTATCTCTTCTCCCCGGAGTATTTCGTCCCCTTTTTTTGTTTGATCAGAAGCCCTTTTTTTAATATATTTTACGTCATCCAGAAATGAGGGCAGGTTTAAATAAACTCTTAACTTGTCACCATAATCAGTAAAAGCCATCCGCTCCTTTGTGAAATGGGGACTGTTCTGGGCTTCGATAAAATAAACCTCAACCTCCCTGCCATCAATTACATATGTGCTCATAGCAATGATTTTGGCTTCATCAAGCAGATGGATATCCTCTAAGGCAGTCTCTGCTCTGGTGATCTCAAACTCATTTTCCGGCATAGTCGTTGGCAGCAAAGCAGAGACTTTTTGCATGCTTTTATTAAGCAGTCTTTGCCTTTGACTAGATTTATCATTTAAATAAGAAAATAATATTTCTGCATATTTATCGTCAGATGACTTAAATAGTTTCTTGAAATCCTCAGACGTCTTAACGCTTTCAAATTTTTTAGTAAAGGCCCCATCATGATCCAGCCAGCCCAATGCTTTTAAAAACATCATGACCCGGTATTTTTGCAATATGATCACAATCTCGTTGGCTGCTTTTGGATTTTCTTTTTTTACATTATCTGATATTGTCTGCATATCTTTCAGGCTAAAGGTAGTGTCCGTAACAGAATTCAAACAGTTCAATTCCTTTAATTCGTTAAAAAGGTCAGTCCCCCCGGGAAAATTGTCTTTATTGAAAACAACTTCAGGCAAACTGCTTACCGCAGATTGCCAGTTAGGGGCTGGCAGGCTATCCGAATTTATGGTAAATGAATTTTCGGTTATACTACGGGCAATACTTGAAATGGTGTCTTGTGGCTCAGCTTTTACAAAATCACCAAACCTGCCGGCTTCCAACTGTTTTCGAGAAAAATGGGCCCCCTCCACAGATCCGGTGAAAAGCAATATACCTAACGCTACAGCAGTCATATTTAGAATGAGAGCAGCTTTTTTTGATACCATGGCAGCGTCAAGGTGAAATTTTATCGCTCCATTACTGTCTTGTGTTTTTAAATCCAAATTGGTAAAAATTAGATCTATACCATCAAGGTTTTGCACCTTAGCTATGGTAGATTTATCTTGTCCATTAGAGCTGACAGCTTCTGCCTCCTTTAAAAACTCATCTATTTCAAAAGGAGTTATATAATTTTTATTCAGGCTAGACTTATTCAATATAAAATGCTTGACCGCTTCATAAAAACCCGTCAGTCTTGCGGGTGTTATTATAGCTGTTGTTACTAGTCCTTGTAATAAATACCATTTTATGATTCTTAACCTATCCTTCTCATTCTTAGCATCAGGTTCTGATAAAGTTATCGCACCAGAAAAAATCATCCAAAACACAGAAGATAGAAGAGCGTTCATAATGCTATGCTTTAAACCTATAGTCGGTACTGATATTAATGCCGCCAAAACCCATAATGGAGGTGATAACTGTAGAATTGTTTGAATTGGCAAAGTTTTGCGGTCTTTAAATTGTTTTAGATAAAAACCCCTTTCATTAACTAAAACCTTGGTAGTTCCTCTCTCCCATCTTTGTCGTTGTTTAAAAAGCGCTTTAATAGTATTTGGCACGATTGTCTTAACAACAATGTCATTATAATAACCAACTTGATAATTGCGCTTCATCAGGTTTACAGTAATCAATAAATCTCCTGTTTCAAAGTCAGGCTGCATGTTACGTAAAATATCCAATAAAAGATTCCCTCGAAACATCCCCCCCGGGCCATTAATGACCCATAGTTGCCCTTGCTTACTCGACATTCTATTCCACCATCGGACTCCAGTGTATTCAGCATATTGTAGTTTTTCTAATAAATTAGGTCTTTCTGGAAGAAGCTCATCTACTCTTAAGGCCAATCCTGCTATATTCTTATCATCCATATAAGCAGAAGCCTGGTTAATAATGTCTTGTAAATCTTTACCCTTTTCACGGGAATCAAAAACAGAATCCGAATCTAACAAAATAATTTTATCCGGAAGTTTGCCTTCCCGGTTCATGATCTCTAAAACTTCTCGTATAGCCCCTTCTTTCTTCTTATTTTCTTTAAGGTACAACACCTTGATCCCTTCCAAAGCTTCATAACGTTCCAATATGCCTCTTGTTAAACCATTATCTGTGGATGCATCATCGACAAATGTAATTTTATCTAAATGCCCCTTCATCCTTTGTGTTATTTTCGGCAATATTAATTCTAGGTTCTTGCCTTCATTAAAAACCGGGACCACGATATGATAATCAGCCGGCTTCACATTTTGATAATGGGGAGGTTTTAAATTGCCGGGATCATCTGCTAAATATTGTAAATCCCTGTTATTTAATTGTTCTGCGGTATCGCCTAAAGCTTCTCCTTCTGCATGATAAATCAAGAATTTAATCAATTCATTTCGAAAAACACGGGCATTAAAAACACCTGCACTATTTAAATCAGACAAAAGTGTTTGTAAGGGGACATAGGCTACTCCCGCTCTTTTTACTTCTTGATGGTTAATATCATCTATAATTTCTATACCCTTAATGGGACTGATATCAAAATCAGATCGTTCATTTTGCAGATCATTTATTGCTGTTTCTATAGCCGTTTTAATTACATTAATATTTAATGCCTGTTCTTGTCCTTCGTACTGATAAGTTGATGGGTATCTTATCTCGACATTCCTTTGTCCGAACTTCATTATTGATATAGCAATTTTCTCATTTGATATGCCTGCAACCGCCTTCATCATTGACTTCATCGCCTTATCTGACCGCGCAGGACCAGACGGTGTATGCGAAAAATTAAATTTTTCAGTATTTATCTTCGACCATCTATGCTTAGGAATGACTTTATAGCCATTAGTTTTATCAACCTCATCGATTATCTTTGTCAACGGGCCGCCATCAAAAGCCTTTAACGTCATCAGAGTGCGTTCGCCGATCACCGGATACTTTGCCATAGATACATTATTCAAACTCGGATTATGCCCCATCCCGTTATATATCTGCAGGTCGTATGCAAAATCCATACCATCTGTCCCGTGCTCTTTGGATAATCTTGAAAAAATTCCGAGTTTACGCATAAACAAAATAGAATCTATAGCAACAGTTGCCCTTCTTGAATCTTCACCTGGCCTGCTGTATTCCTTCAGAAGTTTTTCGCGCAGTATAATATCTTTAGGATTTATCGTGTCTTGATCGTGAATTTGAAGAATGTTATTACTATCTGTTATTCCCAATTGGGTTTCTGTATAACCGAACGCGAACACAACCAAAGGATCGATATCAATATTTAACTCCCTACCTAAACTGCGTGCCCAGTACGCCCAATCCTTGAGCATATTAGCATCTACCATACGCTCAACCGTGTTCTTGCTGATTATCGTTCCTTCCACACCATACTTAACGCCTTTGGCAATATATCTCCTGGTTGTTACCGGTTTCCCATTCCAATCCGGATATTCGTAAGAATCCATTAATGATTTAGTGTCCCAATTGAAATATGGCGCATTGATGACTACAATTTTTTTAACAATTGGACCATGGACAATGTAATCTTCTAATATGTTTTCATCAAAAGAAAGCTGACGTTCTTTAAAAACATTAAAGATTAACCGTCTTTCATTGGTATTGGCGGCCTGATTATATAGCTCTGCAGACAGCACATGATAGCTTCCATCGCGCTCTTCTTGACTCGGGGAATCCAGTTTTTGCACCAAAACATCAAGTACTTTCTTACGCGTGGATAATGCCGCTGTTTGAAGAGCAGCAAATTCATTAGAAAAATTTTCTTGTGAAACTAGTTTCGCAAATTTTGAAAATTCCTTAGACCTCTCCCCATCCCTATGGTTCATTTTTTCCATACGAGCTACATGTTCAGCAAAAGGAACTCCGGCATTATATTTTTCCGGTCGTATTGTTGAGAAAGTTAACTGCTCAACACGAAGTGCATCCGTTAAATTAATCGGTGTAGACCCGGCGTTCCTTCCGGTAATGACAATCACCCTTGCAGTGTCACTCAAATTCAAATCAGGCTGGTTCTTTAGAATACTTTTTAAGTCAATAACATCATAACCCTCACTTGCGACATGGAAAACATCACTATATCCGTAACCGACGTTATCTGTACCGCGCTTATCCTTCCTTTTGCCATCTATAACCTGAACAATAAAATTACCTTCACCATGCATTTTTAGATACAACGCCTTGTAGCGGGTCAGATCTTTCTCTGTTTGCGGTAAATCCAATACAAAGACTCTCCACGTTGGATTATTTGCATTGGCGCTTAGTTGATCTGAATATTCGTGAATTTGATTGCCAGAATAAGTTTGATTCTTCTGCCCCGGCATCGATGAGGCCTGCTCCAACAAATGACTATACACTTGATCATATGACGGAGACTTATGCTTAACGCTATTTATAAAACGAGCTCCTTGAAAATTCGGCGATAGCCCATATGCAATAGCAAGAATAGATACAATCAATGCTGCTATCGATAGCTTTTGTTTAACAGATACTGTTTTTAATGGATTACTGGCCATCGCAAAATCAGAAGATATGGTTAACAATCGGCTTGTATCGCCTATCCGGGAAAAATCAATTTTTTCCGTTGTTTCTAATGTTAATTGCGCAAAATCTGTCAGATTCAGACCTCCTGAAAAATACTTCCTGGGTAGTTTTTCCTGCTCTTTACTCGGCATACCGGAAACACTAAATGCATCTTCTTTGATATAGTTGAAGACGCCTTTTTTAAAGGCTTGAAGGTAGCGTTGATAGATGAGTTCTACGTCACTGCTTTCAGGCGGTTGGCGTTGGGGCAAAAGGCTCTGGGCATATTCAGTACCTTTAATCTTATTTTGGTTAGCATAGACTTGGGCTAAGATACTGTCCTTAATTTTTTTCTTGTACCACGCGGCCAATATCAGCGAGTTATAAACCTGTCGTAATTGGGTGAAATTTTTGTTTTCATTGACTTCTTTGGTCAATTCGGGGATGACTACCTCGCGGATGATCTCGCAGGTGAAGGTATTGCTTGGCAGGCGGTCTGTACCCTGGGGCGCTTTCAGATGCAACCCTTCATTGGTTGGCAGCCTGCTTGGGAACACGTCCCCAGAACCGGGGACATGTCCCCTGGTTGGCTTCCCCATTGGATCAATTTGATGCTTGGACATGGCAAGATAATCCTGTTCCAGCATAACCTTTAATTTGCTTTCGACTACATAGGCTGTTCCTGCCTTGGCATTTTCGTATACAACAGCTTTTTCAGGGACTATCCAGACTTTATTGAACGTGTTCACCGGAATGTTCGTTGTCCCAAACTTCTTAGCGGCTTCTTCATAGACTCTTTTCCAGAATTTCTTGCCAATTCTATCTTCAGGATAAATTAAACTGGCTGTTATTTGCTTGAGCATATAATCTTCTGCTAACAGGTCTCGGCCCATTTCAGTTAGACCAAAACTTTGAGGGATGATGCGGTCTTTTTCGTAAGGCGAAAGATTGACCCATAGGTCTTTTTCGGGAATGGTTAGGGTGGCTAAAAAATATTTGATTAGTTTGGTGGCTTCGGTTCTTAGGCGGCTGGTTGGCATATCACCTTTATCCAAAATAAAATCAAAATGCAATGGATTATCAGGATAGACCTTAAGGCCCTTTAAAATAGGCGGGTCTAAAGGTGGGCTTAAATGGACCATTATACCGGGAGCCGGCAGGCGAAATTCTTGAGCTTGAAGATTTGGTATAGGCCCAAAAGTGTTAACCAGAAAGGTTGTCAGGATAAATATGTGAGCGAATGGGGGCCTTTTCATACCTAATATTAAGTAAATCATATAAAATACATGAAAACAAGTTATTATAACAGGTTTTAAGGAAACGCTTTCTTTAGGATTTATCGCCGAGGAAGGTTGTATTTACTATGAATATTAATAAAATTCTTAAATAATTAACATCCCGTCTCCGTAGCTGTAAAAACGGTAACGTTCTTTAATCGCTTCTTGATAGGCCTGCATAACCAAATCGTATCCGCCGAAAGCACAGACTAACATCAGCAATGTGCTATAAGGCAGGTGAAAATTAGTTATCAGCGCATCCACCATCTGAAATTTATAGCCCGGAAATATAAACATATCAGTGCTGCCAGCGTATACTTTGCTGTGGGCCGATGATTCAAGAACGCGGCAACTGGTTGTTCCAACAGCCACTATTTTCTTAGAGTCTTTTTTCGCCTTAAGGATGCTCTTATATACTGCAGGCTTAATGCTGTAATGTTCCGTATGCATCGGATGAAGACGAATATCATCGCATTCCACCGGTTTAAACGTCCCATAATTGATATGTAAGGTCAACTCAAAGAACCGGTGGCCTTGAGCTTTCAAATTTTTAATTAGCCCTTTTGTAAAATGCAAGCCTGCCGTTGGGGACGCCACTGAGCCGGGTTGCTTGGCATATACCGTTTGATAATCTTCTCTATCACGAGGAATATCAGGCCTTTTAATATATGGCGGCAATGGGATATGCCCCACTTCTTTTAAATGCCGGATAATATTTCTTTTATTAAAACGCACGATTCGCTTTTCTTTGTTCTCAAGAGTCGCGTTAATACCAAGGCCTAAATCAATAGTTTCCCCTTCGCGAATTTTCTTAAGCGGACGCAGTAAAACTTCAAATGAATACCCGTCTTCTAAAGAATTTAATAAGAATATCTCAACTGTACCGCCGCTGGACCTATGCCCCAATAAACGCGCAGGGATCACCTTGCTGTTATTAACAATCAAATGTGAATTGCATGGCAAATAATCGTTTAAATGATTAAAAGTATCATGGACAATTTTCTCTTGAGCGCGATTGATGACCAACAGTCTGGCGCTGTCCCGCTTGGCCACTGGCTCTTGGGCTATCAACTCATCAGGAAGTTGATAAAAATAAGACTGAAGTCTAAAAATATCAAGGATGGATTGGCTTGCTGTCTTTGAGGATTTCTGATTTTTGAAGTTCATGATAATTCATTAATACAGATTGCGGATAATAGTATGAGAGAATCTGTTTATAGTTAAATTGTTGTCTGGCCATACCCAGAGCTCCCCACTGGCACATGCCCACCCCATGCCCCCAGCCTTTACCGATTAAATCCACATAATAGCCATGCATAACAATTTCATAGTTATTACTCATAATCACATTAGGGCCAATAAGATCACGAAAATCTTTGCCTTTAATAATAAAATCCTGGCCGTTCTTCTGAGCAATCTTTAGATGGTCAATGCGCTCACTGCGGTCTCGGTCAACGACTGATATGTCCTTAATACTTCCAACTTTATACCCATGCAAATTAAGAGCATCCTGGATTTCTTTAAGACGAAAATTTTTCTTCCATCGAAAATGCGGTGAATTTTGGCAAAATGCGCACGGCACAGCCCTAAGCGGGGGGATGTCCGTAAGATGCCATAATTCACGCGCGTCTTCTGTCATGCCACCGCAAGTGGCATGAAAATACGCCGGTATGATCTGTCCATTATAAGTCAAAATCAGACCTCTTGTGTAATCAACGGCCAAATCAGTACGATATCGTTCAGAGTTTCTCCCTCCGTAAACCTGTGAATAAATATCATTGGTCACATCATAAGGTTTACCCGCAGGATTAATAGAATATAATGCATAGGTGCGGGCAGCAACAGCCTGTGCCTTTAATGCTTCCATCGGCCAATGATGCGAAACCTCATGATAAAGCACACCTTTAATATAATCTTCAACATTAATAACGTTGACTACAGTGATGCGATTATCCGGCGTACGAATCAATGTGACTTCTCCCCTA
Organism: Candidatus Omnitrophota bacterium; assembly: GCA_015233675.1. Lineage (GTDB taxonomy): Bacteria > Omnitrophota > Gorgyraeia > Zapsychrales > Fredricksoniimonadaceae > JABDGZ01. Next base: position 21,428 of record JADFXH010000008.1, read on the forward strand.
AAGGGGCGCTCATCTATTATTATGGACGCGTCCCTCGAAGGCTCAATCGTCAGTCGTTTAGATGGATAAACGTCAAGGCCCACTAGGATGCCCTTGTCTAAAAGCCTCACCTTGCTATTTGTCAAATAAGTCCCTTTTCCAATGACCTTGCCTGAAAGCATATCCCGAATACGATAACTTCCATGAATGGCTAAATCCAATTCCCTCGAATCACGCACGATGGCCACACGTACCTGCTCAGGAACAAGCAATTTGTTTTTGTCTATTGCCGCAAGCGCAGCAACAACGCCTAAAGTTGAAGTTAAAATTAACCCTAATAAAAAATTTCTTCTCATTACTTCAACTCCCTTAACTGTGTTTAAATTTTTATAAATTTAAAATATAAGATTTATTTCTTACCGAAAATGTACGCAATCACGCTTAATATAATGCTTAACAAAATACAGGTTGTTAATGGAAAATAAAGACTAAAATTTTCTTTCTTGATAAAAATATCACCGGGCAACTTGCCGGCACCGGGAATTTTACCTGCTATCGTAATAATAATTCCGGTAATGACTAAAATAACCCCAATAGCGATAATGGATTTTCCTATATCAGTCATGATTTAAGATGCTCTACGGCCATTGATGTCAATTCCCTGCCCCTCGTGGTCCGGCGTAAGAATCCTGCTTTTAAAAGATAGGGCTCGATCACATCTTCTATTGTATCCGTTTCTTCATTTAAAGTCGCGGCCAAGGCTTCAATACCGACAGGTCCTCCGTTGTATTGCGTTTTCATTGTCATTAATAAACGCCGGTCTAACTCATCTAGCCCCTGGGCATCTATCCTCAAGGCACGCATTGCCTCATTTACTACTTTTAGATCTATATGATTTTTATTTGAATTGACCTGCGCATAGTCGCGACAGCGGCGTAAAAGCCGGTTTGCGATACGCGGGGTCCCACGGGCCCGCCTAGCCATAGCTAAACACGCGTCATTATCAATTTCCACATTTAGCTTTCCTGCTGAAGTTAAAACTATGCGGCTTAAGTCGTTTTCACCATAAAATTCCAAATGATAAAAAATGCCAAAACGGTCACGTAAAGGCGTGGTCAAAAGCCCGCTGCGTGTCGTGGCGCCGATTAAAGTAAAAGGTTTTAAATTAAAATTAATGGTCTTGGCATAAGGGCCTTTATCAACAATAAAATCAATTTTAAAATTTTCCATCGCCGGATACAAAAATTCTTCGACTGTTTTGGAAAGACGATGGATCTCATCAATAAAAAGAACATCCCCTTTTTCCAAATTGGTGAGGATGCCGATAAAATCTCCGGCACGGTCAATGGCAGGGCCCGAGGTTATGGTAATGCGGCTGTTCATTTCATTGGCAATGATATGCGCCAGGGAAGTTTTACCCAAGCCGGGCGGTCCCGAAAAAAGCGTATGTTCTAAAGGTTCCCCGCGCCTTTGAGAGGCGGTAATAGCCACCTGTAAACCTTTAATTAAATCAGGTTGGCCGACAAAATCAGCCAGACGCTCAGGCCTCAACGATAAGCTGATTACCTGGTCCTCTTCACTTTCCTGATTTAAAACAAGCCTTTTGAGTTCTGCCATTAGATTACTTTTTCATCGGCCTTCAATGCTCAATCACCGCAAGCAGAAGGCGTTTCATTAACCGTATTACGTATGATCTCTATGTCTTCGAATTGACGGTGCTGATATATAATAATTTCTTTAAGACGGGTCAGCTCTAGAACTGCGACAAAGGTACAAACAACTTCTGTTTTACACGTTGCATTGCGAAATAAATCCATGAGCAATATACGCGGAGTTTCGATTAAAAGATGCAATAATGTGTGAATTTTACCTTCAATAGTGTATTCTTCTTGGGAAATCTCATAATCTTTCTTCTCGGGAATATTCTTTAAAGCTTCTGACAAGGCATTGATTAAATCAAAAAGAGTAGCTTCAAACAAAACCTCCTGCGCATCTTCTTTTATCTCGTTAAGCTTCTGTTCGTCAATTAAACGTCCGAATAAACTTTGCCTTAGAAGTTCTTTTGATTTAAGCCCTTCAGCGATCAGCTTGAACTGCTCGTATTCTTTAAGGCGATCAACTAATTCCTGTCGGGGGTCTATCGCTTCAGGTGTGGCCAGAGGGTCTGGTGGTAAAAGCATTCTGGATTTGATCTGCATCAAAGTTGCCGCCATAACCAAAAAATCTCCCACTACGTCCAAATCCAGCATCTTCATCATTTCAATATATTCCATGTACTGGTCAGTGATAACAGCAATGGGAATATCACACACATCAATATCATTTTTCTTAATCAAATACAGCAAAAGATCCAGAGGTCCCTCAAATTTGTCAAGATGGATTTTATAATTCATATTAATAAACCACCTCACGGACTTCGGCCATTGTTTTCTGGGCTATAGCCCTGGCTTTTTGAGCGCCTTCTTTTAGCATATCCTCAATTGTACCCCTATTCTTCTCCAGTTGCGCTCTTTTTTCCCTTATAGGTGAAAGGTCTTTATTAATATGGGCACTTAAATTCTTTTTACAATCAACACAACCTTTGAGCGCTTTTGAACACCACTGATAAGCCTCCGGAGCTTCTTTAACCGCGAAAACTTGATAATAACTATACACATTACATTCCTCGGGATGGCCGCAATCAGTCTTGCGTATTCGTTTGGGGTCTGTAATCATGGATACAACTTTAGTCTCAACTTCTTTTGCGTTATCCGACAAGTTAATGGTATTACCATAACTTTTACTCATCTTACGGTTATCAAGCCCTAAAAGCCTTGGGGTCTGGGTTAAAATAGCACGACAATCACTAAAAACTTCTTTTTTATATATCGAATTAAACCGCCGCGCAATTTCACGGCATAATTCCAAATGGGGAAGTTGATCTTCACCAATAGGCACCGCATCTGCCTTATACAAAAGAATATCCGCGGCCTGTAAAACAGGATAGCCTAAAAATGCATACGTTTGTAAATCCCGTGAAGTTATTTCACGCAACTGCTCTTTATAAGTGGGATTGCGCTCCAACCAACCTAATGGCGTCAGGCAGGATAAAAACATTTGTAATTCAAGGTGTTCAACCACATCGGACTGCAGATAAACAATCGCTTTATCAGGATCAATGCCGCAAGCTATCCAATCGATAGTCATATCGATCCCAAAACCGCGGATTACTTTACTGTTTTCGTACTCGCTCATCAGAGCATGCCAGTCGGCAATACTGAAAATGCACTGATAATTTTCTTGCAGAGAGGCCCAATTTTTAAGGGCGCCAAGCAAATGGCCCAGATGCAGCTTGCCAGTTGGACGCATGGCAGAAAAGACTTTTTTTGTCATCAACTTACCTATAGCTTGCGGGCGATCGATTCAATGTCATATGCTTCGATGATATCGCCGACGGCAATTGTGTCAAAATGAGAAACCGTAATCCCGCACTCAAAGCCTTCCGTAACTTCTTTGACATCATCTTTAAAACGCTTCAAAGTGCTAATATGCCCCGTATGGACAACGTCACCGTTACGTAAAACTTCAGCCTGTATCTTATTGCGAACCTTGCCCTTTTGAATATAACAGCCGGCAACAATACCGCAACGGCTTAATTTAAAGACATTACGCACTTCCGCGCGTCCCACAAAATGCCGTTTAAGTTTAGGGGCTAATAACCCTTCCAGAGCCTTTCTTAAATCTTCAACAGCATCATAGATAATGCGGTACTCACGCACATCAACAGGATTCTTCTCTAACTCCTGGCGCGACTTGGCGTCGACACCAACTTGAAAAGCGATAATAATAGCATTCGAAGCATGCGCTAACACCACATCAGAAGCGTTAACATCACCAACGGCTGCATGAATAAAACGCAGCTTAACTTCATCAGACGGTATCTTCCCAAGGGATTCTCTAAGGGCTTCAAGAGAACCCTGCACATCAGCTTTGATTACCACGCGTAATTCTTTAATCTCACCCTGTTGAATCTGGGAATAAAGCTCTTCCAAAGAAACTTTAGCGGTCCCTGAAAGTTTTTCATTTTTTAGTTTTTCTTGACGGCTTTCCGCGATTTCCTTAGCTCTCTTTTCATCTTCCACAGCATAAAAAACCTCGCCTGCCGCAGCAACTTCTGAAAGGCCAAGTATTTCCACAGGTGTCGACGGACCAGCTTCTTTGACAGAACGCCCATAATTATCAAACATGGCTTTGACCTTACCGTGCAAAGGCCCAATAACTATAGCATCCCCCTCACGCAGTGTGCCGTTTTGTACAATCAAGGATGCAATAGCACCCTTCCCCTTGCTCATATGCGCTTCGATAACAATGCCTGATGCTTTTTTATCCGGATTGGCGCGCAGTTCCAGAATCTCCGACTCCAACAAAATACGCGCCAGCAGATCGTCTATCCCCTGTCCTGTAAGCGCTGAAACTCCTACCACACCTACCTTCCCGCCCCAATCTTCAGACATCAAGCCAAGTTCTGACAATTGCTTTTTAACCCGATCGGCATCAGCTGCCTTTTTATCTATTTTGTTTAAGGCTACTACTATCGGCACATTGGCCGCGTGAGCGTGATCTATCGCTTCCTGAGTCTGAGGCATAACCCCGTCATCAGCAGCCACAACTAAAACAACTATATCAGTAATATGCGCACCTCGGGCGCGCATGGCGGTAAATGCTTCATGGCCAGGAGTATCTAAAAACGTAATATCACCATTAGATGATTTAACGGAATATGCCGCAATATGCTGGGTAATTCCGCCATGTTCGCTGTCAGCCACATGGGCAGAACGGATGCGATCAAGCAGGGATGTCTTACCATGGTCAACATGCCCCATAAATGTGACAACCGGAGCACGCGGTTTTAATGTGGAAAGATCATCCTTTTGATGCTGATGCACATCAATAAGTTCTTCTTCCTGCGTTTTACTTTTGATAACATTAAAACCAAAAGAATTTGCCAATTTCCCAACTATCTCATCACCTAAATTTTGGTTAATATTGGCAAAAACCCCCATATTCAAAAGTTTTTTCAAAACCACGTTCATCTTCTGATTAATGCGTACGGCAAAATCTTTAACACTGATGGGAATTGACAGCTCAATATCTAATAGCGGCCCCGCAGGCTGCGCATCGGGAATAACCGCTCCTGCAATGGAAGCTGAGGGTTTATGATCACGGCCACGTAAAGCCCCCGTCGAATCTTCAAATGACCTCTTGCGTTTTTTAGCTAAAGGTTTGACCGCCACAAAAGGTTCATCATAACGGACCTTTTTCTTAATTGAATCTATGGGTAAAATATCCTTAGGTATATCAATTTTAGTTACATCTATAATAGGCACCACAACCTTAGGGGCCACTTCAACCTTTGGAAGTTCAGCCTTCGGGGCTTCCGTTTTTACTGTCAAAGGTTTGGCGGGAACATCGGGAATAAGGACAGATGCCTGAGGCGGCTTAACAACAACCGGAGGTTCAACAGGATCTGCTTTCTTTAAAACCGGTTTTTTAGGAAGAGGCTCATCTTCAGCCTCAAGAGCTGTTTTCTTTCTAGCAGGAGCAGGTTTAGGTTTTTTGTCTTTCTTAACTTCAACACTTTTCACTTTAGGCTTATCAACATTTGCGACTGGAGAAGATCTGACTTTTTTCACAGTTTTTTTGGGCGGCTCTGGCTCATCGACCACCTTTTGACCTATGCCTTCATCAGCCAAAGCATCACGTAAAATCATTTCAACGACAGCGGTTAATTCACCCGCTTCTTTGGAACGTAATTTTAATGATTTGATTTTATCGTTAATGTACTCTTCTGTAATTTTCAGCTCTTTGGCTAAATCTGCTATTCGCATATTATTCCTGTTCCTCTTCTTCTTTAGAATCCTCATCAGACGGTGTAACATCTTGGGGAGGAGTACTGGTTACTGTCCCCTCGGGATCAGAGGTCTTTTGTTTTTCTTCCCATTGTTTGGCAGAATAAATATCCAATTCCCAACCTATCAATTTACTGGCCAAACGCACATTCTGACCATATTTACCTATTGCCAACGATAGTTGATCTTCGTCCACAATAATGTTAACTCTCTTTTCATCGGCAATCAACTGCATCTGTGATATTTCGGCCGGAGATAACGCCGCTTGAATATATTCCTTGATGTCTTCAGAATGGCGGACGATGTCGATTTTCTCGCCATGCAATTCCGTAACAATATTCTTAACACGGCTGCCGCGCATACCGACACAAGCCCCCACACAATCAATTTTTTCGTCTTTTGAATAAACCGCTATTTTGGTGCGCTCACCGGCATCCCGTGCAATAGCTTTTATCTCGATAATACCTTCATAGATCTCAGGCACTTCCAATTCAAAAAGACGTTTGACAAAATTGGGATGTGCCCTTGAAAGAATAATCTGGGGACCACGATTCTCCCGGCGGACTTCCATGACATAAGCACGGATACGCTCCCCTTGACGGAACTCTTCCTTATTGCTCTGTTCGCTTTTGGGTATCAATGCTTCGGATTTCCCCAAATCCACAATAATATTGCCGCGTTCAAATCTATAAACGCTGCCGCTGATAATCTGTCCGATACGGGCATTGTATTCACTAAATACCACGTCCTTTTCAGCTTCGCGGATCTTTTGAATAACTACTTGTTTCGCAGTTTGCGCGGCAATACGGCCGAATTCACTGGAATGGATCTCTTCATCTCCGGACCAGGCCTTGATCTTCCCTGTTTTACGGTCTAAAGTCACTTTGACATCTTCTTCTTTGTCAACAGTCCATATTTTTCTTGCAGCAGAGGCTACCGCAGCTTCAACTGCCGCGATCAAAGTCTCCTTATCAATGCCTTTATCACGTTCTAATTGTTCTAAAATAACCATTAATTCACTATCCATACTAACTTTCTCCTAATTATTCTTCCGTGTTAATCAAGTGACAATAAACAAAAACATCCTTACCTTTCAAAAAACCAGCATCCCTTTAATAATAGAAACCAAAGGTAAAACCAGCTTAGCGGCGCTTGAAGCCTCAATCGTCAGGGCCGACTCATTTAGCTCCCTAAGTATACCCTGTGTTTCATTTTTCCCGTCAATAGGATCATTAAGCCAAAAATGTATTTCTTGACCTATAACCCTTTTAAAATCTTTATGTGTGACTAGCTGCCTGTCTAATCCCGGCGAAGATAATTCCAGGGAGAAAATCTCAGGAGGCAATATATTTTCCTGCTCTATGGCGGCTGCCAATTTTTTGTTTAGTATAGCACATTCTCCTATAGAAATACCACCTGAAGGTTTATCAGCTGTAATTTGGATAAAAACGTCATTTTTGTTTCCGCTGATTTTTAATTCGACCAAATCCGCACCAAACGCCTCGAAAACCCTTTTGGTCAGCAATTCAATTTCTTTTTGGATCTCTGTAAAACTCAAAGAGATGGGCATAATCTTAATATCTCTTCTTTAACTTTATCTTTATCAACGACAATTACTTGACCGCTACGACGAATTTTAATTTCTACCTGATTATTAGTCAACATACGTTTACCGATAATAATACGCAATGGTATACCGATCAAATCAGCGTCATTAAATTTTCTCCCTGCACTCTCATCACGGTCATCCAGGAGAACGTCCATTCCTATTCCTTTAAGTTCTTCATAATATTTTTTAGCCAGACTCATAGTATTTTCATCGGAAGCTTGAATGGCCAGAATTTCCACATCAAAGGGAGCAATCTCTTTAGGCCAAATAATACCGCCGGAATCATTATTAACTTCAATAATTGCGGCAATTAAACGGCTGACACCGATACCATAACAACCCATGATCATGGGCCGTTGATCCCCTTTTTCATCTAAGTACACAGCGCCCAAACTTTCAGAATATTTGGTGCCCAACTGAAAAACATGGCCTAGCTCAATAGCTACTTTGCGTTCCCACTGACTGCCTTGGGGAATTTTTCCTTCTTCGTCCTTGATTGTCTGACCGTCATCTTTATTAACCCAGACAGCGTCTTCACCAATGGGAGCCGCCACCAAAAATTCATGCGAAATGCTTCCCCCCATGGCTCCGCTGTCCGCAGAAACAACTATCACATCCAACCCGCAACATTTAAAAATTCTATTATAAGCTTGCAATTGCAAATCATAATTTTTTTTGAGGCCTTCCCAATCACGGTCAAAACTATAAGCATCTTTCATGATAAATTCACAGGCACGGACAATGCCGAAACGTGTACGGATCTCATCCCGGAATTTAGTCTGTATTTGGTACAACGTGACCGGAAGTTGACGATAGCTCTTGATAAATTGCCTTGCTAAATCCGTAATAATTTCTTCATGAGTCGGGCCCAGACACATACGCTGGCCTTTTTTATTATCAAAAGTGATCATAATTTCTTTAAGCGTGACGTCACGGCCGGTTTTTTCCCAAATATCAATCGGATGGAGTGCAGGCATCAATAATTCATGGCAACCGATAGCATTCATTTCCTGACGGATAATATTCTCAACACGCGCTAACACTTTATAACCCAAGGGCAAATAAGAATACACTCCTGAAGTCAGCATATGGACTAGCCCTGCGCGCAACGAAAGCTGATGACTTATAGCCTCAGTTCCAGTAGGAACTTCTTTTAAAGTAGGTATAAAATATTTAGACCAGTACATAACAACTACTCCCCCATGTAATCCCCTTATACAAAAAACCCCGCGGGTAATTGAATATTGCGTTTGACAAACTTATCATAAAAAGATGGTATTTGATTATTCATCACCCAATCACCGATAACATGTCCCTTTTCATCAATCCTCTCCTGTTTGAAGGTAACAATATCCATTAGTGAACTGATGCCGGTTTTCTTATCACATCGCAAATCCGTGATATTAGTAATCCTGCGTACACCGTCCAGATAAAGCTCCACATAAACAATCAAATCAATTGAAGTTGCCAACTGCTTTTGTATCTGTTCTCCGCTTAAACGTATCCCTGACATCAACATCATTGTAATCATGCGATTAAAACATTCCTCTGGGGAATCAGCGTGGACGATGGCCAAAGAACCGGCATGACCGGAAGCAATGGACTGGACTAAATCCAGAATTTCTTCACCGCGAACCTCACCGATGATAATACGGTCCGGACGCATACGCAAAGAATTGACAAATAAGTCACGAATAGTCACTTCACCTTTACCTTCCATGTTAGCCGGTTTAGCCTGCAGAGAAACCACATGTTCCTGCATCAAGCGAAGTTCAGAGGTGTCCTCAATAGTAATAATACGCTCATGTCCGGGGATATGACTGGAGAGGACATTAAGCAGCGTTGTCTTTCCACTGCCGGTAGAACCGCAAAAAACAATATTCAATTTTGCCTTAATAGCGGCGATCAATAAGGCCGCCATTTGTTTATTAAGAGTTCCTCGTTGGATTAGATCATCGATTGTGGTTAAATCGCGAGAAAATTTCCTGATAGTCAGGATAGGCCCCAGCAAAGAACAGGGAGGTAAAATAACATTAACGCGTGATCCATCAGCCATGGAAAAATCCACATATGGGGAAGATTCGTCTACCCGCCGGCTGGAACCGGATGCTGCCAAAATTTTCTGAATTGTATGCATCAAATTTGCATTATCAGGGAAAAAAACAGCCGACTTTTCAATTCTTCCAGCGCGTTGAATATATACTGATTTAGCCCCATTAACCATTATTTCGGTTATGGTAGCATCATCAACTAAAGAGCGCAGCGGCCCCAAACTGACAATTGAGGCGGCCAATTCACGAAGGATTGAAAGCCGCTCCTCCAAAGTAATCACTAACTTTGTTTCCTGACAAAGCTTGTCAATGGCAGAATCCACAAAAGTACGCATCTGATCGCTATGCATAGTATCTTTAACTTCCAGAAAATTGGTCTTGGTGACTAAATAATGATGAATACGGGCCTTGATTTCATTTTTATCGAAATTAGACATAGATCACCTCAAAGATTTTTAAAGTCCCGTTCCTTTGAATAATTTAATTATTTTATCAATCAAGCCGATTCGTTCAAAATCTGAATAAAATACAAATAAAGCTAGCATAATGATCAAAGCAAATCCAGCCTTAGCAATAAATTGATCGGCCTTCACGGATAAAGCTCTGCCACGTAATTTCTCCAGGCAAATCAAAAATAAATGCCCGCCGTCCAATGGCATCACAGGCAATAAATTAAAAATAGCCAAAGAAGCGCTGAGAATTCCCACAATATGCAAGAGAAAAGAAAACCCTATGGTCAAAGCGAACTTAATCACAAAAAACATGCCTATAATACCCATCGCTTCTTTGGGAGAACGAGCTCCTATCGCCATTTCATAAAGCGCCTCATAGGTTTTGACACTGATGTTCCGTAATTCTTCGCCTGCTTTAACGAAAGATTCCAAAAATCCATAACGCATAACTATAACATCTTTAGTATTATTAATGGGTATTGGTCCCACACCGATACGCCGTACTTTATGGAGCCGGCCAAATATATCCTGATTATCTGTTTCTTGCGCTGTAATCCCTATGGTGATGTCATGGTTTGCCCGCTCAATGGTTAGGGTCAAGCGATTTGAGGTGGAATTGGAAACCAAATCCTGCAACTGGGACCAATGATCAATAGCAAATCCATTGATCTTCAATATTCTGTCTCCCAGTTTCAACCCTGCTTCTTGTGCCGGTGAGTGCTCTAATACCTGACCGACAACAGGAGAAACTCTCTGAGAAGAAAGATCTATATCCACATAACCGATCATAAACATAATCCAAAAACATGCATAAGCCAAAATTAAATTTACTACAGGCCCCATTAAAATTATCAAAGCTCTTTGTCCCGCAGGTTTAGAAAAATATTCATCGCGTGAGCCTGAGCATTTTTCACGCTCATCACCGGCCATTTTAACAAAACCGCCTAAGGGAACGGCACATAAACAAAATTGACAACCATCATGCTCCCAACCTAATAATTTTGGTCCAAAACCCAGGGCAAACTGCTCAATTTTAACTCCACATTTTTTTGCAATAATGAAATGGCCCCATTCATGCACTAAAATCAAAAGGCTCAATATAAAAATAAAAACAATTAATGACATAAATTTCCTTACCGGATTCCTCGCTTATAAAACCGCAGGTCCCCGCAGCTTTCTTGTGATGGTGCTATCAGGCCAAGTGATACTCCATAATATTTTGAGCTTCTTGTCTAGCCCATTTATCTGTCTGCAGTATGGCTTGCAGAGATGGATTTTTAACTATTGTATGACGTAAAACCACTTTTTCAACGACTTTATATATACTTAAAAAATCAATCCTCCCTAATAAAAATGCCTCTACCGCTTCTTCATCCGCGGCGTTTAGCACTGTTGGCACGCTTCCGGCCAAACGGGCCGCTTCAAAAGCCAGGCCAAGAGCTGGGAACCTTTTAAGATCAGGTTCATAAAAATTTAGAGCCCCTGTTTCTGCTAAATTAAGCCTGTTAAGACCCGTCGGCAAACGATCAGGATATGTCAAGGCGTATTGAATAGGCAGCCGCATATCCGTAATACCTAACTGAGCAAGCAGTGAACCATCTGCAAATTCCACCATTGAATGAACGATCGCCTCAGGATGAACCAATACTTTAATTTGACTGTAGCTTAAATTAAATAAGTGTTTGGCTTCAATAACTTCAAAGCCTTTATTCATCATAGTCGCTGAATCAACGGTAATTTTGGGGCCCATTTTCCAGCGAGGATGGCGTAAAACATCCTTTGGCGTTATCCGCTTAAAATCTTTTGACCGCACTTCTCTTAAAGGTCCGCCAGAAGCAGTTAAATGAACAAATACAGGTCTTGATTTTTGACCTTCCAAACATTGAAAAATAGCGCTTTGTTCACTGTCTATAGGAATAATGCGCGCGTGGTGTCGCAAGGCCTCATCCATAATCAAATCGCCTGCAATAACCAACGCTTCTTTGTTAGCTGGTGCAACTGTCTTACCAGCACGCAATGCCTCTAAAAAAGGCATCAGAGCACTTACCCCCCGCATGGCCAGGACAACTACATCCACCTCTTTCAAGGATGCAAGATAGCCGCAATCCTGAGAAGGATAAAACTTTACTCCCTTTATACCCGCATTCTTAAAATAAATTAACCCTTCCGGCCCTATGGCTACATGGGAAGGCTTATATTTTTTTATCTGTTCTCCAAGCAATTCAAAATTATTGTATGCGCTTAAAGCTACCACCTGAAAGCGCTTGGAATTATGATCCACCACCTTCAAGGTGTTAAGGCCTATGGATCCAGTTGAACCTAAAATGGCTATACGACAAGGTTTCATTAATGAACTGTATTAAGTGAAGAGCTCATGTATAAATAGAACGCTGGCGCCGAAAATAATAAGCTGTCAATGACATCCAAAACTCCGCCCATTCCAGGCAGAAATTTACCGGAATCTTTGATGCCGCAGTCTCGCTTGATCAAAGATTCGGAAAGATCCCCTAACTGACCCAAACCACCAAAAAAAGCTCCTATAAAAAAAACCTGCCACAACGGTAAATTCAATATCGACGGTAAGAAAGAACGAACGAGCAATGCCATACATGCAGCGATCAAAACTGCCCCAAGTGTACCTTCAATAGATTTATTAGGGCTTACTTTTGGCAATAGCGGATGTTTGCCAAAACTGCTACCGATAAGCAACGCGCCAATATCTGAACTTTTAGTCACCAGAAGAATAAACCCCAATAATTTAACTCCTTCTATTCCCGGTAGCATCAGACGGATCTTGACTAAAAAACTAAAAAACCAGGAAACATACAATACTCCGAAAAGGGTCGTCGACAAACCTAAAATCGCATGACGATTATCCTTACGGGCAAATTGCATAAGTAAAATCAGCAAAAAACCTATAACTATAAATAACAATTCCCAATTCTTAGTTGGCTCAAAATGTGTAAAAATAGAAACAGGAATCAAAACACCTATAAAAATACCGGTATAACTATAAATCGGAACATCTTTTTTACGTACCATATAAAAAAATTCATAAAGACCGCCTGCTGTTAACAAAACTACTACCAAAATAAATAAAAAGTCATTAAGAACAGCCGATGCTGTTAGAGTGATCATAAATATCGATGATATTAACCTTGACCAAGACATATTGACACCTCCCTACACCTTAACACCTCCCCAACGACGCTCTCTTTGGGCATAACTATCCAACGCTTTTAAAAACTGCTCTTTGTTAAATTCCGGCCAACATTTATCCGTAAAATAAAATTCAGCGTAAGAAAGCTGCCATAATAAAAAATTGCTGATACGTTCTTCACCTGAAGTACGGATCAAGAGATCAGGGTCCGGCTGCCCTTTCGTGTATAAACAGGAACTAATAAGTTTTTCGTCAATATCATCATCTTTTATCTTGCCTTCATTCAACTGGCAAGCAATGGATTTGATAGCATCAACTATCTCGCCTCGCGCACCATAATTAAATGCTATATTTAGCGTCATGGCCGCAGGTTCCTTCGTTACAATAGCTGCTTCATCCATGGCCTTTAATACTTCTTGTGGCACCCCCTGACGGCGGCCAATAAAATTAATTCTGACTCCATTTTCCCTGAGCTCTTTAGCTTTTTGACCTAAAACCAGAATAAACGTACGCATGATCATGGACACTTCATCATGCGGTCGGCTCCAATTTTCCGTCGAAAAAGCATAAACAGTCAGAAAGCCTATGCCCATATCACGGGCGACTTTAATGATCTCCTCAACCCGCTTAACCCCTTCCAAGTGCCCCTGAGCGCGACTCATCCCCCGGGCTTTTGCCCAACGGCCGTTACCATCCATAATAATAGCTACATGACGGGGAAGAAAATCTGTTTGCATATTTCAATTTATAAATAAAATGGGGGATATTCATCCCCCATTATAAAACCCCAGCATACTTAAAAGTCAGTGCCCCATAGCGTTTGAACCTGCAGCCGGTTGTAGAGATGGTTTAAGCGCTCCTGCAGACGCAGAAGGTTCTGTTTGAAGTTTTGCTTGCAAGTTAGCTACAGCCGCAGCTTTTTCTTGAATCACTGCCTGCAACTTAGATTCCAAATCAACTTTTGCTTGTGTCAATTCAGCATATTGTTTTTTCAAATCTGTATTTACATTTTTTTCCTGATCGAGTATATCTTCGATCTTGGCCATTTTATTCTGATTTTCCTTCAACTCCACCTGAAGAGTCGTTAATTTGGCATCATTTTTTTGTAAGGTCTCTTCCGCCACCATACGACTATAACGTTCCTCTTCTAAATTTTTTCCTGCTTTATTAGCCTTTTCGGCAAAACGGACCATAAGAACCGATAGGACAACCGCCACTAAAATAGATATGACCAGAAAAATATCTTTCATATAAAATTCCCCTATTACTTAGCTAAAAGCCAAGCATCTAGTCTTTTTTAAATTTTAATTGCCGTTGCCTTGATCAACCGCGGCATCAGCATTCTTCATTTCAGTCTTAGGAAGAATAACAATTTCAACACGGCGATTTTTCTGACGGCCTTCCTTCGTTTCATTAGAAGCGACCGGTTTATATTCACCGTAACCTATTGCCGCTAGACGAGGCTCAGCAACGCTTTTATCACTTAAATAATGCAAGACCGATAAAGCGCGAGCAGTAGACAATTCCCAGTTGGATTTCCAGCCAGATCTCTTGATCGGCTGGTTATCCGTATGCCCTTCAATTCCAACATTTAAATCAGAAACTGTCGTATTGAGCACATTAGCTACTTTACTTAATTTCGGATAGGAATCCTTGCGCAATTTAGCTTTCCCTGAATCAAATAATACTTCTGATACGAAAGTAATAACTAAACCCTTATCCTGCATTTCTACCTTCACCTGCTTATTATTAATCTCATCTTGAAGGCGTTTTTCTAACTCATTCTTAGCCCTCTCTAATTCGCTCATATCATTCTTTAATTTAGATATTTTTTCAATATCGGTACGACGCCCCTTTTGAAGGATAACCGTACAACCAGAAAGCCCCAGAGCAAGCACCAGGACTAAAGAAATATTCATAAAAATTACTTTATTTGAACGCATTACTTCCTCCTTTGTTATTTAGAACTCAAATTATCACAGGCAGTTATGAAAGTCAAGCAATGAAATGTTCTCTCTTTAACGTATGATTATTTCATCGCGTTTGGAGCCAACTGAAATATACTTTACCGGGACCTCAAGTAATTCCTCCAAACGTTCAATATAACGACGGGCCGCAAGCGGCAACTTATTATACTTACGGACCTCTCGGGTCGAGGTCTTCCAGCCAGGCCATTTTTCATAAACTGGTTTGGCATGAGTTAAAACATCTAAATCATGGGAATAATCTTTGTAAACCTTTCCCTTATATTTATATGCAGTGGCAATCTCTATTTCTTCAAGTTCATCTAATACATCGAGTTTCATAATCGCTAATTGCGTGGCTCCATTAATAGTCACGGCATACCGAGAGAGGACTGCGTCAAACCATCCGCAACGTCTTGGCCGTCCTGTGGTTGCTCCAAACTCATGGCCCTTGATACGGATACATTCATCCATTGCTTTCCCGAATTCAGAGGGAAAAGGGCCTTCCCCCACTCTGGTTGTGTATGCCTTAAGCGCAGCTACCACATGACCAATTGTCGTGGGAGGAACTCCGGTGCCGGAACAAACTCCACCGGTAGTTGCATTAGACGATGTCACAAATGGATAGGTGCCAAAATCAATATCTAAAAATGTTCCTTGGGCCCCCTCAAAAAGAATTTTTTTCTTATCCTTGATTGCCTGATTTAAAAAAAGCGCCGTATCGCAAATATAAGGTTTCAGACGTTTACCGAACGCCAAGTATTCTTTATAAATTTCGCTGAAATCATAATTTTTAAAACCATACACTTTTACAAATATATCATTCTTCTCGTTAAGATTATCCACCAACTTAGCCTTAAGTACTTGGGGATTTAATAGATCAATGATACGAATTCCCATACGCCCGACTTTATCTGAATAACAGGGCCCGATCCCCCGACCAGTAGTGCCGATCTTATTTGTTCGTTTACCTTCGCGCAACTGATCCATCACCCTGTGATACGGCATTACCACATGAGCATTGACGGAAATTTTAAGCTGTGACTTACTCATCGACAGGCCGCGTTTTTTTAAACCATCTATTTCTTCTAAAAGGGCCTTGGGATCAATAACCACCCCATTGGCAATCACACAGGTTTTTTTTGGACGTAAAATTGCTGAAGGGATCAAATGAAAGACGTATTCTTTATCGCCGACTATAACAGTATGCCCGGCATTATTACCGCCCTGATAACGCACAGTAATATCCACTCCTTCGGAGAGGATATCGATCAGTTTCCCTTTGCCTTCATCACCCCATTGAGCCCCGACAACAACTAAATTCATGATTAGTTCCTTAATTTTAAAAAAATCAATGTTAAAAGACAAGATCCCCTGCCAACATTACCGCACCTTTATCGACCAAGGTCATTGAAACATTAAGATCATACACGATGATGCCGTAAAAAAAACAGAAGAACAAATTATTTTCAACAAAGACAGCCGTAAATTTTTAATGCCTAAAAGCACCCATAAAAGCCATAATGCCCACATGCTAATTACAACATAACTCACCAAGAGGGGCATCACCATTTGCCATTGACCTTTTAATATCGTTAAATTGCCTAAAAGTAAAATATATTTATCGACAGGCCAAAGAGTAGCTAAAGCACTTAATACCATAGCCGGAATAACTGTCGCAAGAACAACAACGGCGTCTCCAGCAAAAAAAATCTTCATTTTTTTTCCTGTCATATCTTCCACAGGTAATCCACGACGTAAGAAAAACCAGTCTTTAAAAAATAAAACGCCTGCAACAAAAGCCCAAACCCCTAGAATAAAATATAAAATTTTGGCTGTAAATATAAAATTCTTCTGTAAAACAAAAATCTGAGCAGGCCCAAAATTAAAAACCAAAATGCCAAGTGCATAAACCAAAACAAAATTAAAACGCAGCCAACCCGTTCGAAGAGATATCCTTTTGAGCCAAAGGCCATGAGTGATAAAAAAAGCACAGGTCATAAAAATACAAGGGTTAAGACCATCCCGTAAACCAGCTCCTGATACAGTAAAAATAAGATCATTCATTTACTTTAAAGTCAATTCTGTTATCGGCTCCCTCTCATCTTAAGGGAATAATAATCTTAAACCTTTATAGCTTTAACAAAAAGAATGTTCTTTGTTTGACGTAATTTTTCAATAAGTGATTCTGGGATTTCACTGTCAACATTAACAACACTGACCGCAATTCCTTGCTGATTTTCACGACCTAAAGTAATGGCGGCGATATTAATCTTTTCTGCAGCCAATAACGTACCAATAGCCCCCACAATACCGGGCTTATCATTGTTATTAATAAATAACATGTGCCCCTGAGGAACAGTTTCCATATACACACTGTTGATCTTAACAATACGCGGCTGTTTATTACTGGACAAGGTCCCCAGCAAAGAAAATGGTTCTTTATCAGTACTGATATCCAGGGCGATGGCATTGACATATTCGCCTTCCTGGTTGGAGACGATTTCTTTGATATTAACACCGCGCTCTTTCATCATAGACAAAGCATTAATGGTGTTGACATCTTCACCTAGAATCGGGGTTAATAACCCATGAGACAACGCCATGGTCACAGCTGTTACTTTTTCCTGAGCGACTGCCCCGCTATATGTAATAGTCACGTTGCTGATACGCCCCTGAACTAATTGACCGGCGAATTTCCCCATACGCTCTGCCAGACCCAAATACGGCTCAATGGCTTTGTATGATTCCAAAGACAGCGAAGGAAAATTAGCAGCATTGCGGATACCCGCTCCGCTAAGAGCATCTTTAACCGCATGGGCAATCTCAATAGCCACATTCAGTTGAGCTTCCGAAGTAGATGCGCCAAGATGCGGTGTGGTTATGCAATTATCTAATTTAAAAAGCGGAGATTGGAAATCCGGAGGTTCAACCTCGTAAACGTCTAAAGCAGCGCCGGCAATACGCTTTTCCTGCAAAGCTTTTATCAAGGCCGCTTCATCAATAATGCCACCCCTGGCACAATTGATCAGCCGCACTGTTTTCTTCATTAAA
The DNA here is from genome assembly GCA_015233675.1 of Candidatus Omnitrophota bacterium. Taxonomy (GTDB): domain Bacteria; phylum Omnitrophota; class Gorgyraeia; order Zapsychrales; family Fredricksoniimonadaceae; genus JABDGZ01. The sequence goes on from JADFXH010000008.1 coordinate 39,585, forward strand.
GAAATTTGAGTCTCGCCGATCATATGGGTAGTCTCATCTGTTTTAGGGATGTGAACCGTGATATAATCCGCAGTTTTATAAATTTCATTGAGATCTACTAATTTAATGCCATTTTTCTTGGCAATCTCCACGGATAAATACGGATCAAAGCCTAAAATCACCATGCCAAACGCCTGGGCCATTTTAGCGACCGTCGATCCGATACGTCCCAAACCGATAATGCCCAGGCTCTTACCATAAAGCTCAACCCCAGTAAATTTAGAACGCTCCCACTTGCCGGACTTTAAAGAAGCAACAGCCTGCGGTATATTACGTGAAAGCGCCATGATCAGACTTATCGTTTGCTCAGCGGTAGAAGTAGTGTTGCCCGCCGGCGTATTCATAGCCACAACCCCTTTTTTAGTGGCAGCCTGTAAGTCTACGTTATCTAAACCAACGCCTGCACGCCCTATAACTTTTAATTTATCAGCGGCTTCAATGATCTGTGAAGTCACCTGAGTGCCGGAGCGTACGATCAAGGCATCATAATCCTTAATCACTCTCTGTAATTCGTCCGCAGGTATGCCGAATTTACAGTCAACGGTAAATCGCTTGTCTGCGGTTAAAATATCAAGACCTTCTTTTTCTAATTTATCACTGATTAAAATTTTGAACATATACCGTCCTTATCCATTGGGGAGCTCTCTACTCATACTAAACTTTAGCGTTAAGAGATTTTTGCGCGGCTGTTAGACCGGCGCCAAGTTCAAATTTATGGCCCATTTGATGCAATACTTTTTCCAGGCAAGCCAGCCCTGTAAGGACATCATATTCATCCAGCGCGCCCATGTGCGCCATGCGGATGACCTTACCCTTGAGGTGATCTTGCCCGCCCGCAAAGGTTATGCCATAAGTATCCCGCATAATTTTAGTTAACTTTTCCCCATCGATATTTGCAGGCACTTTCACCGCGGTCAACACATTAGTTGCACAAGATGGGTCAGGATATAATTCCAAGCCAATAGCGGAACATCCCGCACGTACAGCACGGGCTAACTGCGCGTAACGCGCAAACATATTGTTTAGTCCGTCCTTTTTAATCATATTAAGGCTATCTACCAAAGCAATCAAAATTCCAATAGCCGGGGTAAACGGAGTATCAGTTTTTTCCATCGCTTTTTTACATTCGCGCAAATCAAAATAATAACGAGGCGTCGTCGACATATTGATCAATTCAATAGCCTTGGCAGATGCGCTCACAAAAGCCAGCCCCGGCGGAAGCATCAAACCCTTCTGCGAACCTGATACTACCACATCGCAATGCCATTCATCTGTTCTTATCTCTTGAGCTGCCAGGCCTGATATGGCATCCACAACTAAAACAGCTTTAGTATTCTTAACGACTTCACCGATGGCTTTAACATCAGGAGTGACACCGGTAGAAGTCTCAGCTAAGGTAATAAACACGGCCTTGGTATCGGGATGAGCATTCAGCAAAGATTTAATTTCTCCCGCAGTTGGAGCCTTACCCCACTGTACTTTATGTATGACCGTATTGGCTTTATACGTCTGGCAAAGTTCAACCCAGCGTTCACCAAATTTCCCTCCATCAACAGCAATAGCCTTGTCCCCAATAGATAGCAAATTGACAACTGCCGCCTCCATAGCGCCGGAACCTGAAGAAGTTAAAATATAAATATCATTCTTAGTTTGAAAAACTTCTTTCAGGCCTTCCAGCGCCTGTTTAATATTATCCTGAAACTGAGGGGTACGGTGATGAATAATCGGCCGCCCTAAAGCTTCACAAAGTTGAGGAGGTACTTGTGTTGGCCCTGGAGTTAACAACAAATTACGTTTCATATTACTTGCCTTTCTGAATTAAAATCCCTCGCCAAATGGCTCGGGGTGACCCTGTAATTACATTAGGATCATTTGGTTGCTTCGCCAAAATGAGCTATTACACCGTCAACTAAACCATAATCTTTAGACTCCTGAGCGGACATGAAAAAATCACGATCAGCGTCTTTGACTATCTTTTCAAGCGGCTGGCCGGTATGGTTAGCCAAAATTTTATTAAGTTCGTCTTTCATACGTAAAATTTCCTGGGCCTGAATGTGTATATCACTAGCCGTCCCCTGTGTGCCTCCCCAAGGCTGATGGATCATAATGCGGGCATTGGGTAGCGCGTAACGTTTTCCCTTGGCACCGGCAGTCAACAGTACAGCTCCCATACTCGCTGCCTGACCAATGCAACAGGTCACCACATCGGGCTTGACATATTGCATGGTATCATAGATAGCTAATCCTGCAGTCACAGAGCCGCCTGGAGAGTTAATGTATAAGAAAATATCCTTCTCTTTGTCTTCAGACTGTAAAAATAAAAGCTGAGCGATAATCAAATTTGCCACATGATCATCTACCCCAGTGCCTAAAAAAACAATCCGTTCTTTTAAGAGTCTCGAATAGATATCATAAGCGCGCTCGCCATGACCGGTTTTTTCGACTACCATCGGAACTAATAATTGAGACTTTTCCATTTGCATCTCCCTCCGTAGCAATTAAATTATTTTGCCTCTTGCCAAGCGGCTTCTTTTAGCAATAACTCCATCACCTTGGCAGGCAGGCTGTCATTGGGATCAGTTGTAGTAATATTTTCAAGCCTGCCAATCTCTTCTAAAATCAAATAAATTTTAACTTCACGCTCAACCGCAGGTTCCAGCTGTACTCGCAGATCTTCTTCTTTTTTCTTGAGCTCTTCATCATTTAATCCTTGAGATTTAAGCCGCCGCAATGCCTCACCTAACCTATGATGCAGCTGGCGCTTAACCAAAGATTGAGGAACAATTAGTTTAGCATTTTTGAGCAATTCTTCCACAATTTGATTTTCCACATCCATACGATTGTTTCGGTCTTTATCAGATTCTAACTGATGTTTGAGTGCCGTTTTGAATTCTGCAAGACTCGGAAACCCCATTCCCTTGGCAAAACTATCATCGATAGTGACTTCTTGGTCTGCGCGTCCTTTTTTAAAAAACTCCAAGGTCTTTAAAACTTCTTCCTCAGTAACTTCGTTCTTTTTACGCACAACATTGATCCCTTTATATTTACTGATCTCAACTTCGGGACGAATGTCAAGTGTCGCAGTAAAAGTCAATACGCCGTCTTTAAGATTAACATCTGTAATTTCCGGAAGATCTATGGGATTTAATTGATGTTGACTAACTCCATCATGATAAGCTTGCGGAATAATTTTTTTAATGGTTTCATCCTTGGCTAATTGTCCATGGGAAACGTTTAAAATATGACGAGGGACTTTGCCGGGACGAAAACCTTTAACTTTTGCATGCTTGCCAATTTCATTATAAACAAGATCCATCTGTTCGGTAACTTTCTCCCGGGGGATTTCAAATTTCATTTCACGTTTTAAAGCATCAACTTTTTTAACTTCAACTTTCATGAGTTTCCCTTCCTTTTAGGTCCCTGCTTTCGCAAAGATAAATACGCCCAACAAATTAAGTTCACCCTCGATCCATAAATTAAGCACTTATTTACATTGTAAACTTGTCCCCTAAATAAATTTTTCGTGCTTTAGGGTCATTGATCAAATCCTGGGCTGTACCCGAAATGAGCACCCGGCCATCTGCAACAAGATACGCCCGATCGGTAATTGACAGCGTCTCACGGACATTATGATCTGTCAACAAAATCCCCAAACCTTTCTTTTTTAAATCTTTGATAATTTCCTGGGCTTCGGCCACTACAATAGGGTCTATTCCGGAAAACGGCTCATCCAAAAGCAAAAACGAAGGATTGGTCACTAAGGCTCTGGTAATTTCCAATCGTCGGCGTTCCCCTCCGGAAAGTGTATATGCCTTGGCACGTGCTAAATGTGAAATATTCAATTCTTCAAGCAATGACTCCAAGCGTTGTTTGCGCTGGGAAGGGCTGATATTTAAAGTTTCCAGGACCGCCATTATATTCTGCTCAACGGTAAGTTTACGAAAAATAGAACTTTCCTGCGCTAAATACCCCATCCCCAAACGGCAACGCTCATGGATCGGCTTGCTGGTAATATCCTCTTGGTCAAAAATTACCTGACCGCCTTGAGGACTGATAATGCCTACCACCATATAAAAGCTAGTGGTCTTGCCCGCTCCGTTGGGGCCTAAAAGCCCTACGATCTCCGAACGACCGACAGTAATGCTAAGGCCATCCACCACACGCCGGCCGCCATAAATTTTAACCAGGTTTTTTGCTTCTAATAAACGCATAAACTTCCTAAAGTGGTCACTTGCCTAAAGGCTGAAACATGCCTTTGCCTTTGGCACTGCCGGCATCAAAAACAATCTTAGGCCGGCCGGTCATGGTCAAAATCTGAGTATCTCCATCGTACACCATTTGATCCGAATAGCTGACATTGGGCCCCTGGATCGCCTTCACATGTCCGGTGCATAAGGCTTTTTTAATATGTTTAGTCGCCTGATTAAACCATATTTCCATTTTATCAGAGTGAAGTTCTCGGCCAGTAGACGCCTCCACCGCAATCACATGTGTATTAAACACAGCGTACATTGTTGCCTGATTCATCTGCATGGGACCATCAGACGTAATTGTTATAATCTGATTATCAGGATCACTCTGGGAATTAGTATTCACAACAGCTTTCACGTGCTTATTAACCTGTGCTTTTTTCAAATTAGGATGAGCCACCATCCCCTGACCTGTAACAACTCCCTGCTCATCCACAATTTTGACCGGATCCTGAGTACTTACCAAGTCTTTATTGCGATTATAATTTAAAGTGTCCGTGGTCATTTTAGTACCACGATCTACTGATGTGACGACCACGTTATCTTTCAAGTTCACGTTCCCATTAGTCTTGTCAATCGTTCCGTGATCAGCCGTTAAATTAGCCTGTTCCTTACCATAAAAATTAGCATCCACGTTTGTAATTTGAATGTTTGACTCGGAAATATCCGCCTTGGCGCCGTTGATGTCCCAGGCTTTCTCACCGGAATTGGTATAACCGTTAAGATTAAATCCCTGCAGCTGTTGTGATGCGGCAGCCGATTGCGTTGATTCATCCGCATGGGATACTATAGAATAAAATGCTAAAATCACCAAACAAAGAAAAATTTTAATGTTCATAAAGTTGGGGGCCCCAATTTCCCTGTGCTTGTAAAATCAATTCAATGACTTCCCTGACCGCTCCTCGTCCGCCTGTGCGGACTGTTACATGGTGCGCTATTTGTTTGATTTCAAAAACAGCGTTAGCGACCGCAACGCTTACACCGCAACGGCGCATAATATTGAAATCCGCTAAATCATCACCGATAAAACAAACATCTTCATCACGCACTTTAAATTCTTCTAACATGCTCTCATAAGCACTGAGTTTAGGGTAGACCCCTACCCAAACCTTATCTATTTTTAAATCTTTAGCGCGATGGGCAACAACACCTGACTCACGTGCCGATATGATCGCAGTTTTAATCCCGCATTTCTTTAAAAACACAATCCCAAACCCGTCCTGCACGTCAAAATTCTTGGTTTCAACACCATTGCTGTCAACAATGATACGCCCGTCCGTGAGGACCCCGTCAACATCCATTGCCACGACTTTAATTTTTTTCAACGCATCCTTCATCAGACCAACCCTGCTTTAAGCAAATCCTGCACGTCTAGAAGTCCAACCACACGGCCTGAATGATCCACCACCGGCAGCTCATCAATTTTTTTGGTTTTCAGCACATCAAACGCCTGCGCCGCCAGCTTTTCTTTTTGGATAAAAGAAGGGTTCTTGGTCATGACCTCGGATACCTTCTTTAGCAAAACTGCAGGGTCATCTTCCAGATGGCGGCGCAAATCTCCATCCGTGAAAATACCTAATAGTTTATGTTTCCGGTCCACCACACAGGCACAACCGCAGCGCGCTTTGGTAATCGTCCACAATACATCTTTAACCTTAGAGGTAGACATGACCAAGGCCAAAGAATTTTCACGACGCATAATATCTTCCACTTTTAACAAAAGCCGCCGGCCCAAACTGCCTCCGGGATGATACAAGGCAAAATCTTCCTTCTTAAACTTTTTACGGTCGATCAGGCAAGCAGCCAAAGCATCGCCCAAGGCCATGGTCACCGTTGTTGATGCCATCGGAGCCAATCCTAAAGGACAGCCTTCAGATTTGACTCCAATATTCAGGATCAAATCTCCATAAGTGCCTAAGGTGGATTTAGAGTTACCTGTCATTACAATGATCTTAGCACCGATCTTCCTCACTAAAGGCAAAAGACGAACGGTCTCCTCAGTCTCTCCGCTTTGAGAGATAATGATCACAACATCTTTCGCAGTAACTTGGCCCAAATCACCGTGCACCGCTTCAGCGCTATGCAAAAAAATGCTTGGGGTCCCGGTTGATGATAGGGTAGCTGCAATTTTTCGGGCAACAATACCGGTCTTGCCCATACCGCAGACAATAACACGGCCGGTGCATTTAGCAATGATGTCAACTGTGGCTTCAAAATCATGACCTAAACGGCGCGTCATAAGATTAATGGCCCTGGCTTCTATAGTTAAAACTTCTTTGGCACGTTTAAGCATATTTATTTTTAGCCGTGATACGGTCAATGGCTATCAAGTCCTTTAGTAAATTTTCTAGTTTTTTTAAGGGCAGCGTATTGGGCCCGTCGGATAGGGCCTTAGATGGATCCGGATGGGTTTCCAAGAATATGGCATCAACACCTGCCGCAACAGCACAACGTGCCAAAAGGGGGATATGTTGACTCTCCCCTCCGGAAGAAGTCCCCAAACCTCCCGGCTTCTGCACGCTGTGAGTAGCATCAAAAACAACCGGATACCCTGAAGCTCTCATAATCGGCAAAGACCTGAAATCAGAAACCAGATTGTTATAACCAAAAGATACGCCCCGCTCGGTCAAAAGCAAATTATGATTACCAGCCTCATGCATTTTTTTGACAATGCCGCTGATATCCCAAGGCGCCATAAACTGCCCTTTTTTCACATTAACTGTTTTACCCGTCTTAGCCGCGGCAACGATCAAATCCGTTTGACGGCATAAAAAGGCAGGGATTTGTATAATATCCAGAATTTCCCCTGCCATCACTGCCTGATTAACATCGTGAACATCGGATAAAATCGGCACTCCGAGCTTAGATTTAACTTGAGAAAGAACTTTAAGCCCCTCATAAAGTCCCGGTCCTCTAAAAGAATTGATCGATGTGCGATTTGCTTTGTCGTAACTCGCTTTAAAAACAAAAGGTATCCTTAATTTTGATGTGATTTTTTGGATAGCTTCCGCGATCTTTAGTGTGCCGTGTAAAGACTCAATCACACAAGGACCGGCGATCAGCACTAAAGGCTTTTTACCGCCGATGGTCACTTTATCATTTATTTTAATTTGTCGAACCATGCCTGGGCTTTCTGTAAATCTTGCGGAGTGTCTACCGCGATCGATTCAAAATCGGTTACTGTTGTTTTTATTTTTATTCCGCGCTCCAGCACCCGCAACTGCTCAAGTTCTTCGGCGGATTCTAAAACACCTTTAGGCCAATCTTTGTACTGCATCAAAAATTCTTTACGGTACGCGTAAAGGCCCAAATGCTTATAATTTTTTGTTCTTAGAGATGCGTTCTTATTCCGATGATACGGAATGGGTGATCTGGAAAAATATAAAGCAAACCCCTGATCGTCCACAACACATTTGACCACATTAGGATTTAAGAAATCCGCATCATCCGTGATTTCCTTGATCACAGTACCCATCATAATTTTAGAATCCTGCTTTAAAAGAACACTTAAAGCCTCTATGGTCCGTGAATCAATAAAAGGCTCATCCCCCTGGATATTGACCACGATATCCACTTTTAAGTCCTTAACTGCTTCAGCAATACGGTCAGACCCTGAAGGATGATTACAATCCGTCATCACTACCCGTGCTTTAAAATTTTGAGCCGCCTTAAAAACATCCTCATGGTCGCAGGCAATCAGCACTTCGTCAAGTTCTTTACACAGGCAGGCTTTCTGCCACACATGCCAGATCAACGGTTTCCCGCCTATTTTTGCCAAAACTTTAGCAGGAAAACGTGTAGAGGCAAAACGTGCGGGAATGACCCCGATGGCTTTCATTTAAGTCGCCCCAATCGCCTGTTTTAGTTCATCAAATTCTACGGCTACTGCTCCCATTTTGCCAACAACGATCCCTGCTGCAAAATTAGCGATCTTAGCTGCCTGAAATTTATCTGCACCTGCGGCCAGGCATAAAGCAAATACGGAAATGACCGTATCCCCAGCCCCTGAGACGTCAAAAACCTGACGTGCCATTGTCGGTATAGATACAGGTGGAGTATTATGCTCAAAAAGATACATGCCATGTTCACCTAAAGTAATTAAAAGCGACTCAATGCCCAAGAATTTTAAAAGTCCGCCGCCATTAGCTTCAATGTCTTGCTTGTTATTAAGAGTCGTTGAACGTATCCCAAAAGCTTTTCGTGTTTCTTCTGAAATGTTCTTTAAAGCCGCTTCAGCTTCTTTTTTATTAGGGGTAATACAGCTGACTTGGCCATACTCACGCAAATCTTCCAATTTCGGGTCTACGACCACCGGCATCTTATGGCACAAAGCTAATTCATGCACCTGAGCTAAAAGCCTTGAATCAACAATTCCTTTCCCATAGTCGGAAATGATGACTGCTTGAAACCCTTTCATGTGACGACGGATAAACGGGAGAATTTTGCCTTCTTTGATCAGGTCAAGGCCTTGTGCGCTTTGTTTTTCCCGGTCTAAACGGACAATCTGCTGATGCTGGGCAATAATGCGCGTTTTAAAAATTGTATCTATGTTATTATCCACAAAAAGCCCATTAGTACGGATATTACGTTTAAGAAGCTCCCCTTTTAGAATACTGCCTTCAATATCATCACCAATTTTACTTACCAAGGTGACATCCGCCCCTAAGCTGGCCAGATTATTGGCAACATTAGCAGCGCCTCCGGGTGTAAAAAAAGACTCTTCTTGAAGGACAATAGGCACCGGCGCCTCGGGGGAAATGCGTGATACGCTTCCCTTGATATACTGGTCAAGCACCACATCACCGATAACCAGCAGGCGTTTGCCTCTAAAATGCCGTATAATACTGCTGTATTTGGACAAGCGGATGCACCTTTCTAAAATTATTTTAGAATTATCAAATTAAAGAAAAGGCATTCTAACATAGTTTGCAAATGGCGTCAACTCGAAGGGTTACACCACGAAGGATTACATTAGGAAACCAGCAAATCTTGGCATTAGAACAGCAGTGGCTGCAAAAATAGCCCCATGCCTAAAAGTCCTATGGCAACCAAACCAAACACCAATCCTACAATCCACATAAATTTCTTACCAAGCAATGCGCTTACTGAAGAAAGCATAATGGCTATCTGGAAAAAAACCACAGCCGCTGAGAAATAGTTGGCTTTTTTTGACAATAGTTTATTAGTTGCCGCCGCATCCTCAGCATCTTGCCTTATTTGATTTTTCTCTTTATCATACCGGGTAGCTTCTGCTGATGCTGACTTGATCTTCTGGGCAAATAATGCCTTTTGCGCGGTATTAACCGCCCCAACTATTTCAACTTCAAAGGCGTTTAGTTGTACTTCAGCTAAATTTTCTTTGATACTCTTTGCCTGATAATATGCCCATTTACTCGATTCTAAAGCAGTCAAAAGCTGGGTCTTAACACCACAGGCGGCCCCCCGCGCAGCTGCAATGGCTGTCATAACCGCCAAACATGTTGTAGTAACCGCGACACCCTTCATCCATTTTTCTTTTAATATTTCAGTCATACCCCCCCCGTTTTTCATGTCACTTTTTCTTAGGAACCGGCTTCTTTTTTCCGGCGGCCTTTTTTACTTTAACAATTTTCTTCTTTGTCTTAACCTGTAACGTTGGCACATCAATTTCTTTTGGTTTAACATCAACCCCTATTTTTGATAAACGGATAACTTTTCTTTTGGAAAAACAATCTTGGCAATATACCGGCCGTTCAGCGTTCGGCTTAAAAGGAATCTTGCATTCCTTTTTGCAATCTGCACAAACCGCAGGATACATCAATCTTCCTTGATTACGATCATTGGATTTAGCCGGCGATGAAGGAACCGCAGTATCACGGCCCCGCGTCTGACACTGATTTTGGGTGTTTGACGCCGATCGATTAATTAAAGTGTCTACCTTCCGGTCAAGCACAATAAGAAGTGCCTGCATTTTATTAATTAACTCCATCATTTCTATTTCATTCTTCACAGTTTGTTTCATGCCCGTCCTCCGATTTGAACAGCAAAACCCCAAGTGATACTATTATATTCTTCATGATAGCTCACAACAGCTGTTTATGGCGCACTTTCTGGTCCTTTATAAGCTGCAATAATTTTTTGTGAAACCTCGGATAACATTTGAACAAAACATCGTCAGGCGACTGCTTTGCCTGCTTAATCAATTCCATGCTCAAAACAATTAAATCCCCTGTCTCGACAAGATAATGCTTGTCTTTATTATCATACAACTCTTTGATTTCCTCAACATGCGTTTTCATCATATCCAGCAATGCGTGAGCATGATTCTTATTTAACATGCGATTAAGCCGCCTTGATTTCCCATGGATAACCTTCAGCTCCATTTTAGAGTAATTGGTTAAAGATTGTTTCATTTGTATAAGCAATTAATGGTTTTACTTAATTTATCAGTATACTTAATGCCTTTAATTTTTCCCATGAATTAAAATCGCAAGCCATTATTTATTATGACTTGCGATTGCAAATTCTAACCAGCGGTGAGGTCGAAATAACATTTCACATAACTACCTTATTTAATTTCCTCAACATTGCCTGAGCCGAACATACGGTATGAGCCAGTGTACTTTAATTTAAGCATTTGGTCTTTGGCAATAACAACATCCTTATTATGCGGCTCGCCCCAAACAACTTTGTCGCTTTCTGCTGGATTATCTGAGGTGCCATAAAACTTCAAGGAGTGTTTGCCAACGCTCATCTTGATGGTAACATCGCTTTGCTTCTCAACAACAAGCGGAGGATTGGAGTCTATTTTGATAGCATATTTAGCGACCACCATCTGGTAAGACGGCTGTCTGGTTTGGACGAATAATGTGCCGACATCCTCTCCTTGCTTTGATACGTCAAAACTAAAGTTTTGGACCTTAGGAGGAGCCGCTTGGTTGGTAGCCTGTTGAGCGACCATGGTTGAAACGCATCCACATAAAGACATGAGCATCAGACCGCTGAGTAACATAAATAATTTTCTTTTCATTTTGATATCTCCTCTATTGACAGGTTTTAAAGAGAAGCCCCGCCGATACCTTAAAAAATATTTTTATTAGAATACACTGATAATTCTTTTATGTCAATTTGAATGAATTGCCCTTCAGGCAACTGACGCCGAATGATCTTAAGTCGCCTTTAAATTCTTCGCGTCGCTCAAAATGCCGAGCATATGATAACACTGCAGCAAACCACATTAAATAAAAATCGCAAGCCGTTCATAACGAACAACTTGCGATTAGTAATTTTTACTGGCGGAGAGGTCGGGATTCGAACCCGAGGACCCAGTTACCCAGGTCAATTGCTTAGCAGGCAATTGCATTCAGCCACTCTGCCACCTCTCCGAAATCTGTAAGTATCTATTTTGTTTATGGATTTATATCCAAGTCCATTTTCTACCCAAACTGCTTAAACCACCAATGTGCTAAATTTGTGCTATAACTTATTTGATTTTGGAAGTCCTAATTATACGCATTAATATTCAAATGTAAATTACTTTGTTCAATGACCCTGTTTTTCCGACGATCTATGCTTTGGATCGCTTCAAATAATTGGTCTTGGGCAAGATGCGCATATCTCTGCGTCATTTTAGGTGAAGCATGACCCAGGAATTTTTGCACCACATACAAATCCACCCCGTTACGGACTAATTGAGAAGCGAATGTATGACGGAGATCATGAAATTTAAAATCTTTGATCCCCTCCTCTTCTAAAGCCTTATCAAAAGAAAAACGGATCGAGCGCAACTCGCGCTTTTTTTCAGGCCGCCAGAAGATATAGCTTATACCATCGCACCTTGGGAACCTCAATAAGGTTTCTTTGAGAATAGGACTTAATGGAATGTGACGGGATTTGTTGGTCTTTGATAATGATTCATGGACATAAAAGATGTTATTATCAAAATCAACATAATTACTATTGTTTTCCTGTTTCCATTTAAGCCGTATTATTGACCACTTTTGATACACCATAAACATCACTTGCTACCTTAGCGGCCATGTCTTTTGCCGCCCCGCTGGTGGCCTCACCAGTTAATGTTACTACCCCGTTAGTTGTTTCAACTCCTGTCTTAAAAGCGCTGGTTGAATGATGAGTAAAAAACGCCATCTTGACCTGTGCTGTGATGGACGCATCATCAATTTTATTATCCTTAGAGATTTCTGGCTTATTTACAACTTGCCTTATGGTCATTTCGTTTTTGACATCTTTGACGCCAGCGATGTCCTTGGCATATTCACCTGTCAGGTCTTTTTGGGCCTGGCTGTCTGCACGGCCTTTCAACGTAACGACCCCATCAGTAACACCAGCCTCAGTATTAACAGCGCTCACATTACGGTTGAAAAACAAGGCGCTTTTGACCTTCATACCAATCCACCCACCTGAATTCTTGGAAAGCTGTTGACCTTTGACAGTCAATAGATTATCTACCCTTTTTACATCAGGCAGATTTGCCACGGTCTCTTGTGCCAATGCTTTGTGAGACTCTTCATTGACGCTGCCCGTTAATGTGACTATGCCATCCTTAGACTTGGTATTAATAGCATCCTTCTCAAGATGCGTCCTATAAACGTAGGATTACTTAGCGGAGGACTCAATACGATCATCCATATCAGAAGAATGCACAGACGTATACGTGAACAACATCGCCGCCATAATTGCAAAAAATACACTCAAATAAATCCCCTTCATAGTACACCCTCCTTCATTAGATATTGTATTTTAGTTAATCCCCCTCTCCATGAGGCCATCATTTTTTATTACCTCCCCCATCATCTTATTCTCCCTTCAAAAGTCAGATTAATTAAATCAACCAGTTCATTATCATTAAATGGTTTTTGTAAAAAACCCGCGGTACCTGCTTTTAAAGCTTGTTCCTTAAAGTCGCTATTTCTATCCGCCGTAATAATGATTACCGGACGGTTTGCCCTTGTTTTTATAAGTATTTGCAATGCCTGCCATCCGTTTAATCCCGGCATATGAATGTCCATGATTAAACACCCCAAAGCACTATTGGGCACAGTGCTAAAGAATTTCTCGGCGCAAGAGTAAGTCTCTACCGCAAAACCATAAGTCTCCAAAAGAAATTTAAGAGCACGCCGCACAGACTTATCATCATCTACAATAAAAACTAACTTTTTGTCAAAAGACAATTCTTCACCTGGCTTTAATTTTAATTCCTCAATTTGCATAATGTTGTACTATAAACGGCCATAAAATTAATCAATTGTACCGTGGTATAATAGGCCTATGGTTACGACGGGCTACCTGCGTTTTTGCTGATTGTAATCTTTCAAAAAATCCATTTTTATTAAAATCTAAACTCCATTTTCTGATGATAATCCATCCCATAAAACGGATTAAATCGTTTCGCCAGTACCAGCACCATTTCTCCCACCCCAGTTTAATATTATGCAAAAATAAGACTATCTCAGGGAATATTAATATATCCAACCCTATTTTAAAAAGAAAGCCGAACTGATAAAAGGACGCCATAATTCTTCTTTGCGCACTCTGCATTTCCTCAGCGGTAAGCGGCGCGTCAGGTTCGAAAACCGGGAAATTTCCGTCATAATACTCCCATCCAACATCACAAATATCATAAATCCGGTTTTGCTTCTTAAGCCTCCGGCTTAATTGTGTTCCCGGTAAGGGGACCGGCAACAAAATTTGAATAGTATCAATGCGCGCTTTTCTAATAAATTTTTGATAACGCTTGACCATTTCTTTTGCTGTCATATCAAAAAACTGACCATCTTCAATGGGATATCCAAAAATAAACATCCCATGCACTAAAAATCCAAATTTATGAAAAACTTTTGTGAAAGATAACATTTCTTCAGGATTGATATGTTTATTCATGGCATTTAATTCTTTGGCAATCGGGGATTCAAAACCAATACAAACCATATTAATGCCTGCGGCGCATCGCTAAAAGAAGTTGAGGGTCCTTCGCCTTATCCAGCCTTATCTACGCCGTAAAATCAAGTCGTGTACCAATGCGTTTTTGGTAATTCCGAAGCTCATAGCAAAGCTGGACTGTCTCTGTACGATGCTGCCCAAAAAGGTCATCAATAATAAAAAAATGCCTCGCAGCCCTGGTTTCAACCAAAAGTCTGATCTGTTCAAGCAGCCGCTCAGGACAAGCCGCCCGAGGCTTCCCCTTGACGGTACAGAACTCGCACTCCATGCCGCATCCCCGGATACGTTCAACCGGATAAACCTTCAGCCGGGCATATCTTACAAGAGAAAAATCCGGCAGAGGCAATTTGTCAAAATCAAGCAATGGTTCTCTCTCATGCATGCGGATAAATTCTCCATTTCTTAAAAACGCAATGCCTTTCACTCCAAGTATTTCGCGTTTGCCCTCGATGGCTTCAAGAAGCTCTTGAATGGTCTCTTCACCTTCACCTATAACGATGTAGTCAATACCATGAGACAAGGCGTCCATAATATGATCCTCTACAAAATGCTGCCCGCCGGCAATTGTAACCACTCCCTTGTCTTTGTAAAATTGTGCCACCTTATAAAGACAAGGGATCGTGCTTGTTAACCCGCCATAAAATCCAACAACATCAGCAGGCCTTTGTTGTTGCAAAAACTCGTGGTCAGCCCCACAGTCCTTACTCCTGGGCCCATGCTGGCGGAGATTGTTTTCATCAATCACCTCAGCATCCCATCTTGCCATTTTGTTAACATTCGTGGCCACGTAAACCGGGCCTAAAGCTGTTGTGCAGGAGGCTATATTTGAATAAATATTAAATGCCGGGTAAACAGGCGCGATCATTCTAAATCTGTATCTTTTTTTTAATGTTTCCAGCATAATTTTCCCTCATCTTTAATCTGTAATTCTTTTTCTTTTCCAGCTTCTTTGCCTTTGGGCCAGACGTTCAATACATCATGAAG
Organism: Candidatus Omnitrophota bacterium; assembly: GCA_015233675.1. GTDB lineage: Bacteria > Omnitrophota > Gorgyraeia > Zapsychrales > Fredricksoniimonadaceae > JABDGZ01. The sequence continues at coordinate 54,797 of JADFXH010000008.1, forward strand.
ATAATCTTTATTTTTATCGTTACACTGATACCGGCATTCTAAACAACTATTCCCATGATTCAAACATCGTAAATGGTAGCCACATATATTCATGTATGTCCTCTTTTCATCAAACTACACTTTATCTACCCACATACAGAAAGGGCTAAAAGGTAGGTCTATTCTCATCTGAAGAGACTTTAAAACATAAATTCTCATAAGCCTGTCCTCCTTCAATTAACATTGTAGGAGCAGGAAAAATAGATTCAATTGTACTTAGGTATAACAGGATTATCAGTCTAGGGAGGAAGTAATGCCCGCTTTCTGGGCGAAGTGGATGAGTTCTGTTACTGTTTTAGCCTGCATCTTTTGCATGACCCTGCCACGGTGCACTTTGATTGTCTGAAGAGCATTCCCCCGCTTCGAGGCAATTTGTTTATTCAACATGCCAAGAGCCACCAAACGAAAAACTTCCAGCTCTCTAGGGGAAAGTGTCTTAATATGCTGCTTGATCTTGTTTATTTCGGCTTGTTGTTTATTTTGAATTTTATTCTTGGCAATAGCACGCTCAATGGCATTAAGCAGCTTTTTCTCGGTAAATGGCTTAGGCAAGAAATCTATCGCCCCGGCCTGCACGGCTTTCACGCTCATGGGGATATTCCCATGTCCAGTGATAAAAACAATAGGAACGTTCACCTGTTGGAGAGCCATGGTCTCCTGAAGGGCAAGTCCGGAGATACCCGGCATACGGATATCCGAGACCAGGCATGAGGGCACTTTAGGGTGCTTAAAGCTCAAAAAATCTGCCGCACAAGGGAATGTTTCAACTTTAAACCCATGTTGTTCCAACAATAGTTTCAAAGCCTTGCACACAGAAGCATCATCATCAACGATATAGATAATCTGCCCATGGTTGTTCATATCGAATCCTTTATAACAGGAATAGTAAAATAAAAGGTTGCGCCGCGGTCAGGATTATTCTCAGCTTCCAGATGGCCGCCATGGGCTTCCACGATGGAACGGCTGATGGAAAGCCCCATACCCAAACCATCCGGCTTACTCGTAAAAAAATGAGTGAATATTTTTTTCATATTCTCCACTGGAATACCGCATCCTGAATCCTTGATCTGGACCATAATCGTCTGAGTATCTTTAAGAAATGACTTGATCAATAAGTCCCTGGAATCAGGACTCTCCTCCATCGCCTCTAAACTATTGCTGATAAGGTTCAAGATCACTTGCTGTAGTTGTATGCGATCACCCTGAATTATCGGGAGATTAGTATCCAACTCAAAATGAACAACTATATTCTTTGAAGTTATATGTGTCATTATAAGTGAACCCGTATCTCTGATAACTTTATTTATATCAAGCGGCTCGAAAGCAGGCTTGTTCTTTTTTAACAGTGCCCGCAACCGCCGGATAACCTCAGTAGCCCTCTGATCATCATTAATAATGCTCTGCATGATTTCTTGCAGTTGAGGCTCTCTATCGTTTAAAATACGCTGGCCCGCTTGAGCATAAGAAAGAATAGCCGTCAAAGGCTGGCTGATTTCATGCGCTAAAGAAGAAACAAATTCCGCGAGTTTCCCCACTCTCGTCACATGCAAGAGCTCTTCGCGCTGTTCGGCAATTTTTGAATCCCGCAACTTGAGCAATGTGATATCTGTTTTAATCCCGACATAATGAGTGACCACTCCTTTATTATCCAGTATCGGGGCTATCCTCAGCAAATTCCAAAAACCATCACCATTCTTTTTATGGTTTAGCAGCTCCTCATGAAAAGATTCCCCTTGGAGTAAGGCTTCTTTTATTTTTTCAGCGATTTTTAAATTGCAATTAAATTTATTATACAAAAAATAACTTTTACCAATGACCTCACTTCTTGTATAACTGTATAAAAGGACGGGTTTGCGTAGATAATAGGGAAATCAGGCTTGACGGCATCTATAATGAAAATACCATCCAATGAGGATTCCAAGGCCTTAGACTGAAGATATATTTGTTCTTGAGCTCGTGTTTCTCTAACCGCCCCTAATTGTTCCCGGACAACTCCTTGCTTTAATTGCCACTTTTTGACATTTAAATCCACCGATTGCCGGTAAACTTTCTCTTCCAATTTCTTACCGATTGTTTTCTTTAATGACGGCCTTTTAATTATTTTTTTATTACCCATAATTTTTTGTATTTAGAAATCTCTTTTTAATTTTTTGATGTTGCATTAATAAGGCCAACTAAGCTCTGGCCATTAACAGGTTTTTGTAAAAAACCCACCGCCCCAACATTAAAAGCGCGCAGGGCAGCGTCTTCTTGTTTCTCAGCAGAAATAAAAATAACAGGGCGTTTCGAACCGGAGTCAAGGATCCTTTTCTGGGTTTCCCAACCGTCCATTCCTGGCATATGGATATCAAGGAGCAAAGAACCCTGCTCATCTTGAGCTACGTTTTCAAAGAAACTATGTGCTGAATTAAACGTTTTTACATCAAAACCAAAGGTCATTAAAAGGATTCTAAGCGCGCGGCATACCGATTCGTCATCATCGACAATAAAAATCTTAGTTGGCATTTTTCTCCTTACACTAATATTATGTATCAGTTTAAAAGCAAAGGACAATCAAAGAACTGGATAAAAATTCATTTGTTATTATTATGCTATGAAGTACAAAGAAAGCAATTATACCAAGGTATAATAAGCTTTTAACGCCTCCATCCAGGGTTATAATCCCTATCTAAGTTTTCTTAATTTTATCATAATTTTTAACCCTGCTTAACAAATTTTTATGCCCCACATTTATAACAGACTTCGTTGGCGAGCCTCTGGTGCGCAAAAAAATCCCTGATATTATGCAGTGAAGTGACAGCGATGCTTTGCAGTGCTTCTTGAGTAAAAAAACCCTGATGAGAAGTAACCATGACATTATTAAAGGACAACAGGCGGGCTAAAACATCATCCGTAATAACTTTATTCGAGAAATCCTCATAAAAATAATCACTTTCTTCTTCATAAACATCTAACCCCGCGAAACCGACTTTCCCGGTTTTTAACCCCTCAATTAAAGCTTTCGAATCAATGAGCATCCCTCGTCCTGTGTTAATGATCATGATGCCGGATTTCATTTTAGCTATGGATTTCTTATCGATCAGGTGATAACTGTCTTTTGTTAGGGGACAATGAAGTGAGATAATATCAGATTCACGATAGATGGTGTTAAGGTCCACATACTCAAACCCGGCATTTTTTTGAAATTCCTTGTCTGGCAGAACATCATAAGCTAAAACCCTTATTTTAAAACCTTTTAAGATATTAATTGCAACCTTTCCTATTTTTCCGGTTCCAATAATACCAGCAGTCTTCCCATGCATGTCAAAACCCAACAACCCATTGAGCGTGAAATTATTATCACGGGTCCGGTAATAGGCGCGATGGACTTTGCGATTCAAAACCAGCATCAGCCCAACGGCATGCTCGGCTACAGCATAGGGAGAGTATGCCGGAACCCGGACAACAGGTATTCTTTTAAAGGCCGCCTTCAAGTCAATATTATTATATCCGGCCGCGCGGACGGCGATAAGCACGACACCGTTGTGCTCAAGGATATCAATCACATCACGATTGACCACATCATTGACAAAAACGCATACAACTTTAAATCCTTGAGTTAAAGGAGCTGTTTCAGGCGTAAGGTGCCCTTTAAAATATGTGATCTTAAAATTAAAATCCCTATTTGCGATGTCAAAAACATTGGTGTCATATGCTTTAGCATCAAAGAACGCAACCTTGATAACATCTGACTTAATATCCATATTGAGCTGTCCTTCACAGCTGTCTGAATGTTTAATCTATCGTCATGCTGAGCAAAGCGAAATTAGTCCTTTCAGCTCTTCTTTTTTTTCTTTAACCGCTTCATTCAAGAATTCAAAGGCTTCACTAATCTTTGCATTCCTCGTTCTACCTTGATTTTCTGTTGTCATATGATCTTCTCCTTTAAATTACGTCATGGTGTTTAGTCATCCCCTCCCTTTTTTTATCACTACGTTTACTTTCGTTAACTGCATAGAAGCATATTAAGATCTCCCCACTCATAAACGGCCGGAGGACTGCGTAATGCTTCTAAGCTTTAAAGTGAGTTCCTTTGACAATGCCCCATCCTTAAGACGCCATCGCCAGTTTCCTTTAACAGTTCCGGGAAAATTCATTCGTTCCCCGGAGCCCAAGCCCAGAAGGTCTTGCGCGGGAATGATGACCGTATTGGCTTCAGATGCAAAGGCCTCACGGATCATCGCCCATACAATCCCCTGACTGTTTACACCCAACTTTCTTTGCAAGGCATCGCGTTGCGAACTTGGCAAATGCTGATACCAACCTTCCGTTGTGTCATTATCATGAGTTGCGGTATAAACCACTGAATTCACTAAATGCTGTTTAGAAGTAACAAAATTAGTTTCAAGGTCTGATCCAAACTGGAACTGAAGAACCTGTGTTCCCGGGATCTGAAACTGGTCCATTAAAGCAACTACTTCGGGCGTTCTGACACCGAGATCATCGGCTATCAAAAGTATAGGCCCAAGGTCTTTGTAGACGGCTTCAAAAAAAGAAGCTCCGGGGCCAGGTTGATACTGCCCATTAACGGCCGTCTTAGCTTGTACAGGTATTTCATAAAAATGGTCAAAACCTATAAAATGATCCAGCCGATTAAAATCGAAGCGTCCAAAGGCCATACGCAGGCGTTGGATCCACCAGCTATAGTTCTGACGGCCAAGTGCCTCCCAGCGATATACGGGAGCCCCCCATACCTGACCTGTTTTAGAAAAATAATCAGGAGGAACTCCCGCAACCACTGTAGGTTTTCCATCGGCATCTAGCTTGAAGAGCCCTGGATGAGCCCAGACATCAGCGCTTTGATGCGACACGAAATGAGGGACATCTCCAATCAACTTAACTGCTTTGCTTGTACAATAATCCTTTAATCCTTTAAACTGCACTGAGAACTGCCATTGGACAAACTTATGGTAACGCATGTCATCGGCAAAATATTTTTGTGCGCGAATGATTACCTCAGGCCTACGTGCTCGCAGTTCTTGGTCCCATTGTGTCCAATCTGAAGTGCCTTCTTTCTCCTGGATTGCTAAAAACAATGAAAAATCCTCTAGCCAATAAGCCTCCTCGCGCATAAAGTTGTCCAGCCTAGATTCCCTGTCTACATTTTTGTTCTTTTCAAAATTTTCAAATGCTTTTCTTAACAGCCTGAGTCTAAAGCCTTGTGCCGCTAAATAATTAACCTGTCCATTGCTGGAAGGAACATAGAACTCAATATCTGATTTGTCTAGAAACCCTTGCTCTACCAAACGATCAGGACTGACCAAAAGCGGATTACCCCCAAAAGCAGACATTGACTGGTAAGGCGAATCATCTTGTCCTGTGGGGCCGATGGGCAGCATCTGCCACCAACGCTGTCCACTCTCATACAAAAAATCCACAAACTCGATCGCTCCTCGTCCAAGATCCCCTATGGAGTAAGGATTAGAAACAGATGTTAAATGAAGAAGTATCCCGGAGGCTCGTTGATTCATGCTAAAGATCCTCTGAGGAATTCAATGTAAAATCACCTCACCTAATATGTACAGTGTTGATGTCACCTAATATGCCAAATGACTGCAATAACCAAACGCAGACAACAATTAGCACGAGAACATTCAAAACTTGCTTAATTTTACCATCCATAGGTATGTAGGTATTAACCAGCCATAGGATCACACCAACTACAACTAAAGTCACAACAATAGAAAGTAATGACATTTTCCTACCCTCCTTTCCTATTCTTATTGCATCTCAAAGGCCCCTGCCTTTCGGTTTCCATCACTTACACTGGTATACGGCCAGTGTCTTTTTCCCGTTGACAGAGCCCCTGGAAAACTACCTATACGTGCCTTACAACAAAGCGCGTCAGGCCTACAAAGACCACCGCACCAAGAATCGCCAACAGGAACATACCAAGCGAACTTCCGACAGATAGTCCAAGCGCACTGGCTATCCACCCGCCAAGCATAGCTCCAACTATACCGATGACTATGTCTGCAGGAATCCCATATCCCCTGCCTCTGGTGATAAGCCCTGCTACCCACCCGATCACACCGCCAATAAAAAGAAACCATATCCAATACCCCACTGTATTATGTTCCATAATCCTTCCCTCCCTTTTAATATTACCCTTATTGCTTTTGTTTAAAACTCACTGCACTCAAACAACTACTTATGTTTCATCTGGCTTGATATTTATAGTATGGGATTGTGTAAAATATAATCAATTGTACCGAGGTATAATGACAGTAACTACAGCCAAAAGAGTATCGCTCACCAAAACCGGAGTATAATGCTCATCACTAAAATTTCCCAGCAAACCAGACTTAGACTGCTTGTCCCAAGCTCTTCCCCAGAATATAAAATGGAAGGATTTTCCCTGTCTGGTATCTCAAATAAGATCTTTTTGATTCATATAATAATTTAAAACCCAATTTCGAAAAAAAAGCTTTTGCCTCATTAGATATAGTCCCAAAGTAAACCCCACTTATTCCCTGTTCTTTAAGGTAATTCATATAATGGCCAATAAGGCTTTTGCCTATTTGGCAGCCTCGATAGTCTTTATCAACATTTATATGCAGCATGGCGGGATATTGCGCTGAAAAATGAGGAGCGTTAAACTCCCCTTTTAATGCGCTCATACTGATATAAAAAAATAACCGCCATGTTTTCACCTTAATAAAAAGATGCTTGCAAAATGCTTTCTTAATAAATTTTAGCAATATTTGTTTAAAAAAAACTTTCTCCATCCGATTAGCATCCTTTGTGCCGATGACATAACCGACAACTCTATCCCGATTAACGGCAACAAAACAGGATTCCGGCTCATAATCTGTATAATAAAGCGTTAACGCATCACTTAAAATCTCATCATCTTCTATAAAAAGTCCGCGGTCTTCTTCTAAAAAGGAAGTTTCACAACTTATCCTGCGGACTTCACTCCTGTCTTTTAAATCAAATTTTCTGATTTGTATTTCAGGCATTTATTTTATTTCTTTAGGTTGTGGCTTTTCTAAAAAGTGTCCTGTCATGACCAACATGTAATTAAAAACCCCAAGACCTTTAATTTTGACCGGTAAACGCAAATTATCTTTACTTATCCAAACCTCAAATTTATCAGGGATACTTGTAAAATGATATGTCATAAACTTTCCTGCCGGAACTTTTACTTCATCGAATGATTCCAAACGGATTATAAATTCTTCAGGGAGCCGGGCTTTTATTTCCCATCCTATATTAGGATTGTGGATGGTTCGAAGATAGAAAGGCAAAAGGATGGCATTCTGTATAGAGCCATCCTCCTTAAACACATACTGCTTTACCATTTTCTTGCTCTTAAATTTACTAATTGAAAGCTCAAAATTCTTTTGATCATACCACTCAACAAGAAACTCCTTGTCTAACCACCATAAAACGTCCCTTTCTACTTTTATAGGTAGACGACTTTGCTCATCAATATAAATCTTTTCCGTATCATCGAAACCCATTGCTTGTGTCCTAAAAGTGACACAACCAAATCTTTGTCCATCAAGATCAACCTCCCCCAAATCATTATATTCGGCCCTACCCATAGGTGCTATGCCATAAACTATTCTTTCTCCCTTGTATGTATTCGCCAAGATGTTTTGATCGGGCAATAAAAAAAACAAACGCATTGTGAAGACTATCAATAAAACGCTTTGCAATCTTCTTTCTTCTTTGCCTACTCTATTTTTCACCTTCCCTGTCCTTTAGGAGGAAAACTTATTAATTTTTCGATTTGCCAATAAGTAAGCCCAACAAAAGACAGCTGATGCCGACCCCCGCTACAATCGGCCAAGGGTTATCATGCGCCTTTTTGTCGATATCGGAAGCCATTTTCGTTACCTGTTCATACCCTTGTTGTATCCTTTTCTCTGCATCATAAATGGCATTCTTTAATTTAAATTCACCATCCTCAATACTTGTTATCATTTTTTCTTGTTCATCCATATATCGCTCCTTCCTTATAGTTCCATTAAACTTTTCCACTAATTAGGTCGGGCCAACGCCCTTCCTTGTAGTTCCATTAAACTTTTCCACTGATTAGGTCGGGCCAACGCCCTTCCTTATAATTCCATTAAGTTTTTCCGTTTCATATTCTTCGATATCCTTTTGGAATACCATATTTTGAGAAAACAATCTGCCAGAGTTGCAGTCTTCTGGCTCGAAACAATCCCGCACATGACAGCAGGTAGTATCGCCACATTCGATAAAACTTATCACCGTAACGGGAGCGAAGACTATACCAATTAGTATTAAAATTTTTAAACCAAACCATAAGGGTTTGATCGTAATAGGCGCTAAAATTCTGCCAATCTTCCATCACTAAAAGCCCTTCGTAACTTTGGCCAATCTGTTCAATGGATGGTATCAAAGCGTTAGGAAAAATATATTTATTAAGCCATAGATCGTAAGATGTTGTCGATTTATTACTACCGATAGTTTGGAGCAAAAAGAGTCCATCATCTTTTAAAGAGCGTGCCACCATCTGCATATAAGTCCGATAGTTCTTATAGCCGACATGCTCAAACATTCCCAGAGAAACAATCCGGTCAAATGTACCGGAAAAATCACGATAATCTTTTAATTGAATGTCAATAGGAAGGCCTCGGCAGGTTTCTTGCGCTAACTCAACTTGCTTGTGAGATATCGTAATTCCTGTGACTTTCACACCGTACTGTTGGGCTGCGTATTTGGCAAAACTACCCCATCCGCATCCGATATCGAGCACGTGCATCCCTGGCCGTAATTGTAACTTACGACAAACCAGATCAAGCTTGAATTCCTGCGCTTCATCCAGGTCCCGTGCATTTTCCCAATAAGCACAGGTATAAACCATGCGCTTGTCTAACATACTTCGGTAAAGATCATTACCAATATCATAATGCCGCTCACCTACCATAAAGGCCTCTGACAGCCTTTGATGGTTTAAAATCTTTGATTTTAAATCAGAAATAAACAAAGAAAAAAGTATAGAGAAAGGGAAAATGAGCCTAAATCTACCCTCCTGCTCAGCACGGATTACTCTAAAAAACGCCTCATCCAGATTTTCACAATCCCACCAGCCATCCATGTATGCTTCTCCGAGACCCAACGAACCTTGCGAAATGACACGTTGATAAACCCCTTCATGACGGACCTGAACATCCCATGGACGCTCACCATTTATTCTAATATCTACAGCATTAAATATTCGCTCAACCAATCCTTTAAGAGAATTAAGAGAACGGCAATATTGGGATATATCGATGATGTTCGGGTTTTTATAAGTTCGTTGCTCTCTAAGAGAATTTTTCATCCTTTTTGCCCTTTCTCCAGAAGAATTATTCATCTAAATTTCATGAAGGTTTCCTCAAAAACACAATAATTTCCTAAAAATAATTTATACATAATTTTATTTTCCACCATTGGCTAATGTTATATTTTATTGACTTTTTTCTGCTTTTTAAGGGAGTATTCAGACCGGAATAGAGGCACAGCACCGCTGGATTAAACCTGCAAGGCGACTCATTTTATTTGTAGACGTTTTTTGGCAAAAATACGAATTTAAAACTAATTGTAAACTTAGCGACAATTTGGTATATTAATTTAATAATCAACTAACAAGGGGGGGGACATATATGTTAAAACAAGCATGCCCATGTTGTAAAGTTGCAGGGATTTTTGCTATCGTTGGAGCACTTAACTCGGGGATGACGGGATTACTGCGCGTGAATTACATAGACAAAATCTTTTCTTATGTCCATCTAGCTCGTGTCGTTGATGGTTTGACCGCTCTTGCCGCGTTAGTGCTTATAGCGGGTTATTTTATGGCCGATTGTCCCATATGTAAAAAGCAAAAATAACAAACAGTTATTTTTCGAGACTGTTAATGATATATTGAATTTGTATGTCAGTTAAGCTTGGATAAATCGGGATGGATAGACATCGCTTCATTAATTCATCAGAAACAGGACATTTATTTTTATCAAAATAACGGTGCAAGGGTTTAAAAACAGGGGAAACGGATTCGATTCCCCTGTTTTTTAATCTTTGCCAAACTTCCCTCCGGCCTTTCTTAATCTTCACAACATAACGGTAATAAATATGGTCACGATCAGGCTCTTTATGAGGAGTCGTTATTTGAAAATTCTCTAACGCCGAATCATAGACTTGGGCTATTTCCTTTCTTCGTGCGAGAAAATACTTTAATTGAGAAAATTGACTTAAACCCAACATCGCTTGAATATCTGTCATTTTATAATTATATCGGACTTTATAAGCAGAAATGTTGTCATATTCCCGCAAGTCACGGATTTTATCAAGCAGCTTAAATTGATTTGATAGAACCATGCCGCCCTCACCCGTTGTGAGGACCTTGGTCGCATAAAAAGAACATATAGACAATAAACCCAACGAGCCGGCTTTTTTCCCTTGATAACGAGCCCCTAAGCTTTGGGCACAATCTTCAATAACAGGCACACCTAAACGCAATAGCTCCTTAACATCTGCGGGATACCCGAACAGGTGAGGAACAATAATAGCTTTTGTCTTTTTAGTTATTTGCTTTTTTGCCTCAACAGGCGAGATATTAAAATCTTCAAAATTGACATCTACAATTCGGGGTACGGCTCCGGCATAGAAAATAGGATTTAAAAGTGCGGAACAAACATAAGAAGGAATGATCACCTCATCGCCGCGGCCAATGCCCATTGCTAACAAAGCCAAATGCAAGGCGCTTGTCCCCGAATTGACCGCAACAGCACCCTTCACATTGCAATATTGACTGATCTTATTTTCAAACTCTAAAACCTTTTCACCTTGAGATAAATGATTTGTTTTGAGGACTTGAACAATACCTGCAGTGTCCTTGGGGCCGATCGTGGGTTTGGAGTGAAAAATACGAATAATGGCCATATTAGATATCTAACCTTAGATAACGTATCGATTTAAACCCTTCCGCATAATTAACCCTGGCTTGAAACCCTCGAAAGTTTGCAATGGCCTTTACTCCGTCTATCATCTTCTGCCCCGAAGGAAAATTGCGATTAACCTGCGATTCAAAGGCGCTTACAATATATAACTTATCCTCAAGGGACTCTTCGATATCAACGTAAATATCCGGTTGAAAATTATAAGATGTATAATCTTCATAAAACAAAATACGTTTGTTATAACGTGTCGCTGAAATGACGCATTGCACCAGGATGCGATGGTCCTGGTGGGAGTCATCATTGTAATTAACATATATTTCGTAAGGTTTTACACGAGCCACGACGGATTCAATGAAATTAATGGATTGTTTGCTGACCTCAAATTTTGTATCGACCCATCCCCCCCAAATTAATTCCTTGGCGCCGAGACGCCTGACAGATTCCTCTTGTTCTACCTTTCTTGTCTTGGGATCCCCTGCTTCCTGGCCTTCGCTTAACACGCAAAGATACACATTGTTACCCGCCTTCACATGCTTACGAAGCGTCCCGGCACACCCTAATTCAATATCATCGGGATGGGCCCCGAATGCTAAAATATTTTTGGGCATATTCTCTTTCATGTACGGTCTCCAATTATCTTTTAAATAAAGCAGCGTTTTGTGAAACCCAGTGGTATAGCCTCTGGATCCCTTCCTGTACAGAAATTGTCGGCCTCCAATTCAACAGGCGGCCTGCTTTGGTAATATCCGATACATAAACTTTCTGATCAAATTTCCTCCAAGAGCCAAATTGGATTTTAATTTTTTTACCTGATATCTTCTCCAAAGCAGCAATTAATTCTAAAAGAGAAATCGTATATTTTTCGCCGCCCCCCATGTTAAAAACCTCACCCTTGTATCTAAAATCACGGGACATAAAAGCTTCAAACGCTTTGATCAAATCATCAACCCAGAGAATATCCCTGACCTGTTTGCCGTCCCCGTAAATCGTAACCGGTTTCCCTAAAAAAAACCGGATAGCAAACCAAGCCAGCCATCCCTGGTCTTCAAACCCAAACTGCCTTGTCCCGTATATGCAACTCATACGGAAAATAGCGCTTTTCAAATTATAAATCTGGGCATAGTCCTGCGCATACAAATCACCGGCAAGCTTTGAAACACCATAAGGCGTGTGCCCGGTTAAATCAATGCTAAAACGCTCATTGACCCCTTTAATGGATTTAAACGCATAGCTTTTGGCTAATGATTTAATTGGAATTTGATTTACATTATTCCCGTAAACCTTGTTGGTGGATGTATAAATAAACATGCCTTTTTTATTAGCTTTACGCAATGCCTCCAGGACATTAATAGTCCCCGTCGAATTAATTTCATAATCTTCAAACGGATATTCGAGGGAATGTTTGACCCCCGGCTGTCCGGCCGTATGAATGACCAAATCAGGCCGTTCTTGTCTAAAAGTCCGCGCCATGTCCTCACGGTCACGGACATCTTTTTTAAGAAGCTTGATCTTGGGGATGTTCTTTAAATACTGCCAATTATATTCGACACTCTTTTCTTTTGAGCCAAAAATAGAAGAACGCAAAAGATTATCGATCACAACGACTTCATGCTTTTTCTTTGCGAAATGCTCGGCGCAATGCGAACCAATCATGCCTGCCCCGCCTGTAATGATAATTTTCATAAAGCCCTCTCACCAGCCGTCAAAATGGCAAAACTTTCCGGACCGCAGTTAAATAAAAGATCTAAAACTGATAAATGTGAAACAAATGCCGCTTGATTTTTATGCATCCACATTTGATTATAGACGGGGTGCTCATATTTTTGAACAATAATATCAATATTATTTAATTTAAACTGCCCTTCATCTAAATAATCCAACCCTCCCTCACCCGATAAATATGTGTTAGCATTAAAATGTTTACATAAGTCAACCAAACGTAAAGTCTTATGCTCCACAGCTTCATATTCACATGACAGCACAAGTCTGGTCTTAATGCCTAAAAGTTCCATAATTTTTCGGATCAGGCAAATATTAACTTCTGCCAGATTGTCCCATTCTTTATTTAAAATATCCTGAAAATGCGGAAAATACTGCTCAAAAAACCTCGCCTTAACATAATTGAGCTCAATAGCCCTCAGATGCTTTTTACGCCAAGGTTCTTTATTGTTGATCTTGATTTCATTGATCTTTTGCCCAAAATCATGCAAAACGGGTATCGTCAGCCATTGCCAACCCTGTGGGGTTCGAATACGATTACGGTTCTGCCATTCATTCTTTTTAAATTGGACATTATCCAACAAAACAAATACATCCGCTTTGGATATTTTATCAAAATATCCCAACCAGGGCATGTATTGAGGCTGGTGAATGGTAATGACCATATGCTAATTTAACAAAATTTAGAAACAATGTTCATACAAATGTTCAATATCTCTTACCATTTTGTCTAAACTGAAATTATCTCCTACCCTTACTTTTGCCTGGCCCCCCATGCCTTGAAGCAATTCCCGGTCCTTGATCAGCCTGATCATCGCGGCAACAAAAGCATCCGTGTCCCTGGCAGGCACCAAAAGCCCGCTTAGACCATCTTCAACCAGTTCCGGCACGCCACCGACTTTAGTGGCAATGACAGGTTTCCCATAAGCCATGGCCTCTAAAATTGCCCTGCCCATGCCTTCGTTCAATGAAGCCAGCACAAAAACATCCATGCATTCTATAAAACGATCCGGCTCTTTTTGAAAACCGACAAATGAAATATGATTATTTAATCCCAAGGCATCGCTTTTTTGCCGCAACTTCTGTCTTTCGCTGCCATCCCCCACTAGAAGCAAATGGCTTTGAGGATATTGCCTGACCATCCGGGAAATCGCGTCGACCAAATAAGATATCCCCTTGATAGGGTCAAGCCGTCCCACATAGCCAAAAATAAAACTTTTCTGAGGGATATGCCATTGTTCTTTAAATTGTTCCTTTTTCTCCTGAGAATTAAAAACGGTTTTCGCCTGTGGGTCAATACCGCTATAAATGGTCACAAACTTATCGCAAGCAGCTATCTTAAAATCAATATGTTCTTGCTTGCCCCGATTAGTCAATGTGATGATTTTATCTGTAATTAAAGCTGTGGTGCGTTCCAGCCAAATAAACAGCGCTGTTTGTATGGGGCCAAAATAACCGTAAAAAATATGACCGTGGGGGGTGTGAATAATGCGCTTAACGCCTGCGTATTTGGCTGCCCAGCGCCCCAAAATACCTGCTTTTGAAGAGTGGGTATGCACTATATCAAAACGACCGCGCTTTATAAAATTATACAATTTAAAGTAAGCTTTGATGTCCTTCCAAACACTTATTTCCCGTTGAAGGTCAGTAAAAAAAACATAACGAATATTTTTCATTTTTAATGAAGCTTCAATGCTGCCGTCAGGGTCATTGGTACACCCACTGATAAGAAAAGCCTCAAATTTATTAGGATCAAGCCTGGAAACGGTCTCGATAGTATTTATTGAAGACCCTCCCCTGTCCAAACGTGTGATAATATGCAAAACTTTAATTTTAGCCATATTTATTGTTATTTTACGGCATGCCGCCCCTTGGAGCAATTGTCTTCTGGTAATTCTTAAATTAATCACCTTTACAATACCTTCACTATTTTTAATATGTTATGATAAAAACATGAATATTCTTTTAGCGGCGGATGTATCTATTAAGGATCTCCTTGGAGGCGCAGAAAAAGGATTACATGAAGAAGCTGTCTTTTTAGCGCAAAAAGGACATAAAGTTTTCATCTTGACCCGCCGTCTTAACTCTCATGATTCTGATCACGAAGTCATCAACGGTATTCATGAGTACCGGTATGACGTTAACACGAATAACCCTGTTGCTTTTCTTCTGTCAACAATCGTTAATGGACAAAAATTATACAAGAAACTTTCTTCGGAAATAAAATTTGATGTGATTAACTTTCACCAGCCCTTCTGTGCATTCGCCGTTCATTTACTGCCCGGGGCAAAAAATACAAAAACAGTCTACACCTGCCATTCTTTGTCCTTTGAAGAATACATCTCTCGTTCCCCCAAGATAAATTTTTTAACCTCTTGTCTTAATGTCATCTTACGAAAGGCAATTGAGAAATTCAGCTTGGATAAATCAGATAAAATTATCGTCTTAAGCCAGTTTACCAAAAACAAACTGATCAAAACATACCGGATAAAGGAAGATAAAATTGTCGTGATCCCAAGCGGGGTCAATATCAACCATTTTAAACCGCCGATTGATAAAAACGCCCTTCGTCAGGAGATGAACATTGCACAAGAGCCGTTGACTTTATTAACGGTCCGCAATCTTGTCCCCCGCATGGGGCTGGAAAATCTTATTAAAGCAGTCCCTGTCCTTCAACAAAAAGGTATATTTATTAAACTTTTCATCGGCGGGCAAGGCATGTTAAAAGAAAAATTACAGACCTTGATCAAAGAATTAAAGCTGGAGGACTCTGTAACGCTTTGCGGTTTTCTTCCGGATGAAATTTTAATCAAATATTATCAAACGGCAGATTTCTTCATATTGCCGACTATTGAATTGGAAGGTTTCGGACTGGTGACCATTGAAGCCATGGCCTGCGCAACCCCTGTATTGGCAACTGCGGTCGGAGGCACTGTTGAAATCTTGGGCTCCTTCGACCGTAGTTTCTTATTCAAAGGCCTTTCTGCCCAAGACATAGCGGAATTGATATTTGAAAAATACTCCTACTATAAAAACAATCCGGATGAATATAAGCAATTATCAATTAATGTCAGAAAATTTATAGAGAAAAATTATTCCTGGGAAACCAATGCCTCCCATGTGGAATCACTATTTAGAAATATGTCAATATAAAGTCAAAAAAGAACCTTATGTGCGGAATATGCGGAAAAATTAATGTTCAGGGCAAGAAAATCCCGGTAGAACTCATCACCTCAATGACCGACGCGATGGTCTCCCGTGGACCGGATGACCATGGGATTTACCAGACAAATCATCCCATCAGTGTCAGCCTGGGCCACAGGCGCCTGAGTATTGTTGACCTCACCCCTGCCGGCAAACAGCCTATGGCTAATGAGGATAAAACCGTGTGGATGGTTTTTAACGGTGAAATATATAATCATCAGAAACTTCGCCATGAGCTGCAGGCTTTGGGGCATAGATTTTGTTCTCAAACAGACTGCGAAGTTATCATTCATCTCTATGAACAAGAAGGCATTAAATGTTTAGAAAAATTAAATGGCATGTTTGCCTTTGCTTTGTGGGATGTAAAGGACCAGTCCCTGTATTTGTGCCGTGACCGGGCCGGCATCAAGCCGCTGGTCTATTCATGGGACGGCCAATCCCTTGTCTTTGCCTCAGAAATAAGAAGCCTTTTATGCGACCCGGACATCGTGAGGGACATGGACGAAGAAGCCCTGAATTTATACCTTACTTTCAATTACATTCCGGCGCCCTATACCATCTATAAAAGCATCAAGAAACTTAATCCCGCAACTTATTTAACGCTCAAGAACAATGAAATCCGTCTTGAAAAATACTGGGACGTGAATTCGAAGGCCAGCGCCTTGTCTTCACAAAAAATGGATTTCAAAGACTCCAAAAAAGCATTATACACCCTGATGGAAGATTCCGTCCGTATGCAATGCGTAGCAGATGTTCCTTTGGGCGCTTTCTTAAGCGGCGGGATCGATTCCGGTATTATCGTCGGCTTAATGTCAAGAAATACCCAATCAAAAGTAAAAACATTCTCGATCGGCTATGAGGATATACCGCTATTGGATGAAACGCATTATGCGGCCCAAGTAGCCAAACTTCACCAAACAGACCATACCCAAATCAAATTGATCAGCCGGGACGTATTAAATGTATTCACTGACCTGCTCGATTGGTTTGATGAACCTTTTGCTGATTCATCTGCCATTCCTACTTTTATCGTATCAAGAGAAACCGGGCGCCATGTCAAAGTGGCTTTATCGGGAGATGGCGCGGATGAACTTTTTGCCGGTTACCGGATGTATGCGGGAGAGTACTGGTATTCACGGTATAAACATATCCCTTCAATCCTGCGAAAAGTCCTGATCGAGCCTTTGGCCAAAACCATTCCGGACTCACGCGACACAAGATCGCTTGAACAAATGCGGCGCTTGAAAAAATTTATCAGAGGATCAGCAGGCACCTTTGAAGAACGCTTTTTTTTATGGAACCAGATTTTCCCCCGAGTTCTTAGAGAAAGCCTTTTGAAAACACCTTCCCTAAATTTTGACTCCGGCAAGAATTTGATAAACGCCTCATTAAACTCTTTTTCAGGGGATCCTATAAACCGCATGCTCTACTGTGATTTTAAAAATTCCCTTCCTCATGACATGCTCGCTAAAGTCGACGGGATGAGCATGAAAAATTCTCTGGAAGTACGGGTCCCTATGCTGGACCATCGCGTTATTGATTTCATTTTCCAGCTGGATGGAAATTTAAAATTAAAAAACGGCAAAGGCAAATATATTTTACGTGAAACATTTAAAGATTTATTGCCCCCCTCACTTTTGAGCCGGCCAAAGTCAGGTTTTGAAGTCCCCATCAGCCAATGGCTGAAAACAGATTTAAAGTTCCTGTTAGATGAACACTTGTCTGAGGCAAGAATAAAACAACAAGGGATTTTCCATTATGGGCCCATCAAGGGCCTTATTGCTGATCTTCTGAATAACCGCCAAGATACATCATGGCAATTATGGAACTTGATCGTGTTTCAGGCATGGCATTCTAAACTTTAATATGAATCCTTTTTTATTACTGTCCGGATTATTTTCCCTCACATTATTTGTCATATCTTATTTCCATCCTTCTCTAAATCCGACTGGTCTGGGTTCCGATGGCAATGAATATTGGCATCTTGCCGCAAATCTCTTCAGGCATCACACCTTCGCTTATACTTCGCCTAAATATTTTATTCCTTTTCATCCTGATTTGTTAGTTGGATTTACAGAACCTTCCGTCATGCCCTGTACTTTCCGTTTACCCGGTTATCCTTACATACTATCACTGCTACTGCATATCTGGCATTCCCCCTATATCGCAATTATTCTAAATTATCTGGCCTATGCAGGCATTTGTATTTACGGGTTTCTATTAAGCAATATGTTTTTCCCCAACCGGCTATTGAACAGGCTTTACAACTTCTTCTTAGTATTCAGCCCCTTATATTTTGTTCGTTGGGGCATCGGGTCGGAACTCCTAGCAGGCTTTTTAATAACCGGATTTACCTATCATTTCCTAAAAAGCATCGCAAATTCCCCCAAAGCTTATACGCATTTATTCATCGCATCTTTATGGGGATTTCTAGCCAATTTCACCCGCGGCAA
Source organism: Candidatus Omnitrophota bacterium (assembly GCA_015233675.1). Classification (GTDB taxonomy): domain Bacteria; phylum Omnitrophota; class Gorgyraeia; order Zapsychrales; family Fredricksoniimonadaceae; genus JABDGZ01. The sequence continues at coordinate 73,164 of JADFXH010000008.1, forward strand.
TCTGATCATTTATACAGTCAGTTTTATTTTGATCGCTTTGTCCGCAGGGATCCTTAGGAAAGAAAAAGGCGTTCTCACAAAGTCGATGATCATCCTGTGCGTGTTCTTTTTTTCTTCGGGTGCATGGATGTATCGAAATTATAAGCTAACCGATCAATGGACGATCTCGACACAGGGCGGGTATGTCCTCCATCGGGTGAATTTAGGGCATGATTACACTACCAGCAATACTTTGTATTTTAATCTTTTTATTAAAACACTACAGACCGGCAAAACATTTAACCAGACAGAAGCTATCGTAGATCAAGAATTAAAAAACATTGTACTTGCGGCTTATAAAAAAAATCCTATGGAATTCTTCAAAAAAACTCTTGATGGTATCCGGACATTCTTCCTGTTTTCTTATTACGACATATCTGATGCGATCACGTTAATGCCCAAACCTTTGACACAGCGCCTGGAATTTGTCCGCTCCTCCAGTTCTGAGTGCAAAAATAATGGACGCCTAAAACAGGGATTATTTCAAATCTCCCGATGCTATAAATGGGTCATCTTAATTAGCTTCTTCTCATTTCCCGTCATTCTCTTATCAAAATGGCCTCTGAAAAATATTATACGCAGTCCAATATTTCTTCTTTATCTTCCGACGCTCTTAAGTGTCATCATAACCGCCATCTTCACCGGCGCCGCCGGTGACCGCATGCGCCTGCCGTTTAACGCCCCTATCTTGATCTTTGTTGTTCTCTCCTGGGGCTGTTCTTTCAAAAAAATAAACATATAGCTCGTCAAGACAGGCATTCCAAATAAACTTGCTGGGTTTCTCTTGTGTTTCTTTTCACATCAAACAATTCCTCAGCTTTTTTTCTGCCTTGCTGGCCCATTACCATGCGTTTCTGGTCGTCTAACAGAAGTTCAATAATTTTTTCAGAAAATTCTTCACGGTTTTCAGGATCGATTAAAATCCCCGTTTTAAGATGGTCTACCAATTCCGGATTGCCGCCATCGTTGATCGCAACCACAGCCTTGGAGGATGCCATAGCTTCAAGGATAGCCCGGCTGCAGGCTTCTTTAAGAGTTACATGTACAAACAAATCAAGCATGTTCAAGAAAGGCAGGACATCATCCTGAAAATCCGTAAAAATAACATACTTTTGTATCCCCAAATGTTCAACCAAACTCTGAAGTTCCTTTAGCCGGCACCCATCCTCGGATGGAAATTCGCCGCCTACGATCAAAAACTTAACATTACTAATTTTTTTAATGACAAAAGGAATTGTTTCCAACAGGAATTCCACCCTTTTCCTTTTATTTAAATTGGTGACCATCCCTACAACCTTCATTCCATCCAAGCCAAATCTAATTTTTAAGCTCCTATCTTCTTTTAAAATCTTGAATTTCTCTAAATCAACACCGTTGGGCACTACCTTGACCTTCCGGGAGAATTTTTCTTTATGCTCGAAACGTTTGGCTACTGCTGTTGAGTTGCATATAATACGCTTGGGAAGAAAAAAGAATTGCCTGCTCCTATCCGGCTCATCCTGATAAATAAGATTTCGCTCATGCCAAATGACTGGCAAGCCTGAAAGTTTGGCAACCAAAGCGCTTAAGATATTATTCCGCGGGGAATAAGAATGAATTATGTTGATCCGGTTTAAACGCAAAAACCGATAAAGCTGTCTTGCCGTCCCTAAAAGCTTAAGGATATTCTTTGGATGCATTGGAGGAATATCAAGAAAAGAAACATTCACCCCCAAACCATAAGCGGCATGGCTTAATTGGCCTTCTCTGGGAATAATCAAAAACGGCTCAAATTGCTGACGGTCAAGGTTCTTCCAGAGGTTCAAAAGACTACGCTCCCCCCCGCTAATTTGAGTTATGTTGTGTAAATATAAAATGTTAATTCTTGATTCCGGCATATCTTTGCCTTATAAACTTAACCGCTGGTTTTTCTATTAGATACGTTATCAGGGCCGCAACAAATATCGAAAAAACGGCCGGTATAAAAAAACATAACCAAGCGTTAGCTTTAACTGCGTATAAATGTTTTATAATTATAAAGCCGATATCGTCATGAATAAGATATAAACTGTATGAAATAGAGCCCAGAAATACAAAAGGCCTTAAAACAATCCGGGATAAATATCCATGAATAAATAAATAAAAAATAACAAAAAAACCTATTTCAAAGAAAACATCATAAGAGGAATCTCTGACTAAATAACCGGCAGCCAAGCATAGAATTAATGCCGTATGCCTTTGCCAGGAGTTCCCTTTCATTTTTAGGTTATAAAATAAAATACCTGCAAAGAACAGATGGCCTGATTTTAACAAATACGTCTGTCTGATGATCACAGGCATATGAATATGAAAATACCAGAATAACCGGCTGCAGATAATCATCAAAACCAGCCACAAAAGCCCTAAAGATTCTATATATTTAAGGCCCCTGTTGAGAAAAATAATGAACATTAGGATGTAAAAAGAGAGTTCCACGCGCAGTGTCCAGTAAACAGGGTCCAAAGATTTAACATTAAACCACTCATGGAACATCGTTAAATTCATAAAAACATCATGAAGCGAAATTTCTCTTAACATCAAGTGAGAAACTCTAACCAATGAAAATGTTAAAATGACTGCGGCCCAATAACCGGGATACAACCTTGAAAAACGGGAAACAACGAAATCTCGGGGATTTCTGGTCTTTTCTAAAGTCATAAAAATAACAAATCCGGATATCATAAAAAACAAAGAAATGCCGTAATATCCTTTAGGAAAATCAAAAAGCGTCGGGTATGGCGGAAAATAATGTTCGGAATAACCCGTTGTATAATGGAGACATAATATACTTATTGCCGCCAATCCGCGTAATACGTCCAACTCTAAAATTCTTTCTGACCTTGACTGGGAATTAATCATTATTTCGTCTGGTTTATTCTTATCAAAATAAAATTCTCATCCGCATAGACCTGTCGGCCTAACGCTGCCATAGAGCCCAAAGGCAATCCTGCACTGACCGGTTTTTTCTGATTTATTAATATAAAACTGACGCCATATCTATTTATTATATCTTCCCGGGATTCCAAAGAGGCTTCTTTATTAAAAAAAGATTTTAAATCGCTTTGGCGTCTCTCATAATGTTCAATGAAAGGCATAGGGCAGGCGTTGGCAACAACTTTCCCGCCAAAGGCAGGTATAAAAAGACTTGTTTCAAAGTCAGAAAGCCCGACATCATATTGTTTGGTGTATTTTGCGAGAAATTGGTATTGACTGTAATTATTTTTAATGCCCGGCATATAATCTATACATAACGCATTGCAATTATTAAATATTCCAAGTAAAGAAAGAACCAAAATGAGGATAAAAAAACATTTTCTTCTGGCAGTCAATATATTAAATCTCTCATTTCTACAGATCCAATCAGCTATCGTCATATGTAAGAGAAGAACTATGGAAGATATCACTCGCCCGTAAGTAAAATGACCGGTCATGCCGCCATATGCATAAACTAAAACCAATCCTAAAAACATTAAAACCAACGGATCTTTCCAATCAGATCTTGTCCTTAGAATAAGTATCGGAAGGCCGATAAGCGCCGGGAATGTTATGCCCAGTACTCCCCGATACATAAGGCTTTGATCAAGGTCATATAATGAGCCTTCTGAGAAAATAAGTTTTAATAACGGGTAATAGGGCCATGCCAGGGCTATCAAGAAAGACAGCGGAATGATAGATAATATAAGAACAGAATCAAAACGAGAAAATGTCTTAAGGCGACCTTTATAACCAATAAGAAGCGCCAATATCCCTATATATAAAACGATCGCACTTAACGGGTGCGATAATAAAATAATTGCGCTAAACGCCAGTAGGGCAAAAAGCATGTTTTTACTTCTGTTCCTTAAGAATAAAATAACCATTGAAAGAGACAGGAAAATCAAACCCATTGCAAAAGTCGACGGATATGGCAGGACATAGCCTATGACCCCAAAGTGAAAGAATCCACTGAAGTGCCAGGCATCAGGCCCCCATAAAAATAACGTAAAAAATAATGTATAAAACGATCTTTTGTTGTTCCCAAACAACAGTGAAATAAACATGTTCAAACCAAAAATAAAAAGCAGAAAATTAAAAAGCCCTCCTATTGATAGGGCTGTAATGGCGTTTATATTAAATATTTTTGAAATCCATGCGATGCCTAAGTTATAAGGAGAATATAAAGGATGTGGCGCCTTTACCAATAGTTGTGGATGCTTAGGGAAAAATGGATGAGTGGCCAGCTCACGGACAACACTGCTATGAATCCAAAAGTCTCCAGACCAGGTCCCGTTGACTGTATGGAAAAACATGAACGTCAGTAAAAAAAGGGACAAAATAAGATATTTATGTGATTTTGGCACTGTTGCCATGAATATGACCAACAGTCTCATCATCCAAACTATCACCTGACCTAAAAATACTTTTGAGATAGGCATATTCACGGCTTTCCGTTAAAAAATTATTTCATCTGGCCTACTTTAATCAAAATAAAATTCTGATCCGCATAAACTTTCCTGCCTAAAGCGGCCATAGAGCCTAAAGGCAATCCTGCTCCTACCGGCATTCTTTGATTTATTAATATAAAATTGACCCCATATCTTTTTATTATATTTTCTCGAAATTTTAAAGAAGCCCCTATATTAAAAAAAGACTTTAAATCATTCTGACGTCTCTCATAATGTTCAATGAAAGGCATGGGGCCGGAATTAGCAATGACTTTCCCGCCAAAGGAAGGTATAAAAAGACTTGTTTCCGGATCGGAAAGCACAACATCATATTGTTTTGTATATTTTGTAAGAAATTGGTATTGACTGTAATTATTTTTAATGCCGGGCATATAATTTATACAACGCATATTGCAATTGTTCAATACGCCAAGTAAAGCAAAAACTAAAATAGTGGCAAGAAAACATTTGCCCCTGACTGTTAATATTTTAAAGTTTTCATTTTTACAGGCCCAGTCCGCTATCGACATGTGCAAAATAAGGATCATAAAAGATATCACTCGCCCATAAATAAAATGACCTGTCAACCAGCCATATACATACACCAGAACCAGCCCTGAAAACATCAAAAATAGCGGATCTTTCCAATCAGATCTTGCCCTGAGAACAAGTATTGGAAGGCCGATAAGGGCCGGGAATATTATTTTTAACACTCCTTGAAACATACAGCTATTGTTAAGGTCCAATAAAGCCCCATCGCCAAGAATAAGTTTTAATAACGGGTAATAGGGCCATGCCAGGGCTATCAAAAAAGACAACGGAATGACAGATAAGATAAAAACAGAATCAGTGCGGGAAGATGGCCTAAGAGGATCTTTATAACCAGTAACAAGCGCCAGTATGCCTGTATATAATAAAATCGCGCTCAATGGATGTGAAAGAAGGATAATAACACTGAACCCCAGAAGGCCAAAAAACACCATTTTACTTTTGTCTCTTAAGAATAAAATAACCATTGAAAGAGACAAAAGAATCAAACCCATTGCAAAAGTCGACGGATATGGCAAGACATAGCCTATTACCCCAAAATGAAAGAAACCGCTATAGTTCCAAACGCCGGGTCCCCACAAAAATAGCGTAAAAAATAATGTATAAAATGCCCCCTTGTTGTTCCCGAGGAGCAATGGAACAAACATATTGAGGCCTATGAGAAAAAGCAAAAAGTTAAAAATTCCTCCTATGGAAAGGGCCATAATAGAATTTATATTAAATATTTTGGCGATCAAAGCAATGCCCAAGCTATAAGGAGAATAAAATGAATGAGGGGCATCCATTAAAAGCTCCGGATGTTTGGGAGAAAATGGGTGTGTGGCCAGCTCATGAACAACATCACTATGCATCCAAAAGTCCCCTACCCAAGCCCCATTGAAGGCATGAAAAACCATGAACATTAGTAAAACAATGGACAAAATAAGATGCTGGTTTGATTTTGCCGCTGTTGCTATAAATATGAATAGCAGTCTCATCATCCAAACTATCGAATGGCTTAAAAATGCCTTTAAGACAATTATCATATTATTTTTTACTCATACCTTTAAGAAAATCATACAGTTGCGCGGAAACTTTCGTCGATTCATATTCTTGGGAATACCGTAAACCTTTGGCAATCATCTCCTTCTTTAATCTATCATTAGTCAGGACTTCTTTAATGGCATTGGCGATAGCCGAAGGATTCATGGGATCGACTAATAACCCTGCATCTTTAACAACTTCAGGAATGGATGTCGTATTCGAAGCCACCACCGGTACCCCGCAAGCCATTGCTTCCAGGGGCGGCAGCCCAAAGCCTTCATATAAAGTAGGCATGACAAAGACTTCCGCACCGCTGTATAAAAATTGCGGATGATCAGCTTCTGTAATTTTTCCCAAAAAAATAACCCTCTCTTGCAATCCATTCTTTTGAGCAATCCCCAGCAATTCTTTATAAGTATGCCCCTTAGGGCCTGCTAAAACTAAGTTTAAATCAGGGAATGAATTCGCTATTAAGGCGAACGATTCAACAATGCTTTTGACATTTTTATGTATTTTAAAATTGCCCACATAAAGGACATACCGGCCTTTAACCGGTGGAGTCCCTAGTTCCCGTCGGTATATATTACCGACACTCAAAGGGATAACTTTGATCTTTTGTTCTTGAACACCATAAATACATTGAATATCCCTCTTGGAATATTCTGAACAAGTTAATATCTTGTCCGCTATGTCCGTGTAAAGTTTGCCAAAAACAGCATAATAAGCTTTACTTAAAGGAGACATTTTTTTGTAATACGGTTCAAATGACAGATACATTAGATCTAAAATAGAACTTACCATCGGGCATGGTTTCATTAAGGGGACCTTGTAATAAGGCGAATAGAAAAGATCAACCTCCTCTTGCTTCAAGGCCTGCGGCAATTGCCATTGGTCCCAGATAAATGTAATATGCTCACTCAAAACAACATTTTTAATTCTGGGACCGAAATCGATGGGGACTTTACGGGCAGAAAATAAAATGCAGGCATCCTCATTATTAAGGCCGGAGAAATATTCCAGGAAATTTGCTAAAGGACGGCCGATGCCTGTATAAACTCCATTTTGAATTTCACGCGCATCAATGCCTAAATGCATTATTCTCCTCTGGTTAAACGTAATGCCAAAGTTTCAGGCAGATTAGTATCCAGAATCTTCTGTTGGGCCTTATTGATATCATATAAAACCCTGTGATTTTCTATCATCCGCAATGCCGTATCATATATACAAAAGCCGGCCAAAGGATTTCCATCCCGAGGCTGACCAACACTGCCTAGATTAACGATATATTTGTACTTAGCATTGAGCTCTATGTCCAAAATGTCACTCTGGCATATATTCCCCTCACGCTCAATAAATACTTTAGGCACATGTGTATGCCCCACAAAACACACTTGCGTATCCATTAACGCAAAAGTATCTGCCGCTTGAGTTTCATTGGTCAAATAAACAAACTGTTGAGGGTTCAAAAGAGTCCCGTGCACCAATGTGCAATCTTTATTTTTTAATGATAAGGGCAAATTATTCAGATAAAATATATCTTCAATAGCCAAATGTGAACGCGTCCAAACCACCGCGGCCTGCCCATCCGGCGTAAAGTAAGAAAAATCAAGTTTTCCGGATACTGCCCAGTCATGATTGCCGGCAACAGCGACTGCTTTAAGTTTACGGACAAGTCCTAAACATTCTTTAGGATCGGCGCCATAACCGGCAATATCACCGCAACACAACAATGAATCTACATTTAGCTTCCTGCATTCACCAAGCACTGCTTTTAAAGCTTCTAAATTTCCATGTATATCCGAAACAACACCATAACGCATCAACGCTCCTTGATAAGTCTAATCAAAAGTATAACGTTTGCATTTCCCTAATTTCTTAATCAATCCATGATAAAGCCCAAACAAAATGGCGCCTATCTTGGGGAATATATGCGGACGTTCAAATAAAATAATAGCTATTATGACCCTTAACGCATAAAAGAAAAGCTTAATGGCCTTGATAAAACACCTATATTCAATAAAAATGAAAAGTTCATTCCTAAAAGCATAGTACAACCTAAAGGGCTCTGTATAATAATTTAGCTTCCTTCCAAACAAGTATGTTCTTTTTTGTCCCCCTAAACGAGGGTTGGAACATTTGCTTGAATTAATCCAATAAAATGAATATCCATTCTTTGAAAATCGTAAAGAATATTCCAAATCATCGCCATAAATAAATAATTCCTTCCTGGGAAACCCTACTTGTTTGATCGCCTTTACGTCAAATAACGTGTTTCTCCAAGAAATAACATCAACCTCCGTGGGGGGAAGCAGGGATTCCTGTCCGACTGACCTGACAGCGGAGATTTTCACTTTCTGGTTTAAGAATTCAAGTCCTTTCTGCAATTCTTCAATGGTATTTTCACTCAACCGCACGTCATCATCAAGAGTCAGGACGTAATTACAACTGCCATAAACCGCTTCCTTCAATCCTAAAAAATACCCCCCCGCCGACCCGGTATTCTCTGACAAACGAATATAGCTCAACTCAGGATACTTGGCCCTAACAACCTTTTGTGTTGCGTCTTTACTGGCGTTATCGACAATAATAATTTTTTCCGGTCTTCTTGTCTGCCGGTACAAATCCGATAAAAGTTCCTCAAGCATGTTAATGTTATTGTAGGTCACTATAACAACAGATATTGTTTTCAAAATTACGGCTCTTTCTTGTTAAGAAATATTTCTCTATGCTCTCTTGAATTTTAAAATGGAACGCATGGTCATGAGCAAGGAATTATTACCTTCCACACATTCAGGAATTTTTCGCCAAATGTCTGCGAGGCTTTACGACAAAAATGTTCCAAATGAAGAGAATCTTTAGAACATTTTTGTCGTAAACCGAAGCAGACGGCGAAAATATTCCGTGTGGAAGGTAATAATTCCTTGCTCATGACCTCCGCCGCAATAATACTGATAATCTTTTTCTTTCTTGAATATTAGGCTTCCATGGATTCTTCATAGAGATCTTCGATTTTGTTAACCATTATTTTAGCTTCAAATCGCTCTTCAAATGTCTGTTTTCCCGCCAATGCCAGATGATGGCATCTCTCCGGATTACAGATAAGCCCATCAATGCAGTCTGCTAATCTTTGAGGATCATGGGGAGGCACCAAGCACCCGTTTTTACCATCCTCAATAACTTCCGGGATACCGCCGACTGAGCTGGCTACGACCGCCACCCCATAGGCCATCGCTTCTAAAATACTGACCGGCAGACCCTCCCTAAGAAGGGAAGGTAAAACAAACAAATGAGAGGCCGAGAGAATTTCCGGAATATCCCGGCGCACACCTAAAAAGGTTGTATGCTTCTCAATACCTAATTCCTTTGCATGTTCCTTTAACTGGGCCTCCATTTCCCCTTCCCCCACAACCCAGCATTTAATATGAGGATGTTTATCTTTAAGGGAAGAAATTGCCTCTAATAAAACACCATGTCCTTTATTAGCAAGTAAACTGGCTACGACCGTTATTACAAAATCATTGCCAACACGGGGAACAGTCTGGATATTTCGGCGAGAAATGCCATTGTAAATGACAACGGCTTTGGCAGGATCTATCCGTTCATGATCAATGACAAATTCTTGGACACTTTGTGAGACACAAATAATTTTATAGGTAAAGAAACTTAATATACGTTCTATAATCAGGTTCAATTGGGAATAGTGCCAATAAGAACTATGCACGTGATTGACACAAATTTTAATGCCGGCAATCTTTGCAGCTAAACGCCCTATGGTGGAAGCAAAATACACATGGGAATGGATAATATCAGGTTTGGCCAGTTTAAAAAGTTGAGCTAATTTTAGGATATTAAACGGATTATGATAGGTAGAAATGTTCAAAATACGCACAGGGATTCCTTTTTGGCGGATTTCTTCCGCCATAGGCCCCCCGCGATGCAGGCACCAGACTTCTACATCACATTTATCTTTATTTAAGCCGCAAACGATCTCCTTGGTCACCGTCTCAAGGCCGCCGCCTAAATCCCACCACTCTAATAAATGCAAAACCTTATATTTAGATTTAGTCCCTGTCACAAGATCTTTCATAAGAACTTTCTGTACTTGCGCATTTACTAAATGACTTTAATTCACGCGCTATGATGGACAGCTATTGTATATTCGGAACATTAAGGGATTTTTCGCCAAAAGTCTGCGAGGATTTACGACAAAATTTTTCCAAATGAAGAGAATCTTTAGAACATTTTTGTTGTAAACCGAAACAGACGGCAAAAATATCCCGTTCCGAATATACAATAGCTGTCCATCATAGACGCATGTATATATAATTCTTATTGGTAATCTCATTTAACTGCCCAATTGCTACGAAAGGCCAAAACTTTTCTAAAAAATATTTAAAACATAGAAAGGATCTGTTTTATCCGATCCTGATACCTGTGATGAAGGATCACTTCCTGATAACCATTAAACGCAATGCGTTTTCGTTCCTCATCATGAGTTAAATAATATTTTATATTTTCGCGCAAATCATCTTCATTATCAAAAGCCACCAGATGTTGTTTGTTTTTAAAGAGCTTATCCACATCTTTCTGCTGATCAGTCAATACAAAACATCCACAGGCCATGGCTTCAAATATTTTAGGGCTGATCTGATGACAAGGCACCTTGCCGTCTTGATAGTGGACAACAATACAAATCTTTGACGCATTGAAAATCTTGACCCATTGATTATAATTCATCTTAATATCAACCGTCTTTGTCTTAAGCCTGGAGTCCGAAGATAATTTTTTCCAATAAGGCCCCCAGATGCCTATATTAAAATCTGCAATAGCTTCCAAGGTCCTGGCCCGGTTAGGATAATAAGACCCGACAAAGGCAATGTCTCTTGTGTATTTTTCCCTATCTTTGCGGTAAACATCCATTGGTTTATGATAATTAGGATCGCAGGCAAACGGGAGCCAGCTGGCATGACTCGCCCCCTTAGCATGAAAAATATCTAACGCCTCAGTCCCGGCGCAAAACAGTTTGTCATAGAATAAGGCCGAGGCCAGGACATTCTCAAAATCAATTGGCACATCAGTAGTCCAAAGAGCCGTTGGAATCCCCATATTCTTAATGGCCGACACGGTTTGAGGAAGCACTCTGTGTCCTCCGACAACAATGCAGACATCCGGATGCTTGAGCCTTGCACATTTAATAATCTCCCGATTAAGCCGTTGAAGATCCCATTCTTGCAAATAAACCACTGCCTCCCTTACTCTTCCCGGTAAAAGAAAGCCCCTGTCATCAAAAGAGATCAACTGATGGCCTAAATACTCCACAGCTTTGTCACGATAAACCATTGAATTGGTAAAATTCGGGTTATGGTAACCCACTAACATAACCTTCATGACATTGTCCTTTTCACTGCGCCTAAAGCCTTGCCCAAACGGTAATCCCACGACGTTTTGTAAATCTTAAAGGAAAAATTTTCTCTCATATAGTTGGCAAAATCCATTTTAAAGGGCTCTTTCCCGATGGTAAAATCAACCTCACGGATCCCTTGAGAAAGGACATACTCCAATATTTCTTTAATAAGCACCATACCTGGTGAATGGCTTGCATGAGTAATTTCAAAAGATGGCTTGTACCAAAGGAAGATTTTATAATTGATAAATCCAAAATGAAATGCAATCGCTTGTCCCCCGGATTTAATCACACTGAAAATGATTTGTTTGTGCGGGCACAAACGTGTTAAAAGATTCTTATAAAATTCCCTGTTGGTTTGGTTTAAAAAAAGGCTGGGGCTTGCAGTCCGCCCTCGGCGCCTGATATGCTGTTCAAAAAACTCATTAAGGCATGGTAATATTTCTTCTTCCCGGGTCAAATGAAGGACTTCATAACCTTCTTTTTTAAAAAAATAATTATAACGTCTTTTAAGAATCTTTTTTTGGAGAATTTCTGATATATTCTTACCGTCAGAATCAACCAATAATACAGGACAAACGATCCGTGAATAGGCATACGGGTACAACTGATGTAAAGAAAAAGCGGAAGAAAGCTGAACAACTGTAGGACTTTTTTGCGGTATATAATCAAGAACTGCTTGATCCCATCTGTCTTTATTAATAACTAAAAAATCCAGCATCTTAGCCAAAATTTCAGGACGGTCATCAAAATATATAAAATCACAGTAATCACTGTTGCCGGAACCAATGAATTTTAATACCCTTCGCCTGCCTTTGAACGATAAGAATAAGGGCGCCACACCACACAGTTTTCCATTTTCCTCGATACAAATAAGGAATAATTTTTTATTCTCAGAAAACGTCTCCCACCAGGCCTGATGCCAGCCGAAGGATTGGAAAACGCTCCGTGTTGGGCTTAAAGCGGCCAACTGGTCCCATTGCCGCCCATCAAGATCATTGATATTGTCCGCCAAAAAGGTCCGCATTCTTGATCTTTCGTAAAAAACGTCCAAGGCTTGAAAGCGTACAGATAAAACCTGTCAAGTCACCGTCATTATGTAAATTAAGGCGCTTTAATTCAAAAATATCTGAATACGCATTGTTCGTGCCGATAATAGTCGTCAACGCGCATTTATATCCCGAATCTTTCAATATTCTTTTAGATAATTCATTGAAATCACCTGTTGCACCGTTGGGATAACTAAATATAGCGCAGGCTTTCTCCGTCAATTCTTCAATATATTTCTTTGAATCCAGCAGTTGGTCCTTCATCATGTCCTGCAGGCATGCGCTCAAAACCACATGTGAACACGTATGGCTGCCGACAGACACCAAATTACTACGGACCATTTCCATAACGTCTTTTCTTTCCAGAGGGGCGTACATGGCTGGCGGGTTTGGGCCCTGTAATTTCTGCTTAAGCTTATTTTCAATATCTTCTATGACTGCATCTCTTGGGACCACCGGTAATTTTCTTAATTTTGATTTAATATCCCTGTCCGTTAACTGTTTTTGTCTAAAATCACTCAAATTGTAAGAATAAACATTATTATCTAAAACGATTTCGAGATATTTTTCGGCGGTTCCGTTCAGGGCAAATTCAATACGATCGGTCCAGAGATACTCTTTTTTATCAATGAAATTTGTGGTCAAAAAAATGGTGGCAGGCACGGCAAATTCTTTTAGCACCGGATAGGCCAAGGTAAAATTTGACCTGTAGCCGTCATCCATCGTAATAACGACTAAGCTCGACGGAACAGGCTTAGGATCAACAAGACAACTGATAAATTCTTCCAACTTAATGATATGATAATATTTCTTTAAATAACGGACCTGTTCTTTAAATTTATCAATATGAAGATGTTTCCCATGATAATTCTCAATCCCCTTAAAACTCTTCTCATCGGTAAACCCGTGATACATCAAAATATTGATGTTTGATAGAGATTCAAGCTTCCGCAAAAATGAATGTAACAATTTCATTGTTTAATATATCTCTTAAACGACCTGTTATAACTAGAAAATTTAACTAAAGGCAATTCCAACAAACACCAAGCCGCGATCTTAAAAATTTCTATCTTACGCACAGCAGCGGCTTTCTTAAACCAGTTTATTGCCTCAGCCCAAGTCCCATTAAGACAATGCAATTTACCTATTCTTTTTAAGTGAACAATGAGTATTTCAGGATATTCCTGAAATTCTTCCCAATGTTTTTTGACCATTCTTGTGCGACCGGGTATCAGGGAAGCATAATTTGTGGAAATCTGGTCACCATGCATATTGATCCGTGCCAACACCTCGCTGACATATTCAAACTCATAATACCGCGCGATACAGAGCCACATGTCCCAATCCTGACAGCTGGTCAGTTGCTCATCAAAAAGCCCTGCCTTCTCAAAACACTCTTTTTTAACTAAAACACTGCTGACACTGCCTAAAATTGTGCCCATTAAAAGCCTTTGATACACATTGCCGCGAAATGCCGGTAGATTCGTTCTCAAAATTTTATTTTTATGCTCATCAAAGACTTCCGTTCCCACATATACAAGCCCAACACAAGGCGATGATTCCTGGAATTTCTTGACCTGGAGTTCTAGTTTTCTAGGGAGCCATTCATCGTCATCATCAAGCAAAGCAACCAGAGAAGCCTGTGCGGTTTTGATCCCCGTATTACGGGCAGCCGGACCTCCTTTATTGGTATCATGCCTGATATAGCGGATACGTTGATCTTCCACGCTCTTAACAAACTCTGCCGTTCGGTCTTCAGAAGCATTATCAACAATTATAATTTCAATACTCTTAAGGGTTTGCGCAAGGGCACTTTTCAATGCCCGTTCAAGCTTTTCGCAACGGTTATATGTAGAAATAACAACACTGACAACTGGCAATGGTCCATTCATGATTTTATCATTTCATTACACAAATTATCCAAACGTTGGTTTAACTCCTTAATATCATAATTCTCTTGAATATGTTTACGCCCGGCCTGCCCCATCATTCCCCATCGGTCAGGGTTACAAATGAGGTATTCTAATTTATCACACATTGCCGTAACATCTCTGGCAGGGACGATAAATCCACTAAGAGTGTCTAACATTACTTGCGAAACACTGCCTACGTTGGTTGCAACCACGGGCAGGCCTGCCGCCTGAGCTTCCATCAACACCACCGGCAGAGCCTCTGCCACACTTGGTAAAATAAACAAATGCGACCGGGCAAGCAATTGATCCACCCCCTCCTGGACCTGATAGCCTAAGAAATATATTTTATTCTTAAGCTGGAGCTTTTGCCCGTAGGCTTCAAGTTCTTTTCTCAAAGGACCGTCGCCAAGAATGTAATATTCGATATTAGTCAAGCCCTTTTTGAAGACCAGCTGATGAATGGCTTCAATAGCGTAGGAAAACCCTTTTTCTTCAACCAGCCGACCGATAGTTAAAATTTTAACCGGCATCCCGGCGTCAATGGTCTTAGGTTTAATTGAGGCATAACGTTTTGTATCAATACCAACGGGGTGATAACGGACCCTTTCAACCGGAGCCCCAAATTCAAGCAGATGTTTATAATTGTAATCAGAAATGCTTAAAATGGCATCCGCCCTTTTGAACAAAAGCTTATAAAGGCCCTGAGTCTCAAGGCCCCGGCGAATATCATAACCATGGAACATGGTCACAACTTTTCCAGCAATGCCTAATTCTTTCATCAAGGCCGCTAAATTTCCATTATGGCCGTAATGACAAAGGATGATGTCCGCCTTATTGACACCAAGAAACAACATGACCTTATAAAGATAATTTAATGAAAAAGCTTCTTTGCCATATTTAAAGAAATTCAACGAATTAAAAATCGCTTTTGGATTCCGATGGCCATAGGCCAATATCATGAATATAATCCATAAGACACGTTTGAGTTTACTGCTAGGCATCTCATTGTGATAATAAATTCTCTTTAAAAGTTCGTATTTATGGACATCCTCATGATAATTTTTCTCATACGACCTTCCCGCTGAGAAAATAAATACTTCATGCCCCCCATCAATCATCCCGGTAATTTGGTTAAGGATGAAAGTTTCAGAAATGCAGGGAAAAGAATCAACCATAAAAATGATGGTCATTCGTCTCTACCTTTAGGGAAATACTGCGTCCATATCGCCGTCGAAAGGAACCTCCATAACAGCACCGGGTCATTTTTAGCCAACTCCATATAATTACGGTCCCCACAAAATTTATTTAATATCGGCTCAAAGGTCTGACGATGGGCCAAAAAATATTGGCGATAAGGAAACTGAAACCCCATTTTCTGCCGTCTCCAAATGATCTTATCCGGCAAATAAGGTTCCATCGCTTTTCTTAAAATATATTTTGTGAAACCGTTACGGAACAAATAACTGATGGGCAGCTGCATCCCGAATTCAATGATCCTGTAATCCAATAAAGGGAAACGATGTTCAATGGGGATGCCCATGGTGTAGTGGTCACTGCTGCGCATGTAATAAGGCAATAAGGCAATTAAAAAATGAAACTCCCTTTGTTTGTGGAATGATAAACTGTCATACAAATTTTGATATTGCAATGCCGAGGGGATGTCTCCTTGCGGGAAGCGGGGTTTTATTTGTTCCCTGTTACCGACAATCCTAACCCAAGGGTCTGTTAAGTAATGTTTTAATGTTGTATAAGTATTCTGGGGAGTTTTAAATCTACGGCAAAATTCATACCAATCCGCCTGCAAAAGCCCTCTAAATCCCTGCCTGCGCCGCTCCTGATAAGCTTTGGGCCAAAAACTGCTTTCATAACCTGCAAAAACCTCGTCCCCGCCGGCTCCGGTGACAATGACCTTGACACCTTGGGCCAGCATGCTTTGAAGCATTCGGTAATGCGTATAATTATTCGGATTATCATAAGGCTCTTCCATCAGCTGTGCAAAAGCGCCGTAATTCTCGGTAAAACTATTTTCAATCTTACTTAAGACATGATAGTCGAGTTTATATTTCTTCAAAATGGATCTGGCGTACGGCTCCTCATCAGCATCTTTGATCTTTACCGTATAGGTCGAGACCGGCTCTTTCGATAGGCAGGACGCGGCCGCAACTACCGATGAACTATCAAGGCCGCCGCTTAATTCAAAAGCTACTTTAACATCTGCACGTAAACGGATATCTACAGCATTAAAAAAAATATCACGAAATGTTTTAACAGCGTCTTCAAAAGAAATATCATTCTCACTTAACAATGAAACCGGCAAATGCCAAAATCGACTGTGTTTTCCCTGTGCCAGCAATGACTGAGAACGTAATAAATGAACTGTTCTGGCCGCGGGAACAGTTTTAATCTCTCTATAAAATGTTGATCCCTCAATATCCTTAAAACCTGTTTGCAAAAATCCTGACACAGCATCTTTGCTCACAGATGCCTTCTGTCCGTCAATATCGATAAGTGGCTCGATACAACTTGAAAAGAATATGCCACTTGAAGTTTCCCTATAATAAAGAGGGGCCACGCCTATACGGTCACGGGAAAAGATAATGGATTGATCACGGCAATCATACAAAACAACGGCCCAAAACCCGTTCATCTTAGGCCATAAGGCTTCTTTCCACCTGGCATAGCCTTCTACCAAAACTTCGGTATCAGAGCGGGTGTGGAATTTCACCCCCAAGGAAGATAATTCATCCTGCAATTCAACATAATTATAAATTTCTCCGTTAAAGACCGCGATAGTCGATCCATCGCTACTAATAAACGGCTGATGCCCTTTCTCGCTCAAGTCCAAAATAGCATAGCGTGTATGCAAGAAGGCAATATCATGCCTGATGCCATTGCCGGTTTTAATATGCGGCAATGCACCTAAAGACTTATGTGTACGGTCGTTCCTATAAAACTGATGGGTTTTCCCTTCGCGTGAAATAAGGCATATCCCCTCATCATCGGGGCCGCGTTTGCCAATCGACTGCAATAAACTATCCGTAAACTTGGCAGAAAATTGTTGTGAGTTATTTAAACAGTATCCGGCGATTCCGCACATGAATTTAAGTCCAGAACAATCTTTTGATCCGTCGAATTAGATATATAACCGGATCAGTTAAGGATGTTAACGCCAATAAACGCCAAGTGGGCAAATAAAAAACATTGTATTTCAAAGAAAGAAAAACTTCCCTTCTAGCCTCAAGGCGATTTTGATTTTCATAGCACTTCCTGGCATGAAAGTAATGCTTCCTCCATGGCTTGATAAAACGCTCCCTGACTCTTTCAACCATCTCTTGCACTTTGTCTTCCCCGTATATTCCCGTCAAACTTTTCTCATGGATACGGTAAGAATAAAGGATGGTATTTATTTTCTTCATGCGGAATTTTTCTCTTACCCTTAACCAGTATTCATAATCCTCAGCCAAAAAAGCTTCCTGATTAAAATCCCCTATGGTTACATAAACTTTACGGCGATATAAAAAACACAGACCTATGCAATTATCCGTATCTAAATAATCAGGGTCCTCAAAACGCAGCTCCCTGAGGATATTATCATTTTGGTCAATGACCTGGTTCTTGGCATAAACAAAATCAATTTCCCGGTGACGGATTAATTCCAAAGCCATTTGTTCAATAGCATCAGGAAAATAAGAATTATCGTCCGATGTCCAGGTCAAAAAATCACCCGTGGCAACAGAAAACCCTTTATTAAGCGCAGGGATATGGCCCTGATTCTTTTCAAAACGGACAAGCCGCAAGCGATCATCATGAAAGCTATTTATTATTTTAAACGTATCATCCGTTGAGCCATCGTCAACGATAATAAGCTCAATATTGCGGTAGGTTTGATTAAGGCAGTTCTCCATGGACTTGTAAATATACGAAGACCTGTTAAAAGTGGGGATAATGATGCTGACTATCGGCTGTTTTGGGATCATATTGTCTTTATCACCAGATAAGCCTTTTTCCAAAACGGCACTTTAAAGCCCCCTTGGTCCTTCATCGTCAATATTTTCTGATAGTACTCCACTTCAAGCTTATCTATTTTACCCTTCTCAAAACGCTCTACGCTTCTTCTGGAGTTCTTCTTTAAATTCATCCTTAAGGCGTTATCCGTACATGCCCTTTTAATAACATCGGCTAAAGCCTGCGGATTCTCATATTCATTAATGAGCAATCCATTGTCTAAATCAGTAATAAATTCATTCATGGGAGCAATGTTTGAAGTTACAAAAACCGCTTCGCTGGCCATGGCCTCAAGAAAAGCCTTAGGGAAACCTTCATTACGGCTTGGCATACACATGCAATCACACCAGGAATAGTATTGGGGAAGATCTTCATTACGGACACTTTCAATAAAGAAGCACTGTTTCTCAACTGACTCTTTTAATGCAATATCCTGATAAACTCTTTTCTCTCCCCGTCCGATGACAAGCACTCCATAATCATTCCCTAAAAACTTTAACGCTTTAATTAATGTGTCCAGGTTCTTTTCTTCGCTTAACCTTCCGACAAAAAGTATTTTGTATTTATAAGAAAATTGCTGGTCTGGCTTGTCTTGTTGTGCGGCAGGAATCGGTCGCATTATTTCAAAGTTTACACGATTAGGCAAAATCCAAATATGATCAGGTTTCTTAAATTTTTTCGTCACAAGTTCTTTAACGACCTGGGACACGCATAAAACAATATCCGCGTTCTTAACAGCATTATAAAGACGCTCCGGCCTCCTGTCATGTACGGAAACAACGACCGGCACACCTTCAACCTTATTCTCGCATGCAGCCCGGCAGGCCCAATTGCCTCCATAAGCCCTTAGAACATCTATTTTTAAATCTTTGATCCTTTTTTTTAAGTCCTTAACAGGCGTATGAAACACCTTCATCCCCGCCAATAGGGGCTGATCTTTCTCCAAAGGCGATAACAAATAGACCTCATCGAAAAATTTACAAGGATTGTAATAACTCGTCAGCCATTCCATTGAAAAGCCCAATTCTATGTATTCTTCAATCGGATCGCTGGGGATAACAGCCAAACGTTTCATCAGTTTAAAATTTCCATTGTGTCTGCAATTTCAACAAGCCCCTGGCATTAGGCGCGCGGCCTACGATCAATTTATAACTCATATCATGCCAATCGACCAAATTGGTCGCTTGCTCCTGGGCCACCACTACCGAACACAAGTAATCACCCGTAGGTAAATGAAATTGCGGAATACTGATATGAATTATTTGTTTTCCTGCCGAAAACGGGCTAATATCCACTTGTTCATAATAACTGTTGGCCGCATAGACCAATCCATCGCCGTTATAAAAATTAACGCCAACAATGGGCTTATCAATCTTTTCATGGACATTAAGCTCAATGACCATAGACAAAAAAGCTCCTGTTTCAATAAAGTTTATTTGCTCACCTCTGTTATTCAAAAGCTTCAACCCGATAATCTCCGCGCTTTTTCGTTTAACGGCGCAAAACGAACTTCTGTCTTTTTCATGCTCCAATCGATGTTCATAGGCTTCCTTGATATACATGCTGATAGCCTCCTCGCTGGGGCCAATAAAACGCTGTTTGCCATGGTCTAAATAAAGGCACCGGCTGGTATTCTCGCGGACCGCATATTCATTATGAGAAACCAAAATTATGGTTGTTCCTTTTTTTCTTATCTCATTCATTCTTTGATAACATTTAATTTGAAATTCCTTGTCCCCAACAGCTAATATTTCATCAATTAACAGCACTTCCGGTTCGCTGTGCACTGCAATCGAAAAACCTAAACGGACATACATGCCCGAAGAATAATTTTTAACCGGAGAATCCAAAAAATCGCCGATATCGGCAAACTCCACAATAATTTTAAATTTCCGGTCTATCTCCCTTTTGCTCATCCCTATTATAGAGCCATTAATATAAATGTTCTCACGTCCGCTAAGCATCGGATGAAAACCGGCGCCTACATGGATTAAAGCACCAACCTTCCCCTCAACAGTAACTTTGCCTCTATCGGGCATAAATATCCCGTTGAGCAGCTTTAAAAGCGTCGTCTTGCCTGACCCGTTAGGCCCGATGATACCGAAACTTTCGCCGCGTTTAATTTCAAAATCAGCATTCTCAATGGCCCAAAACTCATCCTGACGTAATATTCCGGAATCAGGAATGACTCCAAGAGTACTGCATAAAATGTCCATACCGCCGTATAACACGGATTTCTTCAGACTTTTACAAAATTTCTTACCTGTATTCTCACATCGTATGGCAATATCGCTCACTTATAACCTCTCCGGAATCTTTGTTTCTGCTAAATGGAAAATACGCCAGGAAACCAAAAATACAAGTATTGAAAGACTTGAAGCGATAAAAAAAAGCACCGGCTGTCGGATATGGCCAAAAGCTATAAGGTCTCGAGGGGCATTGATTAATGGGGATAAAAAATTAAGTTCAAAAAACAAATGATTATTAACAGGGATAGGATACAGGACAGGTGTCAAAAACATCAAAAACATCAATAATAAAGAAACAACATTAGCGGTGTCGCGCATTACACCATTGAGCAGCGACAGTATCAGTGATAAACCAACGGTCAAAAACATAAGCGGCAAAAGCATTAAAGGGAAGAAAATGATCTTCCAAGAAGGGCAAAACCGGAAAATTAAAAAAAAGGCAACTATCAATACGAACTTAACAAGAAATTCAAGAACACTTTGGGCCATGGAAGCAATAATAATGACTTCCCGTGGAAAACTGACCTTGGTGATCAAATCCCCAGCACCAACCAGACAATTAGCACCGCTGTTGAGACCCGTCGCAAAAATCTGCCAAATGGATAACCCAATAAGGGCATATAGGGGATAGGGCATCTGTGTTTGCTGAATATTAATGATCCCTGCGCGGCCCAGATACACAAAAGTGCCGATGGCAGCCAATGGCATCACCAAGCTCCAAAGATTGCCTAACAGCGACTGCTTGTATTTGGCCGAAAAATCCCGGATAAATAACCGACAAATAAGCTCCCGAAATTGAAACAATTCCTGGAACATCTCTATCCAGATTTTTATCCCTGACTTTAGTTCCTTGTGCGGCTCATAAATCCGTAGTCGTTTCATATTTTTTTGAAGATTACCGCGTCACTTGCCTCGCTCGTTTTTCGCGATGGTTCCGGACTTGGACTGTAAAAGAAAATTTACATTACGGACATAATTCCCATTAGGATCAGGCGATTTAGCAACAGCAGCTTTTGGTTTTTCTAATTTAGGGATTATCATCACCATGGCAGCTAAAAACCAATAAGGTTCCATAATACGGATAATAATAAACGTATTCGCGCTAATGGCATGAAAAATCATCCCGACTTGGCCAGCCAGAAATCCTATAGACAGCCCTTTATACAAATCATCCTGAGTGTTAGAATAAATTCTCAATGTTTGCCTGAACAGCGTAACAATAAGTACAATAAAAGCCGCAAAACCAACCAAACCTGTTTCAGCAAGGACCTTGATATACTGACCATCGACGAATCGTGCCCCTGTTAAGCCGCATCCGAAGAAAGGAGCCTTCATCCACTGATGAAACAGGTCAACCCAGTCATTAATACGAGCTGACGGTGATGCCCCCAACGAAATCCCAAGAATGTTTACGGTGGGGATATTTTCCTGATATTCAGGAATAAAAGTTTCTGTTAAACGATGGACGATATTCTCGGGTTTCAAAATTAAAAAAACAGCTATCCCCAATATAAAGCCTACTATAAGGATATTCTTAGTTGTGAATTTATTGAAAATGATCAACGTCAAATACATGGGCACAAAGGCTATATAAGAAGCACGGGAAAGGGTATGGCCAAAGGGGATCATCGTAAAAAGAGCTAAGGCAATAAGAGGCCATTTCCATTGCCCAAGTTTAGTATGGGTCAATAATCCTATGATAAGTCCCAGCAATAACACCTGATAGCCTCCTAATGTATTGGGTTCACTGCCCTTTGGCTGAAAAGGGGCTGATACACGATCAACTTGACCGATTTGGGTGAAAGCATAAATGTTGACTATTGCAAAAACTATAATAAAAATCTTTAAATAAAAAACCATTTGTTTCTTATCTGCAATGATACCGCTCGCCAAATAAAAGATCAAAAAATACTCAATGTATTTAAAAATATAAAAGCCCCCTCTTAAAAGAACAATATTCCCCAAAAGAATGCCCTTTAATGTCGAAAAAATAAAGCAGCAGCAATAAAATAATATCCACCGGTTAACCGGGAATTCTTTAACCAATCGCACGTTTTTTATGACTGCCGTCCGCGCCAGCCAGGCTAAACTGAAAACAACAACTAATAAATCATCAATCCTGACCATAATATCCTGTTGCCTTGAAACGGCCCCCATTGTTAATTGGGGGGACAAAAGCATGGCTATAATAAGGGCGGCCATGGCTAAATTGGTATAAAAAAAAGCAAAACAGAATAAAAAAACACTGAATATGATTAATAACGCTAAGGAAGGAATAACTGTAATAAATTTTCCAATAAGCAGGCAAAGAAAAAGCATCCCGAGAATGGGAAGCCATGAAAGAATTGAATGTCTGTGCTCCATATATGCTATTTAAGCGTCTTTCGATTTGTCGTCTGTTTGATTTGCTTTGAACCGTTCCCTCCACTTATCGATCACACCTTTACTCTTTTCCGGCTTTTCTGCATAATACCGATAGCTAAAAGCAGAATACCCGACTTGTGTTTCGGTTTTAATATCATTTAATATAACGCCAAGTAAGTTTGCCCGTGCCTGCAGTAAATGAGATTTTGCCATCTTTAGAACTTCTTTGGATGTGCTGCCTACCTTATAAACAAGCGCCACCCCATCCACCCTGTCCGACATAGTTACAGCATCGGGCACTGCCATGACCGGCGAGCAATCAATGATCACTACGTCAAAATGACTTTTTAACTCATTAAGCAGTTGATCAAGGGCCTTAGAATTTAAAAGCTCTGAAACATTGTCCACCGGACGGCCAGTGGTGATAATGCTTAGATTATCAATTCCCGGCATTTGTAATAAATCATCAACATTAACGCCCCCGATCAATATATCAACAGACGTATTAACGGCTTCTTTCCAGGATTTGTTACCCATTAAAATATCCGATAACCCAGGCTCACGGCTCAAACCAAAAATCTTGTAATCCGTTGGTCGCCGCATGTTGGCCCCAACTAAAACTGTTTTCTTGCCTAATTGGGCCATTGACACCGCTATATTGGAAACTGTAGTTGATTTGCCTTCCTGCATATCAGAGCTGGTAAAAAGGATCGTTTTTAAATTCTTCATCTTCATGTGCTGAATCAAATTGGAACGCAGCATTTTATAACTCTCCGCGGGCCACGACTTAGGATTTGTTAAAGTCACTAATCTCAGCCTCTGCATCAGGATTTTCTTATCCGGTTCATTCATGCCCTTGACAGCTTGTGACGATATATATTCCCCTCCAATATGCGGAATAATGCCTAAAATGGCTAAATTAAGCTCCTGCTCAACGTCATTGATAGTCCCCACCGATGAATCAAGACTCTCACTGACAAAACCGACAATCAAACCCAGGAATAACCCCACCACACAAGAGACCATATAATTAACCGCAGCATTAGGTTTTATCGGATGTTGGGGTATATCTGCCGGCGATACCACTGTCACCACGTCATCAATGACCTTGGCCAGATTAAGTTTAGCTTCGTCACGCCGTTGGATCAAAGTGTCATAAGAATTTAAAAGATGGTCCACATTGCGCTTAAGCTCCACATACTCCACCTGATTGGAAGACAAAGAACCCGAATCACCATAAAACTTATTCACAATCCTATAGAGCACTTCCTTGCGCGTCTCCAAGAAAAGCTTTTTAATAGCGATTGCTAAATCAGAGTCCATCTGGGGCGTAAAAGGAACTTGTAAACTATTCCTAAGGCTTCTGACAATCTTGTTCTTGACTTCTGAAATCACTTTATCCTGGGCAATTACCGCGGGATGTTTCTCGGTATAGTCGATCAACAGTAAGAACCGTTCAAATTCAAGCTCAAGCAAACGGCGTTTCAAACCTATAAAAATATAATTATCGGATAAATCCTCATTGGTCATCTTTTCAAAGATGCTTTTGACTTCACGGGTGGAATCCTCTTCCTGTAAAGCTTTAAGCTGCGAATCAATGCTGACCATTTCGCTTTCAAACTCAAAAGTCCCTTGAATGGTCATACGATCAAGCGTTGCTTTGACCTTTGGCTTGACTTCAAAGACTTTCTCATTTTGGTTGAATTTCTGCAATTGACCCTCTTGAATCGCCAATTGCCTGCGGTATTCTTCAAGCTGATGGTCGATATACTTAATTAATGCCTCACTCTGTTTCTTGCGGCCTTTGATATTCTCAAAACTATAAACGTCAGCTATGGCGGTGGCCATCAATGCCGCTTTTTTAGGGTCACTGGAAAGGGCCTTGATAGTTAAAATATTCGTCCCATGGATTTGATCAACGGTTACAAAACCCTGGTATTTCAAGCCCATGGCATTAATCATTTTCTCCCGTTCTTCCTGCTCAACGGGAAGCACCTCCAATTTTTCTACTACTTTCTCCATTACCGGCAGACTGGTAATCAAACGAATGTCCGTTTCTAAGTTATCTTCCGGCGGCTCCGTATCAACTTGCGCTCCTTTTTCAGAAGCTGTAACTGCCGCAGTTGGCTGGTGGTGTTCTATCTTTAATTCCAATGAAGATTGGTAAATCGGGGTTTGCATTTTGGTAAATATAAAAGTAGAGGCCATGACCAACGTAAATACGATAACAATCGTATTTCTTCTCTTGCGGATAATCCGCCAATATTCACCTAATGTCAGTTCGTAATTTTCCATTTTTTTATTGTTGAAGATTTATTGTTTCTTGTTTTGGTTTTAAAATAGTTGCCCCGCCTAAGGTATAATAATCTGCAATGTATTCGAACAATTTGTCCTTAAACTGCTCAAAGTCAAAAAAGAATGTGTTTGGCACATAGATCAAATCATTAGGTTTAATAAGAATATCATCACTGCGGTCTCCGCTTTTCATCATTTTCTTTACATTCAATCTGAGGACCTGCGGCTTGTCTTTTCCCGGCCGCATGACCAAAACATTGGCAAGATTAGCCCTGCTCTGTTGCACGCCGGCTCTGATGAGGGCTTCCATTAGTCTTAAATTCGGCTGTAATTCAAAAACTCCCGGACCGGCCGCGCCAAGTACAGTGTATTTACCGGATGTGTTAATCTGGATGCTTAGCTGAGGATTACGGATGTATTCACTCATCAATTCATTTAAATGTTCGCGTGCCTGCCCCCGATTCATGCCGTTGACTTTTACCCCTCCGATCAAAGGCAGGGCGATCATACCGTCACTATTAACCTGATAGGTATTCTCAACCATATTACCCTGATCGCTATAGACCACCTTCAGGGTATCCCCGGGCACGATAATATATTTAGTATCTTCGTCCCCTGTTATAATGGCCATTTGATTGGAAATTGTTTTCTTTTCTTCTTCAAATGTGTCGCTTGTTGCTTGAGCATGGTTCTCCATCTGCTCTTTAATTATTTCTTTTGTCTGTTGATACTCTATCCCCAACGCTTGATAATCGACTGCCTGCGCCTGGGGCATCAGGCCTAAAAAAAACAGACAGAAAAAAAATATCATCCCTCAACCTCCCCGGAGCCGGCATTAATCACTCCGTTTATATAAAGCATGGGGTCCTGTAAAAGATTAATGATCTTTCCTGAAAATTTAAGCTCTTTCGAAACTTCTGATAAAACATGGACAATGCACCGGGAAGGGTATTGCGGGTTACTCGCGACAACCATGCCTATTTCTCCCGTGTTGATACGCACCAAGCTGCCGATAGGATAAATCGACATAAACTCGACAAATTTTTTGATCACCATTTTTTCAAACATATTATCTTTTTTCTGGATAATCATTTTAATGGCCATATACGGACTGAATTCACCGCGGAAATTACGCACATGGGTTAACGCTTCAAAAATATCACAGACCGAAACAACCTTGGCTAAATAAGATATCTCACCGCTGAATTTTCCCTTAGGATATCCCTTGCCATTGACGCATTCATGTATATCGAGAATGCCATTGATCACACGTTCGGGAAAAAACGTTCTGAAAAGTTCCGCTGATTTCTGAGGATGCTGATAAATACTTCGCTTTTCATGATCTGTCAATTGGACTGGTTTTTGAAATAGTTCAAGATAATCCATCATCCCGAAGTCATGACCGAAAGCGCAAGATCCGATATCCATGATGTCCTGCCTCGAAAACCCCATGCTGGTGGCAAAAGCAATGGAGAGAATCATACAATTAGCAATATGGGCATAGATAAAATTATCTTTCGAACTTCTATAAAACATCCGTAACAATTCGTTGTAAAGGTCATTTGCAAAAATGTCTGCCATCAGGCCAATGGTTTTTTCGACATGTTCCTTCTCTATCTTTTCATGAATGGAAGAACGCACCAATGCAACACAATCCTGATATGCCTTCTCAATGGCTTGATTGTTTTGCCCGGGCAAAATCCGCATCCCCTGTTGATCATTTTCATTCATACTTTTAAGCTCTTGTCCAGATAGCCGGCTCGAGATTAGAATCTTTAACGACTTTTTTTATGATATTTTCATCCACTATTTCTTTCTGATTTACAAAACCTTCCAAAAGGGATATGTCACAGACTCCGTTGATGACCCTGGGGATCCCTCCCGAATAACGGTAAATTAATTTCTTGGCATTAGTATCAAACAGAGGCTTTTGTGCCCCGGCAATTTTTAAACGATGCTCCAGATAATTTTGGGTCTCCTGCTCATCAAGCGGATTTAGATGATATTCAATAAGCAAACGCTGATTTAATTGAGGCAATTCCTTGAGCCTCTTGCGCAACTCTGTTTGCCCAACCAGTATCAGGGTCAATAAAAATCGGTCATTTTGCTGATAATTTAATAATAAACGCAATTCTTCAAATGTTTCCAAATCCTCAATAGATTGTGCCTCATCAATGACTAAAACGGTTTCTTTGCCACGGTTAAGGTTGGCATAAAGCATTTCATTAAAAACTCGCAGCAGTTGTCCTTTGGCTTCGTCTTTAAGAAGCCCCCCTCCCAATTGATAAATAATCTCCACCAATAACTCATTGGCGGTTAAACGCGGGTTAGTGATTAAGGCCACTTGAAATTTGGTGCCCACCAATTCATTTAAGAAGACCCTGCTTAAAACTGTCTTGCCGCACCCATACATACCGGTCAAAAGCATGGCCCCCTTCATATCCTGCACCGTATAGATAAGGCGCATCAATGCCTCTTCAATTTGCTTAGAATAATACACATAGCGGGGATCTGGAGTCAACTCGAAAGGCTTTTCTTTTAAATTCCAATATTCGATATACATAAGAATCCATTAAAAGATCAACAAACTTTTTTCCGTTATTTATTCCGAAACTGCTTTATGATCTTCTTTAAAATTGGTGATCTAATATTATTGGTATTAATCGTCAACTGGTCTAGATTTCCCCCCTCCTGTGATGCATTCATTGGCTCCTCTATTTGGGAAGGATCCTCAACCTCCGTCATTTTTAAAGGCGAATTTTCTTTAGTGGTTTCCAATTTACGTCCCCTGCCGGGCTTTTGTAACGGTATTTTACTCTCAGGCAATTCTTTAGAAGTAACTGGTAAAACCGGCGCTGATTCACTTGGGTAGCTCAAACCAATAGCTTCTTTTTGAAGGTCTTCTTGGGGGTTAGCAGATTTTGCAGAAAATTCCTCAAATACTTTATCTTCGCCGCCTAAACTCATCAGATTACTTTCCACTGAATGCGCAATATACCGTCTAATGATGTTAAAATACTTATTCGTCATAAACCATAAAAGAAATGCCCCCAAAAAAAATATCAAATACAGGGACCGGTAAACGGAAGGGTTAACAGCTTCGCTTAAAAGCTCTATTTCTGTCGGCCTTGGCACTTCGGCGGCTAAAATCCAGCCCAATTCATTGATAGGCATGTAACGGATGATCTTTTGATCCTGCCTCAAGTTCCACCATTGTTTATCGGGATAAACGATCCATCCTCGTTTTCGCTTTTGCATTTCATAAATCAATTTGGTCCGATAACTTGCCCACAATTCTTTATCGACCGGGGCATCATTATGCCGGTCAATGACCATGGCCCCATCATTCTGGCTTATGATAAAAATGCCATGTTCCCCTGTGGAAGAAAGCGGGACTTGGCTCGCTTTCAATTGACTGGCCATGGCTTCTGTTGAAACATCCAACTTTGAGAGCAAAATATGCAAAACTTTCTCTCTATAGCCCAAAATCATGATTAAAAACAGTACTGCTAAAGCAACGAACAAAACTGCTGTTTGAAATAAAATAAAAATATTCTTTATTTTTTTTAAATCACTTTTTGTCTGACGCATTGATTAACATTTGCCTTCCGGTTAACATTAATATTGTAGTATTAATAAAAATCAATACCGCCTGGATTAACAACACAACCACTGGATAACTGACACGCGCATTTTCTATAACCAAAGCGCTTAATCCCAAAATAATGCTGGTTGAATAAATAAATACCACCGCTTCTTCTTCCTTAAACCCCAAATGAATCAGACGATGATGAAAATGGTCTTGCCCCCGATAATCAAGCCACTGTCTGAAATTACGCACATGGCCGTTTCTAATACGGCTTATAGTGATATATATCATGTCAAAAATCAAAACACTTAATATAAGCACAGGGATGCCACAGGCAATGATAGGCCCCCAATGTGACCATTGGCCGTAAAGAGCAAGACAAGCCAACAAAAATCCCATAAATGTACTACCCCCGTCACCTAAATAAATTTTAGCAGGCTTGAAATTAAAAACCAAGAATCCAAGTCCGCAGCCGACTAAAATAATTGAAATTAGAGCCACTCCAAACTCTTGAAGATGCAATGTAATTAAAAAGAAAAACATACTGGCAATGACCGTAAAACCGGCCGCTAGGCCATCCACACCATCAATGAAATTAGTTGCGTTAATGATCCCTAGTATCCAAATCAGTGTCATTAAAATGGCCAGGCATTCACCCCACCATGTGTGAGGCATAAATGAAATTCTTAACCCTGCACCTATCACAATCCCAGCAGCCAAAAGCTGCCCCAATAAACGGGCAATGGACGACAAAGGACGGATATCATCCATTGTCCCTATAATAAAAATAATACTTGATGCAACGGCAATAGCCTGAATCTCATGTGCCCAAGGTTGATGATATAAAGCCACTATTAAAAAAGACAAATAAATACCTGTCCCCCCAAGAAGAGGAACAGGAATAAAACCCTTGGAGCGGCGGCCATCGACTTTAGCTACAATATTAAACCGGCGGGCTATTTTCATACATAAAGGAGTAAAAATAAGAACTAAAATAAAAGATACTGTCCCTATCAAGAAATATTGCAATAAAGAAGGGATGAGGTGGCGATATCTAGTCGTAATATATATTTTACCCAGCACAGTAAACACAATAAGAGGAACAAAATAAATCAAGACAGGCAAATGCCCCAACATTGCCCGAAAAAGCAGAAAATTTTTATCTGAACTTAAAGGATTTTTTCTAACTTTTACCATGTCAATGAACCAGTTCCATGGCCCCTTTCAATTCCTCTTTTAATGACTCAATGCGTTTTGATTGCTTCAATTGCTGTTCTTCAAGAGAGCGAGACTTCTCTTCTTTAGCTTTAATTTGATTGGTTAAATCTTCCTTGGTAGAATTTAATTTATCCGTTAAAACTTCCATAGCCGTTTGCATGGAAAGCTTTTCTTTTAAATTCCAATATTCGATATACATAAGAATCCATTAAAAGATCAACAAACTTTTTTCCGTTATTTATTCCGAAACTGCTTTATGATCTTCTTTAAAATTGGTGATCTAATATTATTG
>JADFXH010000009.1 GCA_015233675.1 Candidatus Omnitrophota bacterium
GATTTCGATTCCCCGTAACTTTAAGATAATATCTTCCGGTTTAAACCTTTGTCTTCCCATTTTTTGTCCCCTTTCTGTTGCCATTATACTACAACAGAATCGGCCGAATCTAGGGGGCTAGGTCAACAACCATTGACATGCTCCCTTACTTCCAACTCCTTTGCGCTTGTAAACTGCAATATCTGATATAACCGCTTATTGTGAATAACCGTAAAATCATTGCGGACAATTCTTCGTGTCTTTATGCATAAACTTTCATCTAACAAGCGTGATCCCGGTACCCTGCGGTGTAAATTCGTCTTCTTAACCGGCGCCACTATATAACGATCATTATGCTCTTTTAAATAACTTTCTAATACATCATTAGCCTCTGCGATACTACCGGCATTGGCTAAACGTAATTCTTTGACCAGCCTATCTTGTAGCGTCCTGAATAACCGCTCAATCCGCCCTTTGGCTTGCGGGCTATTAGCATGGATAACCTGCACATCCAAACCCTCTAAAGCCCGCCCAAATTCACTTAACCCGTCTCCTTGCCCTAAAAAACGTAGCCTCAGTTGATCCTGTATGGTGGCTTTGTACGTCGAATGCTTATCTAAATACACGCTTTGAGGGATCCCGTACTTTAAACAATACCTTTTAAAACTATCTAATGCCGGTATTGTCCCTTCATACTCATAAAACCTGCCAAAAATCCTGTTGCTTGCGTCATCAATATAGCCCATTAAAACCAATTTTGGCCCTCGCCCTTCTAACCAATCATGATGGCTACCGTCCATCTGCACCATCTCCCCGCAGTATGCCTTGCGCTCCCGCCACTGCCTGTGCTTACGCCTGCGCCTACGGGCTGCTTCATGTCCCTCTGCCCTCAACCACTTGCGCAACGTCTCCCGACTTAACCTTATCCCTTCATTCTTCGCCAACTTCTCACTGGCTAACGTTGCTCCAAAATCTTTGTAGCGCCCGCCATAAACCCTTAATACCTTAGCCTTGATAACCTCACTTATCCGTCGGCAATTTGGCTTGCCTCTCTTTTGATGAATGATCCCTTTATCACCAAAATCCCGGACTCGCCTTACTATCCTTTGCGCCTGCCTTAAACTTATTCCCAGAAACTTGGACGCTTCTAATTGCGTTAACTGCTTGGCTATCGCTTTTTTGATCAATTCTAATCGATTTAATTCCTTCTGTCGCATCACTAAAATGTCTCCATTCATAATGTCTACCTCCCGGTAGACATTATCTTAATACGACACTTTAGTTTTGCAGAAATACGACATTATCACGTTGCGGTTACACTCGAAAATCCCCTGGCCATTTGAGCAGCTTTCTTTAGGCGCTCTATAGAATCAGCAAAGGATACCCCGCTTAAATGCTGAACAAACAATATATCTTTTATACTCGAAAGAAAATCATTATTTTTCTCTTCAATCATCGCCCGAAGAATATGAGCTTCTAAATTTGAAGGATTTAATTTAATGGCCCTATTCACATCACCTAAGGCTTCTTTATATTTTCCCATTCCAAAAAAAAATGTCCCTCCGCGATAGAAATAGATATCATCGCGTAAAGGTTGCAATTCAATTGCTTTAGAGTAATCAGCAAGAGCTAAATCATTTTGCCCTAAAGCCCGATAAGCACTAGCACGGCCGTAATAAGGCCTAAAGTCAAGAGGATATTGGCGGACCAACTCATCTTGAAAGGTTATGGAAGACTTCCAGATACGGCACTGCTGAAATTTTTGCCATCCCCAGAAAGATAGCAACATAAGGATAAGTATTGATAAAATCTTTGATCTTAAGCACTGTTCTAATCCAGCGCCTATATATAAACAAAAACCTAAACAGGGCAAGTACATAAAACGGTCAGAGACTACTGAATATTCTCTCATGGTGTCAAAACGCAGGATGAAAAAAATAGAAAGAAAATAATAAGCAAAAGCAAAAATCAAGAGACGATTACTGCGCCAATGTATCAATGACGCTAATATCGAAATAAACATGACCACTGATGCCGCATAAGGCCAATTGGTCAGGGCAATCGGTTGAGGTAAGGGATATAAAAAGGAAACATGGTAAGGCCATAAGAATTTCCAAATATAAAAATCAAAACACCAAATCCACGTTAAAATCCCTTGGGTCATGTCCGTAACGGGATTGCGCATATTGAATAAATAAGATAACGAGCCGATTTCAACGACATATAAAAAGAATGGAACCTTTTCTAAAAAAACATTCCAGTCCCATCGCCGTCCTTCAAACCAGTCTAATAAAAATAGAATAAGAGGAAGACTTAAGGCCATTGGTTTAGCAAGTATGCTGGTAAATCCCAAAAGTAATGTCCCCAAATATGAGGCTATGGATTTGGTCTTAAGGTATGACCAATATTGAAATAACGCTAAAATATAAAATAATGCATACAAAACATCTTTGCGTTCAGTCAACCACGCAACTGACTCAACCTTCATTGGATTGATCCCAAAAATAAGAGCGGCTAAGAAAGCCGCTTTTAACGATAATCCCAACCGTTTGGCTAAGAGCGAAATCAATAATACATCAATTACATGAAAAAAAAGATTGTCAAAATGAAATACAAATGTATTAAAGCCAAAAAAACAGTGTTCGACTGCAAATGATAAAGTGGTGAGGGGTATATATATGTCATTAATGACATGTGTAAAAATGCTTTTAATGTTGGCGAACGATAAGCCTAAAACAGTTGGATTTTGTGTAATGTGAGCAGGGTCATCGAAATTGATAAAACCGGCTTGCAGGCAGGGTGAGAAAACAAAGGTGACTATGAGGGATATTAAAAGATAGAAAAAACAATTTTTGGGTGGGCAAAAACATTTGGAATTCTTAAAGCAATCATGACGTTTCGACATATAGTGGAGAAGAATTTTTTGTGCCGTCTCAGGGGACGTTTTAGGGGACACCTGCCCTGACCAAAAAAATAAGGCAGCATCCTAACGGATGCTGCCTTTTTAATAAAACCTTTATTTTTTTAGCATATACCGCCATATGTACCGTATCCATTACAAAGGATAGCAGCACTAGTACTGGCATGCGATAACGTAATATAATTATTAGCATCTGAGGAAGTTCCATAAGAGGCCCTGATACACCAACCTGTGTTTGGAGCATTAGCTATGGTACAATCCGATCCTAATTGATAGTAAAAATTACCTGATGAGCCTAATGTTTGCGTCGTACAGCCTGAATAATTGATGCCACTTTTCATGCCACAACCTTCAAGCACAGATTTCATTGGGCCCATTGAAGCGATAGCTTCAGCACCTTTGCTTTTTGCAATATTGCTATACAAGTTCGGCAATGCGATAGCTGCTAAAACACCGACTATAATCAAAACTATAATAATTTCTATCAGTGTAAAACCGCTGTTATTATTAAACTTTTTCATGATATTCTCCTTTATTTAACGTATTTATAATAAAACTGCAACTCTCAAGTTAAGTATATCATACCCGAATAGCTTGTCAAATCCACTTTAAAATTTTTTCACCCCCTTCTCTAACACTGTTTATACTATTTCCTTCTCAACACCACATTCTTTATCATTATTGATAATGCCCTCCCTGCCCAAGTTTGAATAAAGGAAGGAAGATTGATATAACGATGATCCCTATCACAACGGCCATAAAAACCAGCATAAAAGGCTCTATAAGGGTCCCGAAGCGTTTCATAAAAGCGGCGACATTCTCCTGATAAAACTCAGCCACATGTTTAAGCATTTTCGCAAGCTCTCCGGTTTCTTCACCTACCTTTATCATTTGGACCGCCATCACAGGAAAAAATGTCGACTCCATCATGACTTCTGATATGCCCTTGCCTTCACGCACCCCTTCCCTGACTTGGGACACCACCAGACTACACGTCCTGTTTTCCACCAGCTTTTCCGTGATTTCCAAGGCATATAGTATCGGCACCCCGCTTTCAATTAATATGGCCATCTGGGCCGCAAAGCGCTCGACAACGACCAGTTTGGTAATTTCACCAAAAACCGGAAGTTGATAAATAATTCTCTCAAATTGTAACTTGCCCATCGGAGTTGAAAAATAAGATTTTAAGACAAAAAACAAACCAACCGAAAATACAATAATTAACAAAATATTGTGCCTCAAAAAAGCAAAAGTTCCCAAAAGACATCTGGTCATAAGCGGCAATTCGGCATGCATGGATTTAAAAACGTCTTCAAATCTTGGGCCTACGACCAAGGCAAAAAATAAGATTGCCAAGATACACACCACAAAAAGAATTATAGGATACACCATGGCCGAGATAATGGTGGATCGAAACGCCGCGTCCTGCTCCACATGTCCGGCTAATTTGTTGAGCACCAAAGGCATTGTACCCGACGCCTCTCCAACCTCTGCTAAACTGACCCAAAACTGGTTAAAAACTTTAGGATGCTTGGCCAAGGCAGCGCTTAAAGAAACTCCCTGTTCAATATCATTATGAATTTTTGTGACCGCCAAAACCAGCTGCCTGCTCTGGATTTGAGACAAGATAACATCCAGACTGCGCAGCATAGTGACACCGGCTTGCAGCATGGTTGCCAACTGACGGGAAAGTACCAGAAGGTCCTCAATCCTTACCTTGTCATGGTCAAACTTGGGCGTGTGGGCTTTTTTCTCAATCTTTAGGGCAGATTTTTCCATCGCCAGACGGACATTGATAACATACAAACCCTCACTTTGCAATTTCATAACCAGGGCTTCTTTGCTGTAAGATTGCACGATATCCGTTTTTGTATGGCCCGTGCTGTCTTTTACTATGTAAGAAAAAATTGGCATAAGATTAATTGTCTGTTACCACCCCCAAAATTTCATCGACACTGCTGATACCGCTCTCCACTTTTTTCATGCCCGACTCAAAAAGCGTATCCATCCCGTTGCGCCTTGCCGCGTCCTTGATTTCATTGTAACTACCGGAGCGCGCGATCAACTCGCGGACTTCATCATTAATGGCCATCACCTCCGAAAGGACCAAACGGCCTTTATAACCCGTGTGATTGCATTCATCACAACCTTTAGAACGGTATATCAAATCGCTTTTGATCTTGTAGTCTCCGAACACCAATCCGTTGGCCTCGTACGGTTCTTTGCATTTTGGGCAAAGCTTTCGGGCCAAACGCTGGGCCACTATCATGACAAGGGATGGCGTCAATAAATAATTCGGGATACCAATATCTACTAAACGCGCGATGGTGGAGGGAGCATCATTGGTATGCAGAGACGATAAAACCAAATGACCCGTCAGGGCCGCGCGCACGCAAATCTGAGCGGTTTCCAGATCGCGGACTTCGCCGACCATGATAATATCCGGGTCCTGACGTAAAAAAGAGCGCAGGGCTGAAGCAAAAGTAAGACCGATATCAGCACGCATGGCCACCTGATTGATCCCATCCAGTTTAAATTCCACAGGATCTTCGCATGTCATAACGTTTAAACCGGGATCAAAGACTTCATTAAGACAGGAATACAAGGTCGTTGATTTACCGCTGCCCGTCGGTCCGGTGACAAAAAACAACCCATAGGAACTGTCCAAGGCCTTTCGTATGGCCTCCAGCTGTTTGGTATCATACCCTAAATTGACAAGATCAAGCTTCACGTTTCCCTTGTCTAAAAGACGCAACACAGCTTTTTCTCCATACACCGTCGGTATCGTAGAAACACGCATGTCCACCAGCCTGTCTTCCAGCTTTGCGGAAAGGGCCCCGTCCTGGGGAAGGCGCTTTTCCGCAATGTCCATTTTCGCCAAAATCTTGATACGCGAAATAATAGGCAAATGCAAATGCGCCGCCGGCGGGGGTATCTGGTATAAAACCCCGTCTATACGGTAACGGATTTCCAATCTATCTTTAAAAGGCTCGATATGGATATCACTGGCCCTTTCGTCTATAGCTTGGCGAATGACCAGATCGACAAGCTTAACAACCGGGGCTTCTCCGGCCTTGGCAATCAAGCGATCAATACTCAACTCTGAATCAGCGACAATACCCTTTTCTTCAACCTTACCGGTAAGCTCTCCCTCGGCAAAACTTTTCTGGAGAGCCTGGTCGAGAATAGTCCCTCCCTCCCTCGAGCCCGCTTCCCGACCCGTGATATAAAACTCGTCAATGGCCTTGGCAAGGTCTGTCTTGGTTGCTATGACAAGGTTTAGATCGCATCCCGTCAGGATCTTTAAATTATCCAAAACAAAAAAATCTAGGGGATCAAATATCGCGCAGGTCAAAGAATGTAAATTTCTGCTTAAAGGCAGGACCAAATTCCTTTTAGCAAAATCATAACTCACCAGCTTTTCTAGGCCCTGGTCTGATTTGGGTTTAAGCAGGCCGGACATGTAAGAGGCGAAAGGCACTGATAACTGGGAGCCTAAGGCAATGGAAAAGTCCTCTTCTTTGATCATTCCCACTTGAATCAGGATTTCACCAATGCGGCTTTTTTTCTGGTCTTTCTGGATGTTAATAGCTTCTTGCAGCTGACTTTCAGTTATCAGCCCCTGTTTAATTAGGATTTCACCAATTCTGATGCGTGCCATAGGTTAATGTTTTTCGAAGGTATTTAGATTGTTGTCAATCGCTTGGATGCGGTCTGAGGCATCTTGTATATCCAAAGCTTTTTGGGCTGTAACAGCATTCGCCTTAAGGCCCGTTTGATTGATATCGTCAACTATATGGGGAGTCAGGAAAATAAGCAATTCACGGTCTTCTTTTTGTACATCGGACGAACGAAACAAGGAACCAATCAAGGGTAAATTTCCAAAAAAAGGAATCTTATTGATAGTGGTATTATTCGTGTTATTCATTAATCCGCCAATCACCATGCTCTGCCCGTCTTTAAGCTTCAATATGGAATCAGAACCGCGAGTTTCCGGATCAAAAAGTGCTCCGGAAGTAGAACCTGCCGGAGGCTCGACTTTTGATGGAACGATATCAATAACCTTGGGAGAAACAGCCAGGGTAATTTCACGTGTCAATAGGTCGGCCTGAGGCGTGACTTTTAAGGACACACCCGTGTCAGCACGATCTACAGTATAGGTCTGCACCGAACCTGCTGTTCCCGCAGATGCGCTGGATGGCACAACATCGATAGCTTTATGGGTAGATATTTCTATTTGGGCGGTTTCGTTATTTACAGTTAATATCCTTGGACGCGCCAAAGTGCGGACATTCTGATTTTGGCTAAATGCATTCAACGCCGCGGTCATACCAACGGCGCTGAAACCACCGGGAGTATAGGGCGGAGTGCCGGGTTTAGCAGTTGAAACGCTAAATGGATAATTTGTAGATTTTGATCCTCCTGAAAAAGATATAACAGGTTGATTTAGGGCCCCATATGAAATCCCTATCTGGTCCGATAAACTTTTGGCAACATCCAGCATTTCCACTTCAATAAGGACCTGCGGCACAGGGACATCCAGCTTGGCAATAGTGCTTTCGATAATATCAAACTGGGAAGGCACATCAGTAATAACCAGGCTATTTGTACGTGTATCTTCAACAACCAGACCATCCTTGGACAGAGAATTCTTGATCACGTCTTCCAGCCCACCAGCCTTCCCACCCCCGCCTCCAAGCGCAATGGTAGAATTTAATTTTGACGAGGAAACCGTGGCATATTTAAGCGGAAAAACTTTTGTGATTTTAACTTTTTCCGCCTTATCGCTGGCCTTAACGACAAAAATATTGGTGTTCTCTTTCATTTCATAAGTCAAGCCATTGGCATCCAGCACCATTTGCAAAGCTTGATTTAACGGTACTTTGTTAAGATAAAGCGTTATACTTTTGTCTGCCACATCCGATGCCGCTATAAAACTTAAACCTGTTTGCAATGAAAAACTTTTTAACACAGATGTCAAAGAAGCGTCTTTTAAATCCAGAAAAACAGTCTTTGAAGTATCTAAATCAGGATTAATGAAACGGTCCTCCATATCCTCGGGCCAGACTTGAACACTTCCCCCAAAGAAGACCGTAACCCAAAGACATATAGTCAAAATAACCTTAAACATTGTTTTCTCCCACAACTACATTAGCGGATAAACAAGGACTATTCAACCTTTAAAACGATTTTTTTACCCTTAAAAACAAGATCAACTTCCTTTTTTGTCACAAGATACAGCTCGGCGCCTTGAATTTTATCATGCAAAGACACGGCTGTATCATTAATAATCGCTTCTTGTATGCCACCCCCAACGATAACGCCCTGCAATTTTAAATCAGGAAACACTATTGGCGCCGGCGGAATAATGGGTTTAGGTTTGGGTTTTGGAGCCGGTTTTATTTCCGGCGGTTTGGGCGCGGGTGGAGGTTTAATGGGCTCTGCGATAGGCTTGGGCAGCCCTGTCTCAAAAGGACTTTTTACACTATCCAGGTCCTTCACAAATTGCTGATCACCCGTGGAGACTTCTTGAGCCTTGAGTGAATAAGCGCCCATAAAAATAACTATCAACAGGAAAAATAATTTTATCATATATGAAAAATCACCCCGCTGATTTCTACCACAAAATTAATCCTCCCATTCTCCGCCTCGTTACCTGACCAAGAATTAATCTTTAAGGGGAATTCGGATTTTTCGATTTTTCTTAAGAATAACATCATCTCTTTAAAATCATCACACGTCGCGTTAAAACTGACATTAACCACATTATATAAACCCATGTCCTTGCTCTCGGCGGGCGAAAGAGAAGTGATAATAACATGGCGTGATTTTGCATAATCCGAAATTAATGTAATAATTTTATAATCACTAAGCTTGGCGGGCAAAGAAGATTTGAAATTATTTAAATTCATAACAGCCGTATCATGGGCGCTGACTACTTCCAGCTTCTCTTGCTCCTGAGACATCCGGGCATGCAGCCGTTGGTCTTTGGCATGATAATCATTAAACATATATCCTATAATTATCAATGCTCCTGCGGCCAAAAAAAGCTTAACAAAGGGCTCCGGATTTGTCGACAAAGCCTGAGAAAAGTTGGTGAAATCAAAATTCTTTGAGCCGGATTGTGAATTTATTTTATCAAGATCACTCATAGTATCACGAACAATGAATATTAAATCCCGTAGCTTGCTGGTTATTAACCTCTTCTCGAATTAAAGAAAGCAAACTGACATTTTTAATAAACTTGGACAACTCTTTATCCTCTTTGATATCTGCAAATATTTGATTAACAACAGCCATTTGCCCATGAGGGTCTCCGCTAAAAACATCACCCTTCATATCAATAGTCACATAAGAATTGTCAGGATCGTTCTTATTGTATTGTATGGCCAGTTGATTAAGCAGCGCGCCCGGAGGCAAATGAGATGCCAGCTTAAGCAGAATAAAACTCATATCACTTTTCGTTCTAATATTCTTATACGCAGTCAGCTTATCGACATACTGTTGTGTTTCGGTTTTTATACTATCCACAGCCATGTTCAAAAATTGCCCCTGACTTGAAGTTATCCGGTTATATTGCTGCTGGGCATTTTTCAATCGCGCCTGAAAAAAACTATTAACACCAATCAACAAAAGCAGACAAATGAAAAGCCAGAACACAGTCTCTTTATATGTTTTTAAAGCTCCTATTAACTCCCTTTTAGCCTTGAATTTTGGAGTTTCGTCTTTAAGAAAATTGAATTCCATGAGCGTTTCCATGGATGAAGTAATGCAGGCCCCCATGGCATAGACGGCATCCATATCATTATTTTGACCATCCGGCCCTGCAGTGACAATAGGAACAAAATTTGTCAACTTTACTTTTAATTCTTTCTCCAGGTCATTTAACAATCCATGCTGAAGAGAATCTGCAGAAATAAACATTTGATCTATCCTTGCTCCGTTGCATTGCCTTGTATAAAAATTAAAAGAATTACCCACTTCATTTACTATTTTTAAATTCAATGACTCAACGGGATCTTTGCCTTCTTCAGGCGGTAAGGATGAACCTATAAGAAACTCATGGATAAACCGGGGAATTCCATTATCGATAAAACAAATACGTCCTGTATTCTTATCTAAAATTAAAAAAGCAAGACGATCTGCCGGCTTGATCTCTTTTTTATACAGCAATACTTTGCTTAGACTCACTATGTAAGGCTCATAACAAAATACTTTTACATTACCCGCCTTCAAAATACGCTCATACCGGTCCAAAATCTCTTTGCGTACGGCAAAAAAGATAATATGCAAACGCTTGACTTTATTTTCCAAAAAAGGAATCGCATAAAAAACAAAAGACAGGTCCTGAATATCAAAAGGCATATATTTTCTGGCTTCAAATTCGACTACATTGTGGATATCCTCGTTACTAACAAAAGGCAGGATAAATGAACGTAAAATAATCTCTTTTCTTGGCAGAGACACATAAAATGAACCATCCGTAAGCTGGTTATCCTTTAATATTTTCTGAAATGTTGCGGTTGTTTGAATTTCTTCGGTAAGATTGGAGCTAAACGGTGATGAAGTATCAGTTTTGGAACCTATTGGTGAAGAAAATACCCGATGGGAGTTGTCTTTTCTAAACTCAACGAGCGTTATTTTATCTTCACCCCAGAAAAAACCTATTTTTTTTGAAGAAGCCATGGCTCTTTCTTTGATTTAAAGGGTAATTTATCAAAATAATATTTAATATTAATTCTAATTAGACAATACACGAGGGGCTTTGTCAATACGTTTCAAGGAAATTTTCAGAAATTATTGGAAGGTGTCGTAGTTTACAACAACATTATAACTGTTGATGCCAGTAGCATCGGTGACAGGCGAACCTATAACTATCTGATAACTTCTGCCTGCAATATTCACTGAGCCGGAAGGCACAATTCCATTCATCCCGGAAGAATATGCATTCCACCATAATCCTTTAGCCAGCTCATCGGTGGAAATCTGGTCAACCTGCTGTTGAGCGTAATTTATTTCATTCATGCTCTGGGTTAATATGCCCAGACAAAAAATCATGATGATCATAGCTGTCATCAGGACAATAAAAAGGACTATTCCGGATTCGTTATTTAACTTTTTGAACTGGGGAAACATAAAGCTCCTTGGAGTTTAACTTTTTTGATAACTACCGCAACGCGGGCAATTCCCGGGCTCTTTTTTAAAATAATCAAAATACAGATAGCCGCAAAAACCACACTGCCGAAAAAATTCCCAATCGCTCAAGGCCTCTTTACGGCCTCCGTTTAAAGTATAGAATAACCAGCAAATAATAACAACACCTAAACAAAAAGTTATTCCAAGGGCTACAACAACATTAAAATTCCAAATAATCATAAGTGACATGAGGACATGAGTTGCGTCAACGTAACTCATAAGTCCGAATGTCATCCCCGAATGCTTTAATCGGGGATCCATTTCAGAATTAATTCTGTTATAGATTCCCGCTTTCGTGGGAATGACAATGGTAAAGAATCCTCCCTCATAAATTAATTAACGGTTTTGAAGGATCCCTGAGGCCGATCCAATGATTAAAGTCAGACGCGTCAAGATGATCAACAGCAAATTGATCCAGCGTTCTATCCTTCTGCCATACATCCTCAGCTTGGCTGCCAGTATACTCGGCAGGGAGTTCTCCCTCATAAGTAAATCTTGCGGGAAGCCTTGGGCCAGGAGCAGAAAAGCCCACCCACACGAGCCTAATCACAACAAGATGAACTAAAAAAACCCCTAAAAAAATTTTACAGAATCGTGCTGACATTAACACTCGCCCCTGATATCCCCCTGCATAGATCGAGGATATCCGCCACGCGACCCATGGAAGCCCGGGCGTCCGCTTTAATCATCAAAGAATCTCTCATGAAGTTTCCTTGAGCCAAAAAATGCCTGAGTTCATTTAAAGTAACCACGCGGCCGTCAATGTAGATAACATTCTCGCCGGTGACCGTGATCTGCACCGTCCTGCCTGATGAACCCGCCCCCTCTTTAAACAAAGGGAATTCCATCTGCACCCCGGAAGGTCTGGCAAAAATCGTCGTAGACATAATTAATATAACGACCATCAAAACAAAATTAATAAAACTAACCCCCAATATGGGATGGATAATATTCTTATCAACCTTAAAATGCGTAAGACTCATGACTCCAGAGCCCCCCCCTGACGGTCTAACTCCGAGACTGCCTGCAGAATCCTGACAGACTCGCTAATTGTTTGCTCGAAAGCGGCCAGCACATCGTTGACTCTGCTCGCGGTAAAGCTATAAATGGCAAAACTGACGATCCCAACAAAAAGCCCCGCTGAGGTTGTGACCAGCGCCTGCCAAATCCCCGAAGCCATATCTCCCAAACTTAACGGATTAAGAGCATTGGAACGCATCTGTACTGCGTGAAACACCACACACAAGCTCGTTGTTGTTCCCAATAGTCCCAACATAGGAGCCGCATTAACAATAAATCCCAATAAATTTAGACGTTTCTTTAAAACGTGTATTT
This sequence comes from Candidatus Omnitrophota bacterium, assembly GCA_015233675.1. Lineage (GTDB taxonomy): Bacteria > Omnitrophota > Gorgyraeia > Zapsychrales > Fredricksoniimonadaceae > JABDGZ01. Next base: position 12,431 of record JADFXH010000009.1, read on the forward strand.
CAAAACCTGCGGCTTGCTCCATTGAGGATTTTATCAAATCAGCAGAAGATCCGAATTTCATAAGCCCCGCTTTGCAAATAGCCCCTAAACCAAGCGCATTCTCCTCACAGATGCCAAGAGCGTCTTTCATCCGGTTCTCCCGCAAGGCTTTAAAAAAAACAGGCTTGAATTTCTTTGTATTCTGTTCAATAGCGCTCAAAAACAAAAATTTTTCAATGCCCACCGTTATGGCCAAAATGGAAAGTAAAAATATCGGCCACATCATAGGGCCTCCTTTTAGCAATATTCCCCATACGCTTATAAAAGAAACAACCATAATCACCTCATTTTCCCGGCGTTATTTTTAATCCAGTCCAACCTTTCCTGAGCAAACGTAGCCTCTGGAGTCTTTAACTGAATGATTTTTTGATATGTTACACGAGCCCCCTGCCAGTCTTCACCTTCTTCATAAATTTTGGCAACTCTTAAATAAGCTTTCACGACCCATGCCTGCTTATTGGGATACAAATCCGGTATTTTTAAATATTCAGCGATTGCATCCTCGGTACGGCTCATTAATTCCAGCGTATCCGCTAAATTAAATTGTACCTGAGCACGGTCAATTTGACCTTGTCTTGATGCGAGCGCTTTTTGATAAACTTCTACTTCCTTTTCATAATCCTGCGTGTTGCGATAAAGCTGTCCCAATTTTAAATAAGCTTCACCGGCATGATCCGCTGATGTGGCAATAATGCTTTCATAAGCCGCGATTGCCCTGTGCGGATCCATATCTTTTGACATAATCCCTGCGATGGCCAGCATTGTCTTGCCCTTCAAAAGTTCATCACGGCCCGAGATAGCTTTATACTGCTCCAATGCTTCATCAGACTTGCCCTGAATTTCATAAGCCTGGCCTAATTCATAATGAATTTGATCAATTTGAGGGGATTCAGGAAATTCGTCTGTGATCAGTTTATAATATTCAATAGCGGAATCCGCATCAGCATTTTTCAAATAATGCTGGGCCAACCACAAAAGAGATTCAAACGCTTCCTCGGTATTAGGGTATTTATAAGCAATAATCTTAAACCTTTTGACCGCCTCCCTGTCCTGACCTAATTCAAATTGACATTTAGCGATGCCGATGTCGGCATTTTTGGCAATATTAATATCGTTTGGATAAAGCCTAAGGATTTTTTGAAAAACCCCTAGGGCATCTTCCGGCTGTTTCAAATTCAGGCGGGATAATGCTAAAATGTAATTAGCTTCAGGAGTAAATTCACTGGGGTGTGTCAAGCTTTTGAGATAAAGAGACATCGTCTGCGCACTCTGCCGCCAATCCCCTTTCTTAAAACTGATAACGCCCATGTAATAATTTATATCTTCGAGATATTTGCTATCAGAAAACCCGTCCCGCAAGCTTTTAAAATTAACAAGGGAGGCGTCAATCTTTCCCGATTTTAAGAAAGCAATTGCCTGACGATACAGCACATAATCCATCATGGCATTATTAGGATACATTTTCCTGACCCGTTCATACATTCCGGCAGCGTTATCCCATTGATTGCTTTCCTGATAAACATCCCCCATTTGGATCAAGGCATTGGCACGGGCCTCCACATCACGGCTGTGCTCAAAAACTTCCTGAAAACGGCTGATCGCCTCTGCCTGATGCCCCAATTTCAATTCACACCATCCCAAACCAAACCTGCATTTGACGAATATGTCCGGTTCTTTTTGGCCTTCCAAGTGAAGATAATCCATCCTCGCCTCTTCATATTTTTTTAAAAGATAAAAAACATTTGCCCGTCCCAAATAACCCTGGATCCAATGGGAGCTCTGAGGATAAGTCCCAATGAAATCGGAAAATAAAATCAACGCTTTATCATAAGCTCCGATGCTGTAAGCCAGATTGGCCTGTGCCAAAACAACTTCTTGCAGGGACAAACCTTTGGCCTTACCGAAAGTCTCTGCCTTCTTTAAAACGTTCTGGGCATTATTGAATTTGCTTAATTTAATATAGCTCCACCCTTCTGCTGTATAGGCCGCAAGTTTCAGGTTATCATCGCAAGGAAGATCAATGGTCGTCTGATAATATTCAACAGCAAAGCCAAACTGGTTTAAATAATAAAAACTTTCAGCGGTATTAAAATCAGCTTCGCACAAATGCGTGGATTTAGGATACTTGACTTCAAGCCTTCGAAAATCTTTTATCGCATTCTTTAACCGGCCGGTATTATAATCACATTCCGCGATCTTTAAGGTGGCGTCTTCACTTAATTGATGATTAGGGAAGCGGGCTGTCAGATGCGAAAACTCTGTTCTGGCGCGCTGAAATTCCTTTTTTTGAAAAAAAGACCAGCCCAAAGAATAATATGCCTGCGGCACATAAGCAGATTGAGGGAAATCATTAATCACCGATTGATAATCACGTTGGGCCTCGACAAGCCGGTTCTGTTTTAAATATGTTTCCCCCCGCCAGTAAAGGATCTCATCCCTTTTATTCGTCTCTTGACTTAACTCTTCAAACAAATCCAACGCTTTCGCATATTCTCCGCGCAAAAAATCACACTGCCCTAACAATAATTTGGCCTTGGATAAATCAAGGCTTTGAGGGTATTTGTCTAAAAAATCTTCTAAATACCGTTTAGCCACATCGTTAAATCCATCATTAAAGGCCTGCTGGGCCGCGGATAAAAGATCAGTTTCAGAGCTTTGGGCAAAGCCCAAATGCGGTGAGCAAACCAAAGTGGTGAGCAGACAAAATTTAAAAAAATACCGACGGATAATGAATTTATTCATTTCGCTCCTACCGCAATTTATTGCGTGATGGATGAATAGGCATTATGTATTCGGCACGGGAATATTTTCGCCGTCTGCTGCGGTTTACAGACTGGCTGCTATCGCGATAAGTCATTCGCGGCATCCAATCTGTAAAACCTTGCAGACTTTTGGCGAAAAATTCCTGAATGTGCCGAATACATAATGCCTATTCATCCATGCTATTATATCAATGTTACCTGGATTTGTTTAAGAATTGTTTTAGATACTTGCCGGTGTGTGAGGTGGGATGCCGCACAATATCTTCCGGCGTTCCCGCAAAAACAAGCTCTCCGCCCTTGTCTCCGCCGTCAGGCCCGAGATCAATGATATAATCCGCGCTTTTAACCACATCTAAATTATGTTCAATGACCAGCACTGTGTTGCCGCGGTCAACCAACTGCTGCAAAACTTGCAGGAGTTTATCCACATCGGCAAAATGCAGGCCCGTGGTGGGTTCATCCAAAATGTAAAAAGTCTTCCCCGTTGCCGGCTTGCATAATTCGCTGGCAAGCTTGACCCTTTGAGCTTCACCACCGGAAAGGGTCGTTGCCGCCTGCCCAAGACGGATATACCCTAAACCCACATCATTAAGCGTTTGCAATACACTCCTTATGCGTGGGATGCTGTCAAAAAGCTCTGCCGCTTCGAGCACAGAAAGGCCAAGCACCTCTGCAATATTCTTGCCTTTGAATTCAACCTCCAGGGTCTGGTCTGTAAAACGCGTGGCCCTGCAGATTTCACATTCGACATAAACATCAGGCAAAAAATGCATTTCTATTTTTTTAATCCCGTCGCCGCCGCAGGCTTCACAGCGGCCTCCTTTGACATTAAAACTAAAACGTCCGGGCTTGTATCCGCGCATTTTGGATTCAGGCAATTGCGCAAACAGGCTGCGGATATCACCAAAAACACCCGTGTAGGTGGCTGGATTAGAACGAGGGGTGCGGCCTATGGGCGACTGGTCAACCACAATAACTTTATCAATATACTGGATACCTTCAATTTTCTTATGCCGGCCGGCCGGCACCTTAGTACCATATATTTTATGGACCAAAGCATTGTGAAGAATATCTGTCACCAGGGTAGATTTACCGGAGCCTGAAACACCCGTTACACACACAAAGGCTCCTAATGGAATACTGACATCCACATTTTTTAAATTATGCTGGGACGCTCCGATGATCTTTAAAAAATGCGTATTAATAATATCCCTCTGCACCTGAGGCCTTTGGATCTGATAATCGCCGGACAAATACCGGCCAGTCAAGGACTCACGGCATTTTACAAGCCCTTCAACGGCTCCGGCATAAACCACCTCTCCGCCATGCTCGCCGGCCCCCGGGCCTAAATCAATCACATAATCAGCCCGCCGTATAGTCTCCTCATCATGTTCGACGACAATTAAGGTGTTACCCAAATCACGCAGGGCATGCAGGGTGACTAAAAGCCGGTCATTGTCCTTTTGATGCAAGCCGATGCTTGGCTCATCTAAAACATAAATTACCCCGACTAAACCAGATCCAACCTGGGTGGCAAGTCGGATGCGTTCCGCTTCCCCTCCGGAAAGTGTCGCACTGCGCCTGTCTAAAGTCAAATACTCAAGACCCACATTGATACAAAAATCCAAGCGACGATTGATCTCTTTTAATATTTCTTCGCTAATAATTTTTTTATCTTTGCCAAATTCTAAATGGCTAAAAAAGTATCTGGCTTCTTTGATGGAAAGGCCTGTCAGCTGGGCTATATTCTTATCCGCAACCTTAACTGCCAAAGATTCTTTTTTAAGGCGCAGGCCGTGACATGCCGGACAGGGCGACTCTGACATAAACGACGCTATTTCTTCTTTAAGCCAATCACTGTCGGTCTGGCTAAACAGCCGCTGTAGATATTTAACCACCCCTTCAAATGGCTTACCCCAAATTTCGTCATCCGAACCATAAAAAATAATGCGTTTAAATTTTTTATCTAACTCATTAAACGGCTGACGGGGATCCACTCTGTAAATACGCGCAATTTCCCGCAGTACAGCGCGATAGTACATCATATATCCGCGCTGACCTTTTTTCCATGGGGCTATGGCGCTGACCCAGGGCTTGGAGGCATCCGGCACCAAGACCAGAGGATCAATCTCCATCTTTGTCCCTAATCCATTACATTCGGGACAAGCTCCATAAGGGGAATTAAATGAAAAAATACGCGGTTCAATCTCACTTAAAGAAGTCCCGCAGTCCGCACATGCGTATTTCTCACTGAAGATCTCATCAGCTTTCATTCCGTTAAAATCAACCATGACCATGCCCTCGCCGGCCTTTAAAGCCGTCTCAACGGAATCCGCTAATCTCTTGGCTTTATCGGGGCCAATGGTAAGACGGTCTACCACCACTTCGATGTTATGAATTTTATATTTGTCAAGCTTGGGGGCCTGCCCCGTTTCATAAATTTTGCCGTTAATACGCATACGGGCAAAGCCTGATTGGGCGATTTGTTTACCTATATTGCGGTACTCGCCTTTACGGCCGCGTATCATAGGCGCCAGAATATTAATTTTTGTCCCTTCGGCAAAAGCTAAAATAATATCCACGATCTGCTGGACGCTTTGCTGTTCTATTCTTTTACCGCATGAAGGACAATGCGGAGTGCCGATACGGGCAAACAAGAGGCGCATATAATCATAAATTTCTGTCTGCGTTGCTACCGTAGACCGGGGATTGCGGCTGACTGTTTTTTGTTCAATGGAAATAGTGGGTGAAAGGCCTTCGATATGCTCTACCAGAGGCTTTTGCAGTTGGTCTAGGAACTGACGGGCATACGCCGATAGGCTCTCAACGTATCGCCGCTGGCCTTCGGCATAAATAGTATCAAACGCCAGGGACGATTTGCCCGAACCGCTTAAACCCGTAATGACCACAAATTGATTACGAGGAATCGTTAAATCAATATTTTTAAGATTGTGTTCGCGCGCTTGGCGAATGATGATGTTTTCTGATTTCATATTTTAGATATATACTCCGCAAATCCATGCATACCTAAACTCCTCAATTAGTTGACTGGACAGAAGCATTAAAAAAAAGAACAAAAAAATTCCCTGCCAAAGCGGCGATCCTTTTGACCGGGACCAAAGATCGCTAAACATAGCAGGTACCATCACGACGCTTAAAGCAGAAAGATAAAGAAAATGCCTGCCCAAAACAGGAAAACCCCCATGCCTGCCCGGCCAATGCCAAGAAACATAGACAAGAACTGCTATCAAAAGAAAAAATCCAACTAATAAGTTCAAAAGATGAGCCAGACCTTTCCATAATCTTTTCTCGCTGCCATTATCCCTGCGGCCCCAAGCTCGACGGCAAAAGAATGCCGTTAAATAAAAAAACAAAAGCGCCAGCTGTTGATAAGAAAAATTTAACCTGACAATATGCATGGGATCCATGGCAATATATAACGGATTAGCTGAACGACCGCTTAACAAGAAAAGAGCTCCACCAACAGGCAACATCCCTGCACAAACATGATATCCAAGACGTCGTTGTCCAAATACAAAAAGTATCGTCTGGACAATAATAACCTGAATAAACCCTAATGTCGCTGTAATGGCTAAACAGCAATTTACTGCCATCAAATACACCTTGCTCCTATAAGAAGTTCCTGGCTCTGATAAAATCTCTATAAGAAAAAGAGCTTGAAGCAACGTTAATAAAAACCAAAGAGGATATGGCCTTGCCTCAACCCAGTACCACCATACCATCCCTGAACTCAACGCGCTCAAAAGAGCTATCAGCCCCACCACAACTCCCTGCCTGACCCACCAAAACCGTACTAATAAAACAATCGCACTGGTCATCAAGATATCAGGCAACAGCCGCAAAAGGATTTGGCCCCTAGGATAGATCAAATGGTTGTATTTTCGATGGATCACAGGAAGCTGAAAATCTTTTCCAAGATCATCAGGCAAAGGCAAACGAATGACTGACATCATGGCTTTTTGAAGAACATAATATAGAGGAAAATTATTTCCTTCATCGTTGATTCTTCCTGTCAGCACTTTACCCCAAGAGCTTCCTTCAATAGTGATTTTCTGGCCGTAAAGCTCATCACACCATAATGGCTTGCGCATCGAAAGCCAGATCCCCACCGCGAAAAGAACAACACCTAGAATAATACATGCCCGATTAATTGTCATAGCAAACAAGTAGCCATCCCTGAAACCATATTTTACAACGATTAATGCCATGTGCGCAATAAATAACAACCCCTGTACCTAAAAAAGTACAGGGGCTGTTATGCTTACATCCCGCCCGTCCTCCCTCATCAGAGGGAAAATGGCAAGGACTTATTTGCGTTTCTTGGTAACTTTCTTTTTAGAAGATTTCTTTGAAACTTTCTTTTTGGTTCCGCCGCGGACCATTTTGGCGCAAGACACATCTCCCTGCTTATCAATGAAATAAAGGTATCCGACTTCTCTTTTGATACCTACTTTGGCAACTTTCTTGGGTGCGCCGCCTTTCTTGTCTCCACGGGCCATCTTGGCGCTGGAGATATCACCCTGTTTGTCAACGAAATAGAGGTATCCTTTTTCTTTCTTGATGCCAACCTTTGCAACTTTTTTAGTAGCCATGCTATTTTCCTCCTTGTTGTTGGTTGATTTATAGATTCAGGTCCCTATTTTGACTCCCTGAAAATATTCTTTTAAAGTGCGCACTGCCGAGAGAACCGCCAAATAGCTGGTTTTAGGATTATCCGGACAGACAACATTTTCGGTTTTTGTTACCAGACGGCCAAATTCACCGGCCACCTCGATCTCGTGCGAATTGACTTTAAACTCCGGTGAAGTGACAATACGGATACGTAATTTATCTTTTGCATCAGAAGCTAAGGCGATAGTCGCCGCTACATTGATATTCTGGGGGAAACATTTAACAGCTTCACGCACATTGCCGTCAAAAAGGATAGTTTCTTTTTTAATTTTAGATAAATTGACCCGTTTTTCCTTAATATAAGCATTGTCAACAAATCCATAAATCGGTTTACGAGTTGTTAAAATGATGCGGTCAATGCGCTGCAGACTGGCGGCTTTAATTGCATCAATGCCTGCAATTGCGCCGGAAGGAATAAGCAGCCGGACTCCCTGCTTTTGAGCTAATTTAAAAATAGACTCGCCTTCTATGAATTTTCCGACACTCATTACCAAAACGTCTTTTTTAGCTAAAAGAGCCGATCGTACCAGTTGATAGGTATCTGCGGCGTTAACCGCTTCAACAACAAGGTCACAGCTCTCTAAAAGTTTTGGATAAGATGTTTTAACGCTGTTTTTGTAAGGGATGTTCTTTTGAAGATGCTGTGCTTTAGCAGGATTGATGTCGAATAAAGCAGTAACAACGGCCTGATCATCGCATTGTGTCTTGATGCTTTTGGCGATGCGCGATCCTATAGCACCGCAACCTAAGATTCCTACTCTAATAATTTTGGCTTTTGCCTGTTTTCTTAATGGGGATAATGACATTATCAATAAGCCGGGTTCTGCTAAAAAATACAGCCAACGCGATCAACGCTTTCCCTTTAAATATTTTTAAAGGTTCAAGTGTATTTGCATCCACACATGCGACGTATTGAATTTTTCCGCTGGTATCCTGCGTAATCGTTTTTTTAATAAAAGCAATAATTTTAGAAACTGAACGTTCGCCCTTTTGAATACGCTTGGCAGCATCGCTCAAAGCCCTGAACAAAACAGGAGCTTGACAGCGGTCCTCACGTGACAAATAAATATTGCGCGAGCTCATGGCCAGCCCGTCTTTTTCCCGGGCGGTTGCCACCACACGGATGGAAACAGGAAAATTCAAATCCGCAACCATCCTTGAAAGAACCACTACCTGCTGTGCGTCTTTTTGCCCCAAATACATCACATCCGGCCGGACCATGTTCAAAAGCTTGGCCACTACCGTCGCCACTCCTTTGAAATGCCCGGGCCTGTATTTGCCGCAAAGCGTTCCGGAAATCTCTTTGACGTCGATGTATGTCAAATAACGATTTGGATAAACGATATTATCCGACGGAATAAAAAGAATGTCAACATTTTCTTTTTCAATCATCATGGAGTCACGTTTAATATCCCGAGGGTATCGGCTTAAATCTTCTGCGGGCGAAAATTGTTTAGGGTTGACATATATGCTGACAACACAAATATCACACTCTTTTTTAGCATGACGCACCAGCCTTAAGTGCCCTTCATGAAAATAGCCCATCGTCGGAATATAGCCAATTCTTTTGCCATTACGGCTAAATTCATTGAGGATTTTACGTAAATGTCCTATGGTCTTAATGATGCGCATAATGCAGGTTCTATCTCCTCTAAAGGTTGCATCACAAAGGAACGCTCAAGCATCCGCGGATGAGGGATCAGTAATGCGGGTGTGATTAATTTAATATCATCGTACAATAAAATATCAATGTCGATAACCCTCGGGCCATTGATATCTTTTTTAACACGCCCGAGTTTACGCTCAATGGCCTGAGTTATCACGTGCAATTCTTCGGGGGAATAGATGGTCCCCGCCTTTAAAACCGCGTTAAGGTATTTGCCTTGAGCAGGGCCGCCGATAGGCTCAGTTTCGATCACGGAAGAGAACTTCAATACTTTTAACCCGTAAATTTTCAGCTCTTGGACGGCCTTTTGAATATATTGATGACGATCACCTAAATTAGAACCTAATGCTAAATAGACAATGGACATTTTTAAGCTCATTTTACAAAATTTTCGCCAATCGGGCGACGGCTTGATGGATGCGTTCAGTCGGAATAGTCAAGGACATGCGCACATAACCTTCACCTGTCTTACCGAAACCTATTCCCGGCGTTACCACGATATCCGCCTCATCCAAAAAAACTTTGGCACAGCTCATCGAATCTTCGAATTTCGAAGGCAATTTAGCCCAGACATAAAACGCGGCCTTGGGCAGATCGATTTTCCAGCCGATGGAACGTAGTCCGTTAATCAAAGCGTCACGGCGTGTCTGATATTCAGCGCGCATATCCTCAATATCCCGCGGATCCATATTCAACGCCGCGATCCCCGCATATTGGATTGCATTAAAAACACCTGAGTCACAATTAGATTTTACCCGGGCCAAAGCAGATACCAAAGTCGGATTGCCGCAAGCCCAGCCTAATCGCCATCCTGTCATAAAATAAGTCTTTGAAAAGGAGTGGAATTCTATCGCTATATCACGGGCCCCTTCCACTTCCAATATGCTGGGCGGCTTGATGCCGTCATAATAAACTTCAGAGTAAGCTAAATCTGAAACAATAATGATCCCACGGGCCTTACAAACAGCCACTAAATCCTGGTAAAATTTTTTATCAGCCGTTGCCGCTGTGGGATTATTAGGATAACAAACAAAGATTGCCTTGGCATTTTTCAGATTCTCAATATCTTCAATTTTTGGCAAAAATCCGTGAGAAGCCTTGAGCGGCAGGTACTGGATTTTACCTCCGGCAAAAGTCACCGCCGCCTGATAAGCCGGATACGCCGGCTCTGTCAAAACAACCTTATCGCCCGGATTGATGATTCCCAACGGCAGATGAGCGATACCTTCTTTGGAGCCGATCAAAGGATAAATTTCCGTTTGGGGTTCTAATTCGACCCCGAAACGGTTTTTAAACCATTTGGCGATCTCCAAACGCAATTGCGGCACCCCCGCATCAAAAGGATAATGATGATTATTAACATCCTCCGCGGCTTTTTTCAAAGCGTCAATGATTACCTGATGGGTGCGCTGGTCAGGGTCCCCGACTCCCAAATTAATGACATCGCGTCCGGCGGCAATAGCGGCACGGCGGGCACGATCTATTTCCACGAAAAGATATGGCGGCAATGATTGCAAACGTTGGGAAAATTCAATTTTAAATTCAGCGGCATCGGACATTATTAATAACTCCTGTTGTACATTCTTTTAGTTTAATTAAGAAGCATATTTTTCATTTTAGAAGTATACCATGAACTTAAAGAAATCCAAAAGAAACCCCCCGCATCATTTTGTCATTCCAGCGAAAGCGGGAATCTTTGATGATGAGATTCCCGCAATTTTTTAAGCTCACTGATAAATCCGGGATTAACAGCATACTCCAATTCTTTTGCTTTATGTACGTCACTCCACGCTTTATCATATTTTTTTAACTGATAATAAATTTGGGCCCGATTATAATAAGCAATTGAATCATCCGGATCTATTTTAATAGCTTTGTTGTAATCTAATAAAGCTAAGGCAAAGTCCCCTTTTATCTTGTAGACATATCCGCGGTTATTATAAATTTCTGCAATATTCGGATTTATATCAATGATTTTGCTATTAATTAAAATGGCTTGAGCAAAATTGCCTTGATAGAAATAAAAATTGCTCAATATATTATAAATTTGTAAATATTGCGGGTCTATCTCAATGGCTTTATTATAGTCTACTAGAGCCTGCGCAAAGTTACCTGCAGAGGAGTACGCGCTGGCACGATTGCAATACGGCCTTGCTTTATGAGGAGATTTTTGGACGACATCATTCCATAAAGCAATTTCGTCTTTCCAAATTTTATTCCTTTGATAAGTCAGCACAGCATTACATCCTATTATCACCGTCAGAACGATAACCATCGCTTTAATGCTATTCTTCCCCCAAAGATAGTACCCTCCGCTGACTAAGAATATGCTATAACCCACCAATGGTAAATATAACCGGTGTTCAAGAATGATGTCTCCCATCGCCCAAAAACTCGATTCAGGTATAGTTAGAGTCAAGAAAAACCAAAAAATGGAAAAAGAAAGCAGTCTATATCTTAAGAATAGTCGCTTAGCCCAATAAAAAATAGCTGTTAAAAATAAAAGACTGATCAATACAGGCAATTGAAAAATATTCTTAAAAACAGGATAATCATAATCAAGGTTCTGGTTGATCGGAATGAATACCAGTCTCATATAGGTGACCATGGTCCTGAATTGGGTCAAGAAATAATGCATAGGGGTGATGACACCTCCATGCGCCCTTAAATCACCATGCATGCTTTGAAAAACTTGTGACTTGATAAATAAGAATGTGACGGGAACAATAAATATGGTAAGCAAAAAAGGAGCAAGACATCTCCAGTTAAGCCTGTCTTTAGTGTTTAGAAAACTACACTCATATAGCAGGATTATCAAGGGTAGCGTTACAGTATTCTCCTTTGTGAACATGGCCACAACTGCAGTTATCAGTGCGGCCGGGTAATAAAATCTCCCAAGTTGTGAATTATATCCCTCAGCCTGCAATAGTCTTGATTTAACATAAAGGCATAAGGATGCCAAATAAAACATGGCAGCCATTGAAGCGGCCCTCTGCCAAATATACGTCACTGCTTCGGTCTGGAGAGGGTGGCTTACAAATACCAGACCTGCAAACAGAGCAATGAGATTAGCATGCCGGATAATTTTATCCTCTTTCATGGCAGGAGTAGAAAGAGTCAAAAGGGTCAGCCACCAAACTAAAATGGCCGTAATTATATGAACCGCCAAGTTAAACAGGTGGTATCCAAAAACATTAAGGCCGTTAAAGTGATAGTTAAAAGCCAGAGAAAGGAAAACAAAAAAACGGCCATGAAAATAATGCCAGATCTTTTGCAAATCATGAACGTTTCTTATTGCAGAATTATAGACTATAAATATTTTATCATCGAACTGAAACAAGCAATGAAAAGTGTTGGAATAAACAACAATTCCCAGACAAAAGATAAGCAGAATTGAAAGCAGATAACACGGCCTCAAAATGCCCCCCCAATGGTTTGCTTTTATCTTCCGGATGATTTTTTAAGCTCACTGATAAATCCGGGATTAACAGCATATCCCAGTTCTTTTGCTTTATGCGCGTCACTCCACGCTTTATCATATTCTTTTAACAAATAGTAAGTGCCAGCCCTGTTATAGTAAGCGTCTGGATAATAAGGATTTATTTCAATAGATTTTGTTAAATCAGAAACAGCTTGAGTGAAATTCTTCATTTCACCATAAATGCAACCCCGTATGTTATAAGCGATGAAGTCATAAGGGTCTATTTCAATAGCTTTTGCGGCATCAGACAAGGCTTGAGAAAAATTGCCAAGTTTATGATATAGAATAGACCGGGTATGATACGGCAACACCCCCCTTGAGAATGATATTTTAATTGCTTTGGTATAATCAGCAATGGCCTTAATGAATTCACCGCGGCTCTCATAAATTAATCCGCGGTTAATATAAGGCTCTATGTGGTTATCAGGATCTATGGCAATGGCTTTATTAAAATCAACCATCGCACGATCAAAATTTCCTTGATTAAAATAGCCAGCACCTCGACTAAAATAAGGCCCTGGCTTATAAGGTGATTTTAAAACGGCATCATTCCACAAAGTAATATTGTCTTTCCAAATATTATTCCTTTGATAAGTCAGTAACGAGTTCCATCCTATTATCATCGCTAGAACCATAACCATCATTTTAATGCGATTCTTCCCCCAAAGATAGTACGCTCCACTGACTAAAAATATGCTAAATCCCGCCAATGGTAAATATAGCCGGTGTTCAAAAATGATACCTCCCATTGCCCAAAAACTTGATTCAGGTATAGTTAGAGTCAAAAAAAACCAAAAGATGGAAAAGGAAAACAGCCTATATCTTAAGAATAGTCGTTTCGCCCAATAAAAAATAACTGTTAAAAATAAAAAACTGATCAATACAGGTAATTCCAAAATATTCTTGAAAATCGGATAATCATAATCTAAGTTCTGGTTTAACGGAATGAATAACAATCTTATATAGGTGACCATGGTCCTGAATTGAGTCAGGAAATAATGCATAGGGGTGATGACACCTCCATGCGCCCTTAAATCACCATGCATGCTTTGAAAAACTTGTGACTTGATAAATAAGAATGTGACAGGAACAATAAATATGGTAAGCAAGAAAGGAGCAAGAATTCTCCAATTAAAACTTTTTTTAGTGTTTAAAAAACTGTACTCATAAAACAATATCATTAAGGGCAATGTTACAGCATTCTCCTTAGTAAACATGGCTACAACTGCTGTTATCAAAGATCCTGTGTAATAAAATTTCCAATGGCCTAAACTAAGTTTTTCAACCTGCAGCAGCCTTGATTTGACATAAAGGCATAAGGACGCCAAATAAAACATGGCCGCCATTGAAGCAGCCCTCTGCCAAATATACGTCACTGCTTCAGTTTGGACCGGATGGCTTACAAATACCAACCCTGCAAACAAAGCAATGAGACTAGCATGACGGGTAATTTTATCCTCTTTCATGGCAGGAGTAGAAAGAGTCAAAAGGGTCAGCCACCAGACTAAAATGGCCGTAATTATATGAACCGCCAAGTTAAACAGGTGGTATCCAAAAACATTAAGGCCGTTAAAGTGATAGTTAAAAGCCAGAGATAGAAAAACAAAAAAGCGGCCGTGAAAATAATGCCAGATGCTTTGCAAATTAAAAATGTTCCTTATTGGGATATTATCGACTATGAATATCCTGTCATCGAACTGAAACGAACAGTGAAAGGAATTGGAATAAACAATAGTTCCCAGACAAGAAATGAGCAGGATTGAAAACAGATAAAACAGCCTCAAGCAAACCTCCATGAAGTTCTATTTTATGCCCAGCACATCCTGCATATCAAACAGACCTTTTTTCTTTTTAGAAAGGAATTTCGCCGCGACCAGAGCGCCTGATGCAAAAATATCGCGGGTCTTGGCATGGTGATGGATGGAAATCAAATCTACCGGGCTTTCAAAAGTGATAGTATGATCGCCGATAACCTCCCCCTCACGGATGGAGGCAATATCTTTGACCTTTATTTTAGAAAATGTTTCGGCAATTTCAGCCATGGTCTTGGCAGTCCCTGAAGGAGCGTCCTTTTTATGCACATGATGTGTTTCACTTAAAGTAATGGCATAATCTTTTCCGGTAATTTGCGCCGTTTGACGGATAAGGCCAAAGACCAGATTGACCCCCACCGACATATTAGAAGAAAAAACAATGGCAACTTTAGAAGATACTTTTTTGATTTGAGCGATCTGGGCCTTAGTAAAACCTGTAGTGCCGATGACCATGCTGACGCCGTATTTCTGGCAGGATTTCAGATGACCGAGAGTTGCTTCAGGGGTCGTAAATTCAATGAGCACATCACTCCCCTTTAATGCGGCATCTTCAAAATTGACCGGGATATTGTAAGATAACAGAGGCACATCCGGCCTGTTTTTGTTTTCTAAAAGGGCGGATATTTTAAAGACTTTATCCTGAAGCGCCAAAGCCGTAATACGCTGGCCCATCCTGCCCTGACAGCCCGAAACCGCAAGTTTGATCATCGAAATCCCTCCGTAAATAATTCATTCATTAGAGCATGCATTATAAGGACTAAATTTGTTCTTTGAAGCGACTGTAATTAAGTACATGAGTATGGATGGACAGGTATTATCAATACGGCACATTAAGGAATTTTTCGCCAAATGTCTGCGAGGATTTACGACAAAAATGTTCCAAATGAAGAGAAACTTTAGAACATTTTTGTTGTAAACCGAAGCAGACGGCGAAAATATTCCGTGCCGAATTGATAATACCTGTCCATCCATCACGCTACAAATTGCACGAATGAAAAGAATAAATTGAAAGCAAGCTATTTGATCAATCCGTAAACCTTTAACGCCTGTTTTAATTTAGCCAGATTAGCTTCTTCCATATCGCACATAGGAAGACGGAGTGCGCCATTGCATAATCCCATCAGCTCACATGCTTTTTTAACAGGGATAGGGTTCGTCTCAACAAATAAAGACCGGACTAACGGCAGTAATTTCAAATTGATCTCTTGGGCTTTCTTTAAATTTCCTTGATTAAAAGCATTAATGAGGGCCACCACATCATGGGGAACAATGTTAGCCGCAACCGATATCACCCCAACCCCGCCAATGGCTAAAATAGGCAAAGTCAAGGAATCATCCCCAGATATTAAAGAAAATCCCTTCGGACACAGCTCTTTAATGCGGAGCATTTGCTCCAAAGAACCTGACGATTCCTTGACACCGACAATATTTTTAAAATCAGAAGCCAACTTTGCCATTAAATCCGGCTCAATATTCCTGCCTGTACGCCCGATGATATTGTAAAGAATAATGGGAATATCAGCACTTTCACTGACTGCTTTATAGTGCAGGTATATACCCTTATTGGTAGGCTTATTATAATAAGGGGTGACCACCAGGGCCGCATCCGCGCCAGCCTTGGCCGCGTACTGGGTCATATGCACGGCTTCGCTAGTTGAGTTAGAACCGGTACCGGCAATAACAGGGATCCTTTTGGCGACAACTTGCACGCAAAGTTTAATGGTTTCTTCATGTTCCTTCTCAGAAAGCGTCGGCGTCTCACCGGTGGTCCCGCAAGGAACAATGCCGTTGGTGCCCTCTTTAATTTGCCAATCAATGAGCTTTTTGTAAGCCCCTTCGTCAACCCGCTCGCCGTCAAAAGGCGTCACTAAAGCCACCATAGAACCTTTAAACATAAAAATATTCTCCTTTAGCGATCAGCTTCGCTGAGCCCTTAAGCCACACATTATCTATATTGTAGCCTTCATCAAAATCAAAGGTGATCTCCAGAATTTCTTTGCTCGCCGTCAATACCTTCATGAAAGCACCCTTTTGCTTTTTAATATTAGGATTAGCATGGAAATAAGCGATCAATGCCGAGGCCACAGCCCCGGTCCCGCAAGCCAATGTTTCTGCCTCCACCCCTCGCTCAAAAGTGCGCACAGCCACCATGCCCTCACGGGCACGCTCAACAAAATCAACATTGGTGCCGCGCGGCGCAAACCGAGGGTGATTGCGGACCAAAGCACCCAAGCTATTGGCATCCACATCCTGTAAACCGTCGACGAAAATCACTGTATGAGGGACACCTGTGTCGATATAATGAACTTCCAATTTCTTATGGGCCACGGTTATATTCAAATTCGGCCTGTAGTCTTTAGGGTTAGATAAACGCACACGGACCATTTCACCCTGGGCTTCAGCTAAAATCTCGCCGGCTAAGGTCTCAATGCCGAAAGAAGCTTTAGCCGGTTTTAAATTAGCCATGATATACGCGGCCATGCAACGGGCCCCGTTACCGCACATCTCTGCCTCTGAACCGTCAGCATTAATAATACGCATGCGATAGTCTGATTGCGTAGATTTATCAAAAACCAATACTCCGTCAGCGCCGATACCGCTTTGCCGCGCGCAAACGGCTTTGCTGAATTTAGCGTAATCTAAATCCTGGCGAGCCTCAATGACAATAAAATCATTGCCTGCACCAGCCATTTTTACAAAAGGAATGCTTACCATGTCACGATCTTCTCCCCACGCATCAAATCTTTAAAAGTTTCGCGGTCCTTAATGATCTTAAATTTGTCGCCCTTCACCATGATTTCCCCAACCCGCGGACGCATATTGTAATTGCTGGACATCACATAACCGTAGGCGCCGGCACTCATAACGGCCAGCAAGTCATTTTTCTTGACCTTGGGCAAAAGGCGGTCATGGGCAAAAAAATCTCCGCTTTCGCAAATAGGGCCCACCACATCAAATTTTTGCCTGGCACCTTTATTTTGCGCCACACAAACGATCTCGTGATACGCATCATAAAGCATCGGCCTAATCAAGTCATTCATGCCGCCGTCCACGATCACAAATTTCTTCAGTCCGTTGTCCTTGACGTAAAGGATCTTGGTCACAAATATACCGGCATTACCGACAATAAAACGCCCAGGCTCCATAATGATCTTTAAGCCTGTCTTCTCTAAAATAGGAATAACTTTATCAGCATACTGCTGTGCGGTTTGCGGAATTTCATTCTTATAAATAATCCCCAATCCCCCGCCAATATCCAAATATTCAATCTTTATCCCCTCAGCGCTCAACTCATCAATGAAAGTAATTACTTTCTTAATAGCTCCGACAAAAGGAACTCCGGAAGTAATTTGAGAACCGATATGAATGTGCAAGCCGTTGATCTTCACATGACTGTATTTTTTATAGGCCTTGAAAATTTGACGGGAAGTGCCCAAGTCAATGCCGAATTTCTTTTTTAAGGAGCCGGTATTCGTATACTCATGCGTTGGCGCCGGGACATCAGGATTGATCCTTAACGCCGCCTGAACCTTCCTGTCCATCTTAACGGCAATACGGTTGATTTCCTCTAATTCCGGCTCAGACTCAACATTAAACAATAAAATACCCGTTTCTATGGCAAATGCTATTTCTTCCTCGGTTTTGCCAACAGATGCAAACACGATCTTTTTAGGGTCTGCACCGGCAAGTAAAGCCTTTCCCAATTCACCAATAGAAACAATATCAATACCGGCGCCTAAATCTACCAGGCTTTTGATGACATTCAGATTACCGTTGGATTTCATGGCAAAGCAAATGATGGGATCAAGTTTGGCAAAAGCCTTCTGGATCTTTAAAAAATGATCAGTGAGTGTCTTATAGCTGTAAAGATAAAAAGGCGTCCCCACACGTTCGGCAATGGAAGACACCTTGACACCCTCACACCAAAGCTGCCCTTCCTTAAATTCAAAATCATGCATTTAACTTCTTGCTCCATTGATTTAACTGTTGTGCAACCAAATTTGGGTTCGTCGAACCCAAAGAAGATTTAATTTTAACAGACATTTGCGGATTAAAAAGTTTTTTTACATCCGCACCAAACAGCAAAGAATATTGTTTCAACTCTCCCAAACTTAACGAAGATAGGGGCCTGCCCTGATCCAAACATTCACGGACCATTTTCCCTAAAATGTCATGAGCATCCCGATTAGAGACTCCTTTTTTGACCAAATAATCCATCACATCAACGGTAAAAAAACTTTCATCCAACACCCGTTGAGCCGCATTGCCTTTTTTGACTTCCATTGAAGCAAAAATTTTACTCAAAACCAAAAGAACATTCTTGGCGGTATCAACACTGTCAAACAACGCCGGTTTATCTAATTGCAAATCCCGGTTATAGGTCAACGGCAGCCCTTTCAATAAAACATGAATTTGGGCCAGAAGACCTGTAACTTTAGCAGAACTGCCGCGGACTAGCTCCAGCACATCCGGGTTTTTCTTGTGCGGCATAATGGAGGAACCTGTACAAAAACTGCTGTCAATATCAACAAGATCGAACTCTTTGGTGGCCCACAAAATCAAGTCTTCAGCGACCCGGGAAAGATGTGTTGTGATCATGGCACAATCGCCGATCAACTCAACAATGAAATCCCGGTCAGAAACAACGTCCATGCTGTTGGCCGCAACCTGGCTAAATCCGAGCAAAGATGCCAAGTAGACACGGTCCGTTTTAAGCGATGTGCCTGATAAAGCACAGGAACCTAACGGCATAAAATCCGTGCGATTGGCACAATCAAAAAGCCTCGTTTTATCCCTCTCAAGCATCTCGATATAAGCAAGCATATGATGGGACAACAATACAACCTGCGCCGCCTGCAAATGAGTATATGCCGGGATTATGACATCTTTATTTTTATTGGCAAATTCCAGAATCTCTTTTTGTAAATAGGTAATGGCTGCCACAAGCTTAGCAATTTCATCCCGGCAATAAAGCTTCATGTCCAAAACAACCTGATCATTGCGAGAACGGGCTGTATGCAGTTTATCTGCGGGCTTACCGATAAAAAATTTAAGACGGTTTTGAATATCCGTATGAATGTCCTCAGCCTTTGGGTCGAATTTGAATTTATCCGTTTCAATTTGCAATAGGATCTTCTTTAGCCCTGCAACAATTTTGGCAGAGTCACCCTTTGGAATAATCCCCTGCTTTGACAACATCCGGGCATGGGCTATCGATCCAATGACATCATATTTAGCCAAACGATGGTCATAGCTAATGCTGAAGGTAAATTGATCAGCCAGCCAATCAGACTTCTTATTAAAACGCCCACCCCAGAGTTTTGACATAGATGCTCCCTAGTTTAATACGGCATACCCCAAAGCCGGATAAAGCCTTCGGAAAGTTTGGGATCGAATATGTCTTTATCGCCGTAGGTCGCAAGCTCCTCTTTATAACGTGAAAACCGGGATTTGCGCCCCGCCACCTGACAGCTTCCTTTAAACAGTTTCAGCTTCACAACCCCGCTGACACGCTCCTGGGTCTTGTTAATAAACGCGTCTAATTGGATCTTGAGCGGAGTCTCCCATAATCCGTAGTACGTCAACTCGGCATAGCGGGGAGATATCAATTCCTTATAATGCAGGGTCTCACGATCAAGGACCAGGGCTTCGAGTTCTTTGTGCGCTGTCATTAAAACAGTTCCTGCAGGATTTTCATAAATCTCGCGGGATTTAATGCCTACCAAACGGTTTTCCACCATATCCACACGCCCCACCCCATTGCGCCCCCCAATCTCATTGAGCTTAATGATCAACTCAACGGGGCCGTACGCTTTGCCATTCACTTTAAGGGGATTCCCTTTGACAAATTCCACCTCGACATATTCCGGACGATCAGGGCATTTAAGCGGATTTTTGGTCATCGCATAGATTTCTTCCGGCGGCTCAACCCAGGGATCTTCCAAAACACCGCACTCAATGGAACGGCCGTAAAGATTAATGTCCGTTGAGTACGGACTCTTTTTGGTGACATCAATAGGTATCTTATATTTATGCGCGTATTCAATTTCCTGTTCGCGGGTTTTAAATTCCCATGTGCGCAAAGGTGCCAATAACTCCAGATGAGGCGCCAATATTTTAGCGGTCACTTCAAAACGCACCTGGTCATTGCCCTTGCCCGTACAGCCGTGGGCAACAGCCGTTGCTTTTTCTTTTTTTGCCACCGCCACCTGATGCTTGGCAATCAAAGGCCGCGACAAAGCAGTCGCTAAAAAATATTTACCTTCATAAACCGCATTAGCCTTGATCGCAGGAAAGACATAATCCTTAACAAATTCCTGCTTTAAATCAAGGATGTAAACCTTGGAAGCGCCTGTTGCCAGGGCACGCTTTTCGATTGCCTTAAAATCGCTCCCCTGCCCCACATCAGCCATAAAAGCAATGACCTCATAGTCCTTGTCTTTCAACCAACGGATCAGGCAGCTGGTGTCTAAACCGCCAGAATAAGCTAAAATAACTTTCTTCATAATATCCCCTTCCTTAAAATTCCATTACCTTTCCATTGATTAGGTCGGGCCAACGCCCTTCCTTAAAATTCTGTTCTGTCAAAATTCTTGCAGATTATGCATGAGAAGAGATATTATTTGCTCAACGGGATATTTTCGCCGTTGGCGTCGGTTTACAGCAAAAATGTTCTAAAGTCTCTCTTCATTTGGAACATTTTTCCTGTAAATCCTAGCCAACTTTTGGCGAAAAATCCCTGAATGTTTCGCAAACAATATCCCTTCTCATGCATAACATACAATCCTTGCCCAGGCTGATACTGATATTCAGTGTCAGCCGTCCATGTATTCATGTGTCGGGCCGACACAAGGTCAGTCCCTACGCTAACAACTTTAAAAGAACTGCCTTTTGCGCGTGCAAACGGTTTTCAGCCTGATCAAAAACTACCGAGTGTTCTCCGTCAATGATATCCGCTGTCACTTCCAGACCGCGATGTGCGGGCAGGCAATGCATGAAAATATAATCCTTATGGGCCGCTTTCACCAGATCCTTATTGACCTGATAACCCTTAAATTCTTTGATGCGTTTGGCTTTTTCTTTTTCCTGCCCCATACTGACCCATACGTCAGAATATATAATATCTGCTCCCTTAACGGCTTGCTGGGGATTTCGCCCTAATTCAATAGTACACCTATTTTTTTTGGCGCTATCTTTTGCATCTTGCACAATTTCATAGTTAGGATCATACCCTTTTGGGCCGGCAAAACGCACATTAATCCCCACTTTAGCACAAGCAATCATCAACGAATGAAAAACATTATTCCCATCACCAACATAAGCCAAGGTCAAGCCCTTGAATGAACCCATCTTCTCACGGATAGTCTGAATATCTGCCAGAGCTTGGCAGGGATGATACAGGTCGCACAAGGCATTAATGACCGGCACATCTGCGTGCTGGGCCAGTTCAAAAATATCTTTACTGTCAAAAACCCTCGCAACAATACAATGCACATAACGCGACAAGGTCTTGGCCACATCATAAGTAGACTCACGCTTGCCCAGATTGATCTCTTCAGGCCCCAGATAAAGGCAATGCCCGCCTAATTCATAAACGCCCACTTCAAAAGAAACACGTGTGCGGTTAGATGGTTTTTGGAACACCAACGCGACTGTTTTGCCTTTCAAATCAGCACGCAATTTTCCTTTTTGTTTCTTTAACAAGCCTGCCGAATCAATCAAAGACACTATTTCGGCGCCGGAATAATCAGACAATTTTATCAAATCACGTTTCATACTTTCCCTTCCTTAAAATTCCACAAGCCTTGCCATTGATTAGGTCGGGCCAACGCCCTTTCGTCACAGCTCCCTTTTTCAAAACCGCCTCAATTGCCCCATCCAAAATATGAATAGCTTTATTAATTTGACGCCGGGTCACATTAAGTGCCGGCATAATACGTAATACATTGTCCTGCGTACAATTGATAATTAATCCCCTGCTAAAACATTCCTTAAAAATTGCGGCACCTTCAATTGTCAACTCCACTCCGATCATAAGCCCCAAGCCGCGCACTTCTTTAATAACGTCATATTTAGACTTCAATTCGTTTAACTTCATGACCAAATAGGGGCCCTGAACTTTAACCTTTTTCATTATTTTTTCAGCATAAATAGCTTTAATTACTCCCAAAGCTGCCTTACATACCAAGGGACTGCCGGCAAAGGTCGATCCGTGCATGCCCGGCTTAAAGATGTCAGCCAGCTCTTTTTTTACAATCATAGCCCCTATGGGCAAGCCGCCGCCTAAGGCCTTGGCCAGGCACATCACATCCGGTGTTATGCCGTAATGCTTAAAGGCGAAGATCTCACCAGTGCGGGCCATGCCCGACTGAACTTCATCAATGATCAGCAGAATTTTTTGCTCATCGCAGATTTGGCGCAGAGCCTTCACATATTCCTTAGTAGCAACATTAATCCCGCCTTCACCCTGAATAAGCTCAATCATAATGGCCGCTGTTTGATCATTGACCGCTGCTTTTAAAGCGCCGATGTCATTAAAAGGCACATGTTTGAATCCGGGCACAAGAGGAGAAAACCCTTTTTGGTGCTTCTCCTGCCCTGTTGCCGTCAAGGCGCCCATGGTTCGGCCATGAAAAGCATTAATGGTCGTGATGATCTCAAATTTCTTGCCCTCGCCGTACTTCCTGGCAAATTTAATGGCCGCCTCCACAGATTCCGTGCCGCTGTTACAGAAAAAAATCTTGCCCTCAAAAGAAATACGGATCAATTCTTTAGCTAATTTGGCCTGGTGAGGATTATAAAAATTATTCGGAATATGGATTAATTTCCCGATCTGTTCACGCACCGCACCCATGACCTTAGGATGGCAATGCCCTAAGTTGCTTACACCCCAGCCAGGAAAAAAATCTAAATATTTCTTACCTTGAAAATCCGTCAGCTGTGACCCTTTGCCTTTAACAAAGATCGCAGGCATGCGGGTATACGTCAGAAGGATATGGTCGTTATATTCTTTAAAAATTTCGTCAGCTTTCATGTCTTAGTGTCACTTTTTAATGATCTGCGTTCCAACACCCTGGTCCGTAAAGAACTCCAAAAGCAATGCATGCGGCATGCGGGCATCAATAATGTGGGTTTTGTTGACCCCTCCACCCTTCAAGGCTTCGACGCAGGAACTTACCTTGGGGATCATCCCTCCTGCAATCACGCCGCTTGCAATCAATTCATCCACTTGAGCCAAAGTCAGTGTTGATAATAATGTGCTCATATCTTTTAGGTCACGCATGACCCCTGGAACATCGGTCAAAAGAACTAATTTTTCCGCCTTCATGGAATTAGCTATGGCGCTGGCTACTTCGTCCGCATTGACATTATGAGGCTGTTTCTCCATCGTCATGCCCATCGGGGATACCACGGTGATCTGCCCCTGAGCCAGGTGTGTCTCCAAGTGCTCTTTATTCACTGAAGTGATCGTTCCCACGAACCCCAGGTCTTTGACGGCTTTTTTCTTTTTTACAAAAATAATATTTTCCTGCCCGCGCAGGCCTGTGACATCGCCCTTGAGGGACTTGATTTCCGTAACGATTTGCAGGTTTAATTTCTCCAATTCTTCACCGACAATCGTAAGCGTTTCTTTATCTGTAACCCTAATACCATCGACAAACTCATTCTTTAACCCCTTTTCTTTCATACGGGCAGAAATATGAGGGCCGCCGCCGTGGACAATGATAACCCTGATCCCCACATAACTTAAAAATACAATGTCCTGTAAAACATTATGACGGATTTTAGGATCGTCCAAAATACTGCCGCCATATTTTACGACAAAAATTTTACGGCGGAAAGCCTGAATATAAGGAATAGCCTCGATCAGGATGGAGGCTTTTTTTACAATTTGATCCATCAATTATATTCTCCATTTATACGCACATAGTCATAAGAAAAATCACAGGTGTAAACCGTAGCGGCTGCCCCTCCCAGAGAAAGCTCGACGCAAATAGCAATTTCTTTCTTATTAAACGGCGAAAAAGTAATTTTCATATTATGCTCATCGATTTGACTGATCCCCAAAGAGCCCACTGCCGCACCTACCCGTCCCCAATTAGGATTACTGCCGAAAGCCGCAGTTTTAACCAAAGCGGAGTTGGCAATAGTTTTGGCAATTTTCCTGGCCTGTATCTCATTGGCAGCACCTTTGACATCAATGGTCAAAAACTTGGTAGCCCCTTCACCATCGCGGACAATTTTCTTGGCCAGATCAATACATATAAACTCAAGGGCCTGATAAAACTTCTTAAAATCTCCGTCTTGTGTCACAATCTTTTTATTCCCTGCCAATTGGTTGGCCTGCAAAGTGACCATATCATTGGTGCTCATGCACCCATCAACAGTAATGCTGTTAAAGGACCTCTCGGTCGCGCGCTTTAAAGCGATCTTCAGCATCTGAAGGGATATCGCAGCATCCGTCGTTATAAAGCCCAGCATCGTCGCCATATTAGGCTCGATCATTCCCGATCCTTTGCCGCAGCCGCCGATCGTAACCTTCTTTTTGCCGATCATGATCTCAAGGGCGATTTCTTTAACTATTAAATCCGTAGTCATGATTGAGCGGGCGAATTTAGAGCCACCAAGAGTGCTCAATCCTTTGATCAGAATCGGCGCCGCATCAACAATTTTATTATACGGCAATGGCTTTCCAATGATCCCCGTTGATGTTACCAAAACATCAGCAGGGCTGATACCAAGGAGTTTGGCAACAATTTCTGTCGAACCTTGTGCATGTTCCAAGCCGGATTTACCGGTATAACAATTAGCATTACCGGAATTAACCAATACCGCTCGTCCCATGCCTTTTTTAATATTCTTCATGCTGACAACCAGCGGAGCCGCCTTAATCGAATTCTTGGTAAAGACACCCGTGGTGACAGCCGGAAGCTCTGAAACTATAATACCCAAATCCGGTTTGCCCGAACGCTTAATACCCGCTGATATCCCGTTGGCTAAAAACCCTTTGGGTGCCGTTACCCCCCCTTTAATGATTTTCATAACAGCCCCTCGATCTCATTAAAACCATACATAATATTCATATTTTGCAGTGCTTGTCCTGCAGCTCCCTTGACCAAGTTGTCAATAGCTGAGGTAACGACTACCATTTTTTTATCAGAGCTGACAACCACACCTATATCACAAAAATTAGTTTTAGCCACGCGTTTGGTCTCAGGCTGACTTCCAAGCGGATAAACACGCACAAAGGGTTCTGTTTTGTAGAATTTTTTATATAAACTATGAGCTTGATTCATTGTAATACCCTCTTTTAAATGCACGTACATCGTATTTAAAATCCCCCTCGTTATAGGAAGCAAATGCGCCACAAAATGGATGCGCGTTGCACGACCGGCTAATTGGGACAGATACTGCTCAATTTCCGGGGAATGTTGATGGCTTAGGACCTTATACGCTTTAAAATTCTCATTAACTTCGGATGAAAGCAAGCCTATGGAGGGCTTGCGTCCGGCACCCGAAACCCCTGATTTGGCATCCACCACAATCGACCCGATGTCCCTCCGGGTAGAAATCAAAGGCGCCAACCCTAAAATAGCAGCCGTTGGATAACAGCCGGGATTAGCAATGAAATTAGCTCCCTTGATCTTCTGCCGGAATAATTCCGGTAAGCCATAAATGGCCTTGCTTAAATTCTTTGTATCAGCATGCTTGTGGCCATACCAGTGTTCATATACCTTGCTGCTTTTAAACCGGTAATCAGCGCTTAGATCAATTACCTTCAGCCCCGCCTTTAATAATTTAGGCACCACATTCATGGATTCAGTATGCGGCAGGGCTAAAAAAACCACATCGCATTTTTCAACCGCTTTTTTAATATCAAACTTATGACAAACCAGAGTCGTGCGGTTTAAAAATTCCGGATAAATTTCAGACATGGCTCCTTGCGTATTATTCGCCGCCACATAGGTCAGCCGCACGCCAGGATGCTTTAAAAGCAAATCAAAAGCCTCCCTGCCGGTATAACCGCTAACACCTAAAATACCGGCACGTATGGTCTTTAAAGGACATCCCAGCTCTTTATTCTTCATATATTCCCCGTCGATAATAAGTCATTCAGTGAATCCGTTTATAATAAATAAAAAAGCCCATCTCGTCAACGTATTTCGAAGGGAGATGGGCTTATTCTTTTTATATTTTAATTGGCGTTAACGTTTAACCCATTGGAATTTACGACGAGCTCCCTTCTGACCGGGTTTCTTTCTCTCTTTCATTCTGTCATCTCTGGTCAGGCAGCTGGCCTTTTTCAAGATGCCCCGGGTTAAAGGATCGCAAGAAATGATAGCACGTGACAGGCCTAATTTAAAAGCGCCCGCCTGTCCGGTTGAACCACCGCCGGTAACACGTACGGAAATATCGAATTTATTTTCCAAATTTACCAATTTTAAAGGCTGCATAATAGAAATACGATCAGTTTCTCGGGGAAAATAATTAAGAAACTCGCGTTTATTAACCATGATCTTCCCACCCCCAGGAGTTAGAACTACACGGGCAACTGAGCTTTTTCGACGACCTGTACCTGCATATTTGACAACTTCAACCATGTAACTCTCCTAAAATTTAAACTTCCAAGGCAATTGGTTTTTGTGCTGCATGAGGATGAGCCTCTC
This sequence comes from Candidatus Omnitrophota bacterium, assembly GCA_015233675.1. Classification (GTDB taxonomy): domain Bacteria; phylum Omnitrophota; class Gorgyraeia; order Zapsychrales; family Fredricksoniimonadaceae; genus JABDGZ01. Next base: position 39,553 of record JADFXH010000009.1, read on the forward strand.
CCGCATAAACTTTCAACTTGGCCGTCTGCTTATAAGCTAAGGGCCCCCTTGGAAACATGCGTGAAACCGCTAATTCCAGGACTTTCTCCGGCCGCTTCGCCAGCATATTCCCCAAGGTCATTTCCCTAAACCCGCTGGGATAACCCGTATAACGGGAATACACTTTGTCCGTTAATTTCTTACCGGTCACCCTGACTTTATCAGCATTAATGATGATAACAGTATCTCCGGTATCCAAAAACGGCGTATAAATGCGTTTATGTTTGCCGCGCAGCACTGAAGCCGCCTTGGCCGCAACCTTGCCTAAAATCTTATCCTTGGCATCGATCACGTAACACTTATGTTCAATTTCATTAACTTTTGGTAAAAACGTTTTCATATAGTTAGCCTTAAAAATAGGCATCCCCAAAATGCGAGAATGCCCTTCCATTGCAAGATTCTAAAATATAACATCTTTCAGACAAATGTCAAATATTTTTAATTAATATTTAACTTTCATAAGGCATAGTCCTTGCGCTGGAGCGGTGTCCCAGGCAGCCTTACGGTTTTTAGCTTTTAATATTTTTGGCATATCCTCCAAAGGCAATTGGCCTGAACCTATCGCCAAAAGCGTCCCAACGATATTACGCACCATTTTATAAAGGAAACCATCTGCTGTTATATCAATATAGATCAAATCTCCTTGTTTCTTAATCACCATTTTCTTGATCGTACGCACTGTCTGACGTTCTACGCGCAGGGGATCATGGGCCTGAAATGACCTGAAATCACGACGACCGGTCAAATGTTTAGCGGCTTTGCGCATACACGCAATATTTAATGGGTAAGGATAAAAGAAAGAGCGGTCTCTTAAAAATACAGAACGGTACTTGCGATTTAAAACCGTATAGCGGTAGGTCTTTTCTTTAACGCTATATTGCGCATGAAAATCAATCTTAACTTCCTTAACCTCAAGCACGGCAATATCCGCCGGCAAGAGGCTGTTGAAAGCCCTCTGGATTTCAAAAGGTTTCATGTTGGTGTCAACCTTGAAAGAAACCACCTGTCCGTGGGCATGCACGCCGCTGTCGGTACGGCCTGAAGCGACGGCCTGCGCCGGTTGTTTAAAAATCCTTAAAAAAACAGCCTCCAATTCTCCCTGAACGGTACGCTCACCCTGGGCCTGTATTTGCCATCCGCAAAATCCGGTCCCATCATATTCAAAAGTAATTTTAAAATTACGCATATTTTATACCTATATCTTAGGGACTAATAAATCTACTTGCTGATCAGAAAATATCTTAGTATACCCCACAGGGTCAACCCATTGAAAACTATATTTCCCCCAATCACCATGAGAATTTTTCTCACCCTTAACTAAAAAAATGACAAACTTTTTCTGAGAAGCCGCTAATTTAACCAGATCATACGGCGTATAATGACTCAACATGCGCACATTGCGTTGAACATGGTAATACACTAAATCCGGAAAATTGGTAATGATCATGTTGTCCTTGGGGACCTTTCTCAAAATAAGAACATAACGCTCTATTGATTTTGAAGAAGCCAATGTCTTTTCTTGTCCTTTTAGAAAATCTTTACCCAGAAGCATCTGGACAACAATAAACATACTCAGCAAAATAAATGCTACATGCGCCCGCTTTAAATTTTTCGACCTTTTTAAGAGGCCCGTTGCGATATCCGCAGCAAGCACAACAGCTATCATCATGATCCAGGCAACCTGTATCAAATACCGGTCATTGATTTTCTCAGCAGAAAACCGTAGCGTTTGAAAAATAATCAGAAATATGGAATTAACCAAAAAATATGCTGTCAAAACAATCGTAAAAACAAACACCTTCTTGTCTACTTCGATCATCTCCCTTTCGATCATCTCCCTGGATTTTTTCACAATAAAAACCACTGCCGCAATAATTAAGAATGCCGCAAGCCCCATCATCGAGGGCTCGGCCCAAAGCATCATGGCAATACTGCCTAAAAAATCCTTGATATTACCGGCTAAAGGAGTTTGTGAAGGAGGGATAAAACAAGGCTGAATAGTCCCAAAAACACACCAATTCCTGAAAAGAAACGGCACGATAACAAGCGATATTCCTCCAGCATAAATAGTTATTATCCTAAAAAAATCTTTTTTCGATAACAAATTTAGAATCCAACAAACAATAAAACCAAGCACGATGCAGCCAATCAAACATATCCCGACAAACCTTATCAAGAACACATACCCTGCCAGTAATCCAGATAGAAAAACTAAAGAAGAAGCCGCTTTATGTCCTTTTTCAATGACATAAAATACCGCAAGCAGGGCCATCAAGCTAAAACACAGGCATGGAATATCCGACCATGCCATCATGGAACATTTAACTGCCGGGAACATGAAAGTGCAAACAAAGGAGCCAATCATGGCCTGTGATGAAGGCATCATTCGTTTAAATATCGAATAAAAAAGAAAGGGCAATATCAGAAAACACAAACGCGGCACTAAAAGACCGGCCGTATATCCATCAAGTCCAAACAGCATCAAAAAAGCGATCAAAATAGGGTAACCTGGCGGCTGCAAAAAAGCAGGGAAATATTCTTGTGTCGGCCCTTCAACAAGGAAATTCCAACACAGCATTCCTTGTCCACGATGTATGTTTTCAGCCGTGCTGATATAGATCATTGAGTCAAAAGTATATGGGAAAACCCTGCCGGACAATAAACACAAGAGGGCAACCCCTAAAACGACCAGCAAGAAAAAAAATATCTTTTTCAAAAAAAAGGCCATTATCAATTTACCCGGTTTGACTGCCAAAACTCTTTTGTATCCACATCCATGATCGTAAGCCGCGCACCCCATCCTGCCCCGGTATCTAACCCCCAGACATTACAGAATTTCTGGGGTCCTTCTTTCCCAAAATTCAGCGTCGGAGTATGGCCGACAAAAATCTCATCGTAATTCCCGAATTTATAATCCGCTGAAGCCATCTGAAACTGTTGTGCTTTTTTTAACAAACTTCTATCCCAAAGAAAGATTTCCTTGGGAGTTTCTTCAACAGTACGTTGGGGGTCAAAACCCCCGTGAACAAACAGCCTGTTTTGATCAACAAAATAAAAATGAGCTTCAGCCAAAAAACGGATATGCTCGCCGGGCATTCCGGTTTCCTTATAAGACATCATCGTCTGTGCTCCTCCCTGATCCAGCCATTCTTGAGGCATTTTCCCATTAATCGCCCACTCTAAGCTCCAAGCGTCATGGTTCCCCAAAATATAAATACACCCGGGAAGAGTCAAAAGCTCATCAATACACTCTCTGACCTGTTTACCCCTGTCGCAGACATCGCCCAAACAGATAAGCCGGTCTTTGTCCCTGTCAAATCGGGACAGCTCTAAACATTGAAGCAGGGCCTTATAAGTCCCATGAATATCACCTATAACAAATGTCTTCATAAATTTTATAAAGAATAAATTTATTCTTTTCGTTCGCGCATTGAGATGAACAGCTATTATATATTCGGCACGGGAATTTTTCGCCGTCTGCTACGGTTTACAGCTTGGCTGCTATCGCGATAAGGCATTCGCGGCAGCCAAGCTGTAAATCCTTGCAGACTTTTGGCAAAAAATTCCTATCGTGCCTCACACATAATAGCTGTTCATCTCAAGCGCATGCGTCATTATAAGAGATAAATTCTTTAAAACGAAACTATGATTTAGTACATTAGTATGGATGGACAGGTATTATTAATTCGGCACATTCAGGAATTTTTTCCCAAAAGTCTGCGAGGAGTTACAACAAAAATGTTCCAAATGAAGAGAATCTTTAGAACATTTTTGTTGTAAACCGAAGCAGACGGAAAAAATATTCCGTGCCGAATTAATAATACCTGTCCATCCATCACGCTACAAATTGCGCTAAGAATAAATTGTTTTGAAATGCCCTTAGACTTTATTTATTCTTGATCAAAAATTCCGCAATTTGGACGGCATTTAGGGCGGCGCCCTTGCGTAGATTATCCGAAACCACCCACAGATTCAAACCATTGGGAATGGAAATGTCCTCGCGGATGCGGCCGACAAAGGTCTCATCACGGCCGTCAGACATAATAGGCAGCGGATACAGGGATGAGGAAACATCATCAACAACCTTGACCCCCGGCGCCTTGCTTAAAATTCTAATCGCTTGGGCACGGGTGATCTTTTTCTTGGTCTCAATATTTATTGATTCAGAGTGGCTGTTTTTGACCGGTACCCGCACACAAGTGGGGCACACCTGAATCTTTTGGTCATGAAACATCTTGCGGGTTTCATTGACCATTTTCATCTCTTCTTTAGTATAAAAATTATCCGTAAACACATCAATGTGCGGAATCAAATTATGCGCTATTTGATGAGGAAATTTCTTAACGGTCTTTTGACCGGCCAACTGATCTTCTAATTCCGCCACAGCCTCAGCGCCGGCGCCAGAAACCGCCTGATACGTTGAAACAACGATACGTTTGATCTTGGCAAAATCATGCAGGGGCTTTAAAGCCACCAGCATTTGTATGGTCGAACAATTTGGATTAGCAATGATCCCTTTATGTTTTTTGATATCTTCAGGATTAACTTCAGGCACCACCAAAGGGACTTTCGGATCCATACGAAATTGTGACGTATTGTCAATCACAACTGCCCCTGCCTTGACCGCAATAGGCGCCCATATCTTGGAAATCTCAGCGCCGGGTGACGCCAAAACAATGTCTACCCCGTTAAATACATCATGGGTCAATGGCACGTACTTATGCCCCTCCAGTTGGCCGCCTGCGCCGCTGGGTGAAATTAATATCAATTTATTAACAGGAAATTTACGCTCTTTGACAATGCGGTACATGCATTGGCCTACTGCTCCCCGAATACCTAAAATAGCAACATTATATTTTTTCATTTGGACTCCTAAACAAGTTCTTTAATAACAAGATCACCAACTTCTGCTGTGGTATAACCCATTTTCCCGGCTGCTAAATCTTTGATCTTGGTTAAAACCACGCATTTGACTGCATCCTCGATAGAAGTCGCGGCTTTAGCCTCCCCCACTTGCCTTAATAACATGGCGCCCGCACAAATCGCCGCCAAAGGATTAATAACATTCTTGCCCGTATATTTAGGAGTTGAGCCGCCAATAGGCTCAAACATGGAAACGCCTGTTGGATTAATGTTGCCTCCTGCGGCAATTCCCATGCCTCCTTGGATCATAGCCCCCAAATCAGTTATAATGTCCCCGAACATATTATCCGTCACAATCACATCAAACCACTCCGGATTCTTAACAAACCACATCGTAGTTGCATCCACGTGAGTATATTCTGTTGTGACATCAGGGTACTCTTTGGCAATCTCATAAAACGTACGTTCCCAAAGGTCAAACGCAAACGTCAGGACATTCGTCTTGCCGCAAAGCGTCAATTTCTTCTTTTTCCCATGCTGACGTGTGTATTCAAAAGCGTAACGGATGCAACGCTCCACCCCGCGCCTGGTATTATGAGAAATCTGAATGGCAACTTCATCAGCCGTTCCTTTATTCTGAAATTCTCCAAGACCTTTGTACAGCCCTTCGGAATTCTCACGAACAACTACAAAATCAATATCCTCCGGCTTTTTATTTTTCAATGGACAAAAGCGTTCATCAAAAAGCGTAACAGGCCGCAAATTAATGTATTGATCTAAATCAAAACGCAAGCGCAGCAAAATCCCTTTTTCTAGAATCCCCGGCTTCACATCAGGGTGGCCTATAGCCCCCAAATAAATAGCATCAAATTTTTTTAATTCACTAATGCTTGAGTCCGGCAAAATTTCTTTGGTGCGAAGATATCTTTCCCCTCCAAAATCATAAGAATGCGTTTCATATTTAAAACCATATTTTAAGGAGGCTTCATGTATGACCTTAAGGCCTTCTCTGATAACTTCAGGGCCTGTTCCGTCACCGGGTATAATGGCAAATTTGTAATTTTTCATAAATAACCCTTGGGAATTCCCTCCCCCTTGTAATGAGGATTAGGGAGGGGAAAATTTACTTTAAGCTTTATATCTTTTAACTACCAATGTAGCGTTATGTCCACCGAAACCTAAAGAATTTGATAAAGCCACATCCACCGTAACCTTGCGAGCAACATTAGGCACATAGTCCAGATCACATTCAGGATCCGGAGTTTCATAATTAATTGTCGGATGCACTATATTATCCCTGATCGACATGACACAAGCCGCAAGCTCAATACCACCGGCCGCCCCCAAAAGATGACCGGTCATAGATTTAGTCGAAGAAACAGGAATTCTTTTAGCATAATCACCGAATAGTTTCTTAATGGCCATTGATTCAATCTGGTCATTAAGTTTGGTCGAAGTCCCGTGCGCATTAATATAACTGATATCTGTGGTTTTTAAACCAGCATCTTTGATCGCCATGTCCATTGACCTGAGAGCCCCCAAACCTTCCGGATGAGGAGCCGTAATGTGATAAGCATCCGAGGTCCTGCCATAACCGGCTAATTCCGCCAAAATTTTAGCTTGACGGCGACTGGCAAACTCAAGACTTTCTAATATCACCACACCGGCCCCTTCGCCCATAACAAAACCATCGCGGTTTAAATCAAAAGGCCGACTGGCTTTTTGAGGAGCATCGTTTCTCTTGCTTAAAGCCTTCAAGGCACAAAAGCCGCCTAATCCAATCCTGGAAGTCGCACTTTCCGCACCGCCGGCAATGACCACATCCGCTTCGCCGTGCTGGATCATACGCATGCCTTCACCAATACAATTATTGGCCGTTGCACACGCCGTGACAATAGCAAAACAAGGGCCAGTCGCGCCTGTATTGATTGACACTTGGCCCGCGGCTTCATTAATAATCATGCGAGTAATAAAAAACGGTGAGATGCGCCCGGGCCCCTTCTCTATATATTTACCGTATTCTTCTTCCGCGGAAACGATACTGCCAATGCCCGACCCTATGACCACGGCAGCACGGGAAGTATCCATTTGACGGATGTCGAGTTTAGCTTGAGCTAAAGCTTCATTGGCCGCCACCACCCCGAACTGTATAAAACGCGCCATGTTACGGGCGTCTTTAGAATTAAAATGTGCTAAAGGATCATAATCAATAACATCTCCATTTACACACGAATCAAACGCAGATGCGTCAAAATGACTGATGGTACGAATCCCGCTTTGGCCTTTGATCAAGGCCTGCCAAAACTTTTCAACCCCAGTACCAACCGGAGAGACGACCCCCATACCTGTTATAACCACACGTTTATTCTGCATTGGACTAAAGGCCCCCTATTAAAGATTTGCCCCCGCTGTCCCACCATAGGCAAGGTGAGCGGGGGCAAGTCATGATAATATAAAACGCTTAAGAACTATTAAGCGCCGGCTTTTTCTTCAATGTATTTAATCGCATCACCGACGGTCTTCATCTTTTCAGCATCTTCGTCAGGAATTTCAACGTTAAATTCCTCTTCCAAAGCCATGATAAGCTCTACGGTATCCAAAGAATCCGCACCTAAATCATCCACAAAAGACGCTGTCGGCGTAACTTCTTCGGGTTTAACACCCAATTGTTCCGCGATAATTGTCTTGATTTTGCTTTCTACTGCCATGTATTCCTCCTTGATTAGTTCACCCTATTATACCGTCAATCCGCCATCCACTACAATCGTCTGTCCGGTAATGTAATCAGCTGCCGTGGAAGCCAAGAACAAACAAACGCCCGCAACATCAGCAACTTCCCCAAAACGGGACAATGGAATACGTTCCAGGACTTTCTTTTGTACTTCTTCAGGTATTTTAGCCGTCATGCTCGTGCGAATATACCCCGGAGCCACACAATTTACCGTGATATTCCTGCAGGCAAATTCCTTGGCCACTGATTTAGAAAAAGCGATGACCCCTGCTTTGCTGGCCGCATAATTTGCCTGACCAATATTGCCTGTCATGCCAATAACCGATGCGATACTGATAATCTTGCCCTTGCGAGCCTTCAACATGGCTTTGGTGACAACCTTGGTCACATTAAAGGTCCCCTTAAGGTTTACCTTAATAACATCGTCCCAATCATTCTCCTCAAGTCTCAGGAGTAAATTGTCACGAGTTATGCCAGCATTGTTGACTAATATATCAATGTGTTTATGAATGTCAAGAATTTTATTAACAGTTTCTTGAACATTGCTCAAATTAGTCACATCACAGCCAAATCCATCTGCCAGATAACCTTCTGTCTTGAGCTGGGCGGCAACCTCTTGTGTTTGCTGGCCATTAAGATCCATGATAATGACCAAGGCCCCCTGCTGGGCAAATGCCTGGGCTATATTTAAGCCTATCCCGCGGGCGGATCCGGTCACTAAAACCACTTTATCTTTAAATTGCATATAACACCTCGATATTTTGCATTGTAAAATCCCTCAAAATCAAAGACTAAAATACTTTGACAAAACGGGATAACCGTATATTACCAATGAAAAACTTATCTGCAAGTAAAATTTTGAATAATTGTGCGAGCCGACGAAAGTTCGAAAGACACACACCCGGCTTCGGGCAAAGCGTGGGGCTTATCAACGCGCACACAGGCAGATTGAACCCTTTTATCAGACATAATGCCTGTCAAAAGCTTTGAAGCCAACTTTTCTAATAAGGTATAACGCGAACCCTGAGCCGTCTTAATTGCCTTTGCGGCAACTGACTCGTAATTGAGCGCATCTTTAAGATTATCGGAAATACAAGCTTTAGAAGAATCATATTCAATGGTAATATTAATGACCACTTCCTGTTTATTAACCTTCTCCCAAGGATGGGCGCCTATAATTGTCCTGACTTTCAAATCATTAATCCTTATAATCGCCATATTTTTCCTTGCCCTGCCATTCTGAGGTGCAGCCGAAGAATCAAACGGCCCCTTAAGATCCTTTGCTGCGCTCAGTATGACCAAAAATTATCAAATCAAACTTTCCCCGCCGTCATTAGTGATGATCTGGCCGGTCAAAAAATCGTTTTCCAGCAAAAATTGAACACTCTGCATGATATTGCGGGCGTTTCCAATTTTTTGCAAAGGTATTTTTCGCGCCCTCTTTATTCGATCATCCGGTTGATTATTGACCGGAGCTAAAATCATACCCGGTGATATGCCATTGACCCTGATCCGAGGCCCCCATTGGACCGCAGCCATTTTCGTAAACTCCATCAAAGCTTTTTTGGTCATCATATAATCCGCATACTTAGTCTTATACTTGATGACATTAGCATCTACAAAATTGATCACCTGTCCGCTTTTGACCAAGCGTGCAAACTCGCAGGTCAAAATATAAGGAGCTTTAAAATTTGTGTTCCAATGAGCCTTAAAAAGAGACAAATCACCTGCGCCAAATTGATTAGGGATAAAAATCGAAGCACTGTTGATCAAAACATTAAAATTAGGAAAAGCTTTGAATACCTGCGGCGCCAATTTAAGAATTTGGGACTCATCCGCCAAATCGCAACAAAAAAGTTCACAAGGAACACCGGTTTTATAAATAGCTTGAGCCGTTGACATGGCCTCGATTTTAGAACGATGATAATGCAACGCAATCCCATACCCTAAACGAGCCAAATGCAAAGCTACGTGAGCGCCAATACGTTTAGCCGCACCCGTCACCAATACTGTTCCCTTTGTTTTAGAAACCATAATCTTAAGAGATAAGTGTCAGGAATTCCTTGCGGGTCGCTTCCCCTTTACGGAAGACCCCCAGAAGGCAGGATGTTTTCATAACTGAATTTTGCTTTTCTACCCCGCGCATCATCATGCATAAATGCTGAGCTTCGATCACAACCCCAACACCTAATGCGCCGGTAGCCAGCATCAAAGTTTGAGCGATCTGTCTGGTCAAATTTTCCTGCACTTGCAGGCGGCGGGCATACATGTCCACGATTCGGGCAATTTTAGAAAGACCTATTATTTTTCCGTTGGGGATATAACCTACATGGGCCTTGCCAAAAAACGGCAAAAGATGATGTTCGCACAAAGAATATAACTCAATGTCTTTGACAATTACCATTTCATCATTGTCAGAAGTAAAAATAGCCCCATTGACTATTTCATCAACATTTTTTTTATAGCCCTGGGTCATGAACTCAAAGGCTTGGGCCGCCCGCTGGGGAGTCTTCAAAAGCCCCTCACGTTTAGGATTCTCTCCTATAGACTCGATTAATTCTCTAAAATATTGGTCCATTCCATTTCTCCTGCGTACTGTTTAAGGAAAGAATACATACACTCTAAATGCTTAGAAGGATAAATTGAAATATTACCATATTGACTATTCCCTGTCCATGCTATAATCTCGTTCTATGATTCTTTACGGTGACTACCACATTCATACTCCTCTTTGCGGTCATGCCATCGGTGAGCCCGAAGAGTACATTAAACAAGCCATTAAAGTTGGTCTTAAAGAAATCGGATTCTCTGATCATGCGCCCATGGTGCACAAACCCATGCCCGGAATAACAATGTCTTTTGACCAACTGCCTGGGTATAACGCCATGATCGAAGACATCCGTAAACGCTTTGCTTCTCAAATCAGCATTAAAATCGCCATAGAATTAGATTTTCTGCCTGGATATGAAAATAAAACTAAAGCTATTGCTGATAGCTATCCTTATGATTATATCATCGGTTCGGTCCATTTTATCGATGGCTGGGCTTTTGATGACCCTGCTACCCGTGAATACTGGAAAAAATACGATGTCAATGAAGTCTACCGCAAATACTACGCCCTTTTAAGGCAGTCTGCCCAAACCGGATTTTATCAAATTATAGGCCATTGCGACTTGCCTAAAAAATTCGGCGCCAGGCCTGGCGTTGATCTAACCGATGAGATCAAAGCAACGGCTAAAATTTTTAAGGACACAGGCATAGCTGTTGAAATCAACACCTCGGGTTTACGCAAACCCATCGGCGAAATGTTCCCGGATCTTAATTGCCTAAAAATATATCGTGAAGCTAAGGTGCCTTTGGTATTCGGCTCTGACGCGCATGACCCTCTTGACGTTGGCAAAGATTTTGACAAAGCCGTTGACTTGGCCAAAGCTGCCGGATACAACGAATATCTAATATTCAAAAACAAAAGAATAGAAAGACTAATTAAAATCTAGACAAGCACGATTAGAAAAAACCTTATTCGTTTAGCCTGCGTCTTACCTTGGGATAAAATCCATTTTAGGAGTAATCTCTAAAATAGTTTCCGCAATCAAAACAGCACAGTTATCCAGATCGTCAAAAGAGCAAGTCTCAACCATCGTGTGCATGTAACGGTTAGGAACGCTGATGAGCGCGGTGGCTACCCCTTCACGGCTTAATTGCATGGCACCGGTATCTGTACCATCGGTTCTGCCAAGGGATGAAAATTGATAGGGGATCTTCTTGCGTTTGGCAACATCAATAAACATCTTTCCAATAGCGCGATTTATCGCAGGCCCCGCGTGCAGGATCGGCCCTTTGCCCAAAGCCACCTCACCAACAATCCTCTTATCAATGCCGGGGGTATCCGAAGCAAAACCAACATCCACCGCAACGCCTACTTGAGGATTAATGCCATAAGCACTGGTTCGTGCGCCGCGCAAGCCCACTTCTTCCTGAACTGTTGACACCCCGTAAACACCGATGTCCTTGCTCAATTTCTTGCCGCTTAAAATCTTGATAACTTCAGAAACAACAAAGGCTCCGACTTTATCGTCGCAGCCTTTTGAAGAAAAGTTATTATTACGTAATTCCATATAATTTGGCGCAAAAGAAACCGCATCGCCTAAAGCCACGACTTTAAGCGCGTCTTCCCTGTCTTTGGCACCGATATCCACCCATAAATCTTTTATAGGCACACTTTTATTACGGTCACATTCTTCCATCAGGTGCACGGGCTTCTTGCCAATAACCCCATCGACCAATCCTTTTTCAGTCTGCACCTTAACCTGGCTGCCCGGCAAAACGCCGCTGTCAATACCGCCCACCGGCACCACGCACAAAAAACCTTCACTGGTGATATGGCTGATGATGAATCCAATCTCATCGCAGTGTCCCGCAATCATAATTTTATAATCTGCCTTGTTATTTAAAATAGCTATAGCATTGCCATGTACGTCCCGCTTGATTGCTTGTGCATATTCTTTGGTTCGCTTGGCCCATACGTTTTGGCTGGCCTCTTCAAAGCCTGAAGGACCGCATTGACTTAAAAAATCACGTAAGAATTTCTTTGATTCACTATTCATGAAACACCCCCACCTTGCCTCCCCCATGAAAAAAGAGGAATATTTATGTGTACCGCTGCTTTATAAACGTTTCTAAAATCTCAATAAACTCTTCCTTAATATGATCACCCTTTAAAGTCTTGAATTCCTTGCCGTCAATATACACCGGAGCAATCGGATTCTCAGATCTACCCGGCAGGCTGATACCGATGTCCGCGTGACGGCTTTCACCCGGGCCGTTGACCACACATCCCATGACCGCAATTTTCATTTTTTCAATACCCGGATACTCCTTTTGCCACAAAGGCATTTTTAACTTAATGTAACTGTTAATGTCCTGCGCCAAATATTGAAATAAATCAGAGCTAGTACGCCCGCAACCAGGACAGCTTGTCACCGACGGCGTAAAATAGCGCAGCCCCATGGACTGCAAAAGCTCCTTGCAAACCTCCACCTCTTGGGAGCGCGGCACATGAGGCTTGGGGGTCAATGACACCCGGATAGTATCACCAATACCCTGTTGGAGCAAAATAGAAAGCGCCGCGGCTGACGAGACAGAGCCTTTGATATCAGCGCCTGCTTCGGTCAATCCCAGATGCAAAGCAAAATCACAGGCCGTTGCCAGCCGCTGATAAACTTCAACCATGTCCTGCAATCCCGACATCTTGACACTTAAAACCAATTTTTCCCGGGACAACCCTAACTTTAAAGCATATTGCGCTGACTGCAAAGCGCTTTGCACCATGGCGTCGATCATGACCTCATTAAAATCTTTGGGATTAGACGATTTGGCATTACGATCCATCCATTCTGACAACAATTCCTGGTCTAATGAACCCCAATTAACGCCGACGCGAACAGCCTTGCCGTTTTCAACCGCGATTCTAACAATCCGGGCAAAATTATCATCATGCAAACGGCCGCGACCGACATTGCCGGGATTGATGCGATACTTGTCTAATAATTTAGCTGTTTGCGGATTTTTCTCAAGAAGGGTATGCCCGTTAAAATGGAAATCCCCGATGATGGGAGTTGTTATGCCTTCTGCGCGAAGACGGCTGATCGCTTGAGCAGCTGCTTTGGCCGCATCATGATCATTGACTGTCCAACGCACAAGTTCAGAGCCGGCGGTAATCAATTCCCTGGTTTGAGCCAAGGTAGCATCAATGTCCGCCGTAAGGGTGTCAGTCATAGACTGGATGCGTATGGGATAGGCTTCCCCCAGCTTGAGTGAACCTATCATGACAGCGGGAGTTTTTCGACGAGGCAACATTTGAATTTACACCTTCCGACAAAATGCTATAATTATTCGCTTTGAGGCGTTATTATAAGAAATGTATCGATAAAAAGCAAGTTAAGAAGCTGATAGGACTTTAACAATGGAAATATTTTTAGCTAAAACTCAAGGGTTTTGCGCCGGAGTTGCGAGTGCTATTGACATTGTCGAGTTGGCCCTCAAAACTTACGGCACTCCTTTATACGTCTATCATGACATCGTGCACAACACTCCCGTCGTTGAAAACATGAAAGCCCGGGGAGTTGTCTTCGTCGAAAACTTAAGCGATATCCCTACCGGTTCACGAATTATCTTCAGCGCACATGGTGTTGGGCCTGATCTCATCAATGAAGCCCGTAAACGCCGTTTAAAATACGTCGATGCCACCTGCCCTCTGGTGACAAAGGTCCACAAGGAAGCCGTCAAATTTTCCAGCCAAAAAGTAGATACTGTGCTTATCGGCCATGTGGGGCATCAAGAATTGATCGGCACCTCTGGATATGTGCATCCGGACTTACTCCACATCATTGAAAACGAAAAAGATGTCGACACTTTGAACATCGATCCCCAAAAAAACATTGCCTACATAACACAGACAACACTTTCCACCGATGAAACTAAGGGCATCATTGAGAAATTAAAATCAAAATTCCCTAAACTGGCAGGCCCCACTCGATCGGACATTTGTTACGCAACCCAAAACCGCCAAGATGCCGTCAAAGAACTGGCGGGCTTCTGTGATATCATTATCATTTGCGGTTCTCCTCACTCTTCCAACAGCAATCGCCTGCGGGAAACAGGCGCACATATGGGCGTGGCCAGCTATATCGTCGACACAGCCGCAGATTTGGACTGCTCTATTTTTAAAGGAAAACAAAAAACAGGTTTGAGTTCTGGGGCTTCTGTGCCCCGTTATCTGGTGGATGAAATCATTGATAAGGTCAAAATCTTTGTCCCCCAAACCATTGTTCATGAATTCAGCAATCCTGAAAAAAACATTATGTTTCCGGTATTACAATTTAAGGAATAAAATAAATTCCCGATTAAAGCATTTGGGAATGACATATCATTTATGGCAAAATTAATTATTGATAATATCACTTACGAAGTTGCCGATGGCGAACAAATGGCCCAGGCCTGCGCCAATGCCGGCATCCCCTTTAACTGCAATTCCGGCGTATGCGGCAGCTGTCAAATTAAAATCCTGGAAGGTGAGAAAAACATCAATGAGTTAAACAAAGAAGAAATGGACTTGGGACTAGACCGCACTCACCGTTTAGGATGCCAGTGCAAAATCTTAACCGGAACAGTAAAAGCAACCTATTAAATGTTTATATTACAAGAAAACCCCATTGATGTACTCCACGCCAGAAACATGTGCCGTAACCCTGCCAATGGCGCATTGGTCAGTTTTGAAGGCATGGTCAGGGCTGATGAACCGCAAGGCCATGTGGTCAGCGGACTTTTGTATATCGCGGATAGTGTATCTGTAGTCGAGGAAGGTGAAAAAATAATCAAAGAGGCCCTTACCTTGTATTCCATCACCGAAGCAGTGTGCATTCAAAGGACCGGCCAATTAAAGACATCAGAAGTCCCCGTATGGATCGGCGTGTGGGCGCCCCACCGGGACGAAGCTTTTAAAGGCTGCCGCTACATCATCGAGGAAATCAAAAAAAGACTTCTCATCTGGAAGAAAGAATTTTATACCGATGGCAACAGCGCATGGATCCGCGGCCCCCAAACACCTGTTATCTTTTAATATGAATATAAAACCCCATGCCATACTGTCAGACTACACCACTTTTCAATTAGGCGGAGCTTGCCTTTGTCTGGTCGAGTGTACAACACCGGATGAACTGATACAAACAGTTAAAAAATTCAAGGAAGAAAATACGCATTTTTTATTGATCGGTGGCGGATCCAACTTAGTGGTCTCTGACCGTGGCCTGAACACTCACCTCATCCGCTACGTGTCCCCTGCCCCCCTGATTAAGCGCAAAGGCCTTGATGTCACGGTAACGGCCAGCTCCCTGTTGGATGATTTAGCCCTTTACTGCGTTGATGAAGGTCTGGAAGGCCTAAATTTCACGACGGGCATACCGGGGACTGTCGGGGGCGCCGTCGTCGGAAATGCCGGAGCCTGGGGCAAACAAGCCGGCGATGTATTAAAATCCGCCGTTATCCTTGATCACCAAGGCCAGCCCAAAACCGTAGGGCCTGAATACTTTGCTTTTTCTTATCGTCACTCGCGTCTCAAGGAGACGAATGAAATTATTGTTTCCGTTGCCTTTGCCTTAACTCCGGGTGATCCCGCGGTATTGGCCCGTGAGCGCGCCGAAATACTCAAAAAACGCTCCCAGAAACATCCCTGCTTATCTACCCACCCATGCGCAGGCTCTTTTTTTCGTAATATTGAACCAACATCGAAAGCAGAGCGCCGTCAGGCGGCAGGATGGTTCCTTGAACAAGCCGGAGGCAAGGATCTAAAAGCTGGCGGAGCTTATATTTTCGAAAGACATGCAAATATCATCATCAAAGGCCCGAATGCCACCGCCCAGGATGTGCATGACCTGCATTTAAAAATGATAGATTTGGTCAAATCAAAATTTAATTTACTTTTGACCCGTGAAGTGCGTTTTATGGGGAAATTCAACAATATTTTGCAGGCTGACCAGGAGGGATTTTGGTAATACCGCTTTATGGCCCCCCAGTGCGTATATCAATGGATCCATTCAAAATTCTTATTCTCTTTTAATCCCTTATCAAACGTATATGTCTTAAGATTTCTTGAAGCGCCAATTTCTCCGAACAAAGCATCATTAAAGCTGAAGCCTCTCGCACATTTAGAAATGGCCAATCGTACGGACGTTTCATACTCAAAACAAAACTGCGGCACCTTTAAAAGCTCTTCAAACGAATTTAAGACACTTTCTTTGGATAAACCATACTTTTTGGTAAGGACAAAGTGCGTTTCAATTAAAACACCATGGCAAACGAATATTTCTCTTGGGCCATAGCTTTCAATCAAGGCAATGGCCTTCTTAACCCTGGGTTCATCATCAAGGGCAATAATCCTTATCAAAATATTGGTATCTAGGGCGATTTTCATTTATTTTCGCTTTCTTCCCATGTTTCTTGACGCGCTTTGCGGATTTCTTCATCGGTTAATTTCTTTGTCCCCTGTCCACGATGATTATTAACAAAATCTCTGATAGTGAATCTTTCCATCCGCGGTTTCACTTCGACATGCCCGTTCTTTTCTTCAAAAACAAGATTGTCGCCCGGGTTTAACTTTAAACGGACCATTAGCTTTAAAGGAACAGTGATTTGTCTTTTGGATGAGATTTTAGCGGCGATAACCATTGCGCAAGACCTCCTTTGTTACGATAACAATCTTACATTGTTCACATAACAAATATATCATATTTAAAATGAATAGCAAGAATATTGTTCGTATCACACCTGTCCGGTAAAAAATAAGGAAACCACGTCCATCGTGTTAGAATAAGGTTACGCGAATAACCAAACCACGAGGAGGGTTCCCAATGGCTCATTCTAACACGCTTTTCCACGAACTGCTAAAACTTATCCCGAGACATCAATTTGATACAATCGTCAAAAATCATGGCGGTAACCGTTACGTTAAGCATTTTAATTGCTGGCAACAGTTCGCCACACTGCTTTATGCCTAAGCCGCAGACAAAGATTCTTTACGCGAAATTGAGCAAGGCATGCAAATCAATGATCCCCGGCTGTATCACTTGGGCCTGACACGCATTAAACGCTCAACTTTATCAGATGCTAATCGCAATCGCCCCAGCGAAATTTTCCAAGCATTGTTTTATAAATTAGTTGAACGCTGTCAGACATTGACACCCAAGCACAAATTTAAATTTAAGAATCCTCTTTATACTTGGGACGCCACGCTCATCAGCCTATGCCTGTCTTTGTTCCCCTGGTCCAAGTTTGGTCAGACCAAGGGAGCTCTTAAACTTCACGTTCAGATTAACCATAGCGGGCATATTCCTGACTTTATAGTTGCAACGCCAGCATTCAATCATGAAAGCATGGTTGTTAAAAGGTCGTTTCAAATTAAACCGGACAGCATTTATTGCTTTGACCGCGGCTATTGGGACTATTCGTTGTTCCGTCGGATACATAACGCCAAGGCCTTCTTCGTGACACGCACCAAGGAAACCATGAAATACACGGTTACCGGACAGCATAGCGAAACATCAAAAAAAGGCATACTCTCTGATGAGATTATTCAACTGGTTAACGATCCATATCAAAAAGAATTACGGCTAGTGCGGTACTATGATGAGGAGTCCGGAGAAATATTTGAATTCTTGACCAATAATCTTCATTTGGCGGCTACAACCATTGGGAAAATTTATCAGGCAAGGTGGCAAATCGAAGCTTTTTTCAAGTGGGTTAAACAAAACTTGAAGATCAAAACATTCTTGGGGACGAATCAAAATGCGGTTTTATCCCAAATCTGGGTGGCGATGTGCTACTTCTTGCTTTTGGCCTATATAAAAAATTCCAGACCAAGTTCCAAAAATCACTCTTTTATCTGCATAAACTGGTCCAGGATGCACTGTTTTCACCTTTAACCATCGTTGACTTGCTTACAGCCTCGCAAAGAAAGCTTGAGCGATTTAAGACCAACGAATTCCAGTTTGCATTCCTCTAGAAAGTTTTACCGGACAGCTGTGGTTAAGATCCTTCGCCCTTCGGGTTCAGGATAACATCGTCAGTTCTCTCAGAACACTAAACCATACACTTGCTTTCAATCTCTATAACATGAACGGGCGGACACAAGGTCCGCACCTACACTACCCGCCGATTTGGAACATTTCAATCTTGGGCGATGTTTTAGAAGTATTGCGGACCGAGGAACGGATTTCAGAATAATGGTCTTCTCGTTTGATCCATAACTCACGTATCAAATGGCTTAAAAACTCATCTGTAGCGCCACCTCTTAAATGCGCGCCTAAATCCATACCATGCGTGGCAAAAAGGCAAGGGTACATTTTGCCGTCGGCTGATAAACGCAAACGGCTGCAGGTGCCGCAAAAGGCCTTTGTAACTGAAGAAATAAACCCAATTTCACCTTTGCCCTCTTTAAAACGATAAGTCTCTGAAGTGCTCCTGTTTTGCGTGATTTGAAGACGTTGTAAAGGAAACTGAGCGTCAATCAAAGAAATGACCTCGCTGGATGCAACCACTTGGGCATTTTCCCAATGATTTTGATTGCCCACATCCATGTATTCGATAAAGCGTACGGTATGAGGGGTGCCGTAAAAATATTTGACCAGATCCAGGATCGTATGGTCATTGATCCCACGCTGAACAACACAATTGATTTTGATAGAATCAAACCCTGCATGCTCTGCGGCACAAATGCCATGTAGCACATCTTTTACCGAGCCTTGTTGGCCGCTCATTTGACGGAATATAGCCTCATCTAAAGTGTCAAGGCTGACCGTTAAACGGCCAAGCTGGGCCTCTTTCAGGCGAGGAGCCCATTCTTTCAGCAAAAAGCCATTGGTGGTCAATGCTAAATCATCGACTCCTTTGATCGCTGACAATTGGCGGATAAGCTCATCAATGTCCGGCCTTAACAGAGGCTCTCCGCCGGTCAAACGCAATTTAGTGACGCCTAGGCTGACAAAAATCCGCACCAGACGCACAATTTCCTCAAAACTTAACCATTCTTTTTTATCAAGAAATTGATAAGCCTGATGAAATCCTTCCGAAGGCATGCAATAGGGACAGCGACAATTGCATCGGTCAATCAAAGAAATCCGCAAATCACGCAAAGGTCTATTTAGCGCATCTGTAATTGACATGACTTTATTTATGCGTCCTCTATTATTCTGTGGATACGGTCTTGGCCTTTTCCAGAGCTCCATGCATGGTATGCCAGCTTAAAGAAGCGCATTTAACCCTTGCGGGATATTGCCAAATCCCGGAAAAAACCGTTAATTTGCCCAAATGATTAGAATGTTCGTCAGGCTTAAGTTCACCTATAACTAATTTATGAAATTCTTCAAACAACACCTTGGCCTCCGCTATACTTTTCCCCTTAAGTGAAGCCGTCATCATCGATGCTGATGCCTTGGATATGGCACAGCCGGAGCCTTCGAAAGCAGCGTCCTCAATGGTCCCTACGGGATTGACCTTCACATACACCCACAAATGGTCCCCGCATAAAGGATTATAACCCTCAGCCACATGAGTTGCCCCCTCAAGCTTTCTGAAATTACGGGGATTGCGGTTGTGTTCTAAAATAGTTTGCTGGTATAATTCGTCACGCATATAAATTAAAATTCTTGTTTTGGATTCCCGCTTTCGCGGGAATGACACATCTTATTTAAAAATCTCTTTAGCCCGGTAAATGGCTTTGACTAAAATATCGATTTCTTCTTTCGTATTGTAAAATGCTAACGATGCACGGGCGGTCGCAGGCACTTTAAAAAACTCCATGACCGGCTGGGTGCAATGGTGCCCGGTGCGGATAGCCACCCCGTCTTCATCGACAATGGTCCCCAAATCATGAGGATGAATGCCTTCAACCACAAAAGATAAAATGGATGTTTTTTCCCGAGCTGTCCCAATCAGACGCACACCGGGGACAGAACATAAAATATTTGTACCATAAAAAAGCAGCTCCTTTTTATAAGCAGCCATATTCTCAAGACCAATAGCCTGCACATATTTTATTGCCGCATTGAGACCTATGACCTCGGCAATAGCGGGTGTGCCAGCCTCAAATTTATAAGGCAAAACATTATAAGTTGTTTTAGCAAAGGAGACTGAGGCAATCATGTCACCCCCTCCCTGATAAGGCGGCATGGATTCTAAAAATTGCTGTTTGCCATAAAGAACGCCTATGCCGGTGGGGCCGAATATTTTATGCCCCGAAAAAGCAAAAAAGTCGCAGTCAAGCGCCTGTACATCCACCGGATGATGAGTCACCGCCTGAGCTCCATCGACTAAAACAGGAATATTACGGGAGTGGGCTTCTTTAATGACCCGGGCGATAGGATTTATTGTCCCCAGAGAATTGGACACATAAACCATGGCCACTAAACGCGTTTTAGGCGTCAATAAGCGGACGAATTCTTCATAAAGAAGTTCGCCTTTTTGATTCATGGGTGCAACTTTTAATGTACAGCCAATTTGCTGGCAAAGAATCTGCCAGGGAACGATGTTGGAATGGTGCTCCATTGCGGAAATAAGAATTTCATCACCTTCCTTAAAAAATGTACGGCCGAAAGACTGGGCAACCAGGTTAATTGACTCTGTAGTACCTCTTGTAAAAATAATCTCCTGCGTACTTTTGGCATTAAGGAACACTTTGACAGTCTGGCGGGAATCCTCATAAGCTTTTGTCGCCTGCTCACTTAAGAAATGCACCCCTCGATGCACGTTGGAGGCCCCATGAGCATAATGATTACTAATGGCATCGACCACATATTGAGGCTTAAATGTGGTTGCGGCATTGTCCAGATAGACTAAGGGCTTCCCGTAAACTTTAAGATTAAGGTTAGGAAAATCCTTACGGAGTTTTTGTACGTCCAGAGCAGGCATTTGCCCTCCTCCCTAACCCTCCCCAGCAGGGGGAGGGAATAATTGGCTAAAGCTTAACTTCCGGGAATTTCTTAAGCAACAGGCGGCTTAATTTGCCGCGGATAGAATTGTTCTTGACGGTGCTGATAATATCGTCAATGAATCCTCTTGATAATAATCGAATAGCCGTATGTTTAGGAATGCAACGGCTTTGCAAATAAAAAATTTCCTCTTCACTTAACTGGCCGATAGTGGCTCCATGGGTGCATTTGACATCATCCGCAAAAATTTCCAGCTGAGGCTTTGTATCCACATGCGCCTGACTGCCTAACAATAAATGTTTATTAAGCTGATATGCGTCTGTATTTTGAGCAATGGCATGCACATAAATCTTGCCGTTAAAAACAGCCCTGGAGGAATCATTAAGCAATCCTTTATAAAGCTGATACCCAGTGCAGTTAGGATGCTGAATATCCAACAAGGTATGATTATCAACATGCTGGTTACCGTCAATAGCGTAAAGACCATTCATGACCGTATTTGTCCTCTCGCCTTTAATCAAAACGGATAAATTATTACGTATCAATGCTCCGCCATTATTAAAAGAAAAAGAATCAAGGGAACTTGCTTTTCCCTGCCATATGCGGGTCGTGCCAATATGCACGGCCTGATGGCTTTCCGACTGGACCTTGCAATAACCGACATCGGCATTTTCTGCAACGCGAACATCGGTCAAGGCGACAGATAAATAAGACACCGGCTCAAAACCAAGATGGCTTTCCAGAATATTCACCCTGGCTGCCTCTGCCACCGAAATAAAAGCACGGGGAAAAACAACGGTATTAGCTTCAATCCCACTGGTCACATGAATAATGTGGACCAAAGGCTCAATGACGGCATTTGAGGCTACCTGAATATAGACTCCGTCTAAAAAAAGCGCCTGGTTCATCCACAAGAATGCCTTGGCATCATTGGGAGTAATCTTTGAAATAGTCTCCTGGATTTCAGCATTGTTATGCGCCAATGCCTCATTTAATGAGGAAACCACAAGCCCATGAGGCAAATGTTTTAAATCTGATAATTCAGCCCACAAAACACCATTGACCAAAACAATGTTAATATCACCCTCGCTGCGGTAATTCTTAAATTGCTTGTCTTCAATCAATTGATGGCGCAAGGCCAATTGATAACGGCGCATGACCACATCAGCCAAGGGGGTGTATTTCCATTCTTCGTCTTTAGGCTTGGGAATGCCAACCTGGACCCATTGATCAAAATTTAAATGACGAAAAGCCTTAAGCCATGCACCGCAGTTGTTTTCTAATTTAGACCGATACTCTTGCAGGCCTTCAATATCCAAGGGAGTCTGTTGCTGTGTCATCATATTTTCTCTTTTAGTCTATTAAATATTTAATAACGCGCATGCCGCAAAACGAGCGGCCAGCCCTATTATTTTATCAGCCAATCGTAACCTCGGTTTTCTACTTCCAGGGCCAATTCTTTGCCTTCAGACTTGATGATTTTACCGTCGTGAAGAATATGAACAAAATCAGGCTGGATATAATTAAGCAGACGTTGATAGTGAGTGATCAAAATAATAGCATTGTCCTTTCTACGCAATTTATTGACCCCTTCTGCGACAATTTTCATGGAGTCTATGTCGAGGCCGGAATCCGTTTCATCCAGAACAGCCAAACGCGGATTTAAAACCGCCATTTGTAAGATCTCATTACGCTTCTTTTCTCCTCCTGAAAAATCCACATTGACCGGCCGGTCAATAAATTTTTCATCCATGCTAAACAGCTTCATTTTCTCATGGAGGTATTTATCAAAATCGATAGGGTCCATTTCTTCTGCCCCCTGATGACGGCATATCGCATTAAAGGCCGCGCGTAAAAATACAGAGCTTGGCACCCCCGGAAGTTCAACGGGGTATTGAAATGCTAAAAACACACCTTCCCTAGCACGCTCGTCAGGCTCCATTCCCAGTAAATTTATTTTCTTGAAGTTGACCTCATAATCAATAGTCCCTCCGGTAACTTCATATTGCGGATGACCCGCGATCACCTTGGATAAAGTGCTTTTACCCGAACCATTAGGCCCCATGACTGCGTGTACTTCTCCTGCATTAACATTCAAATTAATTCCCTTTAATATTTCCTTGCCTTCGATACCGGCATGCAGATCCTTTATTTCTAACATTAACCGACACTCCCTTCCAATTTCATTTCCAATAATTTAACAGCCTCAACCGAAAACTCCAGGGGCAGCTCTTTAAAAACGTCCTTGCAAAAACCATTAATGATCAAAGAAACAGCTTCTTCCAAATCCAAACCGCGTGAACGCAAATAAAACATCTGTTCCGCATTGATTTTGGAAGTAGAAGCCTCATGTTCTACGACAGCCGTATTGTTTTTAACCTCAATATAAGGGAAGGTGTTGGCTGAGCAATGATTCCCCACCAGCATGGAGTCGCATTGGGAAAAATTACGAGCCCCATCCGCGCTCGGCATTATCTTGACTAATCCGCGATAACTGTTGTGTGCAAAATCCGAAGAAATACCTTTAGAGACAATGGTGCTTTTGGTGTTTTTCCCGATATGGATCATCTTGGTCCCGGTATCCGCGGTCATGTGATTATTAGTCAAGGCCACAGAATAAAATTTCCCGACTGAATTTTCCCCCTGCAAAATAACGCTGGGGTATTTCCAGGTAATGGCACTTCCTGCCTCCACCTGGGTCCAGGAAATCTTGGAATTTAACCCTGCGCATTTACCGCGCTTGGTTACAAAATTATAAATACCGCCAAGCCCATTTTTATCACCGGAATACCAGTTTTGTACCGTCGAATATTTGATCTCGGCATTGTCTAAAGCCACCAGCTCAACGACCGCCGCGTGCAATTGATTGGTGTCACGCATGGGGGCAGTACAACCTTCCAGATAACTGACATAACTGCTGTCTTCAGCAATAATCAAGGTGCGTTCAAACTGACCGGTATCCTCGGCATTAATACGAAAATAGGTGGAAAGATCCATCGGGCAGCGTACATTTTTGGGTATGTAGCAAAATGAACCATCAGAAAAGACCGCTGAATTTAAAGCCGCAAAGAAATTATCCGTATAAGGAACCACAGATCCTATATATTTCTTAACCAGGTCAGGATGGTTAATAACAGCTTCAGACATGGAACAAAATATAATGCCGTATTTGGCCAATTCTCCCTGGTGTGTCGTCCCTACGGATATACTGTCAAAAACAGCATCGACTGCAACACCGGTCAGACGCTTTTGCTCGCTTAACGCTATGCCCAAACGGTCAAAAGTCTTAAGAAGCTCTTCATCAACCTCTTCCAAGCTCGCGGGTTTTTCTTTTTTTTGCTTGGGGGCTGAATAATAATATATATCCTGATAGTCTATAGGCCCATACTCAAAGTTGGGCCACGTGGGCTCCTGCATTTTAAGCCAATGACGAAAAGCCTTTAAACGCCACTCAAGCATCCACTCAGGTTCTTTCTTCTTAAAAGAAATAAGGCGCACCGTATCTTCATTGAGACCTTTGGGAGGCTTATCTTCCGCAATATCCGTATGAAATCCATAACGGTATTCGCCGGCACCTGATAATTTATTGTCTTGTAATTCTTTTTGTTTAACGTTATCTGACATATATTATTCCCTTGCCTCGCTCCGGTTCTGTCAAAATTCTTGCAGGCTCGTCCATTGCACTCATATAACTTTTGATACTACCTCGACTCCCTGCATAAAATGCTTAGTCCGGATTTGCCGTTCACCTTGATTACGCGAAGAAATCAAATCACGCACATTGATGGTTTTAAACAGTTCTGAAAGCCGTTCATTCAAATTCAGCATGGGCGAAATGACATTGCATTGGGAGGTCATATCGCAATTCGAGTAATTGCCATGGAAGCAATTAACGATCTTGATAGGCCCCTCAATGATCTGAGTTAAATCAAAAAGCGTGATTTTCGAAAGGTCCTTGAGTATCTGGTAGCCGCCATGGGCCCCTTGCTCAGCGCGAACGATCTCATTTTGAGCCATGATCTGTAAAACGCGCGAAGTTGGGTCAAAAGGCGTATGGTATATATCACAAATTTCCTTGGCTGAGCTCAACTGGCCCGGCGCTTTACTGCTCATATGCCGCAAGGAGATCAGGGCATATTCTAATTTACGATTAATTTTAAACATATCCCCCCTAACTCCCTCTTTGGTTCTGTCAAAATTCCGCTTCTAGATGACGCGGGTCCTGTCCTTAGTCTCAACGTTAAGGTGCTCCTCAGACGGGGGCAACCTTAACAGCAGCACCGACGGTGATATTCCCTATACCGCCCACTTGAGCAGGTGCCGTGCGCGCCTTAACATTGAAACTAAGGACACCCGCTAATCCATGTTTTCATAAAACTTTTGACACAACCCCCTCTTTTACTAAAGAGGAAAAATTTAGGAAATTTGATTAACCTTTGCAGCCACAATCAAATCATTCTCGGTAATTCCGCCAAGAGAATGCGTATATAAAACCACTTTCAAGTTCTTATACCCGGTCAAATGCAAATCCGGATGGTGCATTTCATCCTCCGCAATATCTTTAATCTTATTGATAAAATTAACGCAGGCGACAAAATTCTTCAATATAAAGGCACGTTCAATGCTTTTGCCATCTTTACCCAAAACCCAACCCGAAATTTCAGCTAACCGGGATTGGGCTTCATCAGAAGTATAGGCCCGCCCAATACCTTCACAAGGCACACATTTTTTCTTAGTAAGCTGTCCCATACTCCTGCTCCTGCATATACCCATCAGTTTGTACCGTGATTTCAGGATTATATTGGTCACGTAATATATTCTCAATAACATTAAGGGTTCCCATCGTGGCACTGGGGCATGAGCCGCACGCTCCCTGGTAATGAACCGTCAAATTGATCCCATCAAAACTCACAATTTGAAGGTCCCCTCCGTCCATTTGAAGCCCCGGGCGTATAGTATTATCTAAAATCGCACTGATCTTAGCAATTTCAGGATCATCAGAACCTGCTATTGATGGTTTTTTATTTTCCTCTACCTGAAAATTGGGATCATGGTCCGCGGCATATTCTAAAACAATCTTTTTGATCTGTTCCTGGATTTGATCCCAGTCTAAACTGCCATCCTGGGTCACTGTGACATAATTATCAAAAAAATAAACTTCTGTGATATTAGGAATGGTAAATAAAGCTGCGGCCATGGGATTATGAACGCATTGTTGGGCATTTTTATACGAAACCTTGCCTTGGGTTTTAAGAGGAACATTTAAAATAAATTTAAGCGCGTTTGGATTTGGCGTGCTCTGAACCATCATTTTAATTTCCATACCGTACACTCTCCTTACAGGCCCTGCCGATTGCCCGCACCGCGCTTTATTGCGGCAGCTATCAGAACAAACAGGACTATATACTTCGACTTTTGACGTATATAGATTACCACGATTCAATCGGTTTGACAAGAAAGTTGTGGCCAAGTTGTGGCCAATGGCAGGAGATTTTAAAGAGTTTTTTGACTTTATCTATCCACTAATGCTTTAATAGCGGGCAGGGCCTTATGGGCGGCTTCTTCGCCGCGTTTAATCAATTCGTTGACTTTGTTCAGTTCATACCATTGGATGCCCCTTAAGTCCGGATGGATCAGGACATCAGCCTGTTTGGCGCTTTGCTCTGCTATCACAAATTCAGTTGCCTGCAGGGTCCGCACGATAATATCCGCAATATTAGGCGTAAATATTTTTGAAAAAATCCTGTGTAAACGAAAACCTATATACTTGAAAGGATGTTTGGAAAAAGGAAGGTCAAAAAATTTAATTAAATTTTCATCTTCCTTTTTTTGAGACCAATCCACTTCTTCGGGGGATTGCAAAACATTGACCGCAATGATCTTTTTAACACCCATCTGCGTCAATACATTTGTCGGCAGCGGATTTAATACGCCGCCGTCAATAATCATTTGTTTGCCTTCCATGATAGGCCTGATAACACCGGGGATGGCTATACTTTTACAAACAGCATCGACCAAAGAGCCGTCGCTCACAACAATTTCTTTTCGATGAAAAAGGTCATAAACAACTATCCGTATCGGAATTTTACTATCGTGAAATGTTTTGTTTTCCAATTTTCCCTTAAGCCACTGGCGTATGCCCTCTCCTCCCACAAAACCCGCGATCGGGACAATGGGGTCATAAATATTAAGCAGCCCCATAATATTTTCAAATTCACGGCCATATTCTTCCATATCATCCGCGGTATGTCCCAGAGACCATATGCTCCCGATTAAAGCCCCCATACTGCTTCCGACAACAATATCAATG
This sequence comes from Candidatus Omnitrophota bacterium, assembly GCA_015233675.1. Lineage (GTDB taxonomy): Bacteria > Omnitrophota > Gorgyraeia > Zapsychrales > Fredricksoniimonadaceae > JABDGZ01. The sequence continues at coordinate 66,977 of JADFXH010000009.1, forward strand.
GGAATTCCTTCGCGTTCCAAAACCCTGATAACTCCGATATGAGTTATGCCTAATGCAGCTCCGCCTCCTAAAACAAGCCCAATCATCACATTGCTGATTTGACGAGAGAGACGGCGTATAGTTTGAGCGTATTCACTCTTGGCTTCCACCTCAACAAATGTAAATCCCGGAATTATTTTCTTACATGTAAACTCCGAAGCCTGTAAATAAGGCAAAAAAAGAAAAACATCATAGTTTAGAATTTTTTTAATTTCTTCGGGAGAAAAGCGGTTTTCTGTTTTGACCCCGCTGATAATAACCTGAACCCTCTCAGCATCGAATCTTTCTTTGAGCTGCTCACTGATCTTATCAATCACTTGACGGGTAGTATCCAGATCCCTTTCATTGTCAACGCTGACTAGATGAACAACGTCAGCTTGTGTCAACGTTTTCATGACTACATCATCCATTTCATTGGGCAAATCCAGTACAATATAATTGTAGTCATTCACCAGCGCGCTGACAAATTGGCTGATATTGCTCATAAGTGTCGTATTTTGCTGATCAAATTTAGCACTTAAAAGATCAACGCTCAGCGCCCCCTTGATGATCGTATTTAGAATAGAATGATGATCCCCTGCAATATGCGTCAAATCCATGCGATCCTCACTCATGTCGGAAGACAGACTGAAAAGTAATATCCGTTTATCCGTCTGTTCTTTTAAACCTAAAGCCAGATTCGTAGCATAAGTGGAAGCGCCGGCCCCCTGTACAGGCGCGTAGACGGCAATAATGGTGCTTTCTTGAGTATTTTTAGTATGAGTGACCTGTTTGCGTATTCGTTGAGACAAGCTCTGGCTTAAGGCCACTGCCAACTGGGGGATTGATTTAAGCAGTTGTGAAAAACTGTCTTTGTTGATCTTGATAACAACGGAATCATTAATTGCCTCATATGTTCGGGAATGATTTTCTCCGGTCAATGTTGAGACAATACCAAATTGCATCCCGCGCAGGATAAAATCAACATCTTCTTTGTGGCCGGAAGGATTAAGGCTGTAAGAATAAACCCGTCCCGAAACCAGGGCATAAAAAGCATCCGCAGGCGCACCCTGCTGGCAAATAATGTCACCTTTGTTAAAGTCAACAATTTCAACGCAACGGCTGATGCGGTTTAATACAAACCAATTTAAACCCTGAAAAATAGGGATTTGCTTTAAAATTGGTATTTTATTGTTAAAAAATGATGGAAGCGCTGTCATAAATTGTTATCAAAAAAATGAAAAAACCGAAAATATTAAGAAAATGAATCTGTCTATTCTCAGTATAAACGGCATAGAAATAAAACGCAATCACTCTATCGTGTTTCTTAACGCTTGTTTCTTTTTGCGGTACGTTTCAAGGCTTTTGCCATACGGGCTAAAGCTTCTGCTTTACTTTTGCCCTCAGTTAAATGTTCACTGCAAATGGCAGCATACCCACTGCGGTTCTTAATTTTGAAAATAGCGATTTTCTTTTGTGCCATACTCATCCCCCTTTTGGATTATCAGGACCTTTCTCGGCGTTGCTGTTGTGGAACGCATGGACTTCCAAAAATATCCCAAGAGCTGTTTAATGCACTCCTTGAGCATAGCCTATTTACCCGATGCCGTTTTTAAAGCTTCGATAAAACCAGGGTTAACCGTGCCCCCTAATTCCTGAGTCTTGCGCACATCAGCCCATGCCTTATCGTATTGTTTTAACTGATAATAACCAACAGCCCGGTTATAGTAAGCCTTTGTATAATTTGGATTTAAATCCAGAGCCTTAGTCAAATCAGCAATAGCTTCGTTAGGTTTAATCTCTCGAAGATAAGAAAGAGCACGGATCATATAGTTTTTAGCATCTTTTGAGTTTATAGCAATAAGTTGGGTAAAATCAGAAATGGCCTGAATAAAATTTTGCTGATCATAATAGATGCTCCCACGGATATAATAGGCAACGCTATCTTTACTGTTGAGCTCAATAGCTTTGTTATAGTCTGCAATGGCGGCAGATAAATCTCTTTTTTTGATATAGACAAGACCTCGCTTCCTGTAAAGAATCCCCTCTTTAGGAAAAAATTCAATAGCTTTATTATAATCCATCAAAGCAGCATCGAAATTGCCTTGTTTTACATAGGCCTTACCGCGGTTAACCAAGGCTATGACATCCTTAGGATAAACTTCAACAGCTTTCGAATAGTCAGAAATAGCATCAGTGATTTTGCCTTGGTTATAGTAAATAATGCCGCGATTGTTGTAGGCAGCTGCGAATTTTGGGTTTATTTTTATAGCTTCGTTATAATCTGACAAAGCAGCTGTTAAATTTCCTTGTTTAACATAGAATTGGCCGCGATCAGTATAGGCCTTAAAATCTTTTGGATCTATTTCAATGGCTTGTGTAGAATCAGAGATGGCATCAGTTAAGTTGCCTAATTTGGCTAGAGCAAGAGCACGGTTGGCATATCCTGAAGCATTTTTGTGGTCTGCTTCAATCGCCTTGGTAAATTCCGCGACAGCTTCCTTGAAATTGCCCTGTTTCATGTAGGTCAATCCTAAATCATTAGGCCCCTTGACCGTCTGTGCATATACAGATGAAATAATTAAAAAAAGCATGGCCGCTAAAGTCAGTTTTTTTAATCCAAAACAATATTCCATAAAGGCCTTCCCTTATTGAATATACTTTTGCGCCAATTGAGGGACATCTTCCAGGCGCACGTCACTGTGCCAAACATTATCGGGGTAGACCATAATATTGACACCCTTGGCGCACTGTCCTAAACATTGGGCCTGAGTCACACGAATGTTCGGATGCAGATTACGCTCCTTGGCGATTTCGCGCAATAAGCGAAAAACTTCTTGTCCCTTATGGTCCCCACAGGAGACTTTTTGGCCATTAGCATTATTAGTGCATACAAAAATAATACGCTGATAAGGTATTTTATTTGTCTGCATCAACGATCTTCCTGAAAATATATAAAACTAAACGCGGTGGTAATATTTTTTGCGCTATCATGCGAGACCAGGAGGATAAATCAGAAACGTAACGCAACCGCGGTTTGGAATTATTGACAATGTCCTCAATAAGCCGGGCCACATCATCAGGATCACGCTTAAGCTTTTTAGTATTATTTTGAGCAAGATTTTTCAATTTTTGACTAAACAGGAAATAGGGACTTTGGGCATTGTCAAAATTCCCGGCATAATGCGCGTTTTGGGTAAAAATATTAGTGGGATAACTCCCCGGCTCAACTATACAAACAGAGATCCCAAACAAAGCCAGCTCAAAATAAAGGCTTTCGCTAAAAGCTTCCAAGGCCCATTTGCTGACATTATATGCGCCCAAACAAGGGCTAGCTACCTGACCGGCAATACTGGAAATATTAATAATTTTCCCTCGTGAGCGCTTACGCATCAAAGGGATGACTTCACGGCATACGTTTTGTACCCCGAAGAAATTAACTTCCATCTGCGAACGGATTTCTTCTTCGCTCAAATCTTCAAAAAATCCACCGATGCCATAACCCGCATTATTAATAAGCACATCAATAATGCCATGCGTTTTCTGAATTTCTTCGATGACATTTTTGATGGTGAAAGGCTTGGTAACATCAAGTTCTCGGATAACGGCCTGAGCATTGCGCTTGGCCAATTCATTTTCCAAGGACTGTTTGCGAGTTAAATCCCGCATGGTCGCCCAAACTAAATGACCCTTGCCAGCCAGACGTACTGCGGTCAACAAACCAAAACCGCTCGAACAGCCAGTGATAAGAATGACTTTTTGATTATCCATGTGCCAGTGATAGGATTTACAATTTTGTAGCTTTTTGAATCATTAAACAATCGACGAGCGTCAACGCTATCATAGCTTCAGCCACCGGCACAATCCTTGGCGCCAAACAAGGATCGTGGCGGCCTTTGACCCGCACCTGAACTTCCTGGTATTTTTCATTAAGCGTTTTTTGCAGTTGGGATATAGACGACGGAGGTTTTAAGCCTAAGCGTATAATAATATCTTCACCGGTAGATATGCCGCCTATAATACCTCCGGAGTGATTAGTAAGGCAAGAGACTCTCTTAGCTTTAAGGACAAAGCGGTCATTATTCACTGAGCCAGTTGACCGGCTGGCACCAAATCCGTCACCGAATTCAATTGCTTTGACCGAACCAATAGACATTAACCCTAAGGATAAACGGGCATTGAGCTTATCAAAGCAAGGATCACCTAAACCCGGCGGACATCCTTTGACAACACATTCAAGTATAGCCCCAATAGAGTCCCCTTGCTTTCGGGCTTCTTCAATCTTGGCAATCATAACAGCAGCTGCTTTGGCATCAGCCGTACGTACAGCGTTTTGTTCGATAATTTTATAATCAATATTTTGGGCATAAATATCCCCCACAGCCAGGGTATAAACAATGATTTGGATCTTATGTTTCGCTAAAATCTTTTTAGCTACAGCCCCGGCAGCGACACGGGAAGCAGTCTCACGTCCGGATGAACGCCCTCCTCCGCGATAATCGCGATAGCCGAACTTGGCCATATAACTAAAATCCGCGTGTCCGGGGCGAAACACATCTTTGATATTCTCATAATCTTTGGGACGCTGATCTTCATTACGGATAAGAATGGCCAGCGGCGCTCCGGTGGTTTGGCCTTCAAAAACTCCGGAGAGGATTTGAGCCCGGTCAGTTTCATGACGCTGGGTAGTAATTTTGCTTTGTCCGGGCCTGCGGCGATCCAAATCTTTTTGAATATCAGCGTCAGATAAAGGCAATTTCGGCGGCACGCCGTCAATGACGACACCAATGGCGGGCCCATGGCTTTCGCCAAAAGTAGTGATCTTAAAAAGTTGTCCGAATGAATTTCCAGCCATAGTTAATCTGTCACCGCCCCTTTTGAGGCGCTGGTTACCAGTTTAGCATACTTTGACAAAACACCGCTCGTATATCTTTGTTTTGGCTGCTTCCAAACTTTTTGGCGTTTTTTGATCTCTGCTATGGATAAATTTAAATTAATTTGCCGTTTAACGGCATCAATAGTAATAATGTCCCCATTCTTAACAATGGCCAATAATCCGCCATTAAAAGCTTCAGGAGTAATATGCCCCACCACAAAACCATGGCTGCCTCCGGAAAAACGACCATCCGTGACCAAAGCCACGTCTTTGCCTAAACCTCGTCCGGAAATAGCAGAAGTCGGAGAGAGCATTTCACGCATGCCCGGGCCACCGCGAGGCCCTTCATAACGGATCACAACCACATCTCCCTTGACGATCTTACCATTTAAAATAGCCTTAAGCGCCGTTTCTTCCGATTCAAAAACTTTAGCCTTACCGCTAAACGACAGGCCTTCCTTGCCGGTGATTTTAGCAACAGCCCCTTCACTGGCCAAATTGCCGTATAACATAATCAAATGGCCTTCTTTTTTAATAGCATTATTCAAAGGACGGATGATCTGCTGTCCTTCACGATAATACTGAACATCCTTTAAATTTTCACGGACAGTTTTACCTGTCACCGTCATACAATCGCCATGCAACAAACCATTATCCAAAAGCATTTTCATTAAGGGCACAAGCCCTCCTATAGCAGCTAATTCTGCCGCCACAAAGCGTCCGCTAGGCTTAAGGTCAGCTAAGACCGGTGTTTTCTTGCCGATGCGAGTAAAATCATCTAAGGTCAATTTTACCCCTGCAGAATGGGCAATAGCGATCAAATGTAAAACAGCATTCGTTGAACCGCCCAAAACCGTCACCACTGTAATGGCATTTTCAAAAGCTTTTTTGGTCATGATGTCGCGGGGTTTAAGGTTTTGTTTCAATAAATTTAATACTGCCCGGCCGGCATTGACGCAGTCCAATTCTTTTTCAGGTGAAACAGCAATTTGCATGGAACTGTTTGGCAGGCTCATACCCAAAGCTTCAATGGCGCTGGCCATGGTATTGGCCGTATACATGCCTCCGCATGAACCAGGACCGGGGATAGCACAGGTTTCAATATCTTTAAGTTCCTGGTCAGAAATCTTTTGGGCGGCGTGTTTGCCTACCGCTTCAAAGACCGATACAATGTCCACATTCTGGCCTTTATGGCAGCCGGGCAGAATCGTACCGCCGTAAACAAAAACCGACGGACGATTTAAACGGGCCATAGCCATGACACAACCCGGCATGTTTTTATCGCAGCCGCCGATGGCTACTAATCCATCGAAACCTTCGCAGGCAGCAACGGTCTCCACTGAATCAGCAATCACCTCGCGTGACACTAAAGAATATTTCATCCCTTCGGTACCCATGGAAATACCGTCGGCCACAGTAATTGTCCCAAAAATAATCCCTTTGCCCCCGGCCGCGTCCGTGCCCTCAACCGCCTTACGGGCCAATTTATCGATATGCATATTGCAGGGTGTTAACATGCTCCAGGTGGAAGCAACCCCGATTTGCGGTTTTTGAAAGTCTTCATCCTTAAAACCGGTAGCTCGAAGCATTGAGCGGTTGGGAGCCCGATCATTACCGTCGACAACTATAGAAGAAAATTTCCTTATTTCAGACATAATTAACCCCTCGAAAGCCATGGATACTGATTTTTAATCTTGTTTTCATAGGCCGCGATTTTATCCTGAAATTGCAGTGTCCAGCCAATACCATCCAGCCCCTTAAGCAAGCATTCCTTATTAAAAGCATCAATTGCAAATGAATAAGTCTTGCCTCCAGCTGTGACTGTTTGCGCCGGCAAATCGGCACTGATCACGGCTCCTTTATTCTTTTCAACGAAAGTGAATATCTCATCAACTTCTTGGGATTTTAATTGAGCCAGTAAAATACCATTTTTAACACAATTATTGTAAAAAATATCCGCGAATGAAGGGGCAATGATCAATCTAAATCCGAAATCCCCTAAAGCCCAGGGAGCATGCTCACGGCTGGAACCGCAGCCAAAATTATCCCGGGCTAACAGGACCGTCGCCTTACGATAGGGTTCCTGATTCAAAATAAAATCAGGGTTCTCTCTGGTGCCTTCATAATCACTGTATCGCCATTCGTGAAAAAGATGTTTGCCAAAACCAACTTTTTCAATTTTTCTTAAAAATTGTTTGGGAATAATAGCGTCAGTATCCACATTTACTCTATTTACAAAAGCTGCGATGCCTGAATGAAATTTGAATGGTTGCATACACCCTCTTTAACTTTTAAAAATTCTTACATCCGTGATTTTGCCTTCTAAGGCGGCAACGGCAGCCATTACGGGGCTCATTAAATGCGTACGTCCGCCGGGGCCTTGCCTGCCTTCAAAATTGCGATTACTGGTTGATGCGCAACGCTCGCCTTTTTTTAATTGATCATCATTCATCCCCAAACACATGGAACAACCGGCAAAACGCCACTCCAATCCGGCATTAATAAAAATTTGATCAAGCCCTTCTTTTTCGGCTTGAAGACGCACGCGCCCGGATCCGGGGACGACGATGGCAGTGACCCCGGGAGCGACTCTCCTGCCGCTGACAATTTGGGCTGCTTCACGTAAATCTTCAATCCGCCCGTTGGTGCACGAACCTATAAAAACCTTGTCGATCTTGATATCTGATATTTTTGTCCCGGGTTTCAAGTCCATATAAGCCAAGGCATTTTGGGCCGCCGTACGCTCAACCGCATCTTCCATCCTCTCCGGATCAGGAACAACCCCCTCTACAGTGGTCACCTGACCAGGAGACGTGCCCCATGTCACCATGGGTTTAATATCTTCCGCCTTGATATTGATAACTCTGTCAAATTTTGCATTCTTATCACTGGGTAAGGTTTTCCAATAGGCAACGGCCTTTCCCCAGTCGGATCCCTTAGGAGCAAAGTCACGGCCTTTGATGTAATTAAAAGTTATTTCATCAGGAGCGATCATCCCTGCCCGGGCCCCGGCCTCGATAGACATGTTACAAATGGTCATACGCGCTTCCATTGACAAGTCTCGTATCGCAGAACCCGCATACTCGATGACATAACCAGTCCCTCCGGCTGTACCGATCTGACCAATAACACACAAGATTATATCTTTGGAGGTCACTTTTTTGCCTAATTTACCGTCTATATTGATCAGCATGGTTTTAGGCTGGCTCTGTTGCAATGTTTGCGTAGCTAAAACATGTTCAACTTCAGAAGTGCCTATGCCGAAAGCCAATGATCCAAAAGCTCCGTGTGTCGCGGTATGGGAATCACCGCAGACAATGGTGAGACCCGGGAGAGTCAAACCCAATTCAGGGCCTATAACATGTACGATCCCCTGGTCTTTGTCCGCAAAATCATATAAGCGAACACCAAATTCCTGACAATTTTTAGACAAGGTATCCATTTGCGTTCGGGATGTTGCATCAACCTTGGCAATATCTTTGGTGCGTGTCGATACATTATGGTCCATGGTGGCCACTGTTTTTTGCGGACAGCGCACCATCCTTTTATTTTCTCGTAATGCCGCAAAAGCCTGCGGACTTGTCACTTCATGCACCAGATGCAAGTCAATATAGATAATAGATGTGTCTCCCTGAGACTCTCTAACCAGATGGTCTTGCCATATTTTCTCAAACATAGTTTTATTCATAACAGCCCTCACTTTGAATTTGTAATTATATAGAAAGCCTTCTCATATGTCAACACAGGACATCCCTGCCGGGCGCATGGTCGTGTCAGAAATTCTTGCAGGTTATGCATAAAAAGAGATATTATTTGCTCAACGGGACATTTTCGCCGTTGGCGTCGGTTTACAGCAAAAATGTTCTAAAGTTTCTCTTCATTTGGAACATTTTTGCTGTAAATCCTAGCCAACTTTTGACGAAAAATCCCTGAATGTTTCGCAAACAATATCTCTTTTCATGCATAACACCCAATCCTTGCTCAGGCTGATACTGATATGTTGTTCTGACGTATAAAAATCTGAAACCTTGCATTCGGCTGGTCTTGACGCGTGACCCCGAATGTGGGAAACCACCCTACCAGCATGAACAAAGATTTTAGCCAGAACAACATATCAGTGTCAGCCGTCCATGTATCACGCGCTCATAAACTTTTGACACTGCCGGGCGCACCATAAAAAACCCGTCTTTGAAGGACGGGGCTTCGGGCAACGGCTAATTATTTCAGGATTTTAATGGATTTGCCTATATTCACGCCTTCAGGTGTCGTGAGATAAATTACATTCACATGACCATTGGCGACGATTTTATCCGGCAAGAGGGGTTTTGCATCCGCATCCCAAAGGGTGGTGGTTGACGTCACCAGGATATGAATGGTCTTTTTGTCGGCGTCAATAACGACAATTTCAGATTTTGTCCCTTTGGCTGGGTCTGCCCAAGAAACAGATTTGACTACTCCCGACAATATTGTTTGCGAACTGTCCATCATTGTGGCGGCCATTGCCAAATCATCTGCCCAAGCCGAGGCAATGCTGCCAACAAAAACACATAAAGTTAAAACAATTTTTTTCATTATTGTCCTGTTGAGCCCCATTATAGAGCTAAACACTTATGGAGTATGTTAGTTTAACCCCCTGCGTATTAAACGATCATTAAAACAAAATTAAAATTCTATAACTTTATTTAACTTCCGTTCGTTGTCTTTGATTTTATAGGAAGGGAAATAGTAAAAACAGTCCCTTTAGGGAGGTTGGCCCTGGCGGAAATTTTTCCTCCATGAGCCATGGCAATAGACTGGGAAATACTTAAGCCTAAACCAAAACCGATGCTGCTGCGGGATTTGTCAACCCTGTAAAAACGGTCAAAAATATAAGGCAATTCACTTTCGGGCATACCAATACCGGTGTCTACGATATCAATATTCGCTGAATCTTTCTGCTGACTTAAATCTATGGAAATTTTTCCTCCGGATGGCGTGTATTTAATAGCGTTATCCAAAATGTTAAGGATCAGTCTCTTGATTTGATTCTTGTCAGCGATAATATCTAACGTATGAGCCCTATTAAATTGAATCGTTACTTCTTTTTGTATGGCTAACACCTGAATAGCTTCCACAACGTCTTTAATCAACAAGTTAAGGTCCAGGGGCGCCGCCTGAAGTGTTGTGGTTTTTGCATCAAAGCGGGCCAATGTCAAAAGATTTTCTACAATGCCTGCCAGACGATTGACTTCCTCAAGGTTGCTATGCAGAGCTGATTCATATTCCTGGGGAGAACGGATCCTCTTCAAAGTGACTTCCAATTCCCCCTTCAAAACGGATAAAGGGGTCTTGAGTTCATGAGAAATATCTTCCATAAATTGCCTCTGGGAGGTAAACGATTCATCAAGACGGGTAATCATTTCATTAAAAGTTTTTGCTAAAGACTCTATTTCATCCTTGGTGCCCGGCATTGTCAGACGCAGCTTAAGATTTTCAGCCGTGATCTGATGAATAGTTTCAATCATTTGATTAACCGGACGAAGCGTCAATTGAACTAAAAAAATCCCGCTCAAACCCGTTAATACAGCTGTCAAGGGCAGCAAAAAAAGCAAAGAAAATCTCAAATTACGAAGCACCGTGTGAAGCTGGACCAAGGGGCTTGCCACCTGCACCACATAAGAAAGCCTTTTATATTCCATGACCGGGGTGGTAAAGATCCTAAACAAAGAAGATTTTTCATTAACATAAATATAGGCATTCTCAAAGTGATCAGCGCCCTTTTTAACATCGTAAAAAATATGTGAATTAAGATGCTCCATAGGAATATTCCGGCTAGAGGCAATCGGAGAACCGTGAGCATCAAAAATACGGACAATGATATTGATCAAATCCGGATCATTGATCTTTTCCCCAACCCAGCGCTTGGCAATCTTTATAAAATTGATATTGTCTTCTTTGGTAAAATGGACTTTTGAATCACCATCAGCAATATTCATACGTTCAGCTTCCCAATAAGTATTGATAGATTGCTCAATACCTTTAGCGCGTGAGCGTAAAATATCATCCGTATCATTGGAGATCTTTAGGGAAAGATTATGATAGAGCACCATCCCAAAAACGAATAGGGCCAAAGATAAAATGAACATGTGCCACAGGACGATTTTAAAACGGATGGACTGAAGAAGCATGTTTTACTTTTTAAGAAGATACCCTTTACCACGTACGGTGTGGATCATTTTATTATCAAAGCCGCTGTCAATCTTATTACGCAGGTAATTGATATAGACATCAATAACATTGGTAAAGGTGTCGAAATTAATATCCCATACGTGCTCAGAAATCATGGTGCGGGTAACGATATTTCCCGCGTTGCGCATCAAATATTCCAATAGCGCGTATTCCTTGACAGTAAGATCAATCTCGCGGTCTGCTCGTATGACTTTATGGGTCAATAGATCCAGGCTCAAATCGTCCACTTTCAACTGGGTCTGCACGCGGCCGTCTTTTTTGCGCAATAACACACGCACGCGCGCCAGTAATTCTTCAAATGCAAAAGGCTTTGGGAGATAGTCATCCGCCCCTGAATCCAAACCCTTGACCTTATCTTTGACCGCATCCTTGGCAGTCAGCATGATAATGGGCGTTTGATTGCCTTCTGTGCGTAATGTGCGACAGAGAGTTAACCCATCTACTTTCGGAAGCATTAAATCCAGAATGATGGCGTCGTATTCATTTGAACTTAACAAAAAATGCCCCTCTTCTCCATCGTTAACAACATCAACTGCGTAGCCCTCTTCTTTAAGGCCACGCTTGATGAATTGGGCTATTTTAACTTCGTCTTCTATAACCAGGATACGCATAATTTTAAACCATTCTGATAAGTTGTTGGACGAGCTTTTCTATTCCCTCGCTGATTTCACTAATACGAGCATCAAGCATATAACAAGGCGTTGTTACAATTTTATTATCATGATCAATCACAATACTGCGGGCATCGGTATTGACGGTCTTGGCTCCTGATTTTTGAAAAATGGCGTTTATCTTTTCATCTTTACCAAAGGTCACGCTCACCTCTTTCAATACCTGAGCAATGATTACCGGAGATATGCACAAGGCGCCAATAGGTTTGCCAGCCTCATGCATGGCACGTACACTGGCCTCCACTTGTGGCAAGACAGTCATTCTACCCCCATCAACGGCAAATGTACAAAGATTATATGCCACCCCGCTACCACCGGGAAAAATCAAAATGTCAAAATCCTGTTGGTCAAAATCAGATAATGGCTTTATTTTACTGCGCGCAATCCGGGCGGATTCAAGAAGCACATTACGCTTTTCTTTCATTTCTTCGTTGGTCAAAAAATTAAGCACGCGGCCTTGCGGCACATCAGGAGCAAAGCACTGGTATTGATGGCCTGTCCTGTCAATGCTCAATAGCGTTAAAACAGATTCATGAATCTCGGAACCGTCCTTATTGCCACAGCCGGCTAAAATGACTGCCAAACGTAAAACTTTCTGACTCATTGTTCTACTCCCTCCAAAAATATAACGCGGCAGTCAGGGCAATACCGGTGATAAAGAATACTATGGTATTAGGAATAAAATACGGGTAAACCATGAGCGCAATGCCTATCACCATCGGACGCCAGCATTTTTCTTTTTTCCCATAAGCGAAAGCACACATGCCGATAATACCAAAAATAATGCCCCCCAAAATATTCCACCAATTAAATCCCCCGCCGCCGCTGATAGGATTGGACACGCCGTAAGATTGAAGGATACTGTTTAACGCATGTTCATCAGGCATTGGTTTTACTCCAGAATAATAACCGGTTGATTTTGTTGGCACAACCAATGTAAAATTCTACGCAGACACCTTTGATTAAGAGCCACACATCCCGCCGTTGGACTATTGTACCTGCGCCAAACATGCATAAAAATGGCGCTTCCAGCTCCGATTATAACCGGATGTGTATTATACCCGATGACAATTCCGTATTGATAAAGATTATCCAAACGCTTCATCTTTTCAAAAGAACCGGCAGCAGGTTTCCCAACAACCCACTGATTATATCGCAAGGACCGCACATCATCCACCCAAAAATCATTATCCGTAACCTGACGATATAAAAGCCCTGTATTTATCCGGGACGCGTAACCAAACGCAGGCCCCAATAGATATATGCCTGATGGCGTTTTGCCATCCCCTTCTTTTTTCTCACCCGGTAAAGCCAAGCCATTTCTGCCGATCACGGCGCTAACAAAATATTTACGATACCAAATATTGCCTTGCTTTTGCCATGCACTTAAAAACGCTTGGCCGGGAACTTTCATCGCAGGAGAAACAAGAATAGCCTGACGAATAGACCCATCGAGTCCTTGCAGTACTTTTGGGGTAATGACACAGCAGCCAGATAGAGCCAGCAAACTAAACAAAAGCATAAGACTAAAATACCGAGTCATATGTTTATTGCTTCGAGTCAAAAGCAAGGGGCATACCGTAGCTCAGGGCCTTGAAGGTTGTTCATAATTCGACATCCAATTTTTACCGCCCAAGATGCGGGCAACCAGCATGCTACTCACATTGTCTCCAATTGCGTTAACCATAGTAGCGGGAGGATCTACAAGAGTGCCTATCATTGAAATGATGGGCATGGCTATGATCGGGAAACCATAAAGAGTAACAATCATCAATTCACCCAAAAACCCGCCCGCAGGGATCCCGCTCATAACCGTACCGCTCAAAAGAGCGACCCCGACGGCAGTAACCATGGCCCATGGGGATGAGAAATTCATATGAAATAATCCAAACAGCACGGCAGTTTTAAGAACGGCGGAAAGACAAGAGCCGTCCATATGAATCGTTGAACCAATAGGAATAACCATCTCGCGGATATCCTGAGGAACGCCTATACGTTCGGCCGCTTCTAAATTCACCGGAATGGTGGCCATACTGCTGCTTGTCGCAAGAGCTGTCAATGCCGCGGGCATAATATTGGGCCAAAAAACCTTTAACCCCTTTTTACCCGAGGCTAAAAATACATAAAAAGAAAAACCGATAAAGAAGTACGCAATAGCTATCGGATAATAAATCGTCATAGCACGCACATAGGTGCCAAGCAATTGCGGCCCAAGTACCCCGATCAAATAGGCAAAATACGCCCCCAATCCAACAGGCGCGTAAAGCATAATATAAGAAATAGCTTTCATCATCACCGCATTGCCGGACAATAAAAAAACGGTGAACGCTTTTGACTTTTCTCCAACGGAACAAGCACTAAGGCCTATCAGCGAAGCAAAAATGATCAAAGCTAACATGTTCTTTTTAGACAATAAACCAAAAAAATCAGAGACTGTAAAAGCTTTAACAATTTGGTCAGACACATTCAATGGTTCAAAATGAATATCACCCGGCAAGGAGATGTTGATGCCTTGTGCAGGCGGGTAAATCTGTACCGCGATCAGCATAAGGACTGAGGCGATAACGCCGGAAACAATAAACACCACCATCATCCATAAAATGATCTTCCCAAGGCGTTGAATATTGTTCATGGAAGCCACAGCTGAGGAAATAGAAAAAAAGACCAGGGGAACAACAATAGTAAAAAGCAGATTAAGGAAAATATCGCCGAAAGGCTTGAAAACAACAGATTTTTCTTTAAAGATCAGCCCCAGCAGACAGCCAATAGAAATAGCGCCTAAAAGTTTCAAAGATGCGGCATTATGTTTTAAGAAATTCGATTGTCTCATTAAAATAAAGTTTCAATAATGATGATATCAGAATTTTTATAGCCATCCGGAAAAAACAAAAGCACAAATGCTCTTTGCGTCCACGAGTTTCCCCTGCGTCATGAGCCCTCGAATCTTAGATCTAGTCATAGGCATGGTTTCAATTACTTCATATTCTTCCGGCTGTCCTAAAGTCAAAGTCAATTGCTCAGCTTTGTAGATATGAATAACTTCCGTTGAATAACCGGGCACAGGATATATGAAACCTAATTTAGTCAATTTTTGAGCTTTAAGGCCGGTTTCTTCTAGCAATTCCCGACGAGCGCAAACAGCCATGGATTCATGGGGGTCAAAAGTACCTGCAGGCAGTTCATATATGTACTTTTTTAATGCCGGACGGAATTGCCTCAACATGACAACGGTATCCTTGTTTAGAAACGGGACGATGATAACAGCTCCGGGATGATTAATAATAGTAATACGCGTGGTGCGGCCATTGGGAAGTTTAACCGCTTGATTGTGCCTGACATCAAGTTTGAGACGTGCCATATTACGCCGCCGATTTTGTTTGGACCATGCTTGGTCGTTTAAAATTTCTTCAAACCATAGTAATTATTGCTGAAGTTCTACAACGACCCACGAAGCATTGTCTAATGGGAAATTAGCCAATGATGTTTTAGCGCTTGTGAGAATCCTTTGAGGATAGCCTAACAATTTCAAAGGAACCGTAATTGTAACATCATTAGGTCTCCTGCTCACATGTACTACCTCCTGATCCAGACGTTTATTCTGATCATAAACGCTATAACTCAATACCCCCAAACGAACATTAATTTTAGGCATTTGAGCAAAAGCGATTTTACTGTTATATCCAAAAAAATAAATCGATGCCTCCACATCCTGTGCCAGGGGTTTGGAGAGGCCAATGGTGACAACCAAGTTTTCAGGCTCCCAACGCAAGGACTTCCAGTCGACACCAACAAAAGCCAAACGCTCCCGGTCATTTAATTCTTCAGGCAACTCCATTGTCGTCATAAGCTTCTTCTGTCCTGAAATAGCCGAAATATTCTCATTCAAATGCAATTTCAGCAGCGGAAAATCGCCAAAAAGTTCGTTGAATTTTACAAAAGACAAAAGATACTTGGGGCTGGAAAAATATTGGCTCTTATGTACCTGCAAAGCTTTTTTCTTGTTCTCTATTTGTAAAGCGCTTAAATGAAATTGTTTCCAGATTTCATGGCTTGCTAAAGCTTCGGGAGGCACAATGTCTTTTTCAGGATGAAAGCCTTTGGGTTTTGGCCATGTTAAATAATGAACGAGATAAGGATACAACTGGACAGCCTCCCCCATCCCGTCATCCCAAAGAGCTACGCGCAAATACAAATATAACGCCAAATGATCGCCGTTATGATCCGCCGGATGAGAAACAAAAATTTTGGTCGGTTTAAAATCTTTTAGAATAGATTTCAGATCCTGAAGAATTTCTTCCCCCTTATACGGCGCGCCAAAACGATAGGCCCCTTTATAAGGGACAGATGTCACACGGGTCATAATACTTCTATATGCCGGCCGCTGGTTCCAATGATAATACCAAATATTTAAAGTGCCAAAATCCGGATAGCCCAAAAATATCAAGCTATCCCCTGCCACCCCTAAAATACGGTCAGCATTTATCGCTTCATCATGCCGCACTAATCCCATCGTTTCCACAGCACCAGGGAAAACCACCGGATGCTTTCTATAAAGAAGAAAAGACCATTGATTGCTGTCCCCGTAAGTAAGAAAAACTATTTTTAAAGGCAATTTCATGGCTGCGGCCTGCTGAATCACTCCGCCCGCACCTAACACTTCATCGTCCGGATGAGGAGCAAGCACCAATATACGATCCGTCGGAGCAAGGGTCAAATTATTATTGATTGATTCTCCAGCGAGAGCTACAACGCTGAAAAAAACTAAAAATACGGCAGTGATATTAATGAGCCGAAATTGTTTTGACATATAACAGGGAATGATAATGTTCCTCCTTTCCATCACGAATCAGAACCATCGGATAACGCTCACGGACTACAAAACCCAGAGCCTCAAAGAAACCGCCGGCTGATTTATTAGCGTCATGAACAGAAGCCGCTAATTCAGCAATGCCCAACCCAGCCGCACGTTCCGCTAATGTATTGACCAAATTATGTCCCAACTGCTGACCACGATAATCTCCCGCGATGCCGACATGCAAATGCCCTTGATGACTATGAAAAGACTTCTTGCGCCACACAAAGATCCTGCGCCAATTCTTTAATGCTCCACACAACAACTGACGGATTTCAGGCCTGAAAAAAAGGCCATGTTTAAAAGCTTTTATCAACATTGCCGGCAATAAAAGCCAAAACACTACTAGCCCATAACGGCGATTATCCATGCAGCCATTGATGTAACCGACTATGCGCTCATCACATAAAGCAACAAAAGTCGATTGAGGCTCATAATCCGTATAATACTTAGTCAGCAAATCCGCAGCTATTTCTCGATCGGGAAAAAAATTTTCAATAGGGGCTCCGCGATCCGCCACATCACAACAAAGTTTGCGCAAAGCGGCCCGGTCTTCTGACATGTAAGGCCTAATAATTATTTTATTCATAAAAATTTATGAGAGAATAGTAAATGTTTATTTTTCGCCCGTCAAGGACTATTACGGTGCCATTGCAAGCCCTGCCAATTAAGTTGTGGCCACGCCTGTTAAGCCGCTCTGCCTCTTCGTTTGTCATGGCACAATGCCTTTTTTTTCTCTTTTCCTCATTTGGCTGGGCAGATAGCAACCGGATCGATCGTATCCAAAAAACCAAAGAATCTATGGTCACCATCCGGACAGAGCTGACCAGGACCATGCCAAAACCCCACCCGCGAACCGTTACTTATGAACGCACGGCTGCAGGGCTGGTCATTGACCCTTACGGTATTATTGTAACGAATACGCACACAATTATCCATGCTCCTTTTATTTTTGTGCTTCTTAGAGACGGCACCAAACTTCCGGCAAAAATACTTTTCTCCTCTAAGAACTATGATTTTAGTTTTCTGAAAATCCGGCCGCCCTATCCACTGCAAAGCGTTCAATGGGCAGATTCTTCCCTTGTCAAAATCGGAGACCATATTATTGCAGTCAGGAATTCAGACTACAACGGCCAATCTATTATGTCGGCCCATATTAAACGCATCCTCAAGAGGCGACGATTTACAAATCATGACTTCCTGGAATTGGATATTGATCTCACCCATGGCGACAGCGGCGGTCCTATCCTTGATGATCAGGGCAGGCTCCTGGGAATGATCATGGCCAAACGCCAGTCCATGCCCAACTCCAGCATAGCCATTGCTTCCAATAAAATCCGCCAGCAATATTTGCAATATAAGAAAAATATGCCATAATCCTCATGAGCACACGGACATAGAAGCATGCAACTCTAGTGCATGCATTATAAGGAATGATTTTGTTCTTTTCGCTCCTGAAAGTCATTTTCTTAACGCCAAAAATTCTTATGACGACTCGGTGGTCAAACAACTCGCTCTTTCTTTCTCTGGAAATAAAGAGCTCAAACATGTTTGACCATTTAAGCCTGAGGGCTTAAATGCCCTCGTCATCATAAGTTTTTTGGCTAAAAATGACACAGTCGCTTCAAAGAACAAATTCATTCCTTATAATGCACGCATCATTAGATGAATTGTCTTTTTAGAAACACATTTAGGATGGCTGAACAGCTATTCTTATTATGTATTCGGCACATTCTGGAATTTTTTCCCAAATGTCTGCAAGGCTTTACAGCTTGGGTGCCGCATATGCCTTATCGCGATAGCATCCAAGCTGTAAACCGTAGCAGACGGGAAAAATATTCCCGTGCCGAATACATAATAAGAATAGCTGTTCAGACTTCACGCGTTCCTGTAAGGAGAATAATTCATTATGGACAATAAATCTAAATTCTGGCCATGGGCGCTGGCTTGGCTTATTCTTGTTATTCTAAGCTGCTATATACGGCTTTATCCTCTTCGATCCCATATGTGGGACAACGCCCACGAGCAGGCAACTCTTCTAGTTGTCTACAACATCAAACAGACCTTTCTTAAACAAATCTTGAGTCAATCCCCCACCATGCCCCCGGCTCTGGCCAATCATCTGGCTGAAGAAAAACTCAATGAAACCATGCACACAGAACATCAAAGATTCATGGATGCGATTGACAGGGTCACCATAAGCTTGGCTAATCAGGCTAACACCTCTCATAGCGGCCCATCGCAGTTGTTCACCGGCACCCAAAGAATCTATCTCTTGGAATCCGATCCTTATGATTTTTATAATTTGACTGAAAATATCGTCAACAAAGGCCGTATCGCGGACATTATTAAAGGAAGCAAGTATTTTAATCCCTTAATGTGCGCCCCGTTTGGGAATTGGCAGCCTTTTACACTTCATCCCTACTGGGGTTTTATGATTTACAAATTCCTGCAAATATTTGACCCTAACATTTCTTTAATGTCAGCGGTGGCCTATACACCGCTCTTTAGTTATCTTTTCATATTAATCGCCTTTTTATGGGTTTGCCGGCTGCTGAATTATCCCGTAATAGCCTCATTTATCGGTGCTTTATTTCTAATTATGGCACCTATTAATTTAAAACGAGGATCTCTGGGATGGTTCCGCACTGATCCCTATAACATTTTATTTCCTTTATTGCTCTTAGGATGCCTTTTATTAGCTTTAAGGTCTACCTCTAAAAAAGACAGCTGTCTGTGGGCGATTATTTTCGGTTTGACCCTATCTGCCTACGCCCTGTTCTGGCAAGGCTGGGGATTATTATTCTTTATTGGTGTGGCCTGTGCCCTAAGCGCGGCTTTTTATAATTTTCTTATCAAAAAAGACCAAATACACGCAGGCCAAAACCTGTTATTCCTTTCTGTATTTATAGGGACCGCCCTTTTGATGGTAAGTTTATGTTTTTCTATCCAAGACTTCTTCATCCTGTTTAAAGAAGGTTTCGGAGAATTAAGAAAATTCACGCATCGCGGGCTTGACCTATGGCCAAATCTTTTTATGGCCGTCGGTGAATTAAAAAAAACAACCCTGGGAGATATCATCGCCTCAGCCGGCGGCCCGGTTTTTATGCTGCTAGCTTTGGGAGGATGGATTTACAGTTTGCGCTTAAGTCTAAAAAATTTCCGTCAAGCTCTCGTGATAGATACCCTTGTTGTGACCATTTTTCTTTTTGTAACCATGGCTCTTAGTTTTAATGGCGAACGGTTTGTTCTTTTTGCCACCATTCCTTTAAGCGTCCTGGCAACTGCGGCTGTCAACCGTCTAATAAACTTACGCTTTGTCGGCCTGCCATTGGCCGGACTTTTAATTATCTTAACTCTCTTTAATGCCAACAGCGACATTCGTACGGTTTTAACTCCCATTTTTAATTCAACCTGGGATGAAGCTTTAACGAAAATAAAAACCGATTCACCAGCCGATAGCATTGTCAACACCTGGTGGGCTCCGGGTCATTTTATCAAAGCCATTGCCCATCGCAGCGTTCCTTTCGACGGAGCATCTTTGGATCAGAGTGCTGTAGGTTATTGGATGGCTAATATGTTTTTGGCCCAGGATGAAGCTCAGGCACGGGGAATATTGCGCATGCTTAATGCCAGCGGCAATAAGCCTGCGGAATATTTAGTCAAATGCGGTTTAAGACTTTCTGATGCCACAACCTTACTTCTTGCCATTGCCTCTGAAAATAAACCCCAGGCGGCCCAAACTCTCAAAGGCATAATCAGAAATGACCAAATACAAGCCCTTTTGTCAATGACTCATGATAAGCATCCGCATAGTTATGTTCTGGTCTACACTGAACTTGTTGATGATAATCTTATGATCGCTTTTACAGGCCGCTGGAATATTAAGAAAATGGAAGAAGTTAATTCCAATCCCGAAATGTTAAAAGATGTGCCTAAACGCAACACACAAGAGTTTATAGACTTTCTATGGAGCACGATGGGAGGCTCTCCCAAATACAGTAGTTCCTTGAGCCTCATCGGAAAGAACAGCAATCAATTGATCTTCCGCGAGAATTTAGCCGTTGATCTGAACACCATGGATGCCCAAATCCATTCTCCTCAATACGGAGAAGGCCATCCTTTAAGTGTTTTCTATCTTAAGAATAACCGCGTTGTGGAACACGAAAACCCTGAGGGAGATTTAAATTATTCTGTGCTGCTGTATCAAGAAGACGGTCAATATGTAGCCAGGCTTATGGATCACGCCTTGGCCAATTCTTTAATCATGAAACTTTATTACTTCGACGGACGCGGCCTGCAATACTTTAAACCGCTTATCTTAAGCCATGACCTGACCGGCCGCACCCGCATTAAAGTCTTTAAGGTAATAGATGAATAAAGAACCTGCCTATTATCTCGCTAGGGCTAAAAAATTTACGTACTTTCTTATTCATTGGGCTGGTAAATAAAATTTACTATCTATACTCACAATTATCCAATAAAAACACCGTCATCCTGGGACAAAGGATCTTAAGGTCCGACGATAATTAACCTTAAGATGCTTCGCTTTGCTCAGCATGACGATATAATAGACATGAGGCAATATATGGGTGGCTCGGCCTCGATGTTAAGGAGCGGGCCGCAACTGCTCAAGTCATCTATTAAGGGAAATCGCCCTTCTGGTGGCAATTCGCCAAGAGGAGCACCTTAACATCGAGGCCAAGACAGTCCCCTCATCAATAATCCGACAATTTACCGCGCAGGCGTACTTGCGTGCCGGTTGGTTTATCAGGGGTTGGGCTAAGCGGACCTAAGCCTACCGGCTGAGAGGAAGGATTGAAAGCAGCGGCATCTGTATCGGTGTTGACCTTTTTGTTTTCACGCAGCGATTTCTCCAAACGGGAAGCCAGCTCATCCTCCCCCATGTCATGCAATTTCGTAATCATCTCCATCGCTTCTGCACGCTGGTTGCTGGCAAAATATGCCGAACCCATACCATAATAAATTTTGGGATCATGGTCCTTCACAACTACTTTTTTAAAATATTTAAGAGCAGTCAACGGCTTTGATCTGATCAATAAATTAATCCAAGCAAGGCTTAATTGGGAGCTTTCCATGTCCGGATCATTTTTTAAAGCTTTTTCAAAATATTCCTGGGCATGATCCACATCCTGACGACCATAAAAGATGCGTCCCAGATTATCATACGCTTGGCTCATTTTAGGATCATAGCTGACCGCCGTTTTAAGATATTCAATAGTTTTATTCTCATCTCCTGAGGCCGCTTGATTAGCCAGGGCCATCCCGTTATAAGCTGGGGCAAATCCGGGAGCAACTTTGATTATCTGCTGATAAAGTTCAATAGCCTGATCATACTGCTGCCTGTCATAAGCGTTCACCGCGCGCTCATAAGTATCCTTGAGGACTTGCATTTGCGCATGAACAACAGAAGAGCAAAAAATGAAGATAATAACACAAATTATAAGGACACCCTTATTGCGGCTCTTGACACTGTTGGTATTCTTACGGGGAAGAGGGTTTGGCAGCTTGCGGCACATTGGTATCCTGGAGCTTGGGAGGCATGGTCTTAGGGCTAACCACGATTTTTTCAATTGTCATGGTGGCCTTAATCTCATCCGTATCGGATTTTTTGCCACTAAAATTAAATTTATCAACTTTCATCAAATCTGTATTGGAATTAATAAGGTGCATAAAAGAAACCACATCCGCCAGATTACCGGAACACTCCAAATCAGCATGATATTTCCAGTACTCCGCATCCTGCTCGCCGGGCGCAGGGCTGACTTTGATCAAATTGACCTTCGCTTGGGTTGCCAGACTTTCTATTTTTTTAAGAAAGGCAGCGATCATCTCCTCATCAGTCGACATATTTTTTGTTAAATATGGGGCTATTTCATTGCTTTCTTTAAGAATACGGTCTTTATACCCCAAAAAACGGATATCCTGTTTTATAGACGCTTCCTCTTTGGTGATGTCCTCTTCTATAGCAGACAAACGCGACATCGTAGGACCAATTAAAAGCCGGTCAAAAAAAGCCGCGATCACAATCACCACAGCGATAATTAACAATTTCTTTTGATTATCGTTAAGGCCTGCGATAAATTTATTAATTTCGTTCACGCCGGCTCCTTTGTAGTGAGCGAAGTTGAAGAATTCAATTTAAACTCGATTTCAAAAGACGCAACATCCTTGCCATTATCTTTTTTAGTAGAGGTGGATTTAGTTTTAGCATCCTTGAACATAGCCGAATCATCCAGGGATTTAACATAAGAAAACACCTGCGACATTGAATCCGAAATACCATCAATGGTGACTGTCCCCTGATCATCAACCACAATATTATTAAGATAAATCGTGTTAGGGGTAATGTCATACAATTCATGAATAATATCAAGAGAGACCATCCGCCCCTTAATAAATCCGCGCACCAATTTTACTTTATTCATTTGCTCCTGAAGCGCTTGCACCTGTGCTTTTTGTGGGGCAAATTGTTCACGCAAATTTTTGTTTAAGTATGTGTCTTTAAAATAAATATTGCTCATGATCATAACTCCGACAAGCAGCATAATGATGATCGCGGCCACACCGGATTTGCTGGCTTCCTTACTCTGGCGTTCAACTGTTTTTTTCAATATCATTTCTTCAGGCATCAAATTAATTTCGCATTTAACTGCTGTTGAAGCAGGGGCTATCACATCCAGAAAGGAATCATCACCAAAATCACTCTGTAATTTCTTTTTCACATCCATCGGCCCCTTGATAAAATTCAAGAATGCGTTTACCTGAAACCCGATGTGCAGAGTATCTTTTAAAACAGATAAGATATTGCCCACCGATTCATGCGCGGTGGTTACCGTATAAGAGTTCGGAGCTTCACGACCGCCTTCTTGGGCAAAAGCATCCATTGATTTCATCAGCTCATCGCGCAATCTTGCCGTTGCATCCACCCCTTCCAGAATAGCTTTAATACCGATAGGAATGTGACGGACAAAAAGCAAAGAACCTTTAGATATAACAATGTACGTGGTGGCATGTAAAGAAAAATCGATAACTCCGACAGGAGAGGCTTCTTTCTTTAAATTCAGCGCTTTGGCATAAAAACGCGCCTGTGATTCC
This sequence comes from Candidatus Omnitrophota bacterium, assembly GCA_015233675.1. Lineage (GTDB taxonomy): Bacteria > Omnitrophota > Gorgyraeia > Zapsychrales > Fredricksoniimonadaceae > JABDGZ01. The sequence goes on from JADFXH010000009.1 coordinate 90,741, forward strand.
GGCACAAAAAGAATTTTATCCACATCAAGGCCCGATTTCTCTAAAATCGAAATCCTCTCCTTGACAATATCGCGATGAACAATGACCAGCAAAATACTGGTATTATTAGAAGCATTCATGCCTAAATTAATATAACTAATCAACACCTCTTCCCTTGAGTAAGGCGTATGGCGGCTGGCTTGTAAATTAATGATAGATTTGATTTCTTCAGGATCATTTGAGGGGACTTCAATATTTTTAGCGGTAGCTGCACTTGCCGGAATCACACATATCACAGGAATTGTGCGGTTAAAAGGGGTTAACAAAGATTTGAGCGTCTTTGCCGCCTCGTCTACCCCGGAGTTTGCAATATACGAAGCCCGAGCAGCCTTATAGAGACTGCCGGAAGATGATGCTTGGGCAATCTTAATAACGCCTTCGTTAATGGAAATAGTTAAATATTTTTTGTCTGAACCAAACATGTATACCCCGATGAGCTTAAACTTATTATAACCATTTTTATTCGCATAACCATGAGAAAAAAAAATATTTTATCTTTCTTTCCAATAAATAATTCTATCTTCTCGGGATGAATATACCGCACACACTGAGCTCGACGCCGACCGGCCGGCCAGTTTCCCTACGGCTTCGATAGTAAAATAAAAAGAATTAGTAGTCAAAAGCCCCTTCATATTTAATGCGTCAATGGCCCTGGCCTCATCTAAATTTAATTTAATAACAGCGTTAACATCGGCGGCAATTTCAAACGTCTGTAAGAACGTATGGTCATCCGGCGTGCCGTCAATGGCATCCTTCCCACGGCGCACAATAAAAATCTTATCTATAAGGCTCTCCGGCAATCCTAAAGCTGAAAGAACTTCTTTGGAAGCCGTATTAATATTAATGGCCCCGTCCCCATAAATAGTTACATAATTAATAAACTTGTCATACATCTGTTTATTCATTCCCTTCACCAGCAATATTTCATCCAAAGTTTCATAATCAGCGCTTTTTTTAGGATACGGATACTGTAAATTAGAATAATAGTCTTCGCTAAAAAAACCTTTGATTTCGCCCTCGCCGTATTGGCGCCAATCCAAAAGCGCCCTGGCCAGTTTTACCGCATCCTCATCCTGGAGTGACAATATCCGGATTAACAGGTTCGTCAAAGTCAGCTCATTTGTTTTGTTAAGATTAATTTTGCTTTCTTCATCCACCACGCCCCAGCGCAGGGACGTATCATCTCCCGACAAAGAAACATAGCCGACGCCTGCCTTATCTGAACCTAAAATAATATTAGATAATTCATCAGCGTTATTAAGAAGGTTCATTTTGACAGTTGATGTATACGCAAACGAGGAAACCTCCATTTGCTGGTGAATATAACCAGCGGTCTTTTTTACTGCCGCCTGAAGGAGATAATTCATGCGGCTGCGCTCATCAAGACGGGCGATCAAAAAAATTTTCTGGCGAATCCCCGCGGCCACGCTCACTGCCAAAATCGTCAAAATCCCAAGAACCCATAAAGCAAAGATTAAAACCATGCCTCGACGGCAACTACGATTTCTCATATACCGCCTCCGATGGGAATAATCAAAAACCGGCGCATATGACGAATGTGCGCTTCCGACATAAATTGCACATCAATCATAACCCCTAACGGGACACCTTGATCCGTTTGACTTTTGACATCAAGCCCGCGGTCCGCTTTAAAATAATAGAGCAACGAAACGCCTTCTATCATGTGTGCCACTTCAACCGGTTTGGACCATTGTAATTTAAGGGCTTGCCCATAGGCCGCCTGAAGGCGGTATATCTTTTTTTCACTGTCATCAAAAGTGTACTTTACCGCTCCAATTTGGTCTGTGATCCCTTCCTTGGAACGGGAGCCATTATTATCGGCAGGGGCCAGGATAATGGCAGGAAACGACAACTCTGTACTGCTGCCTTTTAACGAAATACCGCTGATAATAACCGTATGACGCAAATCCTCAGCGATCCGGTCCAGGAAAATAGCCACATCTCCCTCTACCATGACATGCTGACCGCGGGCCCATAACTTGAGACCATTGGAAAAGGCATGAAACACCGCAAGGCTTATGAGCGCAAACATGGCGCAGACCAAAAGCACTTCCGTAAATGTGAAACCTCGATGAGAATTATTCATGGCTCTATTTATACGGCTCTTTCATATTTACTGGATTACTTTAAGTAACGCAACTTCGATGGATAGTATTGTTACTTTCAAAACGGGATATTTTTGCCGTCTTCTTTGGTTTAGATCAAAAATATTCTAAAGCTTCTCTTCATTTGGAATATTTTTGATGTAAATCCTCGAAGACTTTTAGCAAAAAATCCCTGAATGTTTTGAAAATAACAATAGCTGTCCATCGGTGAGGTTTGTATATATAATTTTCGTCCTTTCTTATTCGTTGCAAAAGGGGACTGTCCCCTTCAACCTATCATTGCGGCAGGCGGCCCGGCCTCGATGTTAAGGAGCGCACGGCAACTGCCCAAGTCACTGGCCCAAGGGAACCCTCCCCTCTCTGGCCGCTGGTAGGCTTGCCATAATGAATAAGAAAGAACACGCGCTATCGTATCATATAAGCACTGCGCTTGGCATGCATGGATCTTGGGCCGTCTGCCCAAGAGAGCTTAACATCCAGCTGCCAGACACTTTTAACATCAGCCAAAGGCGCTAAATTAATATCATAGGTAAAACGGACAGGTTTATAATTAATATCCAGGGTGACAGTATTATTCCCGAAATCCAAATCCCTCACAGGCCAGTCGGCAAAAGATTTAGCAATATCTGTGATCTTTTCATCGATCAGGGAAGAAGCGTAAAGGCGGCAGGTTAAATTATTTAAATAGTCAGCGCACAAAAAAAAGGACTTATAAATTAACACAATACCGCAGCATAAAACCACCAAACTGATCATCACTTCTGTGAAGGTGAAACCCTGCATCGACCTGCGATTGATATACAGCTCTCTGCCCTTGTCTGGTGGGATAATACCTTGCGTGTTATTGCCAGTTGCTGATTTCACCCTTGTCGGAAGCCCCATCTTTTCCTTTCGAGGAGAGATCATAATCTGAGCGATGTGCGCCGGGGGACACATAAACGTAGGGATGTCCCCAGGGATCCAAGGGATCCTTCTCAATATAAGGTCCATTCCAATTCTCAGGCAAAGGGTTGGTGTTAGGTTTAACACGCAATGCAGCCAGACCCTGTTCGGTGGATGGGTATGAACCATTGTCTAATTCATAAAGCTTTAAGGCAGTGGCCAAATTTGCATCAATATCGGATTTAGCCACCTTGACTTTAGCTTCTTCTCCGCGTCCGGCTAGACGCGGGATGATCATCGCAGCCAAAGCTCCGATAATAATCACAACCAGCATAATTTCAACCAGGGTAAATCCTGCCCTTGAAAGCATCGTTTTTAATCTCATATCGTTATCCTTCCATATAATTCCACTAAGTTTTCCTATTGATTAGGTCGGCCAACAACCTTTCGCATCTGAAGGTTTTGTAAAAAATCCGCTTCTAGATGACGCGGGGCCTGTCCTTAGTTTCAACGTTAAGGGGCTCCTCAGGAGGGAGCAACCTTAACAGCAACACCAACGGGGTGACCTTCCCTAAACCGCCCCCTTGAGCAGGTGCCGTGCGCTCCTTAACATTGAAACTAAGGACACCCGCTAATCCATGTTTTCATAAAACTTTTGACACAACCCATCTCAACTTACAGATCCCCTACCTTTAAATACATCCTTACCATAAGTTTTAATCAAAAAATCAACAATGTAAAGACTTTCTACATAAAAAATTGGATATAACGCCGCCTTAACGGGCCATCAGGTCCATTGAAAAAATAGGCAACAGCATGGCAAAAACAATCAATCCTACCACAGCGCCGACCGTTAAAATCATCAATGGTTCTAAAACAGTCGTGATCAATTTGGTTGTTTCATTAATATCTGCCTCATAACTTTCAGCAATATCACCCAAAGATTCCTGCAGGGACCCGGATTCTTCCCCTACCGTAATTAATTGCACCATCATCAAAGGTATCAAATTTGATTTAGACAAAGACATCCCCAGATTTTCTCCCGCAGCCAAATGTTGTACACAAGAAAACAGGTCCATTTTTAACTGAGGATTATGCACCATCGGAATGGCCATTTCAATGGAACGCATAATAGCCAGCCCGCTTGCCAATAATAGGGACATAGTCCTGGTAAAACGCGCTAAATCCACTTTTAAAACAAACCCTCTTACATAAGGAAGATTCAACAAAAATTGGCCTATAAGGATTGCTCCCTCAGGAGTCCTTCTCCAGCGATTGAACGCCAATAAACCTATAGCTCCAAGAATAACAACACCAATTCCATATGCCCTAAAAAATTGACTTATACCCATCACCACCCGGGTGGGCAAAGGCAAGCTTTGACCTGCATCCATAAAAATCACAGACATTTTAGGCATCACAAAGGTCAAAATAAAAATCACGGTCAACATTCCAATAACCAGCATAAAAACCGGATAAACCATGGCACTGCGCACTTTGGAGGAAAATTCTTCCTGCGCCTTAAAAAAATCAGCGACGCTAATAAGCATCTGGCGTAAACTGCCCATCTCTTCTCCCGCTCGCACCATAGCTACAAACAAAGACGAAAAAATAGCCGGATAATCTAAAAGACAGGCTGAGAAAGAACGTCCACTTTTTACACCGATAGATATTTCGCTCAAAACTCTGGAAAAATAAACATTTTTGGTTTGTTCGGACAAAACCTCCAAAGCCTTCAACAAAGATACCCCTGACTTAAGAAGGTTGGCTAATTGTTTACTAAAAAGATATAGATCCTTATCGCTTATTTTAATCTCACGAATATTGCTAAATAAAACACCCTCGGAGTTGCTTTCTTCGATAGACACCGGGATAAGCCCTAATTGATGGATCATATCCAAAGCATCATCCTCATTTTGGGCACTAATCTGCCCGGTGATGGCATTAACCGCGTCTTTCTTAGCTTTGTAAATATACGAAGGCATAATCGATTATAAAACCCTATTTCCGGCAGGAGCAGTTAAAATTTCAGAAGGCAAAACTGACCAATCATCTTTGGACGTCACATATAAAACCTCAGATACAGTAGTAACACCCGCGGCAACACATTGCCAGCCATTTTGCCTTAAAGTAGCCATACCGTTTTTCATAGCTGCATGCTTGACATATTCTGTGCTGGGTTTACTTGTCAACATGGCACGTATAAATTCATCCATGTGAAGAATTTCATAAATCGCCGTACGGCCATAATAACCGGTCTTATTACACGTCTCACAACCTCGACCGTTATAAACCCTGACCTGACTAAGAGGAATTCCAAGTGACCGGGACATTTCCTGGGCAACAGTATCAGGAATTTTTGTGTCTTCTTCTTTGCACTGAGGGCAAATCAAACGTACCAGGCGCTGGGCCACGAAAGCTTCGACGGAAGAAGCCACTAGATAGGGCTCCACACCCATGTCAATCAGGCGTGTAATACCGCTGGCCGCGTCATTGGTATGCAGAGTTGAGAATACCAGATGGCCCGTCAAAGCCGTACGAATAGCTATTTCCGCGGTATCCAGATCACGAACCTCTCCAACCATGATAATATCCGGATCATGGCGCAAAATACTTCGTAAACCTTCAGCGAAACTGAAATTCAGTTTAGGGCTTATCTGGATTTGAGTGATACCCTCCATCTCGTATTCAATCGGATCCTCAATAGTGATTATTTTCTGATCATCACTATTTAACGCATGTAAACAGGCATAAAGTGTCGTTGTTTTACCGCTTCCGGTTGGGCCTGTAACAAAAATAATCCCGTGCGAAGCTTTAATCAATTCCCTGAATTTATGGGCATTTTGCTCATTGAGCCCCAAATCTTCCAAGCGGGTACGCATGGATTTAGTCGGCAGGATACGAATAACCATACTTTCCCCACGCAAAGCCGGCATTGTTGAAATACGTAAATCCAAATCCTGGTCCTTGGTGCGAACAACCGTGCTGCCATCCTGCGGCAATCTTTTTTCTGTGATACTTAAATTTGACATAATTTTAATTCGAGAAACCATAGGCAGCAAAAAATGCCTGGCTTCCGGCGGCAAATTTGCATCCATCAAAATACCGTCAATCCGGTAACGCAAACGCATCTTATCCCGGTAAGGTTCAATGTGAATATCCGTAGCCCTTTTCTGATAGGCCTCCAGAATGATTTGATTGACTAACTTGGCTACAGAGGGGTCATCGCTCTTTTTCTCAATGTCTTCAACCCATGTTTCCTGATTGCCATCGAACTTTCGTTTATTCGGATCTTTGGTTAAAATACGGTCAATGGTATCCGAAGCCAAACCGTAATATTTCTTAAGGGCCTCATCAATATCACTGCGAAGGGCCAGCACCTCATGCGGCTCAAAACCTAAATGCACCCTGATATCATCCTCCATCCGGACATCCAGCGGTGAGGATATAGCCAATGTGAGTTTGTTTCCTTCAATAGCAATAGGCATAAACTTATAAAAGGAAGCAAATTTCACCGGCACGCGATCAATGACAGCTTGGGGAATTTCTTTCTCCTTCAAATCCAGGACGGGTAAATTTAAAACTTTGGACAGGGCCGCGATGATTTCACGGTCGTTTAAAATTCCATTACGGATCAGGTAACTGTTGAGATTCTTATGTTCCTGCTTTGCGGACTGGACGTAATGGTCGGCTTCTTGAGCACTTAAAAGCCCTGATTTAACCAAAACATCGACAAGAATCTTGTTAGCTACAGGTTTATACATATTACATCAAAACCGTTCTTTCTTATTCATTGGACATATAAATAGGATTGTTAATAAAATTTATACCTGCGTCTAGGATGGATAGCTATTGCATATTCAGAACATTCAGGGATTTTTCGCCATTTGAATATGCAATAGCTATCCATCGAAGTTGCGTAAATTAAAGTAGTCCAGTAAATACGAAAGAACCTTATTAAATTCTGGGGGATTTACCGATCATGTAAAAATCCTGCGCTTCCATATGGTCATAATCCCCGCGCAAAATCCTTTCACAACCGAGAATATTATCTTCCAGAGGAACATATTCGCCTTTTTTACCTGTAAAAACTTCGGAAACCGTAAAAGGCTGGGTCATAAAATTATATAATTTCTCCGCCCGCTTATAAATTTTCTGATCATCTTTATTTAACTCTTCCAAACCGATGACCGCTACGATACGCTTAAGGGAATTATGTTTGTTAAAATGCTGAATGACCTGCTGAGATATTTCGTAATGGCGGCGGCCAACCACGTTGGTATCAAGATTGGTACATGAACTTTGCAGGGGATCAATGGCCGGATACATACCGCGCTGGACCAAATCACGGGAAAGTACCACGACACCATCAAGCGTGGCAAAAATAGATACGACCGCAGGGTCTGTCATATCGTCTGCAGGAACATAGACGGCCTGCATGGCTGTAATAGAACCTCCGCCCTCAATAGAACGGATACGCTCTTGAACTGTATTAACCTCAGAGGCCAATGTCGGCTGATACCCGGTTTCGGCCGGGACACGACCTAAAAGTGTTGACACTTCCTGCCCTGCCTGGATAAAACGATACAAATTATCCATGAATAAAAGCACGTCTTTATTCTTGGCTACAAGATATTCTGCCATGGTAAGCCCCGCATTGACTATTTCCGCGCGGGCTCCCGGAGACTGGTCCATTTGGCCAAAAGCCAGCATAACCTTAGGCAGCAAATGGCTTTCTTCCAATTCATAGTACAATTCATTGCCTTCACGAATACGCTCACCAATCCCTGTAAACACACATGCGCCGCCATGAGCCTTAACGATATTGTTGATAAGCTCCAGAATAACTACGGTTTTCCCGCAACCAGCGCCTCCTAAAACACCTGTTTTACTCCCCTTGATCATCGGATACAACAAATCAATATATTTAATACCCGTTTCCAAAAGTTCCGGAATTTCACGTCCCTTTTTCTTAAGATCAAAACTGACCTGAACAACCGGTTTACGAATAGGCACTGTTTCCGGACAATCATAAGGGCCCGCCTCATCCAGCGGGCGGCCGGACGCATCCATCACGCGGCCAAAACAACCGTCCCCGATGGGGATAGCTGTGGGGCGTCTGGTATTCGTACATGGAGCTCCTAATTGCAGGTTTAATGTTTCGTTAAAAGAAACGCAGCGCACCAAACCAGGGCCTAAATGTTCCGCCGTTTGTAAAGTTATTTTCCTGTTGTCAAAGGTCCTGGTTAAAATGCAATCATACACCGCCGGAGCTTCTTCGTCTTCAGGGAAACGCACGTCCACCACCGGCCCTTGAACTGCGGCGACACGGCCGGTATTTGCTATCACACCGGGAGGCAATGCCTCCTCAGGGATCGGTTTATCTGATTTTTCCATATTTCAACTCCTCTGCTACCCTTGGGTTCTGTCAAAAGTTCGCTTGCTTGATGACGCGGGCCCTGTCCTTAGCCTCAACATTAAGGTGCTCCTTAGGCGAGGGCAACCTTAACAGCAGCCCCAACGGGGATTCCCCCTAAACAGCCCCCTTGAGCAGGTACCGTGCGCGCCTTAATATTGAGGCTAAGGACACCCGCTGATCCATGTGCACATATAACTCAAACCTTGCATTCTGCTGGTCTTGACGCGTATACCCTACATTCTTTTAATATTTCTTTTTACCCGCTTAACGCTATGTGTGCATAGGCATGAACAAGGAATTATTGCCTTCCACACATTCAGGAATTTTTCGCCAAAAATCTGCAAGGCTTTACGACAAAAATGTTCCAAATGAAGAGAAACTTTAGAACATTTTTGTCGTAAACCGAAGCAGACGGCGAAAATATTCCGTGTGGAAGGTAATGATTCCTTGCTCATGACCCTCACTTAGTCACCATCATTCGGGCTGAAAAAACTTCACGCAAACTTTTATCAATATCCCCGCGCTTGGCTTTGCGGTACTTTAATTTTACCACTTCGCGCTCTTTGCGCATTTTTCCTAAACTATTATCTAACTGCTGGGATTGCGCGCAAGCAGCCGCCAAATTAGTATCAAAAAAAATCTCATATATTTTAGACGACAGCCACAAATCCGCCAAATAACCTGTCATATCCAAAGGATCTGACTCTTCAATAACTTGTTGAAATCTCTCAACGGTCTGACTCTGCTTTGGCAACAAATCCTCGCAAGGCAGCAATTTTATCGCACGAGGTTTAGTGATAGTAAAATCCTTTGGCCATGGATAAACTATAATGACTTTCCCGACCCTAAGCTCCATCACCTCTTTAACTAAATATGTTTTAATGTCAACAGCCACCTCGTAAAAACCACGATCTTCAACATCTTCATAAGCCTTAAGGATTTTTTGCCCCATGCCTTCGAGCTTCATGACGCCTTTTTTCCCAACCACCACAAATTGAGACTGGGGATTTTTCTCTTTTTCTTCCATGGCACGGCCGATAACACGGCTGTTAAGGTCCCCAACAAAACCACGCTCGGTTGAAATCACCAGGATGATCGAATTAGGATTGCTGTTATTCACTAAAGGATGCCGGACCTGAGAAAAACCGACTAAACTGAAAAACTCTATGAAAGATTCATTAAAACGATTAAATTTAACTTTTTGGGCTGCCATAGCATGGTATTTCATATCCGCGACGTCTTTAAGGACCTGTATGAGATCCACTAATTCGCGAACTTCCATGACTTCTGCCTTAACCTTACTGGCTTTACCCAACTTATCCCTCCGCAGTTGTCCCCCTGAAGGGAATTAGTAACCTTAATTTGAATACTGTTTCTCCACCTGTTGTTTCAATGTATTCGCAGATTCTCTTAGGGCATTTTGTAAACTACCGTCTAATTGAAGACTTTCAAACATTAAAATAATCCCGCCCACTATCTTAGGATCGATCTTGGGATTTAATTTAATATCACGTGAAAGTTTAACTTTAAAGACTTTGGCAATATCCGCCAATAAAGAGTCCGGCACAGGCGAAGCAGAAATAACATCCGCAGCTTTTATATCCATACCGATACGGCTCATATCCACATTGTTTAATTTTTCTATAAATTCAGCAATCAAATGCTTGTCCAAAATTTCTTTGACCTTTACACTCAAAATTTCCACAATAATACCCGAGGCATAATCAACCATCTTTATTTCCATCGTCTTTTCCACTTCGCGACGGATTTGCTCACGGGCATTTTGGGCCTTGATGATGATTTCTTCCGCCTCCGCGCGGGCCTTATTGATCATCGTTTCCTTTTGTTTAGTGATCTGCTCTTCCAACTCCTGACGCATTTTCTTTTCCATGAGATCTAATTCTTTATTGCGCCTTTGCAATTCAGCATCTGCTTCTTTAATTTTCTGGTTTAATTCTGCCTCCCTTTTACGGGCCGCTTCAGCATCACGATCAAGACGCTGTTTCGCTCCATCCACGGTCTTGATCAAGACCATATAAAGAGCAAAAATGATTACGCCGGAGATGAAAGCCGTCAGAATCAAAAATTGAATAATTAAATTCCACCCCATAGAAAACTCCTGTCTTTCACGCGTTTTGGAGGTTAAATAAAAATATATACAAGCTTATCAATAATACAAAAGAAACCATCTCCACTAAAAAGATCTTCCAGCCTGCCGATGTCTGAATTTGGGCGCTTTTTGAAGGGTGGTTGCCTAAATCATTGATCATTTTAGAACCCCATAATCCAACAAAAAAACACGGCAAGCCTACGACAACCATGAACATGCCAATCATTTCCAGCCCTTCAAACCAATGCTTAAATCCCATCAGTGCCCCTTAGTCGAAAATAGCTGAAAAATAATAAGGATAGCTACAATGGAAATAGCTTCCACAAAAACCAGCATGACCGCCATGCCCACAAAGATTTTCGACGCAGCCGAAGGGTTACGACCTAAAGCTTTGATCACTGCATAGCCCAAGACCGCAATAACGATAGAAGGCCCCATTACCGCAATGAACATGATTGTCAAAAT